>NZ_QRAN01000001.1 GCF_003457605.1 Seongchinamella sediminis
TCGCCAACGACGACGGCGCCACCGATGACCGTATGGAGATTGCGGAGGATTCCGCTGCGGTACTGATCGATGTGCTGGCCAATGACGACGCCTTTGGCGCGGATGGCCCGGCGGCGGTGGGCTCCGTGGTGATCAGCAGCCAGGCGGGCAAAGGTGTTGCGGTCTGGGATGCGGTGGAAGGCCAGGTGAGCTACACCCCGAACCAGGGGGCGGAAGGCAACGACCAGTTCTCCTACACCATTACCGATGCGGACGGCGACCAGTCCACGGCGACGGTGTACCTGGATATTGCTGCAGACTCGGTGCCGACGGTGTCTGTGGTCGACAGCCAGGTGGACGAGGAAGGCCTGGCCGATGGCAGCAACCCGAACCCGGCGCTGCTGACCACGTCGGGCGACTTTGGCATCGCGACCGGCAACGACACGCTGCAGTCCCTGGTGATAGACGGCGTTGACGTGACCGCGGCGGACAATGTCACCGGCATCGACGTGGTGGGTGACTACGGCACCCTGAACGTGACGTTCGACGGCTCGACCTACCGCTGGGCCTACACCCTGGCGGACAATACCCTGGACCACCCGACCAACCCGGGCGACAGCACGGCGGAGGGTATCTTCGACGACTTCAACGTGGTGGTGACNGTATCTTCGACGACTTCAACGTGGTGGTGACCGACAGCGATGGCGATGCCACTGACGATGACGGCATCCAGGCGAGTGAGATCCTGTCGATTGCCATTCTCGATGACGGCCCCTCGGCCGTGGACGATGGCGCGTATTCGGTCGGTGAAGACACGGCCACCGACATCAGCTTTGCGTCCGTGCTGGCCAATGACACCGAGGGTGCTGACAAGGCCATCACGGTCAGCCTGGGCAGCACGGCGCCAAGCAACGGCAGCGTGCAGATCGTGGGCGACAAGTTCGTCTACACCCCGGACCCCGGTTACGCCGGTGGCGACAGCTTCAGCTATGTGATCACCGATGCGGACGGCGACTACTCCGAGGCGACGGTGACCTTGAACGTTGCTGCGGACTCGGTGCCAGCGGTGTCTGTGGTCGACAGCCAGGTGGACGAGGAAGGCCTGGCCGATGGCAGCAACCCGAATCCGGCGCTGCTGACCACGTCGGGCGACTTCAGCATCGCGACCGGCAATGACACGCTGCAGTCCCTGGTGATTGACGGCGTTGACGTGACAGCGGCGGACAATGTCACCGGCATCGATGTGGTGGGTGACTACGGCACCCTGAACGTGACGTTCGACGGCTCGACCTACCGCTGGGCCTACACCCTGGCGGACAATACCCTGGACCACCCGACCAACCCGGGCGACAGCACGGCGGAGGGTATCTTCGACGACTTCAACGTGGTGGTGACCGACAGCGATGGCGATGCCACTGACGATGACGGCATCCAGGCGAGTGAGATCCTGTCGATTGCCATTCTCGATGACGGCCCGACGGCGATAACCCCCGATGCAGCCAGCCTGGTTAATAAGGTTGATCCCATCGAGGGAGTTGCTGCCGGGGTGTCTTTAGATGGATTGCTTGGCGGGAACGACGCCGATATTGACGACAATTATGGTGCCGACCAGGGCGGCACGCTCAAGTTTGACTACAACGATGGGGATCCACTGTATGAACTGGGTGGATCGCAAGCGTTGCAGTCGGGCGGCCTGGATGTATTTGCAGATGTTTCGGCTGACGGCACTGTCCTCACTGGTTACACCGACGATGGTGGTGTCCGAACCGAGGTCTTTACCGTTACCCTGAATCTGGCCGAGCCAGGCGCGGATACATATGATTTTATGCTCTTACAGCCACTGGATGGGGAGGTTTCTTTCAATTCCGGTGATGAAGCATACGATTTCAAGGGTGGTAACGGACCCTATGGGTATTTCACCACCGAGAGCCTCAGCCCTGACATTTTGCTGACCCCGATTGAAAACGGCGTTTTGAGCGGCTCAATTAATGAGTCAGCCAATACTGTCGGTGTATCTGATGGTCAAAGTGTCGGCGACACTGAAGCAATTCGGGTAGATTTCCTGCTGGATATCGATGTCCTGAATAGCGATCCTGCGGCGACCGATGGCGGCCAGGGCTATTCATCCCTGGCCAACCAGGACCATACCTTTAATCGTGATGGCGTTGGTAACGCTCATCAACTGGTGAACGGGGCAGAAGCTACCTTTTCCAAGGTGACGGGCTCCACGACGGTGAAGATCAGCGCATACAACACCGCGGAATCTGATGCGAATCTGAATATCGATGGAGATCAATTACATCCCAATTCGCCGAGTGAACAACAGGCGATAGACGCGGTAGTGATTTCAAATGGCGGTGCCCCGGTTACGGTATATCGGTCTGACTATGCCGGAATCGCGTTAGTTGCCGCGTTTGGCGTAACGGTTGATTTCAGTGACCCTCATTCAGTGCTGGTCAACGGTATACCCCAGGGTGTTACTGTAGGGGTGATTTCAGGGGCTGAGGCTTCAACGCCGCTGTTCGATAGTGTCGAGTACGAATGGGTCAGTGGCTCTACCTTCAAGCTCGGCGATTTTGGGGCTCTTTTCCCGAGCTCTGCCGGGGAGGTCGATTTTGCACTCGATCTTGCCATTACCGACGCCGATGGCGATGCGCTGGCTTTGCCTGGCAGCCTTGTGATCAACGTGGCCGAGAACCCCGACCCGGCTATCCAGATGCTTGACAATGAGGTTAAGCAGAATATCCAGGCGGAGCCCTTGTTGGCGTCTACCGATGAGGACGTCGACGAGGTAGAGCAGTTGCTTGCTTCTGAGGGTGATGATGTATTTGTCTTCACGCTGGCTGAGCATGGCGGCGCCGATACCGATGTGTCCGTCACCGGCTTTGGTGATTCCGGGGAAGACGCCATCGATCTGCGCGACCTGCTGGTTGGCGAGGAGGCCGAGAGCGCGGACCTGACCAGCTACCTCAATGTGACCTTCGATGGGGCCGCTACGGTGATTGAGGTGAGTAGTGCCGGTGAGTTTGTCAATGGTAATACCACTGGCGTTACTGTGGACCAGACCATTACCCTGGAGGGCGTAGACCTGGTCGGCAGCGACGAACTGTCGATGGTTATTCAGAATATGTTGGAAAGCGGACAGTTGATTACCGACTGACCAAGTTTGGGAGTATGATCAATCCCTGTCATCGCGAGGTGGCGGGGATTTTTTTATGGAGGTAGGAAGTGCCTTATATCAAGCGTGACGACAAGGGGCTGGTCGTGGCCATGAGTGCAATCGCGGCCGATGGTTTTGAAGAAGAACTGCCCGGCGACTCGCCCGATATCGCCCGGTTCCTGGCCAGCCAGCAGGCGGCCAATTCACTGGATGCCACCGACCAGGACTTTGTCCGGGTACTCGAGGACCTGGTGGAGCTATTGATCGATAAAGGCATCATTCTATTTACTGAGCTGCCCGAGTCCGCCCAGCAGAAGATTATGCGCCGCCAGCAGTTGCGTGAGGAAATGGCCGGAAAGCTGGATTTGATTGGGGATGATTGAGGGGGCTTTGCCAAACACAAGATAAGTGGATCCCGGCTTGCCCCAGGGCACCCTCTCTTGCGCTTACAGCGCAATTCACCTTGTACCCCAGGGCACCCTCTCTTGCGCTTACAGCGCAATTCACCTTGTACCCCAGGGCACCTTCTCTTGCGCCTCTGGCGCAATTCACCTCGTTCGCGGGGATGAGCTGATAAAGGGAATGACGCTGGGGGAAAGAGTTACTCAGGGAGCGAAATGCCCGGCCCGGTCGCGCCATCGGCGCCCAGTTCCTGCAGGGTTTTCCATTCCTCTTCGCTGCGCACGCCTTCTGCATAGACCTTCACGCCAATCGAATGACCCACGGTACACAGGGTGCGCAGCAGGGTCTGGTTGGCGACGTTGTTGTCGATGTCGCGGACGAAGCTGGCGTCGACCTTCAGGTAGTCGACGCCGATGTCGCTGATATTGCCCAGCTCGGAAAGCTGGTGGCCCATGTGCTCGATGCCTATCTGGCACCCGGCGGACTTGACCCGGTTGCACAGCAGTTTGAAGGCGGGCAGGTGACGGAAGGCCATGGCCTCGGGAATCTCCAGCCACAGGTTTTTTGCCGCTTCACTTCTGGTGGTCAGGCGCTCGCTGATCCAGCTCAGGAAGCCGGGTTCAACCACCGCCGCCACCGACAGGTTTGCCGCGGTAGGGTGGCCGCTGCTTTCAATGGACTTGAGCGCCAGGTCGACGACCTCCTTGTCCAGCTCCAGCGACAGCTGCAGGCGGTTAATCCAGGGCAGGAACTGGCCGGCGGATAGCTTCTCACCCTTCCAGTTCAGGCGCGCGGGCGCCTCGTAGTGCAGCAACTCCCGCTTCAGGCCGATCACCGGGAAGTAATCCAGGGTAAAGTTGTGCTCGCGGAAAGACTGCACCAGCACGTTGCGCCACTGGTCCATTTGCTGGCGCACCGGTTGCATCTGGATGTCGCCATCGTAGGCGATGCTGATGGCTGAATCGCCCTCGCGCTCATTGGCCAGCAGGGCGCCGTCGATACGGGTCATGATGCTGCTGATGGTATCGCCGTGGCGGTAAATGGTGCTTGCCGTGGGCAGCAACACCTTACTGTCCATGCTGTGGCTGACCAGAACCTCGCGGATGCTGTCCTGCATTTGTTTGGCTGCGTCTTTAGGGTCAATGGCCCGCGGCGCCAGGATGGCGAAGTCGGAACCGTTCAGCCGCGATGCCGCCCAGCGGCTGTGCTGCATGACGATGCGGTTGAGTTCCTTGCCGATTTCTTTCAGCACCCCGTCCATATTGCCGCGGCCGTACAGCTGGTTCATTTGCGCCAGGCCGGCGATTCTCACCAGGCTCAGGCTGCCGGTCGCGTTGACATCGTCGCTTTCCAGTGCCGCCTCGACGGACTTCATGAAGGGTTCGCGGTTGTTGAGCCCGGTAATCTTGTCCACGTGGGCATCGCGCTGCCACTTCTGCAGGCGTTTGGCCTCGGCATTGAGCACATGCTTGATGCGCCCGGACATTTCGTTCATGGCGCTTACCACCTGCCTGAACTCCAGCGTGCTGGGTTCGGGAATGGTGATGAACTTGCGCTTGCCAATGGCCTGGGCCTGTTCGACCACGTCGTCCAGTGGTTTGAGGATGCGCTTGAGCACCTGGCCGCCGACGAATCCGGAGACCAGCATCGCTGCGAGGAAAATTAACAGCAATAACTGGGTGCTCTGCCACAGGCGCTCATAGGCAAACCGGGAGTGGCTGCGCAGGGTGAGTGTCCCCACCTGTTGCCAGCCGTCCTGCACGTTGGCGATACCGTCTTCCACGTTGATGGGGAACAGACTGATAAACCAGTCCGGTGCACCGTTGGTGGGCTGGTCGTCCTGGCGCAGAATCATCAGCTTGCCGTCCGGTGCACGCAACTCGATCAGTTCATAGAATCCGGTATCGAACTGGGCCGAGAGTGTCAGCTCCAGCAGCACTTCATCTGCCCCCTGCTGGCTCAATGACAGGGCCAGTGCCGCGGCGTTGTCGGCATTTTTCATCGAGATCTGCTGCTGCAGGTAGGACTTGGCGGATAGCGTGGTCACCAGAAAGCTGCCGCTGAATACCAGCAGCAGCAGCCCGATAATGGCCAGCCAGAGTTTCTTGTGTAGTGTCATTTCAGGCTCCGTTACTTATTCCGCTTAACCCATGCCCTCGGCAGCGGCGCGCTGCAGCAGGTCGCGCCAGCGGGACAGTTTAGCACCGGGGTTGGTGGTCGCTGGCGTTGCCGCGCCGCCCACCCACAGGCCCCGGCTGTTGAAACCGTAGACCGGCGTCAGGTCGGTGCGCTTGTTTGCCGGGTAGATGTCAGTGATCACATTGTCGAGAATTTCGGGCACGGCGGTGGGGGAGGGGTAGTAGGCCAGCACCATATGAGCGGCGTGGACCGGGCTGTTGGGCCCGCCCATTTGCGCCTTGACGTAGGTGATACGCAGCTTGTTGATGTCCATGCCGGCCAGCACCAGCATGGAGTACTTGGCGATGGCAAAGTCCTCGCAGTCCCCCATGCCCTTGCCCATGGTTTCCAGCGGCGTGGCCCAGTAGTCTTTCTGGCCCCAGGCCTCCGGGTCCTGCACCCAGCGAATACGGCGGTTGAAGAATTTGTTGGCGGTATCGAGTTGTTGTGCATCGGACATGTCACGCATGCTTTCGATAGTGGCGTACCACTCGTCCACCAGGTTGGCGGTATCCTGCCCATAGCGCTGCAGGGCCAGGGTATGCATGCGCTGCAGGTCGAGCTGGCCCCAGACCAGGGTTGTGCACGTGAGACACACGAATACCAGCAGGAAAATGTGCCGGAGGAATAGTGTCGTCTGCCCCTGCCCCGAGTCGGTAATCATTGTCATTTTTACTGCTGTTGAGCTGGCGCGTCTGGCGCCGCTGGTCGGTCCAGCGTCAATAGTAGACTACTTCCACCTGCACTGAGGGAACAATTATCCCGATTGGGCCACCAAGGTGGTCTGAACTGTGACTTGGTTCATAGTTTTCCTTGGAAAATCATGGATTAATCTACACATCGCTTATAGTAGGCACCGTGGAAATGCGGCCACATGGAACGTGAGTGTCGTTGCGCCTGTGGCGTGGCGAAATTAGAGGTAGGCCAACAAGGATTAGCACAATGGGACGGAAAAAAAATGGGCTGACTGCAATCGCGGCAGCCATGGGGATTTCAGCAACGCTTGCGCAGGCCCAGAGCCAGGCCCCGGTGGGTCTGGATACGGTTACAGACTTCAAATCGGCGGTAACCCAGGGTGTTCTCACCAACCCCCGAGTGGTTTCGCAATGGTATAACTTCGAAGCTACCCGCGAAGCTGAACGCGGTGCCCGTGGCGGCTATCTGCCAAGCGTGGACCTGTACTCTGAGTGGGGCCGGGAGGAGCGGGAGACTCCGCTGATCGATCTGGGGGATTATTCCCGCGACGCCACCCGGTTCACCATCACCCAGATGTTGTTCGACGGTTTCGCCACCCGTGACCAGGTCGCCAGTCTGGGCTATGCCAAGCTGTCACGCTACTACGATTTCAAGCGCGCCTCCGAGGAGATCGCCCTGGAAGCCGCTGTCGCCTACCTGGATACGGTAAAGTTCCAGAACCTGGTGAAATTCGCCGAGGATAACTACATCGTACACAAGAACGTGTACGATAAAATTGAAGAGCGCACCGGCGGCGGAGTCAGCCAGGGCGTGGACCTGGAGCAGGCGGCCGCCCGTGTCGCCCTCGCCGAGTCCAACCTGGTTACCGAGATTACCAACCTGCACGATGTGATGACCCGCTTCCACCGGGTAGTGGGTAGCCTGCCTGGCGAGAACCTGGCCATGCCCTCGGTGCCCGCCGGCGAGATTCCCGAGCTGCGGGAAACTGCCCTGGAAATGGCCTACCAGCGCAGCCCGGTGATCAATGCCGCCATCGAGAACCTGCGTTCCTCCCAGGAGTCCCTGAACGCCACCAATGCGCCGATGATGCCACGCCTGGACCTGCGCTACCGCAACGAGGTAGAGCATGATACCGACGGTATTGACGGTCGTTTCGACGAGGAGGCCATCGAAGTGGTGGTGTCCTACAACCTGTTCCGCGGCGGCTCCGACAGCGCCCGCAAGCGCGAGTACTACAACCTGTACAACGCGGCTATCGAGGAGCGCAAGCAGGCCTGCCTCAATGTGCGCCAGGAAGTGACTATTGCCTTCAACGATGTGGAAGCCCTGGAGCGCCAGGTGGAAGTGCTGCAACGCAACCTGATTGCCCAGGACAAGACCCGCCGCGCTTATCGTGACCAGTTCGATATCGGCCAGCGCACCCTGCTTGACCTGCTGGACTCACAAAACGAGTACTTCGACACCCAGCGGGCCCACACCAGTGCGGTAACTGACCTGGCAGCGGCCCAGGCGCGCACCCTGGCCAATATGGGGCTGCTGTTGGCGGCTATGGACATGGACGGGCTGAACGCGGAAAAAATCGCTGAACTGGATCTGGATTTCTCCCGAGACGGCGACGATGAGAACGCCCAGGCCCTGTGCCCCCAGGGCGCGCCCCTGCCGGCTTCGGTTGATCGCGACGCGCTGTTCGCACGCCTGAATGCCAGTGCGGACCCAGCCGCCAGTGCGGCCTCGGCGGCAGCGCTGGCTGGCCTCGCGGCGGGCAGCGATCGCTATCGCACCGTGGGCGAAGACATGGTGTCCCTGGAGGTAGACGTACAGTTCGAGTTTAACTCCTCGGTAATTTCATCAGCCTATGACGACGAAATTGCCCGGGCAGCTGAAGCCCTGCGCGATAATGCAGGTATCCGCGCCACTGTTGAGGGACATACCGACTCCAGCGGCGAAGACAACTACAACCAGTGGCTGTCAGAACGCCGGGCCAATGCCGTGCGGGATATGCTGATCAATGAACACGGCATTTCAGCTGACCAGCTGGTGGCCATCGGCCGCGGTGAGGGTTCCCCCATCGCCAGCAATGCCACCGCCGAGGGCCGCGCCCGGAACCGCCGGGTGGAACTGGTACTGGATGTGGCGCAGTAACACAGAATACGTCACCCCGGCCCCTCGCGGCCGGCCTGGCTCCTGGCCGTCATGGCCAGGCCTTGTCGCCAGTAGCAGCCGATGCGCCAGTGCTTTTTGCCAGGGCTGGCAGCAGAGTAAAAATCCTTCCGGCCATGGCTCCCATGGGGCGATAGCAAAGCAGGCTCAGGGCAGGGCGATCAAACCCCGGAAAGTGATCGCAGGTGCATGGACGTTCATGGAAGTTGCGCCGGGGACCTACTCCAGCGAGAAGGCGCAGGTCCTGCTGAGGTGGCTGTAGGGCAGGGAAGACTGTTCATGCCACGTATTGAAAGCGGTCTGTACCAGCCTCATCTCCCGCTGGCTGGTGGGGTTGTCCCCGATCTCAACACCGGCCCGGCGCAAACAGCGAACCACGTCCATGGTCAGCACAAAGGTATCCTTGCCCATATTGCGCAGCACCCGCTGGCCGGTCATGCCGCCCAGTCGGCTACCGCCTTTTTTCATGTGCTGGAACAGGCCGATCAGGTCCTCCTGCGGCCAGCGGGTGACAAACTTGCCAAAGCTGCCGTGATCCCTGCTCACGTCGAGAATGTACTGGGCGTTGGCCTGGATGCTGAGCACTTTCTGCCGGTTGCGGATGATGCGGGGGTTCCGGGCGAAGCGGTCGATCTGGTCGGGGCTGAGCATGAGGATTTTTTCCGGCGGGAAGCCGAAGAAAACGTCCTCAAAGTCGTCCCATTTGTTGTCCACCACCCGCCAGACAAAACCCGCCTGGAAGATACAGCGGGTCATCTCGGCCAGCCAGCGGTCATTTTTGCTACCCGCCAGCGCCCGGCTGCTGCGCACCTTCGGCAGCAGCCGTTGCAGGGCAGTCTCACCGCCCTTGCGTTCGCAGGCGCGTTGGTAGATGGCGTCAAAATTTTCCATGATGCGCAGTGTACGGGATAGGTCGCGGGGCAGCCAGATATGCGGCACGGGTTCCACGGACGCAGGAGGGAGATGACCGCGCCCCGCTACCGGGCAGCGCGGGATGGCAACCAGAATAGAGTGCCCGAGGTCATTCCCTGGCGGGGGCGCCAGAGGAGGACAGGCCCGCCTGTGGCCGGTCCGCCGGCAGCCGGTAAGCCAGCAACACGTTGCCCGGTAACTGGCCGAACATGGCATAGCCGGACTGCACGTAGAGCCAGTCCCCGGCCAGCACCTGCCCGTCCACGTCGATGGCGCCGCCGTGGCCGCTGACGCCGTTCACGGTATCCACCGCGACGGCGGTCGCGGTTTGCCAGAGCTGCTCACCGCTAATCACGTCATAAGCCCTGAGCACGCCGTTAAGCCCGCCGCTGAATACCAGCTCGGCGGTGGCGGTGGCCGCCGCCGACAGCCCGTAGTAGAACGAGCAGGCGTACTGTTCTTCCAGAGGCCGGTTCTTGCCGGCGCGCATGTTCTGCAGCCCGATCAGCGGTTTGTCCTCGTCCGCCAGGTAGCAACCCCGCTCCACGCCCTGGAACCAGAGCGGGTCGCCGCTGCGCACATCCAGGGCGTGAATGCCCGGGCGCGGGTCGTAGCCGGGGCGCGGCCGTTCCGGGTCGGCGGCGGGCACCAGCAGGCGCTCGCCAGACAGGGCCATGCCCCAGTGGATGCCGCCGTTGGTGGTGGTCTGGTGCAGGTCGGGGCCGATGGCGGCGTTGCTGACCCGGGTTTTCCACAGCAGCTGGCCGTCCATGTCCAGGGCCATGGCATCGCCGGATTTCTGTCCCACCAGCAACAGCTCGGTGCCGTCAGCGAGTTGGGCGTGAATCACCGAGGCGCCGATATCGAAATCGCCGCCGGCGTTTTCCGGGCAATTGCTGCCGCCGCTGAGGCAGGCCGCGTTCCAGATGTCGCCCGCCGTGGCCTGGAATACCCACAGCTGCTCACCGCTGTCCAGATCCAGGGCGACCACTGCGTCGGAGGTCTCGGTGGCGGGATGGGAGAGATTCTCCCCGGTGCCCACGTAGAGCCGGTTGCGGGCCACGTCGATGGTGGGGGTGCTCCACACCGAGGCGCCCGAGGGACCCAGCAGGGGTTTGTTGTCGCTGGTCGTGCCCCGGGGCACCGCGTCGTCGGTCGCGTGCCAGGTCCACAGGCGCTCGCCGCTGGCGGCGTCCAGGGCAATCACCCCGCCGTGGGATTCACAGCAAACGTGTTCGGGATTGCCCGCCGCGGCCACCTCGTAGGAGGAAATCGGCACAAACAGGCGGCCGTCGTGGTGGCTGATCGAGCCGGTGATGGTGGAGGTGCTGAACAGGCGCATGTCCGCGCTCCACCGGACCTCGAGGCTGTGGCGGTCAACCGCGTACACCACCGCCATGGAGTCGGCGAACACCAGGGTGTCCCGGTCTATGGCGGTAATTGCCGAGCGGATACCGCTGGCCACCTTGGTGTGCGCCAACAGGCAGCCGCGGGTGCGGTCCAGGGCGTAGAGGCGGCCGGTCTTGTCGCCGAAGTACAGGCTGTCGCCGATAATGGCCGGCTGTGAGCGCATGTCGGTGACCTTGGGGAAGGCCAGGGCCCAGGCCAGTTCCAGGCTGTCGACATTGTCGCGGGTGATGTTGCTGCGACCGGCATCGACAAAGCGCCGGTTGCCCTCCGCCTGGCCCCAGCTACTGACATAGATGGTCTGGTCGTCGCTGACCGGACGGTCGCAGCTGTTCGAGGCTATCCAGTTGAAGGCCTCGCTGTCGGAGCCAGAGAGGTAGATCGCCACCAGCCCGCGCTCTATGTCACTCAGGTGGGCAGCCATCGGCTGCATCTTGCCGAACTTCATTGCCACCATCACCGTGTCCAGGGAAAAGCCCGCCAGGGCCTCGCGGCCGGGGGCGTGCATCTGCGGGTTGTCGTGGCAGCTGGCGCAGTGCTCGTTGAAGAGTCTTTCGCCAAAGTAGGCCAGGGGCAGCTTGTCGGCGTGCTGTATGGCCAGTGACTCCAGGGTTTTCAGCGGCGAGTCCAGGGTGGCCACATAGGCGGCGGAGCCGGCAACCAGGATTGCCAGTGTGAGCAGGAACTTTTTCATGGCGCCTTACGGTTGTCGGGCAGGGCGAAGGCGTACAGGTAGTCGCCCGCCTCGCGGTTAAACATGAAGTGGCCGCCAGCGTTGATCACCAGGTACTGGCGGCCCCGGTAGGTGTAGGTCATCGGCGTCGCGGTGGCATCCACCGGCAGGGTATAGCGCCACAGGGTTTCGCCGCTGGCCAGGTCGAAGGCCCGCAGCTGGCGGTCCATGGTGGCGGCAATAAAAAACAGGCCCCCGGCGGTGGCAATGCCGCCGCCCAGGTTGGGCGTACCCCAGTCGATGTGGAAGGGCAGGGGGAAGGGGCCCAGCTCGTGCACCGAGCCCAGGGCCGTCTCCCACAGGATCTCGCCCGCCACCAGGTCCACCGCCACCAACTTGCCCCAGGGCGGGGCGTTGCAGGGAATGCCCAGGGGCGAGACCAGGGCATTGATTTCCACGGTATAGGGCGTGCCCTTCATGGGCACCACAAAGCGCTGGCCGTCCGTGGGGTGGTCCTTGCCGTCCTGGCTGGTGTCTATTTGTTCGTTGGGCACAAGTCGCCCGGTAAAGGGCGCAGCGTTGACGTTCAGCACCAGCACACCGCTGCCGGGTGTGATAGCCCCGCCGCCCCAGTTGGCACCGCCCAGGCTACCCGGGAACATCAGCGTGGTTTTTTCGCTCAGGGGGGTGAACAGGCCCAGGTTATCCAGCTCCGCCAGCTGCCGGGCGCAGTCGCCCCGGTCCCAGGGCGTCAGGCCCCAGGCCTGCTCCGGCATCAGGAAGGGGTCCAGCAGCGGCGGCGGGGCGATGGGTTTGGGCTGGGTGGGGGCGGATTTTTCGCCGCGGATTTGCGAGGACGGTACCGGCTGCTCGGTGATCTCCCACAGGGACTCGCCGCTGCGCCGGTCGAGCACAAACACAAAGCCCTGCTTGGTGGGCTGGGCCAGGGCGGGCACGGTTTCGCCGTCCTTCTGCCACTCGAACAGGATGGGCTGTGCCGGGGTATCGTAGTCCCACAGGTCGTGGCGGACATGCTGGAAGTGCCAGCGGACCTTGCCGGTGGCCAGCTCCAGGGCCACCACGCTGTTGGCGTAGCGGGTGTCATCGGGGCGGTTCACGCCATAGTAATCCGGTGACGGCGTGCCGGTGGGCAGGTAAACCAGCCCCAGCGACTGGTCTACCGAGATCGGCGCCCAGACGTTGGCGGCGCCGCTGCCGGCCTGGCCCTGCAGCGGGTCGAAACTCCAGCGCAGTTCGCCGCTCAGGCTGTCGAAGGCCTGGACGATGCCTTTTGGCGCTTCCGCCAGGCGAAAATCGATCACTGCCGAGCCGTTGATCACCAGCCCGTCCGCCACCACCGGCGGCGAGGAGTTGCTGATCTCGTCGGCCGCTTTGTCCCGCCCGAACTGGCTGACCTCGCCGTGGTTACCGAAGTCCCGGCACAACTCGCCAGTGATGGCGTCCAGCGCCAGCAGCCGGCGGTCGTAGGTGTTGGCGAATATCCGGTGACGGCAGCTTGCATCCTCGGCGACCCGGACTTCCTCGTAATAGGCCACACCGCGGCAGCGGAAGGGCCGCAGGCTGGCGGTGTCCACCTGCGGATCGTGGGACCAGCGCCGTTCTCCGCTGCCCGGGTCCAGGGCGATCACCTCACTGAAGGGGGTGCAGTACACCAGCGACTCGCCGGCCGCCGCTGGCAGCAGGATGGGCGTTGCCTGCGCGGAACTGTTTTTGAGCAGTTCCGCGGAGCGTTCAAGGTCGCCGCTGCGATGCACCCAGGCGACCTCCAGCTGGTCGACATTGTCGCGGTTGAGCTGGGCGGCGGCGGAATAGTGGCTGCCACCGGCGTCGCCGCCGTAGTGGCGCCAGTCCTGGCCCCAGGCGCTGCTCGCGTACAGCAGCGCGGCAATGGTCGCAATCCGGCGCACCGTCCTTATTCCTTTATCGGGGTAATGCGCAGCAGGGTGGGGGTCGCGCTTTCCGACTGCCAGGTGGGGAAGTGGGAATTGGAGGTATACACCGCGCCGTCTTCTTCCGAGATCTCGATATCGCGGGTGAAGAAGCGCTGTCGCGGCATCGGGTAAACCTTCCAGGACTCGCTGGCGATATCAAAACTGAGGATGGTATCCGACTGGTTGCCGTTCACCCACACCATGCCGCGGTCGCGGTCCACATTGAGGGCGTAGGGCAGTTCGTTGACCACCGGCAGCTCGTATTCGGTGAAGGTCTTGCGGCGCGGGTCGTACTTCACCAGCAGGCCGACCTGGAAGGCCACTACCCAGATATTGCCATCGGCGTCCGCCCGCAGGCGACGGGGGCCACTGTAGGGAAAGTCGATCATGGTGACCTCGCCGCTGTCCGGGTCGATATGGGCCAGGTCGTTGGCGTACAGCCGGGCCACCCACACGCCGCCGTCAGGGGCCACGTCGATACCGTAGGGCATGGGCAGGCCGGTGGACTCCCGGTCCGGGGAGGGCAGGGGGCGGTCCTCGGGGTCGAGGCTGAACAGCAGCGGCAGGAATTTGAAGAACAACCATTCCTTGATGCTGCGCGCGGGCAGGTCGAAGAGGGTGAACTCTTCTGTTTTGCGATCAAACATCGCTACCTGCGACGACAGCGCCATGGTGAACCAGACCCGGTCGGCGTCATCGGTGCGGATGGTGTGGGGATAGAGGCCGCCGGGCATCTGGTGAGTGATGAACTTCCTGGTCTCGATATCGAACTCCAGCAGGCTTTGCTGCATGGAGGGGGTGATAAAGATGTTGCCATCCTGCTTCGAGTAGGCGAAGGAGTGCACCCCCATATAGTTGTACATCTTGGGGAACACTTCAAAACGATTGCCGAGGATGCCGCCGAGGCGGGCGTCATCGGCGTGGGGCACCTTGTATACCGTGTACTCCCCGGTGTCGGTATCGATCTCGTAAATACGGTCGAACAGGTTGTCACCCACGTAAACGTAGCCGTTGGGGTGCAGCAGGAAGTCGTGCATTTGCGAGAAGCCGTCGCCGATCGGCCATTCGGTCATTTCAACCGCGGACAGGTGGCTTTCCCAGCGGCGCGGCTCGGGCACGGTTTCGGGGTTTTCGCGCAATTCCCGGTATTCCTGTTGCAACAATTCCGCCGTCGGGCGAATGTCATCGCTGGGCATGCGCGCGCCGTAGGTGTTCATGCGCTCGATGATGCTGACCCACTGCTCCACGGTGCGCTCGTTGCGCATGAATGGCGAGGCCTGCTGGTGGCAGAAGGCGCAGTTGAGCTGGAAGGTTTCCTTGAGTTCCCGGTCGCCACCAAAGTCGAGCTGTGACAGCCAGACGTTGGAGGGGTAGCTGGCAATGTACTGCTCCTGGTTCATCGGCGTCAGCTGCAGCGTGCCTTCGGCCACATCTGAATACAGGTCCTGGTAGCCCTGGGCGCGCACCCGGTAGAAAAACTCGCCCTCAGCGGCGATATCGACCACGCCCCGGGGGTCGGTAAAGCGGGTGATTGTCACCGCGGCGGTGTTGGTCACGCCGTGGGGGGCGTAGCCGTCGTCGCTAAGGTCTTCGGCAGGTACCTCCAGTGGTGTGCGGGTCACCATGGCCTGGGCAATGGGCTTGCCCTGCGGGTCGGTCACCAGCAGCGGCTCGGCCGCAGCGATGGCGGTGAAAAAAAACAGCAAAAGGGGCAGGTAGCGCATGATCGGGTCTCCTGTGGAGCGGCGGGATTATCCCAGCTCGATTTCTCAAGTCCATGTGCGTTGCGGCCACTTTTTTGTGCATAGTTGGGGTCAGGCGCAGTGGGTGCGCAGCAGCAGGCGCTGGAACACGATGGCGTTGTGGTCGCTGGGATCGCGCTCCGGTTCTTCTGCCATTTCGATGTTGGGGAAGCGCTGGTAAAGCTCCGACACGGTGAGGTATAGCTGGCGCCTGGCCAGTGCCGCGCCGATGCAGTAGCGCGGGCCGTAGCCGAACATCACATCGGGATCAAAGCGGCGGGTGACATCGAAGGTCTCGGGCTTGTCGTAGTAGTCCGGGTTGTGGTCCTTCAGGTGGGGCATCATCAGCACCATCACCCCCTCGCGCAGGTGCTGGCCCATGAACTCCATTTCTTCGGGCGCGTAGCGGGCGAAGCCCATTTTCGAGGAAACGCCCCAGCGGTTGATCTCGGAAAAGGCGTTGGCAAACGCCTCCGGTGACGCCAGGGCCGCTTCAATCTGGTCCTTGTGGCGCAGCAGGGAGTACACCGTCCACTGCTGGGCGACCAGGGTGGTGTCGGCGCCGGCGCCGATCAGCGCCAGGATCAGGGTGATGATGTCCCCTTCCTTAAAGCCTTCGTTCTCCGCCTCGATACGCAGCAGGGTGGAGAGAAAGTCATCCTGCTCAGGCGCCTGCCGGCGCTCGGCGATCACCTCCCTGATAATGTCGATGGCGCGGTTGCTGTCCTGGCGCGCCGCTTCCCGCTGTTCGTCGGATATGGTCGGGTTCCAGGTTTCGGTAAAGGTCAGGATGACCTGCTTGATCTGCGGCCAGTACTTCTCGGGAATGCCGACCATGCGGGTGATGGAGATAAACGGGATGTGGTTGGCGATTTCGGCGATATAGTCGAAGGTCTCGGGTGTCCCCAGGTTGTCGAACAGCTTTTTCACTTCCGGCTCGATTTTGGCCTGGATATTGTCCACCACGTTGCGGGAGAAGGCCGGCGCGGTGACCCGTCGCACCAGCCGGTGATGGCTCTGGTCCGCCAGCAGGCTGTGGCCGATCATGGCCCGCTCGAAGTTACTCCACTCATCCTCCGGGGGGCGCGGGGGAGCGAACTCCCAGTCATAGAAGTCAGAGGACAGGGGCTCCTCTTTCCAGCACTGCATGATGTCTTCTATGCGGGTCATGATCCAGGCCTGCCAGGGCTCGTACCAGACCAGCGGCCCGCGCTCGGCCAGCGCAAGGCACTGGGGCACCGGGTCGTTCATGTACTCCGCTGACTGGGGGTTGAAGATGTCCGCAACAGGGAGCAGGGCTTCCGTGATTTCGGCCATGATGATCTCCACGGTAGGTACCAGTGGCAAAAGTATACATCTGTATACATTTGCCGCAAGTGACAAATCGGTTAACAGCCCGGCAGCGTGGTAGCATGTGAGCTTCTGGTACAGGGGACATCGGGGGATCAATGGGCGGGATTCTGCGGAACCGGGGCGGTCGGGTGCTGTTGTTGCTGGCAGTGGCGACGATGCTGCCAGCGGTGGTGCTGGCAGCCGGGGTCAGCGAGAGCTTCAGTCGCACTTCCCTGACGCTGATCCTCATGATCACCCTGGCCGACGCCAGCGGCTACCTGTTCGAGCGCCTGGGTATGCCTGAACTGGTCGGCGAAATCTGCGCCGGCATCCTGCTCGGTAACCTCGCCCTGCTGGGCATCGATTTCAATTTTTCCGCGCTGCTGCGCAGCAGTGATTTCATGTCCTATGCGGCGGAACTGGCGCTGGTCTTGCTGTTATTCCTGGTCGGACTGGAATCGGACATGCGGGACCTGCTCAAGGTGGGGCGCAACGCCGCTGCCGTGGCCTGCGCCGGGGTGCTGCTGCCGGTAGCGCTGGGACTGGGCGCCGCGGTACTGCTGGGCATGAATGGCGGTATGCAGGGCTGGTTTGTCGGCGCTACCCTGGCAGCCACCTCGGTGGGTATCACCGCCAGGCTGCTGATCGCCCAGAACAAGCTCAAGTCCGCCTCCGGTGAGGTAATCCTGGGCGCGGCAGTGATAGATGACATTCTGGGCATCCTGTTGCTGGCGGTGCTGGCCAGTGTTGCCGCCAGTGGCGAGTTCGCCTGGGCAACGCTGCTGCTGATCGTGGCCAAGGCCCTGCTGTTCTTCGCCGCCGCGGTGCTTATCGGGCAGCGGTTGATGCCGGAGATCGTCCATATGGTCTCCGTTACCAAGCACGCCAGTATCTGGACCGGGTTTGCCTTCTGTCTGGCCCTGGCCTTTGCCGAACTGGCCTCGCAGGCGGGCCTGGCGCCGCTGATCGGCGCCTTTGTCGCCGGCCTGTTGCTGGACGATGTTAACTTCCGGGTCGGTGACACCCTGCAAAAGCATACCCTGGAAGAACTGATTCGCCCCATCACCGATATTTTTATCTGCATATTTTTCGTGTACATCGGCGCCCAGGTGCAGCTGCAGGTGCTGACCGACCCTGCGATCCTGCTGGCTATCGTGGTGCTGACGCTGGTTGCAGTGGTCTCCAAGGCCGCTGCCGGTTACCTGGTGACCGGGCCGGGATTCGACCGTTTGGGGGTGGGCCTGGGTATGGTGCCGCGGGGCGAGGTGGGGCTGGTGTTCGCGTCCTTCGCCTTTGCCCACGGTATCTTCACACCGACTGTTTACGCCACCCTGGTGATGGTGGTGCTGCTGACTACAGTGATTGGTCCGGCCCTGCTCAAGCCGCGGTTGGTGCGCTTTTAGCCGCGTTTCAGGTTTCGCCCAACATGGCCTTGAGGTGTGCCTCGACGCAACGGGCCAGGGCGTGCAGGTCGTAACCACCCTCCAGCGATGACACGATCCTTCCCCCAGCGCTCTGCCCGGCCTGTTCGCACAGTCGGCGGGTGATCCAGGCGAAATCCTCGTCCACCAGGTTGAAGTCCGCCAGCGGGTCCGCCTGGTGGCCGTCGAAGCCGGCGGAGATGAATATCAGCTGCGGGGCGAATTCGGCCAGCCGCGGCAGCCACAGTTCGCTCACCGCCGCCCGGTACTCCTCCCCCCCGCAGCCCGCCGGCAGGGGCAGGTTGATCACGTTGGCGGCGTCGCAGTCGTCGCCGCTGTGCGGGTAAAACGGGTGCTGGAAGCTGGAGCAGAACAGGACCCGCTGGTCGCCCTTGACGATGTTTTCGGTGCCGTTGCCGTGATGCACGTCGAAATCGATGATCGCCACCCGCTCCAGGCCGTGCTGGTTGAGGGCATGATAGGCGCCCACGGCGATACTGTTGAACAGGCAGAAGCCCATGGCCTTGTCCCGTTCGGCGTGGTGCCCGGGCGGGCGAACCCCGCAGAATACCTGGTTGAGTTCAGCGGCCATCACCAGGTCCACAGCCTGGATCACGGCTCCCGCCGCCAGGCGGGCCGCCTGCAGCGAGAAAGGATTCATGCTGGTGTCGCCGTCCAGTGACACGGTGCCGTGCTCCGGGGACTTGCGATAAACCGTGTCGACATAGGCGCTGTCGTGGGCGGCCAGCAGCTGGGACTTTTCCGCTGGTATGGCATCGTACTGGCGCAGCACCATATCCAGCCCGGTGGCGATCAGGCGGTCATTAATGGCCGTCAGCCGCGCCGGCTGTTCCGGGTGATAGCTGCCCATATCATGCAGCTGGCACTGGTGATGGGTGATGTAGCCGATGCTCATGGTTTGACTCCGGTTTTTAGCTGATCTTGCCCGCTGGGTGGATTACAAGCAACAATAGCAGTAGTGAATTGGCTTCCATACATAATGCTCGCAGAGTTTAGCCAGATACATGCGGGCGCCAGTACCGGTTTGAGGCAGCCTTTTCCCCGCCAGAAACGTGAGAGAGGCATTATGCGCTTGGCAGCAGTCAGCAGCTTGGTAGTAGTGATCCTTGGGGCGTATCCCCTTGCGCTCTTTGCCGAGCCGGTGCTGGAGCACGACTTTCAAACGACGGTCACGGCTGGAAAGCACACGGCGTTGAGGTTGGAAAACGTACAGGTTGGGACCCAGCTTGAGCTTCAGTTCAAGGTGGAAAAGCCCTTGCAGGTGTGGGTGCTCGATCTGGCCAACCTGGCGCGCTTTCCGGATGTCGCGCAGGCACTGCATTCCCAGCGCGTTGCGGACGAGGACAGCGTCACCCTGGTACCGCCAGCCAGCGATGACTACTATGTGCTTTTCGACAATCGCGACGGTCCTGACGAGGTCGACGTGGAGGTCGCGGTGCGCATCAGCCGTGCGGAATTAAGGCCGCTCGACCGCCCTGAGCTGCAGCGGGCCATGAACCGCATCGTTGCCTCCCTGAACAAAATCTTTATCTTCGACTCCATCGACGTGCAGCCCGCAGCCTGCGGGGTCGCCAACCTGCTAACAGTCGATAAGCGCATCTACCTCTGTCTGGAATATGTGAGCGCAATCGAAGCGGCGGTCGACGAGCGGGAGCAGGCCAAAGCGCTGTTGTTGTTTGCCCTGCTGCATGAATTTGCCCACGTGCTCCTGCGGCAGTGGGAGATGCCGTTTTATGACAACGAGGAAATTGCCGACCAGATGGCGACGGCCTTGACGACGATGATCGAACGGGACGATGCCGCCATGGCACAGGCGCGGTTTTTCGCCGCTGCAGCGGTGGCGCAACAGCAGAATCCGGGCAGTTTCGGGCATGGCCGGCATCCTCTCGCGGCGCAGCGGGCCCGTAACATCCAGCGTTGGAGCGAGGCAGGCGATGAGCACGCGAGGGCCTGGCAGCCATTCCTGGTGCCGCGCATGCAGAGCGCTTTCCTGCGCCAGCTCAGCGCCCGGACCGCCCCCTGGGTGCGGCCGGAACTGGTGGGTGAGGAATTGCGCCGGCGCGAGGAAGCGAATAAATAGTAGAGCGTTTACAGGTGCTTACAGGCTGGGTTAGACAGGAATTTGACATATAGAGAGAGCTTTACTAAAGGGTTAGGTTAAAGTTTGCTAAGGATTAGCGCAGCAAAACCGCGGCCAGCGGGTTTTGCGCAGGGAGTGTTACACATGACCGTTCCCAATTTGCCCGGCTTCGGCCGTCGGCGTGGGCCCTTCACCCTCTCCAGACTGACCCAGGCACTGCGCCGCGGCAGCGCACCTGATTTGAGCACGACCTCGCGGCGACCCCCGCCGCCCGCCAGGCGCCGCTACCAGGTCGAAACGCTGGAGCCACGGCTGTTGCTGAGCGCTGACCTGGTACCGGGTGCCGCCCAGGCGCTGGTGGACGGCCTCGACGGTCTCGCCAACTGGGCCGATGAACTCGATGATTTCGACGAGCTTGCCCAGCCGCTGCCGCTGATCGACACGCCGCTGGGCGACCTGCTGGACCTCGGGGGCTTCATCCAGGATAACCTGGTGGACCCGCTGGCGTCTGCCGCTGCGACCACCACGCAGGAAGTAGCGGATGCGCTTGAGAGCGCCCTGGATGCCTTGCTTGGCGCTGGCGACTACGTTACCGACATCACCGACCAGGTGAGTGACGAGTATCGCTTCACGGTCGATTTCAGCTACGAGCTGCCAGCTGAGGCTTTTGCCTTTGGCGTGGGCGAGGCCTTCGATGCCCTGGGCATCGGCTTTGAGAACACGGTGGACCTGGCCGGCAGTATCAACGTGGCCTTCGAGTTCGGTTTCCTCACCACCGGGGGGCTGGACCCCGCCGATGCCTTCTTCATCGACACCGACGGCGCCGCCATCAGCGTCGGCGGCACGATCGATGCGACGATCAACGCCGCCTTTGACCTCGGCTTTATCGACGCCCAGCTCGACAATGGGGAGGTGGACATGTCCGCCTTCCTCGACGTCAATCTGCCCGATGCCGGCAGCGACACGCTGCTGACCCTGGCCGAGCTGACCGATGCCGCTATCGACGACAGCGTGCTCACGGTCGATGGCGATAACAGTTTCAGTGCCTCGCTGCCGGTAACGGCAACGCTGGCCGGGCTCGCACCAGCGGACTCATCCGCGAACCTCATTATCTCCGGCATTGAAGGCGCCAATCTATTCGCAAACCCGGACTTCAGCATCTCTGTCAACAGTCCCGTGCTGGCCGACTTTACCAATATTCGCCCGGGTGATGTCGCCGGGGCGCTACAGAACCTGGGCTCACAGCTGGACGCCATCTCCAGTGTTCTCGATGTTGCCGGCGGTATCCCCTTCCTCAGCGATGGTATCAGTGACATCACCAGTTTCGCCGAGCTCTTCGACGAGTTGTCGCAGGAATTGTTTGACGTCGGCGTTAAAGCGGTGTCGCTGCTGGGTGATCTGGGCGACCTGAGTGGCAATCTCAGCTTTGACATCAGCGTCGATGAGGCGGACCCCCCTGTTACGATCACCATCGACTACAGCGGAATAACTGAAACTGCCGGGCTGTTGACCGCTCTCAATGGCGAGTTGAGCGGGCTGGGGATAGAAGCCGTTCTGGAAGATAGCCAGCTGCTGCTGCAGGCCACGGATGCTTCCATCGACAAGTTTGAACTGACCAGTGTGGACCCGGCCCTCGCCACGGTACTTGGTCTGGAAAACTCCATGTTCGGCCTGCCGCTGTTCCAGTTCGCGACGATCCAGGAGTTTATTGGTCTTCTTAACGAATCCGCACTGAAAGGTTCGGACTTCGTGGCGGCTTTTGATGCTGCCAGTAACAGCATCACCTTCAACATCGATATCGCCAAGAGCTTCCAGCAGGATGTGCTGATGAATTTCAGCGAATCGCTGGACCTGGGCGTCGGTGAGCTGGTGTTGTCCGGTGGCGCGGAGGCGAGTTTTGCGGTGACGGCTGCGCTTGATGTCGGTGCGGGCATTGATATTTCCACCTTCAGTGGCGAAACCTCCCTTGGCAAGCTCAATGGTGGCGCCGGTATCCGGGTGGCCGATGGCCCTGACTTCAATATCCTGCTGTCGGATGGCAGCATGGCGGATATCGATCTCAGTGTGCTTGATACCAGTGCTGACGGGGTGATCAATGGGGATGATAGTAAGACGGTTCAGAACCTGATCGATACCATACTGGGTGAGGAGTCGGATCCGCTGTTTGGTAAGCTCGAGATTGTGCCAGACGGCGCCCAGGGCAACCTGCTGTTCCGGGACATTAGCGGCGGTGGCGGGGACTTTGTGATCTCGGTGGCCGAAAACGAGGAAGAGGGTCCGCTCTCTCCGGCGTTGATTGATCTCGGCATACTCCTGTCTGCGGGCGGTAACGAGGATGGCGAGATCGTCGCCGGCATAATCATGCCCCGCTTCTTCATCCAGGAAGACAGTAGCAGCATCAGCGCGGCGGCGAGCATCAGCGCCGACGATATCGACCTGACCGGAGCGCTGGGCTTCCTGGAAATCGGGGTGGAAGACGGCTCGCTTACCGAAACCACGATTGATGCCAGTCTCGCGCTGCAGGATCCATTCTCCGACGGTCGTATCTTCCTCAATGAGCTGGCCCGCCAGGATATCGACGAGGGTGACGCCTTCCCGATCGCCGTAGACAGCGACAGCGTTAATTTCGCTGTTACTTCCGGGACGCTTTCCCTGCCACTGACATTCCCCGATGCGGATACCCTGGGCCTGGACCTTGATCTCCTCGAGGCCGTGCCGGAGCTTATCGTCACCTTCGAGGATACGGTCGCGGCGGCCGCGGGTGGCCTTAACGAACTGAGCCTCGCCCTGGACTTCGATTTTGACACCACGGCGATCGAGGAACTGCTGGCCAGCTTCGAGAACCTGTCCATCGGCCAGGTCATCGAGCTGGTGCTTGCGATAGGCGAATCCATTGCCGGGGACTTCGACCTTTTCAACTACGAGCTGCCGCTGGTCGACACCTCCATCAATGATATCCTGCAGCTGGCCCAGAACGGGCTGGACCAAATCCTTGACGGCGAACTGGCGCAAAAGATCAAGAACCTGAGAGGGGAACTGACCACCTTGCTGGACAGCAAGCTCGGTGACTTCGTCGACGGCCAGTTCCAGCTCACCCTGCCGGGGCTCTCGGCTTCCGAGGCCAACCAGGTGCTCGCCGCCCTGGACGCGGTCGGGCTGCAAGACGAGTTCTTTCATGCCACCAACAATCTGTTGAGTGCGATCGCCGAGCTGCCGGAGAATTTCGACCTGATCACCGCGCCCAACCCCACCGAGCTGATCGCGGCCTTCAACGCCTTCCTGCTGGTGGGCAAGCGCATTGCGGAGGAAGACCTGCCAGGCGTTGACGCTACGCTGGAGGATAGCTTCCAGGACCTGCTCGCCGGGTTCACCGACCAGGCGCGTGAGCTGGTACCGTCAACTGATACGGTGGTACAGCTGATATTCGAGGCCCTGGGCTTTGAATTGCCGGAGCTTGCCGATGTACTCAGCGAGCTCGATGAGGAGTCTATCCAGACCCTGCTGGTCGACACGGTTAGCGATGCGCTTTCCGCGGCAGGCAGCGGCATCAAGGCAGAACTCGAGGACTTCGAGGCTAACCTGCCTGCTGATGTGCCTTCCGTGCAGGACGCCATCGATGCCATCACCGAGGCGGAGCAGATCATCGGTCGCCTGGAAGGTCTGCTGGAGGACGTGTCCTCCCTGCAGCTGATGGACTTTGTGCGCCTGTTTGGTCTTTCCGATGACCTGCTGCAGAAGATCGAGATCGCGCGGGATATCGTCGACACGGCACTGAACGACCCTGACCTCGCCGCCGGCGCCCTGAAAGACCAGCTGCAGGCCCAGTACGACGCGCTGGTTGACGATGTACTGACGCCGGTTCGCGACGACGTGGTGGCCGCCGTGCAGAATGCCCTGGGCGGTGAACTGCTCAGCTTCCGCTTCGACGACAACAACAACCTGCTGATCAACCTGCATATCGCCGCGGACGAAACCCTGAGTGACAGCTTTGAGCTCGATTTCGACCTGACCGGGCCAGGCGATACCGACATTCCCCTCAATTTCGAGTCAGCCCTGGATGGCGAGTTGAATCTCGCGGGCTCGCTGGATCTGGGCTTTGGCCTCAATGTCAGCGGTGGAACGCCGCAGATTTTCCTGCAGACCGACAGCGCCGCTACCCTGGAATTGGGCCTTGATCTTGAAGGCTTTGCCGAGCTGTCGATCTTTGGCCTCAGCGCCAGCTTCGGCAATCCGGATTTCCCGGATCCGGAAGCCGCGTCCATTATCGTCGCAGATGCCGTCGAGCAGGACGACGGGATGGGTGGCACCGAAATCGTCGCCGGCGAGGATAATGCCAGTATAGGCCTGTCGCTTATCGACAACGATGGCGACGACGATGGCTTGATTCTGCTCGGGGATATCAACGCCGCTACCTTTGACCCCAGCGTCAACGGCTTTCTGGAGGCCAGCCTGCCAGTTTACACCAATGGCACCGGGGTTCTCGCGCCCAGCGGCCCGGTCGAGGTTGTGGCTACCGACGCGCCGGATCTCGACTTCGATGATCCGTTGTCATTCTCTATCGCCGTCAATGGCTTCGATCCCATCGCGGTCGATGTTCCGGCCTACGGTGGTGGTGACCCCGGGGATCCCTACCCCTCAGTAAACGCGCTGGCCGACGCCATCGATACCGCCATGGCGGCAGCAACCTTTACCGATCTCGGTATTTTTGGTGATGGCAATCTTGGCGAGATCTTTGACGCGCAGGTCGACGGGGGCCTGCTCAAGATCGCTGTCAAGGGCGGCCTGGACGAATCGCCGTCGACCATGGTGCTGTCAGGATCTGGCCTGACAACCCTCGGCTTCAATGGGGACCTCGAAAACCAGACCGAATTGGTCAATATCGGTTTCACGACCTCACTGACAGCGTTCAACAGCGAAGGATTCGACTTCGCCCTGGACGGCCTTAGCGACGAGGAGGTGAGCGCCATCATCGGCTCCTTCACCGAGCTGAACCTTGCCAATCTATTTGCGGCTATCGATACGATCCTGCAGGTTCTGGAAGACGCACTGGGCTCTGATTTCATTGATGGTCTCCCGGTGCTGGACGATGCCGCCGACGTAATCGGGAATGGCGTGAGCTTCCTGCAGGATGCCTTCGATGCAATGAAATCGGCGTTAGAGGAGGTTCCCGATGCAGTGGATGACCTGGGCGAGTGGGTCAATGAGCAGCTAGCAACCGCGATAACGAACGCCGTTGGCGCTGCCGAGGGTGCCGCTGGCGCAGGCGTAGACCTGCTACTCGATCTGGTGCCGGACATCCGCTTCACGCTGGATGGTTCGGATATCGACACGGCCGACTTCGATGCACAAGATCTGCTTTCCGACCCCAATCTCGGCGTCGAGATAGATTTTGGCTTCGACTATGGCAAGGATTTTGAAACCAGCTTCGATCTCGGACTGGATGCACTCATCTTCGAGGTCGAGACCGAGGGCGGTATCGCGGTCGATTTCGATGCCGGCCTGGACTTCACCCTCGGCCTGGGGCTGCTGACCGGCCCCTACCTGAAGTTCAGTGAAGACCCTGACACGGACGATATCTTCGCGAGCCTGAATGCCGGACTTGTCGACGGCACCAGCCTGACGGCCCGGCTGTTTTTCCTCGAGCTGAAGGCTACCGAACTGAGCGGCGAGCACGATGGCGTCACCTACGAGGGCGTCAACCTGAGTGGTGATATTGGCGTCGATCTGGGCACGGGCGAGACCGATATCAACGAGCTGATGTTCGATCTCAGTTCCGATCTCGAGGTGGATATCGACCTGCTGATAGAGGCCGGCATTGAGGCCGGTACCGATGGCACCCTGCCCAGTCTCGAAGTGAAAATGAATACGGACTGGGACTACGACCTGATCAGTGGGGAAGTGCCCGATCTGCCGATGCTGGAGTTCAACGACCTGTCGCTCGATGTCGGCGAGTTCTTCCAGAATACCTTCGGCCCGGTGCTGGAGCAGCTTGAGCCGTTCACCTCGGCCCTGGATCCGATCTTCGACATCCTGTACACGGAAGTGCCGGTGGTCTCCGACCTATCCAAACTGCTGGGCCAGGACCCGATCACCTTCCTCAGTGCCATCAAGTTGCTCGGCAGCGGTTTCGAATCGGTCGAGATCTTTCTCAATGTGGCGCAGACTGTGGATCAGGTTATCGGCATCGTCGACGACCTTGCAACTACGGGCAAGATCAACTTCGGCGACATGGACTTCGGTGGCATTGACCTCACCGAGGCCAGTGCCTCCAGCGCGCTGGACGCTGCATTGGGTTCGGTGACCGCCACATCTGAAAGCCTGCGTAACGCATTCACCTCCCAGCCTGGAACGGCGGAACTGGTGACCAAAGCCGAGGCCAGCGCCGGCTTTGATACCAGCGGCGGACTGGGCATCTCTTTCGACATCATTGAAAATCCCGCTTCCCTGTTTAACCTGCTGATTGGTGGAACGGCGGACCTGGTGACCTGGGATATCCCCAGGCTATCGGCACAATTCGATTTCGGCATGAGCTTTGGCCCGATCATCCCGCCGATCCCGCTGTTTGCAACCGTCAATCTCGGTGCCGAGCTGTTTGCTGACTTCGCGATCGGTTTCGACACCCGGGGCCTGGCCACGGGCTCCTTCTTCAACGGCTTCTACTTCAACGACCTGAATGAAGCCGGTGAGGATATCCTCGAACTCGGCCTGGGCGTCGAGGCCTCTGCCGGTGCAGAGCTGAACGTGGTAGTTGCCTCGGCCGGAGTGAATGGCGGCGTGCGCGCCGAGATAGGGGCCAACTGGAACGACCCGGACAGCGACGGCAAAGTCTATCTCGACGAGCTGGCGCGCAACTTCGCTCGCGGCGTGGAGTGCGTATTCGACCTGGAGGGCGCGCTCAGCGCCTTCTTCGATGCCTTTGTCAAGATCGGCTTCGACACGCCCTTCGGCTTTGTCACCATTTTCTCCGAAACGCTAAACCTGCTCGACGTGACGCTACTCGATTTCTCAGCGAGCTGTCCACCCCTGCCGCCACCCCTGCCGGGAACACTCGATGGTGACGATATCCTGCTCAATATCGGCGATCGGGCCGGTGACCGGCAGCCCGGCGCCACCGATGGCGAGGAAGAGATCTTTGTCCTCAGCGAGATGGACCGGGACGGCGATGGTGTGCTCACGACCCTCAAAGACATCAACGGCAACGGTGTGATCGAGCGCACCGAGCTCGAGGGGGTCGAGGACCTGGACGGCGATGGTGAGCTGTCGAGCAATGTCGTCGGCATCCTCGGCTTCGGCCAGTTCCAGCTGTTTACCGACGCGGCGCCCACTTACGAGGACAATACGGCAGCTGCGATCCGCGATATCACCATAGCCAACCTCAACCTCACCGGCACCCGGATCATTGGCAATGGCGGCGCGGAAGACGACAAGATCACCATCGATGAATCGGTGGTCTTTGGTGCCGATATCACCGGGGGGGATGGCAATGACGAGATCTTCGGCGGCTCCGGTAACGATAAGCTCGACGGCGATGCCGGCGAGGACATCCTCCGCGGTGGCCTCGGCGATGACGAAATCCATGGCGGCGCCGATGCCGATGATATCCGTGGCAACGCCGGCAGCGACAAACTGTACGGCGATGGCGGCGACGATGCGGTCTTCGGCGAGGACGGCATCAACCAGCAGCGCACTTTCGTCGAGGGCGAGCCGGAATATGATCTTATCGAGAAACTGAACGAAGCGCTGGATAATGCCGGTTTTGCGGCCTTCGGCGCACCGACCTACGACGACGAGATCGAGGGCAACGATGGCGCCGATGACCTGCGTGGCGACTTCGGTGTTGACATCGTCTACGGTGGCGAAGGCAACGACAACATCACCGGTGGCTGGGGCAACGACGAACTCACCGGTAACGATGAGACCGACCTCATCGAGGGCGGCCAGGGCAGTGACAAGATCTGGGGAGATAATCGCGGCGATGACAATGCCATCGGTAACGACGTACTCTTCGGTGAGGGCGCCGGCGTCGGGCCTGACGATACCGGCGATGACCTGATATTCGGTGGCCCGGGCAATGACACCATCCGCGATGCCTACGACAGCGAGGAGGCGGACCCGGAGGACAACGCCGAGGGGGGCAACGACAGCTTCTACGGCGGTGACGGCGATGACCTGCTGGTCACCGGCAGTGGCAACGACCGGGCCTTTGGCGGCGCCGGTGCCGACGAGATATTTTCCGGCGATGACAACGACTATGTCGAAGGGGGCGGCGGCGCGGACCTGATCCGCTCCGGTGCCGGTGCCGACCTGGTGATCGGCGGCTCCTCGCCGTATGCCGACAAGTACAATGACAACTTCGCAGCCGTGCCACTGAGCTATGCCGGTCCAGCGCAGAATGCCGGGGTCGATGGTGCGGAGGATGCCGACTTTGCCGGCACTGACGGTACCGACACCATCTTTGCCGGCAGCGGAGACGACATCGTGATCGGCGATAACGGCGCCTTCTACGCCGGTGGCGAGGTGAGCACCCGTACCCAGGACGTGGACCTCGATCGCGTCACCACCTTCTCCGATGGAGGCGAGGGCACGGATACGCTGCGCGGTGAGGATGGCGACGACATCCTGTTCGGCGGCGGCCTTGCCGACGAAATATTCGGCGATGCCCAGGGTGGCAATGGCAATGACATCGGCGTGGGCGACCAGGGCTACCTCACCAAAGATCAACTGGTGGCAGTACATTCGAGTGTCGCCGGCGCTTTCGGCAACGACACCCTCTACGGCCGCAGCGGCCTGGATATCCTCATCGGCGGTAGCGGCGGCGACTTTGCCTACGGCAATGCCGGGGCCGACCTGCTTGCCGGTGACAATGTTGCCATTGTTCTTGGCGGCCTGGGCTTCGTACCCACCGGTGCCAACGTGACCGTGCTCAAGGTCACCAGTACCGACAAGGACCAGGGTGGTAACGATACCCTGTACGGCAACACGGGTGCAGACCTTGCCATTGGCGGATTCGGCAGCGATGTCATCCGCGGCGGCAGCGAGGATGACATCCTCCTGGGCGACAACGGCGAGGTGGTGCTCGATGGCAGTGCCGGAGCGGGCAATGCTTTTGTCCTGGGGACCCCGGTTGACAGTGTGGCCACCACGGACACCAGTGAAACCACGGGCGATGTCGACACCATCGGCGGTGATGCCGGTAACGATATTGCGCTCGGTGGTGTGGCCGGTGACATTATCGGTGGCAACGCCGGTGACGATCTTCTCCTCGGTGATGGCGGCGAAGTGCTGTTCAGCGAGGGAGATGCCGATCTCTCCAGTCTAGACGCGGTGCGCACGAACCTGAGCCAGCCTGGCGGCGCCGATACCATTTCCGGCCACGATGGCGGCGATGTCATCATGGGCGGCCGCGACGGCGATACGCTCTACGGTGATGGCGCAATCACTGGCAGCAGCGATGGCGCCGACGTGGTGCTCGGTGACAACGGCGAACTGCTCCTCGGCGAGGGTCCAGGAGAGCGTCTCCTTCGTGGAGCCCCGTTCCAGACCTTGCGTACCACGGACACTGCCGCATCCAGCGGCGGCGCCGATACCATTGAAGGCAACGCGGCCAATGACATCCTCATGGGTGGCACTGCTGGCGACACCATTAACGGCAATGACGGCGATGACATCGCGCTCGGTGACAACGGTCGCCTCGAGTGGGGATATGACTTTAATGGCGATGCGTTCTTCGATGGAGAATCGGATGTAGATGGCCTGTCGACCCTCGACATCATCACAACCGAGTTGCCAGCGGCGCAGCCCGGTGGACGCGACACCATCCAGGGCGACGACGGCAGCGATATCGTTCTCGGTGGCACCGATGCCGATGCCCTCTGGGGCGATGAGGCGGACGGGGCCGGCACTGCGGGCAGCAACGATGACCTGATCTTTGGTGACCATGGGGCCGTTTATCCGCAGTTCAGTCAGCACCTTACGCTCAACTCCCGCAACTTCTTCGCTATCGACACCGGTGACGGCGACGGCGGCGAGGGCGACCAGGTCTGGGGCGAGGGTGGCGACGACATCATCCTCGGCCAGCAGGGCGACGACCGGCTGTTTGGTGGTAACAACAACGACGACCTCACCGGCGGCCACAACGTGGCCGGCGGAATCGATGAGCTCAGCGCTCCGGCGATTGTCACCACGGGCAGCGATGTCAGTGACATCATCGACGGCGGCAGCGGCGATGATGCCCTGGCCGGCGACAATGCGCTGATCTGGCGTAACGACGGCGATGTCGGCGAACGTTACCGGGCCCTCGAGGGTACACTGCTTTACGAGACTGAGACCGCGATCGATGATCCGGACTACGGCGACGCCGATGTGACTGGTACCGCCCGGGGTAATCCCGATGGCGGCCCGGGACGCACCATCACGCTGCTGGATCATGCCGATGGCACTGCAGCCGGCCTCTATGGCAACGATTACCTGGCTGGCAATGCCGATAACGACGAAATTTTCGGTCAGCTCGGTGACGATATCGTGCAGGGCGATGGCACCATCGGCGCCGATGACGGCGATCCCGACAGTGTCAGCACGGCGCTCAGTACCGCGGACTCCGGCGGCGCCACCGATGGCACCCTGTACTTCAATGTCTTCGAGGCAGCCACCGACGGTGATGACTACATCGAGGGCAACGGCGGTGAGGATCTACTCTTTGGCGGTCTCGGCCAGGATGACATCATCGGCGGCAGCTCGGATCTGTTCGGCTTGACGGACCCTGAAGACCGGCCTGACGGCTCCGACATTATCTATGGCGGCGCGGCCAACCCCGACCGCCTCGAACGCAATGCCACTACCGATCCTGCAGACCCGTTGATCGCGGAAGAAGACCGGCACGCCCGCGACTCGGACATGATCGTCGGCGATAACGGCTCGATTTATCGCATCGTGGGACTCAACGACACCGACGGCGGTGCTTACGAGGCCTTCAACTACGATGCCGAGGCGAGTGACCGCGGCGACCTGCGCATCGTGGTGCGCGGCATGACGCGCCTGGACTACGATCCCGAAGTGGCTGCGAATAACCGCGGTGACGCCGACAGGATCTGGGGTGAGAGCGGCGACGACTTCATCCACGCGATGTTCGGCCCGGACGTGGCCTACGGCGACGCGGAAAACGACGATATCTTCGGCGAGCAGGGCACGGACTGGCTCTCCGGTGGGACCGGCGAGGACGCGATTCTCGGCGATACCGGACTGATTGCCACCAGCCGCAACAGTGACGACTACGGCGAACCGCTCTACGGTATTGCACCACTCGGGAACCGCGATCTCGACCAGTACATCGACACTCCCGGGGACATTCAGCAGTCCATCATCAATCTCAGCGATGCGCTGAAGCGCACCGTCGACCTCACTCCCTTCGCGGTCGGCGAGGACGACATCATTTACGGCGGCCTGGGAGACGATTCGCTGCACGGCGGTGCCGGTGACGATGCCATCTCCGGGGCCGAGGCCATGGAGGGTGTCGCCGCGCAGGTGAATGGCACGGATTACCTGAGCGGTTACTCCACGCCGGCCAACCCCGGTGGTGTGCTCGGTTTCGACCCCGCCAGCGAGGAATTTGCGCTCTACGACGAGTTCAATCCGCGTACCAAGATCGTCGTTAACGGGAAGGAGTTCCTGCTTAACTTTGAGGCTTTCACCGATGCCAATGACCAGGTCGGCAGCATGGTCCACGACGGCAACGACGTGATCTTCGGTGACCTCGGCAATGACTGGCTGGTGGGCGGTACGGACCTGGATCGCCTCTACGGCGGTTACGGCTCGGACCTGCTGAACATCGACGACAACCATGACACCAACGGCGGTCTCAACGACGAGCCCGACGACCCGGCCTTCGCTGGGACCGACTACCAGCTCAGCGATTCCCGCGGCGCCGATATGGCCTACGGCGGTGCCGGCCGCGATGTGATGATCAACAACTCCGGCGCCGATCGCATGATCGACTGGGTCGGGGAGTTCAACAGCTACATCACGCCCTACGCGCCCTTTGGCCAGTTCAGCGTCAGCCGCAGTCTGCAACCGCAGCTGCAGGAGTATCTGCTGGATCTCTCCGAGAGCGACGGCGCCGATCCGACCCGCGCTGCGGATACCGGTTCCGATCCTGGCCGCAATGGCGAGCCCAAGGGCGAGCTGGGCATGGTGCTGCAGAAGGACTTCGACTGGCAGGAACAGACCGGCGCGCCGAATGATCCGCAGGCGGGTAACATCCCCGGCGGCAAGCGCGACGTTATGGAGGCGGAGGACTTCGATGGCGTGCAGGGCGGGCAGGCCACGGCCATGGCTGCGGAATCCGGCGACTGGAATATCGCCGGCGGGACCCTGCAGGGCAGTTCCATCGCCAGTGGCGATGCCATCAACTTCATGTTTGTCGGCGACCAGCTGCCCTCGTACTACGAGGTGACAGCCACCGTGAACGCGGACAAGGATCGCGCCGGCGTGAAATCGAACGGCTACGTGATTTTCGACTACCAGGGACCTGAGGACTTCAAGTTCGCCGGTATCGAGGTCGGCACCGACAAGCTGCAGATCGGCCAGCGCACGGCCGATGGCTGGATCATCGAGACCCAGGACAACATGCGCCTGAAGGCCAACAGCAACCACAACCTGCTGGTCGCCGTGAACGGTACCACGGTGACGCTGGTGGTCGATGGTCAGGAGTCCCTGAGCCACAGCTTCGGTGCCCGGGTGATAGATGGCGTATCCGTCGGTCTGAACTACGGCATGGTCGGTGTCGGGATGAACAATTCCAGCACCAGCTTCGACAATCTTGCGGTGCAAAAGCTGCCGCCGGATATCACCTATACCCAGTTGGAGGACTTCACAGACGGCCTGGCTGACGGATTCGCACCGGCTGTCGGTAGCTGGATTGTGGATAGCGAGAGCTACCACGGTGACCCCGCCGGTGAGGAGTATGCGCTGAGCAAATTCAGCCTGGATGTCGCGGCCTCGGCCTATCTCGAGATTGCCGCGGCGATCGCGGCAAGCGATGTGGCCGGTGTGGCCTTCGATCACTACGACGACGGCCGCTTCAAGTTCGCGGCCCTGGACATCAGCAGCCAGCAGGTGATCATCGGCCACTTCACCGCGAAGACGGGCTTTGTGATCGATGCCAGCACCGACTTCAGCTTCGGCGATGCCGGCGAGCACCGCCTGGAAGTCGGCTTGAGCGGCACCACCGTCAGCCTGCGAGTCGACGGTCAGGACGTGCTCGGGCATGTTTACAACGCGCTGCTCAACGACGGCGATATGGCCGCACTGGTGCTTGCAGGAACGGCAGACTTCAGCTCGGTCGCGGCGCTCACGGATGACCCCGCATACGGCGATCCGCTCAGGGCGGAGAGTACAGGCGAAGGCAGCGAGACGCTGGAAGAGCAGGTGCTCGCTTCCGTGGCCGAAAAGGCGCGTATCCAGTGGGCCAACAGCGGTCTCCTGGAGGAAGGCGATCTGGCCAGGCTCGAGGCCGTGGACATCACCCTCGCCGACCTGGAGGGCGAACTGCTCGGGCTGGAGCGTGACGGCACTATCTACATCGACAGCGATGCCGCCGGCAACGGCTGGGCCAGTGGCGAAGGGAAAGCGGGCATGGACCTGCTCACGGTGGTCAGTCATGAAATCGGTCACGCCCTAGGCTTCGCCCACGGTGAGCTGCCGGTAATGGACGACACCCTCAGCGTCGGGGAGCAGCATCTGCTCGCCACCCCGGAGGCAAGCGCGCGGTCCGCGTTCCTGGCCCTGGATGAACACGGGGACTTTGTGGCCTCTGACCTCGCGTCCAGCGCCGGCAAGGTGACCAAGGAAATTCTCGCCGGCAGGATGGTTGACTGGAGCATTGAGCAGAGGCCATGATAGTAAAAGAGGTCGAATAAGCGCAGCGCAAGAGGATTACTCGCGACAGACGAGGCGGTGGCAGTGGGCAGCCATCATCACCGCCAACTTCAAGCCAGCCAGATGGGGCCATGGATGAGCGATAAAAAAGAAAACGCGAACACTAACGACGGTACTGAAGCCAATGCCGGCACGGGGAGCAAGTCCGGCGGCAAGGGTGGACTGAAGGTTCACTGGGACGATAGCGACCTTGCTACCTCCTACGCCAATGTGGTGAACGCCGCGGCGACGCAGGAGGAGGTCACCATATTCTTCGGTACCAACCAGACCTGGAATGTTCGCACCGAAAACGAAATGACCATCAAGCTCTCGGAGCGGATCATTCTCAACCCGCTGGCCGCCAAGCGGCTTCTGCTGTTGCTGGGTGGTGTGCTCAAGGACTACGAGAGAAAATACGGGACCCTGGATATCAAGGGGGGTGTCAAGCCCGGAGAGTAGGCGTCTTCACAGGGCCCTGCGATTGCTGAGCCATGGCCACTAATCCCCAATCGGCGTCAAACAAGCGGGCCGGCGCTGCCGCCGATGGCGGTGCCGCTTACCTCGATCCGCTGTGCTGGAATCGGCTGCTGTCCGCTGACAAACTCAGGGACACGGCGGTCGTGTGGCTGGGCATGCAGTGCTCCCGCACTGCAGGCGTTCACAGTGGTGTCGTCGTGCTGGGTCCGCCTGGGGATGGCCCATTTGCGCCGGTGAGCACCTGGCCAGCCGGTGCCCGTCCAACGACAGCGCTGATGCAGGCCTCGGAACTGGCGATGGCCGAGCGCAAGAACGTGGCCCGGCAGTCCCCGGACGGCGATGCTGCAGCGAGCTACATTGCGGTCCCGCTCGAGCTGGACGGGATGCTTTACGGGGTGGTCGCTCTGGAGTGCGAGGCATCCAGCGACAGCGAACTTCTGTATCAGCTGCGCGACCTGCAGTGGGGTGTCAGCCACCTGCATGCCGCCGCGCTGCGCGAGCAGCCGGGTAAGCGCTCACGGGACGCAGAGCAACTGCGCCTGGTTCTCACCAATCTGGTGGCCTGTCTGGAGACCGGCGATGCCGCCGCGGCCCGCACGGTACTGCTGAACCGGCTGGTGGCGGAGATCGGCGCCGCCCGCGGCATGCTTGGCGAGGTGACGGAACAAACGTTACGCGTGGTGGCCATATCCGGGGCCGCTCAGGTCAACCTGAAGGCGAACCTGGTGCAGGCCGTCGCCGCTGCGATGCAGGAAGCGGTGGACCAGAACCGGGCGCTGCGCCTCCCGCTTCACGATGGCGATGACATGCTGATCCATCGCGCCCACGACGAACTTGCCCAGGCGGAAAGTTACCGCGCCATCTGCACTGTGCCTATCTATAACGAGGCACAGGTGACCGGCGCGCTTCTTTTCGAGCGCGAACAGCCCTTCGAGGACGAGGAGGTCTCGCTGCTGGAGCAGGTAGGCGCGGCCTGCGGGCCCATATTGCACCTCAAGCGCCTCAATGACCGCTCTCTGCTGGCCGTTTCCCGCGACCGCAGCCTGGGCTTCTTGCGGGCGCTTATCGGTCCGCGGCATGCCGTCCTCAAGGCGGTGATATTGATTTTATCAGTACTGGTTGCGGCCCTGGCGCTGATCGACGGCACGCACCGCGTCGCGGCGCCGGTGGTCCTCGAGGGCGCTGTGGAGCGAGTCGTGACTGCGCCCTATGCCGGTTACGTCAGTGGTGCCATCACCCGTCCCGGCGATGTGCTCGCCGAAGGCGACGAGATGGCGCGGCTGGAGGACCGGGACCTCCGGCTTGACCTGGCCAGACTGCTGAGCCAGCGTGAGCAACTGGAGCGACAGTACCTGGAAGCCATCGCGGAGCGCGAGCGGGCCGGCACGCAGATCATCAAGGCGCAGATCGCCCAGACGGATGCCCAGATCGAGTTGCTTAATGAGCGCGTGTCGCGCTCAGTGATTCGGGCCCCCTTCGCTGGCACCGTGGTCTCCGGTGACCTCAGCCGCTCCATCGGCGAGCCGGTAGAGCGTGGCCAGACGCTGTTCAAGGTGGCGCCGCTCGGGGACTACCGGGTGGCGTTGAGCGTGGACGAGCGGGACGTTACCTTCCTGCGAGAGGGACAGCGCGGTCGACTGGTGCTGGCGCCGAGGCCCGAGCTGGACCTCGACATTGAAGTGGCGCGGATCACCCCCGTGGCGGCGGCGGAAGAAGGGCTGAACGTTTTTCGCGTCGAGGCGAGGCTGTTGCAGCCGGCGCCGGACCTGCGGCCGGGGATGACCGGTACCGGCAAGATCGATATCGGCGAGCGCCGCCTGCTCTGGATCTGGACCCACCGCTTCACTGACTGGCTGCGCGTGGCGCTCTGGCGCTGGCTGCCGTGAGCAGCGGCGGCTCCGGATTGTTCAGCGGCTCCTGGCAGCAGATAAGCCAGCTGCAGCCACGCATTCCCTCGCACATCCGGATTCGCCGGCATCGCTATCGCGGCGATGACTGGTACGTAATCCAGGACCGGGCGACGGGCAAGACGCACCGCTTCACGCCCCAGGCCTACTCGATCATCGCCATGATGAACGGGCGTCGCACGGTCCACCAGCTGTGGGAGGAGGCGTTGGTGAACCTGGGAGCCGACGCGCCATCGCAGGACGAGATCATTCAGTTGCTCTACCAGCTGTATAGCGCCGATGCGCTGCAGACGGATGCGATTCCCGATACCGACGAATTGGTTCAGCGCCAGCGCCAGCAGCAGAAGCGGCAGACGCTGCAGCGCTGGCGCAGCCCGCTGGCCATCCGTATTCCCCTGTTTGATCCGGACCGGCTTATCGATCGGCTGATGCCGCTGCTAAACCCGCTGCTCGGGCGCGCGGGCTTCGCGATCTGGCTGCTGACCGTGCTCGCAGGCCTGACGCTTGCCGTGATGCATTGGGAAGAACTGACCCGGAATGTCACGGACCGGGTGCTGATGCCCTCGAATCTGGTGCTGCTGGGGGTAGTGTACCCGATAGTAAAGGCCTTCCATGAGTTCGGTCACGGCGTCATGGCGCGTAAATGGGGTGCGGAAGTACACGAGATGGGCGTCATGCTGCTGGTGTTCTTCCCCGTGCCTTACGTGGATGCCTCCGCGTCCGCTGCCTTTCCAGGGCGCTGGCAACGCATTGCCGTCAGCAGCGCCGGTATCTTTATTGAACTGTTCCTCGCTGCCGTGGCCCTGTTTCTCTGGCTTGCCATGGAGAGTGGCACGCTGTCTGCCATCGCCTACAACGTGATGCTCATTGGTGGTGTTTCCACGGTCCTGATCAATGGTAACCCGCTGCTTCGCTTTGACGGCTACTACATCCTGTCGGACCTCCTGGAGATACCCAACCTCGGAGCACGCGCCAACCAACAGGTCATTTATCTGCTACAGCGTTACCTGCTGCGTCTTGAATCAGCGCGGTCGCCGGTGACCGCGCGTGGCGAGACGTTCTGGCTGCCTTTCTATGCGGTCGCGTCATTCTGTTACCGCATGTTCATCATTATGGCTATCGCCCTTTTCGTCGCGGGCAAGTACTTCTTTGTCGGCGTGCTGCTCGCGCTCTGGGTGGTGACCTCAGTGTTGCTGCTGCCGCTGGTCAAGTCGCTATGGTATCTGCTTGCCAGCCCGCGTATCCGGGCCAATCGGGGCCGGGCGATTTTTGCCTCCATGCTCGCGCTGGCGCTTGTCGCCGCTCTGCTGTCGCTGCCCGTGCCGTCATGGACGCGCAGTGAAGGCATCGTCTGGTTGCCAGACGAGGCTTTCGTGCGCGTGCGGTCACCGGGTTACGTCAGCGAAGTATTGATAGAGAGTGGGCAGCGAGTGCGCGCCGGTGATGTGCTGGTCGAGAGCGGTGACGAAGAACTCGCCATGGAGATCACCCTGCTCGAGTCGCGCATTGAGGAACTGGAGATGCTCAAGCGGCAAAACCGTGTTCGGGATCTTGTCAAAGCGGACCTGGTGGGCAAGCAACTGGCCGCATTGCGGCAGGAGTTCGACTCTGCCCGCGAGCGCCGGGACTGGCTGACCATACGCAGTGAAGTTGACGGTCGCTTCTTCATACCGGCGCCTGAGGATCTGCCGGGTCGCTATCTCCGCCGTGGCGATATGATCGGTTATGTGATTCCGCAGGCCAGTCCCACGGTGCGCGCCGTGGTGTCGCAGGATCGTATCGGCCTGGTGCGTGAAGCCACCCGCGGGGTGAAGCTACTGCTGGCCAATGCGCCATCTACCGAAGTCCCCGCGACCATCATTCGCGAAGTGCCGGAGGCGACGACCGAGCTGCCCAGTCTCGCCCTCAGCGTCGCCGGCGGTGGCAGCGTCGTCATCGACCCCGAAGCGCGGGACCGGCCCCGCAGTTATCTGCCGCATTTTGTGTTCGACCTCGCGCCGCAACAGGCGGTGGACAATCGCTGGTACGGGCAGCGGGTTCACGTGCGCTTCGAGCATGGCCTGGAGCCACTGGCGCTGCAGCTTTATCGCTCGGCGCGGCAACTGTTTCTCAGTAAATTCAATGTATGATTACAGTGTCGTCATAGCCCGCCTCTTCCGTCCGCTGGCACTACCGCCGGCAACCGACGCCGGCCCGGTGGACCGGGCCTATCATCGATTCCAGCACTGGTCCCGCGTGCTGTCCTTTCGCCGCTCGCCGCTTCCCGGGAGGACCGTAACCGCAAGCGAAGGTGGCGATCCATCGTCGGCACGGCTATCGGTGGTGCCCGCCCTGAACCGGCTGCGCGGCATCGCCAGTACTGGCGCCGGCGACCTGTCGACCACCGGGGAGGCGCTTGCGCTGGTATGCAAGGCGGCACAGGATTACCTGGCCGACGGTGTCACCCGGGAGCATCAGCGGGCAGCGATGCTTTGCCTGCGCGGCGGTATTGCCAGTTTGCCGGCGGCATCGGATCGGCGCATTGCGCTGGCCCTCGGCGCCGCGACGGCAGCCGGGCTTGGAATACCCGTGACGGTACTCCTCGGAGACGAGCGGCAGTGCCGTGAATTCCATGCAGCCTTCGCCTTTTTCTTCGCTGGATTAAACCTGAAGCCAGGCCTGGTGACCTCGGACCTGCAGAAGGCAGAAAGGAGCAGGCAGTACAGCACCGAACTTGTCTGCACCACGCTGCGCCAGGCGGCCAACGATTACCTGCTGGACCAGTTACTGGACGGCGCCGGTCGCGACCTGTTGGCACGGCGGCTGGAGCCCCTGCTGCGGCCGGCGTCGGCCCACTCGCGGCTGGTCCATCAGCTGCCCGGATTGCTGCTGCTGGAAGACATCGACCAGCAGCTTATTGATCAGGCAGCGATGCCCATATCAATCTCTGGCGGCGACGGCCACCATTGGACCAGCTCCGTGCTGAAGCAGGCGTTCTACCTCAGCAAGGAAATGGTGGCGGAAAAGGACTATCTGCTGCCCCCGGACAGCGCCAGCCTCGAACTGACCGCGGAGGGCCGTGAGCGGCTGCGCGCCGCCGTTGCGGCGCTGCCTCGCTTGTGGCAGGCAGACCGCTTGCGCGAAGAACTGGTCACCGAGGCGCTGGTGGCCCGTGACCTGCTCATCGAGGGCGTGGATTTCGAGATCGAGGGGGGCGCTCTGGTGCTGCTGCGGGGGCAATTCGAAGCTGGGCGGCCGGGCCTCTCGCGCGAGCGACTGCAGTTTCTCAAGCTGTGGCACCGCGTCGATGACAGCCTGGACCCGGAGATGCTTGCACGTATCTATGTGCAGCGCTTTGTTACCCGCTACGGCCTTGTCGGCGGGGTTGCCGGTTACCTCGGATCGGTTGGTGGGCTGTTGTGGCGAGAGTACGGTTGCCCGGTGCTTCCGGTTTCATCGACCGAGCGCCTGAGCCCGCGCCACTTCCGGCTCTCGGTCGTTCCCCGCCAGGACCTGCGTGAGACAGGAGTGATGCATCGAATGGCGGAACTCACCGCGGCGGGCGATTCGGTACTGGTTCCGGTTCGCGGCCGGGCGCTATACCGGCGCCTCGCCGGCGTCCTGCAGGAAAGATGCCAGAGCCTGCAAGCCGAGGGGACCAACCCCGGGTTGCGGCGCTTTCGCTGTGGCGATGGTACGGTATTACTCGTACCGCAGCCGGACTGCTACGCCATGCTCAACGCCTCGGTCAGCGAGCGCGTGCCGCAAATTGATTGCGTACTTGTACCGGAGGAACCCGACAGCCTGCGTGCTCTCGCGCATTTTATCGAGGCGGTGAGCAGCGACCGGGAGCACGCGCTGGAAGTCCTGCTGTCGATGGATGACCAGGCGCTCCGTGACGGGATAGCCGGCCGCCTCCTCAGCGCGATGGTCACACCCGCGGAACTACCGTCGCCCAGCGAAAACCCATTGCTGCTGCGTTTGCTATGGTACGCTATTCGCCGTCGCGAGGCGGGGCTGCCCCGGGCGCTAAGAGACGCGGCGATGGCCGACGATCATATACACCGGTTGCTGGCTTTTGCCGGTTTCTCGAGATAGGAATAGCTTCATGAGATTTTTTAGCAACCCGAAGTGCTTGATTATTGTGTTGCTTGGCTTCAGCGCTAATGGATGGTCGCAGGATGGCGCTTACGACTGCCTGATTGAGCCCAGCGTCACCGTTGAGGTCGGTAGCTCTATTCGCGGCGTCGCCGAGAATGTACTGGTATCCCGCGGCGACAAAGTGCAACAGGGACAGATCCTGGTGCAGCTCGAATCCGGCGTACAGGCTGCATCAGTGGCCCTGGCCGAAGCCCGCAGCGAGAGCACAGCGGAAGTGGATGCCCGCCGCGAGAGCCTGGCACTGGCCCGGTCGGCATTGAAACGCATCGAAGAACTGCAACGCGATGGCAACGTGTCTCGGCAGGTATTTGACGAGGCGCGCAGCGAGGCGATTATCGCTGCAAGCGGACTGCAGCAGGCGGAGGAGAATCGCCTGTTGGCAGCGCTGGAACTGCAGCAGGCAAGCGAGGTGCTCGCATTGCGGACCATCAAAAGCTCGATAAGCGGTATTGTTGTAGACACCATGATCTCGCCGGGTGAACTGGTGACCGAGGACCGGCCGATCATTTCGCTGGCACAGATTGACCCGCTCTACGTCGAGGCGATTATCCCGGCGTCTGACTTCGGCCGTATCTCCGCTGGCAACCTCGCAACGGTTCTGCCCGCTCATCCGGTGGAGGGCGAGTATCAGGGTAAGGTCGTCATTGTCGACCAGGTTATCGACGCGGCCAGTAGCACGTTCGGAGTGCGCGTGGAGTTGCCTAATCCCGAGGGTAAAATCCCCGCCGGCCTGAATTGCGATGTCAGTTTTTCCAGCTCCGACCCTTGACCCGGTGGTCATTTAGAGAACGCTTCCCACCCACGCCTTCGGGCGCTTGACGATTTTCATTGCTCCTTGTTTACAACCGGAGCACAGGTTTGTGCTGCCTCCGTCTAAATCGCATGTAACTGGCCGCGGCTACCGGCTATTGCAGGCACCTGCAGAAAAAGCGTAAATGGTGGTGGCCGCTGAACTGGCTATCTATACTGGGTGTCTGGCGTAATTAATAATTGGTAGTCGACTGGTCCAGGCTGCGGAGCATTATGAGAAAGCACTACCTTGAAAGCATTTTCAGTCCAGAGTCGGTGGCGGTGGTCTGCGACCAGGCCTACTGCAATATCGGCCGGCAGGTGCTGGAAAACCTGCAGGGCAGCGGTTTTCCGGGACTCGTGCACGCGGTAATGCCCTGTTGCACCGTGGCGGATGCGGCAGGGCATACCCCGCTGCAGCAGGTCAGCGAGATCAGTGAGGCGCCGGAACTCGCGGTCATCGCCGCCAGGGCGGAGGAGCAGGCGGGTCTGCTGCGCCAGTGCGGGGAGCTTGGGGTCAACGCGGTGATCATCCTCTCCGGTGGCTTCAGCGAGACCCAGGTGCAGGGCCGGGCCCTGCAGCATGAATTGCTGGAAATCGCCCGCAACTATGACATCGACCTGGTCGGGCCGCGCTGCCTGGGCATTATCAGGCCCGCCAGCAAGCTGAATGTATCCTCTGCCCGCAGCCCGGTGGCACACGGCAAGGTGGCGCTGGTCACCCAGTCCGGGGCATTCTGTTCCGCCCTGCTGGACTGGGCGGATTCGGGCGGACACGGGTTTTCCGCGGTCGCCTCGCTGGGCTCGACCACCGATGTCGGCCTGGGTGACGTGCTCGACTACCTGGCCCAGGATCCCCACACGACCAGTATCCTGCTCTACGTGGAGCGTATCACCGATGCCCGGCTGTTCCTCAGTGGCCTGCGCGCCGCCGCCAGGCTCAAGCCGGTGGTAGTCATCAAATCGGGGCGCAATGAAAGTGGAGAGCGGGCGACCCTGTCGCATATACACGCACCCCTGGGCAGCGACGATGTTTTCGACGCAGCCATTCGCCGGGCCGGGGCGGTACGGGTCACTGTCGTGGGGCAGTTGTTCGCCGCAGCGACCATTCTCTCCTCCGGGGTCAGGACCCAGGGACCCAACCTGGCAGTGATTACCAACGGCGGCGGCCCGGGTGTGATGGCCGCCGACTGGGCCGGCAGCATCGGGGTCAAACTCGCCAGCCTGGCGCCGGATACCGTTGCCGAGCTGTCCCGCATCCTGCCGGGGCACTGGTCACACTGTGACCCGGTGGACATACTCGGCGATGCCGATGAAGCCCGCTACGGTGCTGCCACGCGGGCCGTGCTGGCGGATGACAATGTCGATGGCCTGCTGGTGTTATGCACCCCACAGGGTTTCACCGACCCCACCGCCTGTGCCGAGGCCGTGGTCGCCGCTGCCAGGGATACCCGCAAGCCCCTGCTGGCATCCTGGATGGGCGCGCGCCTGGTGAGCGAGGCGCGGGATATTCTGACCGCGGCGGGCGTGCCGCACTTTATTGCCCCGGAGGAAGGGGTGGACGCATTCAGTCACCTGGCCAGCTACAAGGCCAACCAGAGAGCCCTGCTACAGGTGCCGCGGCCCCTGTCGGAGTACGAGGACCCGGATATTTATGGCGCCACGCTGATTGTGGATCATGTGCTTGGGGAGCGGCGCAAGAGTCTGGGCAGCGCCGAAGCCAAGGCGGTGCTGCGCGCCTTTCACATTCCGGTGTTGCCCAGTATCGATGCCAGTACACCCGCCGAGGCGCAGGCCGCGGCGGACAAGCTGGGCTTGCCGGTGGCGATGAAGGTCAATTCGCCTGATATCAAGTACCGGGAGGATGTCGGTGGCGTGCGGCTCAATATCCGCGAGTCGGGCTCGGTGCCACTGGTGTTCGATGAGCTGTACCGCGACGTGGGTGAGCATTTCCCCTACGCCCGGCTGGCGGGGGTGACCGTAGAACCCATGGCCAGTCGCGGCCGTACCCGCGAGATTCGCGTGGCCATTACCCGCGACCCGGTGTTCGGCCCGGTTATCAGGCTGGGCGCTGCCGGGGCGTCTATGGAAGCCCTGCGGGGGGAAACCGCGGTAGCTCTGCCGCCGCTCAACGACTACCTGGGCAAGGAACTGATTGCGCGCAGTAACCTCGCCCGCTACCTCGGCCAGTACCGCACGTTTCCCGCCGTCGACACCGACAAATTGTCGGAAGTGCTACAGCGGGTATCGGAAATTGCCTGCGAGCTGCCTGACATTGACACCCTGGAGATAGACCCCCTGCTGGTGGATGAGCAAAGCGCGATTGCCGTCGGGGTGCACATTACCGTAGCTCCGGGTGCCAAAGGCGGTGAGCGCTACGCGCACATGGCAATCCATCCTTACCCCGCCAACCTGGAAAGCAAGCTGGTGCTGGCGGACGGCACCGAGTTGGAGATCAGGCCCATACGCCCGGAGGACGGCCGCAGCGAGGCGGACTTCGTCGCCAACCTGTCGGCGGAATCCAAGTATTTCCGCTTCATGCACGGCCTGGACCGGCTGACCCCGACCATGCTGGCCCGCTTCACCCAGATCGACTACGATCGGGAGATGGCTATTGTCGCGGTGGTCCCGGGGGCAGACGGCAGTGATTCATTCATCGGGGTGGCCCGCTACGTCACCAACCCGGATGGTGATTCCTGTGAATTCGCCCTGACTGTGGCCGATGCCTGGCAGGCCCGGGGCATCGGACCGCGCTTGATGCAACGGCTGATCGAGATCGCCGGCGAGCGCGGCCTCGATACCATGCTGGGGGAAGTGCTGGCGCAGAACTCGCGGATGCTGCGCATGTGCAAGCGGCTCGGCTTCAGTTCGATGCGTAATCCCGATGACCCGGAAGTGATCGTGGTCAGTCTTCCGCTGTAGGCCCGGAATCGCCGCTACAGCTTTCCCCCCGGCAGGTGGGGATGGCAATCAGGGTTGCGGCTCCCAAAGTCAGCAATAATGCCGTTGCCAGCCGTGCCCAGGGGTTGCTGAGTGCAAAGGCGATGGAGGCGCTGCCGGCAAGCAGCATCGATATTATCCCCACCCACTTCGCCCGCAGGCTGATACAGCGGCGCTCCTCCCAGTTGCGAATCATTGGCCCGAACAGCTCGCTGGCCAGCAGGCGCTGGTGCCAGCGCTCGGACGAGCGGGCGAAAAACCAGGCAGCGAGCAGCACGAAGGGCGTGGTGGGCAGTACCGGCAGTACCAGTCCGGCGAGGCCCAGGGCGAGAGCCAGGGCCCCCAGGGGTTTGTAAATGCTGCGGCGCAAGGTGAACTGACCCTCAAGAATTGTGGCGAATTCTGTCACAGGCAGGTGAAATTTTCGAGGCACTGTGCGACAGTATTTTCACTGCTGACATAACATAAAAAAAGGTAGTTGCCATGAGTGTCGCGTATCCGGTTATTTGTCGTCCACTGGCGCTGGCCATTGCCGTGGCGGGGCTGTCCGCGCCTCCTGTTCAGGCACAACTGGAAGAGGTGATCGTCACCGCCCAGAAGCGTGCCGAGTCGGTGCAGGATGTTCCCATCGCCATTACTGCTTTCGATACAGCAGCCATGGAAGCACGGCAAATCCTGGGGGCTGCAGACCTGCGTTATACCGCGCCCAATGTGAGTTTCAGCAATAGCAATTTCACCTCCAGTAATTTCCAGATCCGCGGTGTCGGCACCAACCTGGTGGCCGCTTCCGCCGATGCGGGGGTGGGTATTCACGTCAACGAGGTGCCTGTTTTCTCGCCGCGCCTGTTTGAGACCGAATACTACGATGTGGCCCAGGTGTCGGTGCTACGTGGCCCCCAGGGCACGCTTTATGGGCGCAATTCGACCGGCGGCGCGGTGAACATGGAAACCCGCACCGCCCACAGCGACGCCGTCGAGGGCAAGCTGGAGGGGCAGTATGGCAATTACGATCACAAGAAAGTGGTCGCTGCCCTGAACCTGCCGCTCACTGACCGGCTGGCGATGCGGGCGGCGGGCCTGTGGCTGCAGCGGGATGGCTTTACCGACAATCTCTACACTGGCAACGACATCGACGGTCGCGACCAGTATTCGCTGCGCCTGTCATTCAACTGGACGGGGGAAAACACCAGTGCCAATTTGATGCTCTCCTACTTCGACGAGGACAGCACCCGCAGCCGCAGCCAGAAGCAGTTGTGTAAAAACGACCCCAGCGGCCTGCTGGGCTGCCTGCCCGACGGTCTGGGGTTCGACAAGCCCAACCCCAGCTCCCAGCTGTCCAATATCCTCGCCTCCGACGCCTTGCTCGGGCCTTTGGGTATCTTTCCCTTCGGCAGCAACAGCACCAGCGAAGAGCCGCGCCACATGCGCAAGGTCAACGCCGACTTCGACCCGATTTACGAGGCGGACGAGACCCTGGTCATCCTGGATATTGAACACGAAATGGACAAGCACACCCTGGCGCTTGTCGCCGGCTACCAGGACACTACCATGTTCTCGCGCATGGACTACACCTGGAACGTGGGCGAACCACGGGAGGTGCCGCCGCTGCTGGCCGCACTTGCCCCGGAAACCTATGCCTACCTGTTCACCGAGGGGCTGCCCCTGTCGGAACCGTCCCGCAATGCCACCGGGTCGGTGGGCGGCCATATTTCCTACACCCCCCAGGGGCTGGAGTCCTTCGACCAGTCCAACCGCTACAGTGAGCAGTACTCCATCGAGGCGCGGATTCAATCGGACTACGATGGGCGGCTGAATTTTCTCGTCGGCGCGTTCTGGATGGATGTGGAGCTGGATGACCAGTTCTGGGTGATTGCCAACGGCTTCGATTACGTGGCGGCCGTGGCCGGCTCGGTGGGGGCGGAGGATGGCTTCGGCTGGGTCGGCCCCCAGTTCAATACCGATACCGAAGAATTCGCCATCGACTCACGCGCTCTCTTTGGTGAGCTTTACTACGCCTTCAGCGACGAGCTCAAGCTGACGGTGGGCGCCCGCTACAATGTTGACACCAAGGATATCCGCGACCGTCAGATACTGCTTAACAACGACCCCGACAGCGGGGCGCGGCTGCTGCAGCGCTACGGCGCCGATAAGCCCATTCCCGTGGACTACCGCGATGACAGCGAGGAGTGGCAGGAATGGACCGGCCGGGTGGTGCTGGATTGGGCGGTGAGCGCGGACACCCTGGCCTATGCCTCCTACTCCCGCGGCTACAAGGGCGGCGGTTTCAACCCCCCGTTTGACCCGGTGGACTTTCCCAGCCAGACCGCAACCTTTGATCCCGAGTTTGTCGATGCCTGGGAAGTGGGCATGAAAAACACCCTGCTGGACAATACCCTGCAGGCCAATTTCTCGGCGTTTTTCTACGACTACGAGGGCATGCAGACTTCCAAGATCGTCAACCGGACCTCATTCAACGAAAACACCGACGCCGAGATCTATGGCCTGGAGGCAGAATTCGTGTTCGCCCCCACGGCGTCCTGGCTGTTCAACGGCAGTGTCTCCTACCTGCACACCGAAGTAATGGGCCACCGCAGTATTGATCCCCGTGACCCCACCGCTGGCAGCGACGAGGTCACTCTTATCAAGGACACCACCACCGCGGTCAACTGTGTGGTGGGACTGAGTCCGGCGGAATTCGCGGCAGCGGACGTTGGCGGCCAGTTCAACAGCTGTAGCGCTTTGCGCGACCTCGGCCTGCCGGTCAGCGACGGGGTGCTGGCGGATCTGGATGGCAGGCAGTTGCTCAACTCACCCGAGTGGTCCCTGAGCCTGGGCGGGCAATACAGTGCCCGGCTTGCCGGGGATTATGAGCTGTCGCTGCGGGTGGATTATTACTGGCAGGATGAGATGTACACCCGGCTGTACAACCGGGAGGTGGACCGTATCGATGACTGGGATATCTGGAACGCCCAGGCCAACCTGCTGTCTCCCGATAACAGCTGGTACCTGCGGGCCTACGTCAAGAACATCGCCGATGAGGACAACTTTGTGGGCATGTACCTGAGCAGCGCCTCCTCGGGCCTGTTTACCAATGTGTTCACCATAGAACCGAGAACCTACGGTCTGGCAATCGGCTATAACTTCCAGTAAAACAGGGCTATGACCGAACGCCACGCTCCCGCCGCTGACCGCACTGCCCTGGTTCTCACCGGTGGCGGCGCCCGGGCCGCCTACCAGGTGGGTGTGCTGAAAGCGGCGGCCCAGGTGCTGCCCAAGCACGCCCACAACCCGTTTTCGATTATTACCGGCACCTCCGCCGGGGCAATCAACGCTGTCGCCCTCGGCGCGTCGGCCAATAATTTCCGGCTGGCGGTGAAAAAGGTGGAGTACATCTGGAGCAACCTGCGGGTGGAGCAGGTCTACCGCGCGGGCTATCGCAATCTTGCCGGCAGCGTCCTGCGCCTGTTGATCTCGCTGTTTCACCGCGGTACCGGCCTGGGCAAGCCGCTGTCTCTGCTCGATACGGCGCCGCTGGCCGAGCTGCTGCAGCGGGTGATTAATTTCGACCAGCTGCAAAGGCGCCTGGAGAGCGGCTTCCTGGATGCCATTGGTGTTACTGCCTCCAGTTACGACACCGGCGAGTCGGTCACCTTCTACCAGAGTGACCTCGACGGCAGCGTGCTGCCCTGCTGGCAGCGGGCGCGACGCCGCGGCGAACCCGCCCGCCTCGGGGTAGAGCACCTGCTGGCCTCTTCGGCGATCCCCACCATTCTGCCGGCCACCGCTATTGACGGCCATTACTACGGCGACGGCGCGCTGCGTCAGGTGTCACCCATCAGCCCGGCACTGCACCTGGGGGCGCGGCGATTGATGGTGGTCGGAGTGAGCGGCAACCGCGTGCTGCCGCCGGTTGAGCATATCGAACGCCAGTCTCCCTCGCTGGCAAAAATGGTCGGCCATGTGTTCAACAGTGCGTTTATTGACGCCCTGGAGAACGACATGGAGCACCTGGAGCGGATTAATGAACTGGTCGGCATGGTGCAGAATGAAAACCCGCATGGGGGCACTGCGGGCATGAAGTTCGTTGATTTCCTGGCCATTAACCCGTCGATTGAAATCGACCAGCTGGTCACCGATCACATTCACCACCTGCCGCGAGCCATGCGCACGCTGCTGAACATCACTGGTGCCACCCCGCAGGGCGGCGGTACCAGCCTGGCGAGTTACCTGTTGTTCGAGGGAAATTTCTGCCGCGCGCTGATTGATTGCGGCTATCGTGACGCCCTGGAGCAGCGCGACATGCTTGAGAGCTTTTTTCATCCGCCTTCCCGGGTTCGATACTAGCGCCTCCACCGTGCTAGTATCCCGGTTCCCTGTAGGACGAGTTGCCCCGTTTTGAAACGTTTTGTTATTACTTTTCTCCTGGTCCTGGTGGGCCTGTTCTCGCTGGAAATGCTCAACCCGGTGCAGGAGCACCTGGTGGTGCCGTTTACCGGTCTGCTGGCCAAAATCAGCGCGGCCCTGGTGGCGCCCTTTGACGACACCGTACTGGCCTATGGCAAGGTGCTGCAGTTTTCCGACACCGGCTTTGCAGTGTCTATCGAGGCCGGCTGTAACGGGGTTGAGGCAACCATTGTCCTGATCGCCGCGGTGGTCGCCTATCCGGGTAGCTGGAAGGCTCGCTGCACGGTTATCGGGCTGGGCTTTCTCGCCGTCCAGGCGCTCAATATCCTGCGCATCATTACCCTGTTCTACCTGGGTGACTGGGACCTGGATATTTTTACCTGGGTGCACCTGTACCTGTGGCCCTCGCTGATCATGCTCGACGTGCTGGTAGTATTCGTCCTCTACCTGCGCTACCTGTCCCGCAAGGAAGGGGAGATGTCCAATGCCGCTGCCGCGGGATAATAATTTTCGCCAGTTCCTGCTGTTCGCCTTTGCCCTGATTGTGCCCTGCTTTGCCCTGTGGACCCTTGCCGCGGGGCCCATTGCCATGCCGGCAGTGGGGCTGGCGGACATGATTCTGCAGGCCTGGTTTCCCGAGGTTGTCGACACGCTGGTATACCGCGGCGCGGACGCGGCCCTCCTCACCCAGTTCGGTGAGCTGAACGGCCGCCCGGTGGCACCGGAGTTGTCCGAGTACCAGCTGGGTTTCGCCATCAACCCGGGGGTGCTGACCTATTCCCTGCCATTTTATGCGACCCTGCATTTCGCCACCCAGAAAGAGTCCTACCTGACGGAATTCGTCACCGGCGCATTAGTCCTGTTTCCGCTGATAGTGCTTGGCCTGCTGAGCCTGTGTCTCAAGGAACTGATGTTGAACCTCGGTGCCCTGTTCATGGAACAGGAGGCGCTGGTGCCCAACGACAACTTTATCGCCCTGTTTTACCAGCTCAACGTGCTGATCGTGCCCACCGTGGCACCCATTCTGCTGTGGGCCTGGCAGAGCCGGGAGACGCCGCTGATGCGCGGCCTGTTGAACCTGCCGCCCAAACCGGAGAGTGAACAACAGACTTGAGAGGATTGCCCCCGGGCGCGCCGTTACTGGCTCCTTGCCCGGGAGCTGAAGGCCCGCCGCAGGTAGTAGTTCACCAATCCTGGCGGGTAACCGATGATGTCCACCAGGCGGCGGTAACACTCGGCCTCATCGGCGCCGCGTTGCTTCCACACTGGCACCCGCTTGATCATGGTCTCCACCCGTTCCCGGGGGGTGATGATCCAGGTGTCCTGGGGCGTCTCGCCAAACCAGAAGTCGGCGGGGCAGAGGTCCATGGCGGCGGGCTTCATGTACAGTACCGCCGTGAGCACCCTGGCGGCGCCGGCCTCGGTGACGTAATTGACCAGGAAGTCCATGGTGCCACCGCGATCGCCCAGGTCGTCGATCAACAGCACGGTCTGTCCATGGATCGGAATGGAAATACCGTGCTGCACCAGCGGGTTTTTGTAGCGCACGCCGGGGCCCTTGTAGAGCGAGACGCCAATAGTGCCGAACTGCATTTTCGGCACCCCGGGGTCGCGCCCCTCTACCAGGTGGTCGTACAGCAGCACGCCCGGCAACATCCCGCCCATGGTGACGATGAGGGCCCGGGTGATGGCCTCATTATGGTCCAGGTGCTGGCGCTGGTAGCGGTGAACCTGCTGGGCGACCTCAGACAACGCCAGCGCCTCCACCTGGTCCGGGATCAGCAGGAAATCCAGCTCGTCGTCGGGTATCCCCACGCCCTGCGGCTGGCGCCAGAACTCCATGTCGATCTGGTCGCGGGGGCAGTCAAGCTGTTGCTGGTAGTCTTTCATCGGCGGACGGCGGGTACCTGACTAGAAGAAAGCGAACTTGGCGAGAAAAATCAGCGCCAGGAACCAGGCGCCAACGCTGATATCGCCGCTGCGCCCGGCAATGATCTTGATCGCCACGTAGCTGATGAAGCCCACGGCGATCCCGTTGGCGATGGAAAACGACAGCGGGATCATGATGATGGTCAGCAGCGCCGGCACCAGTTCGGTGGCGTCATCGTAATTGAGGGTTTGCATCCCCGACATCATCAGCAGCGCCACGTAAATGAGCGCGCCCGCCGTGGCATAGGCCGGCACCATGCCCGCCAGCGGAGCAAAAAACATGGCCAGCAGAAACAGTATGCCCACGGTCACCGCGGTCAGCCCGGTACGGCCGCCGGCCGCTACGCCGGCCGCGCTTTCCACATAGCTGGTCACCGGGGCGCAGCCGAACAGGGCGCCGACCACGCTGGAAGAGCTGTCGGCCTGCAGGGCCTTGCCCATGTTCTCGATCTCCCCTTTTTTGTTGACCAGCCCGGCGCGACTGGCCACCCCCAGCAGGGTGCCGGCAGTATCGAACAGGTTGACGAAGAGGATGGCGATAATCACGCTGACCATGCCGACCTCGAAGGCCCCGGCGATATCCAGCTGCATGAAGGTGGGGGCGATGCTCGGTGGCGCCGACACCAGGCCCTGGTATTCCACCATGCCGGTGAGCAAGCCAAGCACGGTAATCATCAGTACCCCGGCCATGATCGCCCCCGGCACCTGGCGTACCGACAGGCCGGCGATGATGATAAAGCCCAGCGCGGCCAGCATCGGCTCCGGCTGTGCCAGGTCGCCCAGCGACAGCAGGGTGGCCGGGTTGTCGGTAATCAGGCCGCCGCTCTTGAGGCCGATAAAGCCAATGAACAGGCCCACGCCGGCGCCCATGGCGACCCGCAGGTCCCGGGGGATGCTGTTGAGCATCCACGCCCGCAGCCGGGTCACGCTCATGATCACGAACAGGATGCCGGCGATAAACACGGCACCCAGGGCGACCTGCCAGCTGTAGCCCATTTCGCCGACCACGGTGTAGGTAAAGAACGCGTTGAGCCCCATACCGGGCGCCAGGCCCACCGGCCAGTTGGCGTACAGCCCCATGAATACGCAGGCCAGGGCCGCGGCGAGGCAGGTGGCAGCGAAGCTCGCGCCCTGGTCCATGCCGGCGGAGGCCATCATCTGCGGGTTGACGAAGATGATATAGGCCATGGTGATAAAGGTGGTCAGTCCGGCCAGGAGCTCGCTGGAAACGCGGGTGTTGTGCGCCTCCAGCCTGAACAGGCGTTCCAGTAGTGCGTGCATGAAAATGCCGGTTTATTGTTAGTCAGGCGCTTATGGTCGCACAGACCCCCGGTCGGAGGAAGCGGCCAGCTGTTGCCTGCCAGGCAGCACTGTACCGGCGGGTAAACGCCAGCCTCAGGGCAGGCTGCCGGGAGCCTCGCGCAGGTACTGGAAGCGCGGCAGGGTTTCCCCATCAATGCTTACCGTCTCCTGCCACATGGCCAGCGGCCTGACCCACAGCGCGCCCTCGCCATAGAGAGGACGGTACACGGCCATCAACTCATCGGTCTCGGAGTGGGTCGCTATTTCCAGCAGGTGGTATTCGGCGCCCTTGTAGTGTCGGTAGATGCCGGGGGCTGGCAGTTGCATAGCGGAACTCCATTTAGCGGGCGCCGGCGGCGCTTAACATTTGTTAATGAGTATGTGGCATTCAAGCCTTAATCTTGCGCTTGAGCCTGGACAGCGACACAGCGTCGATACCCAGGTAAGAGGCGATATGGAACTGGGCAACCCGTTGCAGCAGGTCGGGTTCATTGTCCCGCAGCCACTGGTAGCGCTGTTCGGCGTTGCAGGTCAGCAGCAGGGCCTCGCGCTGCTCGTTGCGGATAAAGGCTTCGGCCAGCATCTGCTGGCTGGCACCGGCCACAACGGGATCATGCCGGGCGGCGTCGGTCATGGCCTGGTAGGAAAATGCCAGGGCCTCCACCGGTTCCAGGGCCTGGATTGAAAACGGGGCCGGAGTGGATGTCATGGCGGCGCTGACCGGGCCGCTAATCTGGCCGCCGCGGTAAAACGCCTTGTTGCGCTCCCGTCCGTCGGGAGTGGTGTAAAACAGGCGAACCAGCCCGGACAACAGCATGAACAGGGTGTCGCTTCTGGCGCCGGCCTGCACCAGGTAGTCGTCGACGGCGAAGTGTTTAGGGCTCATGGCCCGTAGCCAGGGGCTGTCCGGGTTTAGACCGGAAATCTGGTGTTGCTCCAGCCACGCCAGAGCCAGTCTGCTGGTGTTTTCTTGGATCATGGCTAGAGTATAAGCGAATCGATAACAGAGTGAGGTGAATTGAAATGAACGAAGCAGCCAATGACATTGTAATGAACATGGACTCCACCGAGGCGATAATGGGTGTTGAGCAAAGTGTCGAGGAGGTGCGCCAGGATCGCAAGAACAAGCTCGCGGCAGCGCTGCGCCTGTTCGGCAAATTTGGCTTTGATGAGGGCCTGGCCGGGCATATCACCGTGCGCGACCCGGAGCAGCTGGACCATTTCTGGGTCAATCCCATGGGGCGCTCCTTCAAGCAGATGCGGGTGTCCGACCTGTTGCTGGTCAGCCATACTGGCGAGGTTGTGGCCGGGGAGGGGCTGCTCAACGGCGCCGCGTTCACCATTCACTCACAGATACACATGAGCAACCCGGCCATCAATGCCGCCGCCCACTCGCACGCGGTGTACGGCAAGGCCTTCTCCGCCCTGGGCAAGACCCTGGCGCCGCTGACCCAGGACGCCTGTGCATTTTATGACGATCACGTGGTGTTCGATGATTTCTCCGGCGTGGTGCTGGATAACTCCGAGGGCGAACGTATTGCCGCCGCCCTGGGCAATCGCAAGGCGGCCATTCTCCAGAACCACGGGTTGCTGACGGTGGGAGAGACCATCGACGCCGCCGCCTGGTGGTACATCACCATGGAGCGCAGCTGCCAGGCGCAGCTATTGGCCGAAGCCGCCGGCAGCCCCCGGCTGATCGAGCACGAGGTGGCCCTGCACACCCGCGAAACCGTGGGTTCGCCGCTGGCCGGCTGGTTCAGCTTCAAGCCCCTGTACGAGGTCATCGTCGCTGAACAGCCGGAACTGCTGGACTAGACGGGCCGCGAATCCGGGGATTTTTCCCTTCCGCCGTTGACGCTGGCGGCGATAGTTGCTCCACTGCCTGTTAACCCGCGAGTCCTTGCTGGCTCGCGGGGCAATACGCGGTAACGACCCCAGCTGGAGCCTGTCATGCCTTACCGAATCAGCCGGCGCAAAGCCCTTGCCGGCCTGTCTGCCACTGCGGCCCTGCCCCTGGTCGGCTGTGCCGGCTTCGCCCGGCAAGCGGGTGACGCTACCGCCTTTGCCCACGGGGTAGCCAGCGGCGATCCCGACGCCCACAGCGTGGTGCTGTGGACCCGTATTACCACCGAGCGCCGCACCGCTTCCGGCAAGTGGATAGTGACCGAGGACCCGGAACACCGCCGGGTGGTCAAGCGCGGTGTGTTCGCCACCGATCGCTCCCGCGACATGACCGTCAAGCTGGTTATCGACGGTCTCGAACCGGGCAGGACCTACTACTACTCCTTCAAGTACAAGGGCAAGAACTCCCCCATAGGGCGAACCCGGACCCTGCCGGCGGGCCCCCTGGACAAAATCGGTATCGCCCTGGCGTCCTGCTCCAATTACCCCTTCGGCTACTTCAATGCTTACGAGACCATCGCCCTGGACCCGGGTGTCGACCTGGTACTGCACCTGGGGGATTATATCTACGAATATGGTCCGGACGGTTATGGTGGCCGCGCGGGGGCCGAACTTGGTCGTGAGCACCGGCCGCGCCGGGAGACCATCTCGCTCAAGGACTATCGCCGCCGCCACGCCCAGTACAAGGCGGATCCTCAGTCGCAGATGATGCACGCGGCGCACCCGCTGATTGCCATCTGGGATGATCATGAGTCCACCGACAATCCCTGGCGCGAGGGCGCCAACAATCACCAGCAGGACACCGAGGGTGACTGGCAAAGCCGGCGGGAGCGCTCACTGCAGGCCTACTACGAATGGATGCCGGTGCGTGAGCCGGTGGCGGGAACCGGGCGTGAGCAGTACTGGCGCCACTACAAATTCGGTGACCTCGCCAGCCTGGTCACCCTGGAAACCCGCCACACCGCGCGAGATGAGCAGCTGGATTACGACCGGTACCGGGACCTGCTGCAGACCCGCGAGGGCATAGGTGAATTCCAGCAACAGCTGAATGCCCCTGACCGGCGCTTGCTGGCACCGGAAATGGAAGCGTTTCTGGGGGCGGCTCTGCGCGACTCGGTTGCCGCCGGGCAGCCCTGGCGCATCATCGGCAACCAGGTGCCCATGGCGCGCAGCTATATTCCCGCGATCAGCGATGAGCAGCTGGCGCAACTGGCCCTCGATGAATCCCATCCGCTGTATGACGAGGCGCAGGCCTTCAGGGCCCTGGGCCCGGCGCAGCTGCCCATGTTCCTGGACGCCTGGGACGGTTACCCCTGGGCCCGGGAGCGCTTCTATGAGTTGAGCCGCGAGGCCGGTGCACAGGACCTGCTGGTGGTCACTGGCGACAGCCACGCCTTCTGGCAGAACCAGCTCTTCGATGCGTCGGGCAGGCCGATGGGGCTTGAACTGGGCACCACCGGTATCACCTCACCCGGCGCTTTTGCCAGCCTGGGCAGGGAGGGGGCGGCGATGATGGATGGCCTGGTTGCCGCCGGTAGTCCGGAAATCCTCTGGACCGAGGGACTGACCCGCGGCTATGTGCGCCTGACCCTGACCCCCACCGAGGCAAGCGTGGATTACGTCGGGGTGAGCACAGTGAAGGTGCGCGATTACAAGCCTGTTAATGTTCACCAGGCCCGCATACGCCGCGAGGGTGACCTCCTGCGCTATGTCTGAGCCCACAGCGGGTGGTGTCAGGTGATCCCTATAGTCACTTTCCGGGCCGGAGGCGTCACTGCGCCGGCCGCTGATTCGTGGCAGCATGCCCGTTGCCATAAAAACTGGGTCCAGCTAGAAGGGAGACGAATAATATGCAGGATTTCAAAAACAGGGTAGCGGTGGTCACCGGCGGTGCCGGCGGCATTGGCAAGGCGCTGGTCAAGGCGCTGCTCGATGAAGGGGCGAAGGTGGTCATTGCCGACGTGGAAGACGGCGCCCTGGAAGCTGCGGTAGAGGAATGTACTGGTGAGGGCCGGGTGGTCAGTGGCTTCAGGGTCGATGTACGCAAGCCAGAATCGCTGGAGGCCCTGGCTGACCAGGTCTACCAGCAGCACGGTGCCTGTCACCTGTTGTTCAACAACGCCGGAGTTGCCGCGCCGTCCTCCAATGTCTGGGAGACAACCCCCAACGACTGGGCCTGGGTATACAGCGTCAATGTGATGGGCGTGGCCCACGGCATCCAGGCCTTTGTGCCGCGGATGATTGCCGGCGGCGAAGAGGGCTATATCATCAACACCACTTCCGGTGACGGCGGTATTTCCAGCCTGCCCTACCAGTCGGTGTACGCATCGAGCAAGGCGGCGGTATGCGCCCTTACCGAGTGCCTGGCCTCGCAGCTGGAGAGCGAGGACACACGGCTCAGGGCGTCGCTGTTCTATCCCTCCGGTGGTGTGCTGGTCACCGGACTGTGGAACCCCGAGCGCAATCGCCCGGCGGAACTCAAGCGCGAGCGACCCGGCGCGCCGCCGCCGGATATCGAGGCCTTCAAGGAGGCGATGAAATTTGCCGGTGCGGAGATGCAGATTCAGGACCTCGATGAACTGGCCCGCTTCACCCTGGACGGCATCCGTGAGCAACGCTTTGTCATCATGAAGAACCTGGACGAGGCGGCGGACACCCTGCAGGCGCGCTCGGAGCGCTACCGCCGTGCCGAGTTGCCCATTGTGTTCGAGGAAATACCGCAAATGTAGGGACCTGGTTGTCACGCAGTGGCGGGGCGGTGGTATCGATCCCCGCCCTGCCATAGAATGGAAAAAATTCCGTTCGAGACTTGTCCATGATTTCCGAAGCAATGCAAAAAGCGCTGCACCAGCAGCTCAATGACGAATTCTATTCCGCCTACCTCTACCTTGCCATGTCCGCCTATTGCGCCCACATCGACTTCAATGGCGCCGCCAACTGGCTCAAGCAGCAGTACCAAGAAGAGCAGAACCACGCCACCCGAATTTACAACTACCTGATTGAGCAGGGCTCTCACGTGGTGCTGCGTGACATTGCCCAGCCGCCCAGCGAGTTCGGCAAGATTCTCGATGTGTTTAAGTCATCGCTGCAGCATGAGCAGGCGATGACCGCCAGGCTGAACAATCTCAGCGACCAGGCCCTGAAGGAGAAAGACCACGCCACCTACAACCTGCTGCAGTGGTTTGTGAACGAACAGGTGGAAGAAGAGGCCACCGTGGGCGAGATTATCTCCAAACTGAAGCTGGTGAAGGATGATGGCTACGGGCTGCTGATGATCGACAATGAACTGGGCGCCCGCAAGCCGCCACCGCCGGCACCGGCCCCTGCCGTTTGATGCCTTCAATCCTGCCCGGTTGATTCCCGCAATTTTTTCAGCAGGAAATGCAGCGCCTGGCCCCGGTTTTCCGCCCGCCAGGCCAGTACGGTCGAGGTCTCCTGTGGCGGTTCTTCCAGGGTGAGGGCAACCAGCCTGCCCTCGGCGATATCGCTGGCTACCCGTGCACCGGGCACATAGCCCACCCCCAGTCCGGCCCGATGTGCCTCCAGCTTTGCCTCCATGGTGGGCACGTAGATGGCGGTCTGCTGGTTGAGAATGCCCCGTGACAGCGGCGCCGAATTGCGCGAGGTGTCGTGGATAATGACCGCCCGGTGCCGGCTCACGGTCGCCAGCGGTATCGGTTGCGGCTCGTCGCACAGGGGGTGATTCGGGGCGGCCACGAACAGGTGCCTGACATGCCGCCAGGGTTCGCATTGCAGGCCCTTGTGCCCCGGGATATCACCCACCGCACCGATCGCAAGTTCTACCCGGTTTTCCACCAGGGCTTCCCAGGTCCCCGCCAGCACCTCGGTGCTGATCGAGACCTCGATGCCGGGTTGCGCCGCCTGTAATTCCCCGATCAGCGGCAGCACCTCCGCCAGCGGGACGACAGTATCCACCGCGACCCGCAGGCGCGGCTCCCAGCCCGTCGCGACCTGGCGGGTGCTGGCCGCCAGAGCGTCGGCGGCGTAGAGCAACTGCCGCCCCTGGTCCGCGAGATGCCTGCCGGCCGGAGATAGCACCGCCCGGCGCCCCTCCCGGTGAAACAGGGTGACGCCCAGGTCCTGCTCCAGTTTTTGCACCGTGTAAGAAATTGCGGACGGCACTTTGTGCAGCACTGCCGCCGCGGCGGCGTAGCTACCCTTGCGCTCGATGGCATCGATGACTTCCAGTGCTTCCAGGCTGAGGGGGAGGCTCATAAACATCAAAATAATTGATTAATAACGGCAAAAAATATCGCTATTAATCAAATATGGCAAGTCTATACTGGAGATATGGCAGCTAAATATTTGATTTAAATTCCGGAAGGAGGCAGTAATGGGTTTGTTACAAGAGGGTAAATGGGTCGACCAGTGGTACGAGACCGAGAGCAACAAGGGTGAATTCAAGCGCCAGGAGAGCCTGTTTCGCAACTGGATTACCGCCGATGGCAGCGCGGGCCCCAGTGGCGAGGGCGGTTTCAGGGCGGAGGCGGGGCGCTATCACCTGTATGTGTCACTGGCCTGTCCCTGGGCCCACCGCACCCTGATCTTCCGCGCCCTGAAAGGCCTGGAGGAGCTGATCAGCGTCTCTGTGGTGGAGCCGCTGATGCTGGAGCATGGCTGGGAATTCTCCCAGCGCTTTGCCGATGATCTCTATGGCCTGGACTACCTGCACCAGCTGTATACCCGGGTCGATCCTGAGGTGACCACGCGGGTCACGGTGCCGGTGCTGTGGGACAAGCAGCGGGAAATCATTGTCAGCAACGAGTCGGCGGAAATCATCCGCATGCTCAACAGCGCCTTCGATGAAATTACCGGCAATACCGCGGATTACTACCCGCAGCCGCTGCGCGAGGAAATTGACGCCCTCAACGCGTGGATCTACCCGGGTATCAATAATGGTGTGTACCGGGCCGGATTTGCCACCAGCCAGCAGGCCTATGAACAGGCCTACCACGAGCTGTTCGAGGCCCTGGACAAGGTAGAGGAGCGGCTGGCCGGCCAGCGCTACCTCACCGGGCCGACGATTACCGAGGCGGACTGGCGCCTGTTTACCACGCTGCTGCGCTTTGATGCGGTGTACTTTGGTCACTTCAAGACCAATCGCCAGCGTATCGAGGATTTTCCCAATATCTCCGGCTACGTGCGCGACCTGTTCCAGCAGCCGGGAATCGCGGCGACGGTGGACCTGCCCTACATCAAGCAGCACTACTACGGCAGCCACAAGACCATTAACCCTACCGGGGTGGTGCCGCTGGGCCAGGAGATTGACTTTGCCCGCCCCCATGACCGGGATCGCTTTTAGCGTCTGCCGGCAATTGATTACAGGAGGAGAACGCCATGAACACGAGAAAACTGGTACAGGTACTTGATGCCCGACCTTCGTCCGACGGCGACGGGGTGAAGATCAGGCGTATTGCCGGGCAGCAAGCCATGCGCATTATGAATCCGTTCCTGTTGCTGGATGAAATCCGTTCCGAGGAAGGCGCCGATTATGTGGGCGGCTTCCCCTCGCATCCGCACCGCGGCTTTGAGACCATTACCTACATGCTGGAGGGAGCGATGCGTCATCGGGACCACATGGGTAACGAGGGGGTGATCGCCAGCGGCGACGTGCAGTGGATGACCGCGGGGCGGGGCGTGATCCACTCGGAAATGCCCGAGCAGGAAGACGGCCTCCTGCACGGCTTCCAGCTGTGGCTGAACCTGCCCGCGGCGCGGAAGATGGAGCCCGCAGCCTACCAGGAAATCAGCCGCGAGCAGATACCGCTGATTCCGCTGGACGGCGGCAGTCTCAGGTTGATTGCCGGTAACTTCGGCGGCAGCACCGGGCCGGTCGATTCCGGCAGCACCGAGGCCAGTTATATGGATCTGAGCCTGCAGGCGAATGCATCGGTGGAAATACCGGTCAACAGTGAGCACAACGCCATTGTCCTGGTGTTCGAGGGTGCAACCCGCGAACTGGGCGCCGGGCAAATGGGTGTCTACCGCGGCGGCGACAGCATCGTTCTGGCGACCGCAGGGCAGGCAGCGCGCATGCTGGTTCTGGCCGGGGCGCCGATCGACGAACCCATCGCCCACTACGGCCCCTTCGTGATGAATACCTCCGAAGAGATCGAGCAGGCCATTCGCGATTACAACGAGGGGCGCCTTGTTGCCTGATAGGGAGTGAACAATGTCTGACCCGATAATTTTTGATATCAAGCCCGCCGGCGTGGAGCTGGACAAGGGCGAGGAGCGGCACTGGTGCAGCTGCGGTCGATCGTCCAACCAGCCCTTTTGTGACGGTTCCCACCGGGGTACCGGGCTCGAGCCGCTGGGTTTCGAGGCCAGGGAAAGCGGTGAGGCCTGGCTGTGCCAGTGCAAGCAGACGCGCAATCCGCCCTATTGCGACGGCTCGCACAACCAGCTGTCAGCGGCGGACGTGGGCACTGAGAAGGCCCGGGCAGTGAACAGCGATACCGTGGCGCCCCGGGCGACGCCCGAGGAGCCCACGGTGGAGTACATTCATCGACTGGCGGAAGAGGGCCTGGAAAAAGTAGGGCATCACGGCCCCATGGGCGCAATGGGTGTGCCGCGCACAGAGCTGCCCGGCTGGGACGACATCCAGCTACTGGTTGCCCAGTTTGCCCGCAAGCCCCTGATGGAAACCGACCCCGTGGCGACCGGGCTGGTGATTGGTCCCAACGCACGACGCCCGCTGAAGCTGGATATCCCCCTGTTGGTGTCCGACATGAGCTTCGGAGCCCTATCGGAGGAAGCCAAGATTGCGCTGGCCACCGGAGCCGAGCGCGCCGGTACCGGCATATGCTCGGGTGAGGGCGGTATGCTGCCGGAAGAGCAGCAGGCCAATAGCCGCTATTTCTATGAGCTGGCCTCTGCCCGTTTCGGCTTTCGCGAGGAGCTGATGGCAAAGGTCCAGGCCTTTCATTTCAAGGGCGGGCAGGGCGCCAAGACCGGCACTGGCGGCCACCTGCCCGCCAGCAAAGTGACGGGCAAGATCGCCAGCGTGCGCGGCCTTGCCGAAAACACCGATGCGATCTCGCCACCGACCTTCGAGGGGCTGGAAGCGCCGGCGGATTACCGGGAAATTGCCGACCGGGTGCGGGAGATCAGCGGTGGCATCCCCATTGGCTTCAAGCTATCGGCCAACCACATCGAGGCGGATATCGACTTCGCCCTGGAGGCGAGTGCCGATTACATCATCCTCGACGGCCGCGGTGGCGGCACCGGGGCAGCACCGCTGATCTTCAGGGACAACATCTCCGTGCCCACCATCCCGGCGCTGGCCAGGGCGCGGCGGCACCTGGACCGACTGCAGCGCAGGGATGTGACCCTGATCATCACCGGCGGCCTGCGTACGCCGGCGGATTTTATCAAGGCACTGTGTCTGGGTGCCGACGGTGTGGCGCTGTCCAACTCGGCCATGCAGGCCATAGGCTGTGTCGCGGCGCGCATGTGCAACAGCAACAATTGCCCCGCCGGCATTGCCACCCAGGATCCACAGCTGCGCCAGCGCATGGAGGTGGAGAAAGGTGCCAGGCGGCTGCACAATTTTTTCACCGCCTCCACCGAGCTGATGCAGGTGATGGCGCGGGCATGCGGCCACGACGCCCTGTCCAAATTCAACCTGGATGACCTCACCACCTGGCAGCGGTCGATGGCCGAGCTATCGGGTATTGCCTACGCGGGGGTGCAGGGCTAACGGGCGCTTTCCCGGTTGCCGATACCCGGTATGCGGGTCATGGAGTAAGATAAGTCCAGGCAACGGATGTGGGCCCCTCCATGAACAAAGCGCTGTTCGCTTCCCTGCTGGTCGTGATCTGCCTCGCGGCCGGCACCTTGCAGGCGGCCGAGACCTCGCTGGAGCTGCCGCCGGTATTCCTCACCGACCTGGCGATTCCCGTCACCGTGACCGACCCCGGCGATGCAGCGCTCAGCCTGTGGGTCGATGGGGAACCAGTGTTTGAGGGCGTGACGGCCGATGGGGATGTTCTCGCAGCCCTCAGCCTGAGCGACTTTGGCCGGGCGGATATCGAACTGCGCCGGCAGGGCCAGGTTTTGCAGCAGTGGCAGGTGCCGGTTATCCCCGCCTGGGCTTGCCTGTTGCCGCCGGTACTGGCCATTACCCTGGCGTTTGTTTTGCGGGCGGTCATTCCCGCGCTGTTCGCCGGCATTGTCGTCGGCGCCTGGGCGGTGAACGGGCTCACCCTGCAGGGCGGGGTGCAGGCAGTGTTCGATGCCATGGCGGTCTACCTGCTGGACTCGCTCGCCGACCCGGACCACGCCGCCATCCTGATCTTTACCATGACAATTGGCGGTATGGTGGGCATTGTGTCTCGCAACGGCGGCATGCAGGGCATTGTCGAGCGCTCGCTGCAGGTGGCGACCACGCCGCGCAGGGGGCAGGCGGTGATAGCCTTCCTCGGTCTTACCATCTTCTTCGACGACTATTCCAATACCCTCATCGTCGGCAATGCCACCCGACCCATGAGCGACCACCTGAAAATATCCCGGGAAAAGCTCGCCTACCTGGTGGACTCCACCGCAGCCCCGGTCGCCGCCGTCGCGGTAATAACCACCTGGGTCGGTTTTCAGGTGGGGCTGATTGCCGAATCGATCGCCGGGATAGAGGGTCTGGACCAGAGCGCCTACGCCATGTTCCTGAAGTCTATTCCCTACAGCTTTTACCCCTTCCTGGCGTTGGTACTGGTATTCACGGTGGTGATCAGCGGCCGTGATTTCGGTGCCATGCTCACCGGCACCCTGGCGCTGCTGGTTTGCACCCTGCCGGTGGGCTACGGATTGCCCTGGTGGCTGATGCTGGCGGTGGCGGCTCTGGTGCTGGTGGGGATTTATCTGTACCTGGCTGAGCCGGTGAAGGCATAGTTAGTCGGGATCACAGCTGCGCTGCTCCTGCGGCGTGTTGAGCAGCTTTTCCAGTAGTAGCGGGCGATCAGTCATGATGGCATCCACGCCCAGCTCCATCATCCGCAGCATTTCTTCACAGGTATTGATTGTCCATACCTGCACCGCGAGGTTGGCGTTGTGGGCATCGCCGACAAAGTCCTCGGTGACTACCTCCAGGAAAAAACCGGGGGGCAGCTGGGAGGCGTTGATCTGGATGGTGTCGGGTGGCACCTGGAAGGCCACGTGTTCCGGCACCGGGGGAATAATACCGTCGCCCTGGGAGCCCAGTACCAGCAGTGAGCCCTGGTCCAGCGGCACCGAGGTGTGCACGCAGGGTGCGACCGCCTTGAAGTTGTTGGCCGCCTCGTCGACAAAGGAGGCCGCGATCAGGTCGCTCTGGCGACCGTAGCGCTGCAGCAGGCCGGCGACTTGCGCCTCGTAATTGCCGGTGCCGTCCAGGTCCGGCTTGAGCTCCACGTTGATCAGCTGGTGGGGGAACCTGCGCAGCGCTTCCTCCAGGGTGGGAATGCGGAAGTCAGCCGCGCTGTAGCCGGGGGGCGGGGGCACCTCGCCGCTGGCGATACCGCGGAAGGGATAGTCCCCGGCGGACCGGTCGTGGGGCGTACCCTCACCGGGCACAAACCAGTACGCCGCGTCCAGCTGGCGCAGTTCGGCCAGGGTCCGCTCCGACACCAGGCCGCTGCCGTTGGTGGTGCGGTCCACGTCCAGGTCGTGGAGGATGACCAGTTCGTTATCCAGGGTCTGGTATACGTCCATCTCCAGCACATCGGCCCCGGCGGCCGCCACCTCGGCATAGGCGTACAGGGTATTCTCCGGGAAATCGATGACGCCGCCCCGGTGGGCGTAGTTCAGCGGGTCGGCGCCAAACACGCGCCAGGGGTTGTCAGTGAGCTGGAACGGCGCATCGCAGGCGGTGTCGTCATTGGCGATGGTGGCGGTGGCCACCTCGCCGAGCGCTGTGGCATTGCCTCTCACGGAGTACCTGACCAGGAAAGTCTCTGCCGCCTCTTCCTCCGCATCGCCCAGCAGTTCCAGCTGGATGGTGGCCCCCAGCTCGCCAGCGGGAATAAGCACTTCGCCAACACCATACAGATAGTCGCTGCCTTCCTCGGCACTATCGGGTGCTGTTTCGTAGCTGACGCGCACATCCCGCGGCTGTGCTTGATCCATGATCACCGGCAGTTCCAGGTAGGGCATTTCCCCGGGGGCGCCCTCGGGGGCGGCCTGGGAGATCACGGTCAGGTTGGACGGGGGGATGTCCGGGCGGCCATCATTGTCGGAGCAGGCGGTCATTCCGGCTGCCAGCGCCAGCAGGAGGGTGGTGGTTGCGAACGAATGTCTGGTCATGGTTCCCGGCCCATCGGAGTTTGGGTGCCCATGATGCGCCAGGCATGTTATCGAACTCAAGTCAGCTGGCGTCCCGGCCGCAGGGGCGCAGGCAGGCCGTCTGTTCCTGCCGGCTATATTGTTTGTGCGCGACGCTAAAGGTGTAACATGAGCGGAAGAACTGAAAGCTGGCAAAATGTGGAGATAATGACGAGAGTTCATACCGTGACGCGCTACCGCCGGACAGGCTAAAGCCGGGCCCGGCGCAACGACGATGACCATTTCCGCCCAACTGCTCCCCGCCTGGCTGATCACCAGCGCATGGCTGCTGATGGCGCTGTGCCTGCCGCTTGTTGCCCTGCGCGCTGACTGGTCTGCCCTGCGCGCCGCCCCGGAACGGTATCACCTGCTCTATGGCGGGGTGCTGGCCTGCGTGGTGTTGTGGCTGATGTCGGTAAACACCATAGCGGGCCTCTGGCTACACCTGCTGGGCATGACCTCCCTGGCCCTTGTGCTGGGCTGGCGCTTTTCCGTGCTGGCCGGCACGGTCGCCATCCTGGCCTATACCTGGCTGATAGGCGAGACCCTCGCCGCCATTCCCGTGGCCTGGCTGCTGACAGTCGCCATCCCCGCCACGGTGAGCACCCTCCTTGCCCGCGAAGTGCACCGCCGCTGGTCGCGCAACCTCTTCGTGTATGTACTCGGCGCCGGTTTTGGTGGCGGCATACTCTGTGGCCTGGCACTGGCGCTGGCGGGGCTCGGGGTGCTGGCCCTGGCGGGCCAGGAGACGATGGTGAGCGGCGCCCTGGAAAGCTGGCCCCTGATCACCCTGATGCTGTTTCCCGAGGGCTTTATCAACGGCATGGTGATGACGACCCTGGCGGTTTTTTATCCGGATTGGGTTCGGACTTATGAGGAGGTGGGTTGAGGGGGGCCTGGCTCTCTGCTGGCTACAAACAATCGCTTCACAAATCCTGAGGCTGTCGTTACGCTGAAATAATGAGCAGCACCACTTATTACAACCGGCATGCACAAGAGCTAGGCAGGCAGTATGACGCTATCCCCTCTGAAATTGTTCATGCAGGCTGGGTAAGCCGGCACCTGCCAGAAAAGCCGGGATTTGCCTGCGATATTGGCGCTGGTTCAGGTCGCGATGCGAATTGGCTGGCATCCCTGGGTTGGGATGTAATAGCCGTGGAACCCAGCAAGGGTATGCGACAGCTGGCCGGGCCTGGCTCTGATCCCAGAGTTACCTGGCTTGATGACGCCTTGCCCGGGCTTAATAAACTGCGCGCGCTTGGGCATCGATTCGATCTCATTCTCGTCAGCGCCGTCTGGATGCATTTACCGCCGGGAGCGCAGTCACGTGAACGAGCTTTCCGGGTTCTCACCGAGCTGTTGAAACCGGGCGGGGTATTGATATTCACTCTTCGTAAGGGGAGCGATCAGGATGAAAACGCCGAGCGCGGTTTTCATCCGGTTTCAGCCGATGAATTGATTCAATTCGGCAAGCAGCGAGCAATCGCGCTCACAGACCAGTTTTCCGAGAGGGACAAACGACGGGAGCACGTAGCCTGGGAAACTCTCGTATTTACCATTCCCGATGACGGAACCGGAAGCCTGCCGCTGCTTCGCCACGTAATCGTCAACGATGACAAGTCCTCTTCCTACAAGCTTGGCCTGTTGCGTGTGTTGACGCGAATAGCCGAAGGGTGCCCTGGAATAGTGATTCATCGCAGCGAAGACTATGTCGATATCCCACTCGGCATAGTGGGACTTTACTGGCTTAAACAATACAAGCCCCTGGTGTTGACTCACAAAATTCCGCAGCTTCCAAATACCCGGCAAGGAATGGGGTTTGCCGGCGATGACTTTTACAAGCTGGCCTCGATATCTAACTACGATCTACGAGTGGGAGCCAGCTTCGATCCCGAAAGGGGAGCAATTGTCACCGGCGCGATCAGGGATGCCTGCAGAAACATTACGCAAATGCCGGCCAGGTACATAAGCTATCCCGGCGAAAACAGGCCCATATTTGAGTTTCAGTGGCAGTCGCTTCGATCGAAGGGCAGGCCCATCACACTTTCGAAAGACTATCTTTCGAAGTTTGGAACGTTCCGCATACCCGCGAGAATCTGGCAAACCCTGGGCCAGTATGCCTGCTGGCTGGAGCCCGCGATATTACGTGAATGGTCGGGGCTTACAGCCAGTTGGAGTGTCGCCGACTATCAACCGACAAACGCGAGTGTATTCGACTGGGAGGAGGGTAGGCGTGATACAGGGGTCGCAGCAAGCCGTGTTGTTGCGTTAAAGAACGACGGCATCAAGGTGCCCTGCGTCTGGACCGCCAGTAATATCAAGTCGCCGCATATCGATCACTGCTTCCCCTGGGTCAGGTGGTTGAACAACGATCTCTGGAACCTGATGCCCGCCAGCGCCAGTGCGAATCTGGCAAAGGGGGATAAGCTACCATCAGCATCCACTATGGCAGATGCGAGAAAGCGGATTCTGCAATGGTGGCAGCAAGCCTACCTCGATTCGCCACTGCGGGATAAGTTTCTATTGGAGGCCGGGTCATCCTTACCAAATCTTCGAGATGGTGACATGGAAGCGGGTGATATCTTCGCGGCAATGCTTCATCAGCGAGCACGATTGAGAAATGACCAGCAGTTAGTTGAATGGAACTCGGGGCGGTGATGGATGATTTACTGGCTATGAATACCTGTATAGATGTAGCAGCAGCGGTAATACTAAATAACGGAAAATTATTCTCCGCTAAACGCAGTTCAGGAATGCATCTGGAGGGATATTGGGAGTTCCCAGGTGGCAAGTTGGAGGACGGAGAGTCCCCTGAGCAGTGCCTTGTCCGCGAGTTAGAGGAAGAACTGTGTGTTAAGGCGGAGATTGGCCGCTACATTGGGGAAAGCGTCTACGATTATGGAACAAAAATTGTTCGGCTGCTCGCATATCAAGTGCGAATTCTTGAGGGAGACATACAGTTAATCGATCATGAAGAATTTCGCTGGTTGACTGTTGAAGAACTGGACTGCATTGAATGGGCGCCGGCTGATGTTCCCCTACTAGCGCTATGCCGTGAAGTTATGATTAGCAAATAGAGCTATACATCGCGAAAAATAAATGCGAGGTCACAAGGATGTCGAAGAAAGGGCTTTTTGAAGCGATCATAACCGAATCGTTGAATCGAGAGCTGGAAAGTCTGGACAGCGATAGTCTTTCTATAGTCAGAAAGAGCCTCCATGCTGCAGAAGTAGGTGACAGGCTGGCATTGCATCTGGGCCGAGTAGTGATGTCCGCCCTTTCGAGCGTCAACGACAAGGATCGTGTCGATGTAGGTGTGCAACTGGCGCGTGATCTGATAGATAAGATTGATCGAACGATCGCCAAGGCCGAGGCATCTGAAGATCAAGTACTAAGCTCTAAAGAGGTGCTCACTGCGGTTTGGCCTCTTAATCCCGATGGTTCTGTCCCTCAAATCGCAGAGCCATTGACCCCATTGCTCGACACTACACTGCTAACAAATGCACGCGGTGAGCCCCGAGTGGGAGCGCAGATACAGACAGAAATCCAGTCTGCCGACCGAATTGATGTCGTTATGGCGTTTATCAGGGCGAGTGGTATTCGTTCATTTATGGAAAGCCTAAGGCGACATGTTGAGCGCAGTCCATCCAGGCCCAACCTTCGTTTTTTGACCACGACCTACACCGGCTCAACGGAGCTAAAAGCACTAGAAATGCTCAAGGATATCGGGGCTGAAATAAAGGTTTCCTATGATACGAGTTCAGCGCGACTTCATGCCAAGGCATGGCACTTTCATCGTGAGTCGGGGGCTTCCACAGCCTATATTGGCTCGTCAAATTTGACCTATTCCGCGCAGGAGAGCGGCATAGAGTGGAACGTCCGGGTTTCGGGTTTGCGCAACCCGGATGTCCTAAGAAAAATGACATCCATGTTTGACGCGTATTGGTCGGGTGGTGACTTTCGCGACTTTGATGTAGGTGAATTCAAGACCGAAACTAAGTCCGACAGGTCTAGCGGGCCGTCGATCATTTTGAGCCCGGTCGAGCTCAGGTTGGAGCCTTTTCAAGAGCGATTGCTTGAGCAGATAACTGTGGCGAGGCGGCAAGGGCATCACCGTAATCTGCTTGTTTCTGCGACGGGAACAGGAAAAACCGTGATGGCGGCGGTAGATTATTCTCGATTAAAGGATCAGCTTGCTAGAAGTCGTTTACTTTTTGTTGCGCACCGGGAGGAGATTTTGGATCAAAGTCTAGCCACTTTTCGCTATGCATTGCGAGAGGCTTCATTTGGTGAGAAGTGGGTTGGTAAAAATCGCCCTGTAGTTTTTGAGCATGTTTTTGCCTCGATACAATCCCTCAATGCCGCAGACCTTGATAATCTGGATCCGCAGCACTTCGATGTCGTAGTAGTAGACGAATTTCACCACGCTGCCGCCCCGTCGTACAGCAGATTACTGTCTCACGTAAAGCCGAGAGAACTGCTGGGACTGACGGCCACACCGGAAAGAACTGACGGTCTTTCGGTGCTTGATTGGTTTGACAACCGAATTGCAGCTGAGCTCAGACTGTGGGATGCCATCGATCAGCACCGCCTTGTTCCCTTTAACTACTACGGTATTCACGATGGCCTTGATCTAAAAGATATTCCGTGGCGAAGAGGCAAAGGTTATGACATCAGTGAACTCAGCAATCTCTACACCGCAGACGATGCCTGGGTACGGAGGGTTATCAAGGAACTGATTAATCGTACAGATAATGTCCGCTCGATTAAGGCGCTTGGTTTTTGTGTCAGCATTCAACATGCCCAATTTATGGCAAAACGCTTTGATGCCGCTGGTATTTCTTCCTGTGCGGTATGGGGCGATACGCCAGATGTCGATCGAAAAAAGGCCTTAACGCAACTCGCTGATGGAAGTATACAGGTGCTCTTTTCGGTCGACTTGTTCAACGAGGGAGTTGATATTCCTTCAGTGGATACTCTGCTTCTACTCAGGCCTACCGAGAGTGCTACGCTGTTCTTGCAGCAGTTGGGCAGGGGGCTACGGAAAAGTAAAGATAAATCCGTGTGCATGGTGCTGGACTTCGTCGGTATGCACCGCAAAGAGTTTCGATTTGATCTGCGTCTTGCAGGGCTTTTAGGGGGGACAAGAAAGCACCTCAAAGATCAAGTGGAGCAGTCGTTTCCATTCTTGCCGGCTGGATGCCATATGGAGCTAGATCGGGTCGCCAGAGACGTCGTTCTAGAAAGTCTCAAATCGGCTTTGCCGAGTCGTTGGGGTGAAAAAGTTAGTGAACTCAAAGTTTTGATAGCTGGAGGCGTTGCTCCAACTCTGCAGAACTTTTTGGAGGAGAGCGGTCTAGAGCTTGCGGATGTTTACACATCCAATAAGTCTTGGTCTGACTACCTCGACGCAGTAAATGGTGATGTATCTGCCGCAGGTGCTCATGAACTGGTGTTGAGACGGTCAATCGGCCGCTTGCTTCATATCGATGATGAAGAGCGTTTAGATTTTTACATTGATATCTTGGATAACCAGGTGGCGCCGGTGCTTAGCAGGTTTACTGTCAGAGAGCGAAGAATGCTTCGTATGCTTGTTGCCGGAACTTGCGACAAAGTGTTGGGCAGGGAAGACTCTCTGGAGGAGGGTGTTTCGCTGCTGTGGGGTCATCCTCAGGTTGTAAGTGAGGTTCGAGAACTGTTCTCGTTGCTACGCCAGCAGATAGACCACGTGCATCAGCCTCTTGCTAGCCATGAATGCTCACCATTACAGGTCCACGGCAGATATACCAGGATCGAAATCTTGGCCGCTTTCGGGGTCGGTGAACACGCCAAAACGAGGCCATGGCGAGAAGGTGTTTTATGGATAGAGGATGAGCAGGTAGACGTTCTAGCCTTCACCTTGGACAAGTCTGCGGGAAATTTTTCACCCACCACAATGTATCGAGACTATGCGATTAGCAGTGATCTAATTCACTGGGAGAGTCAATCAAGCACCAGAGCAGCAAGTCCCACTGGCTCTCGATACTGTAATCACGTTCGCCAGGGTACGAAAATAATGCTTTTTGCTCGAGAGAATACTGAGGAGCGGGCGTTCTGGTTTTTGGGGCCTGCAAATTATGTGTCCCATGAGGGTGAGCGGCCTATGGGGATTACATGGAAATTAGATGAGCCGTTACCAGGTGATTTGTACGCTCTATTCGCGGCCGCGGTGGCATAAAGCCAGAGTCGACGATCAGCACTTGTGAATGGTCATACGTGGTATGTCCTCGCGCGTTTCCGCGGAAATTTTTCGCAGGGATTATTGCTTGACAAGTGGTCGGTCGATAATCGATTTAGATTGAATGGATTGAAGGAGGTCCTCGTATTGGGGGCCATCATACTTGAACTTCTGGCGGTTAAACCAAAAGCACGAGAAAGTACCAGCAAGGAGTCCCCCGTGTTTGGTTGACGGCAGCGGGAGTTGAACCCAGAGCCTGACACTGGCTGGTGAAGTGCGCAGCTTGCTACGGCCTGATGCTCAAAAATTGACTCTCAAACTGCATTCTCTCCTTCGTCAATTCACTGGTGTACTTGCCATTTCTCGGAGTCAGTCTCAGATAATCGCGCAGAACTAGAGCGCAGCGATCAGCCTTATAAGACAGTAGGTGAGGATATATCTGCTCAACCACTTGCAGCGCCTGACGATTGTAAACGCCATAGGCGAAACTGTGTGAGTGGTTGGGCTTGGATGCTTGCTTGTTTGATATGTTGCCGACGCCGGAAGCATCAACAACGAATTGGAGTAGCTGCAATTCAGTGCTGCTGATTGTCAGTCCAAGATGCCGATTTTCATTCTGATGCTTGCGCGTTAATGTAACGCTTCCCTCACCATCGACCAGGCCTGCGATATAAGCTGCTTCAGCAGTAGTCAATTTCTTGGCAACTCGATACCTCATCATTCCAAAATCCAGGCGAGGAAGGCTCTATCTTACCGCTCTTGGAGCGAGATGGTTTGGAGGTGGTCAAATATGATCTGTTGTAGCTACGGCATCGAGTCGCCAATACAAAAAAGGCCATCAAATTTATGACCATTTTTCGTTTGTTGGTGGAGGCGGCCGGTCTCGAGCCTACGCCGTCCCTACGGGACGACCCCGACAGACCTCACTGCGTTCGGCCACCGTCGCCCTTCGGGCTGCGGGTTCGAAAGCCGCCGAGTACAAATGAAAAAGGCCACCAAGTGGTGACCTTCCTCTAACTTGGTGGAGGCGGCGGGTTTCGAACCCGCGTCCGCCAGACCTCTGCCTTCGGCTCTACATGCTTAGATTCCGTTTATTGCTTTAGCCGCACACAGCCCAACGGGCAGGACGTGATTGGCGAGTTCTGTTTAATTTGACAGTAAAGCCCAGAACATACTTCACTGCGGTCCAGTTCTGTATGACAGTCAGTAAGCGCGGTACTGGCACCTTGCTAATGACCGCTAGAGCCGAAGCTACTAGATGGTGTCTTTTGACTGCTTACGCAGCCAGCTGAGCACCGTAGTTGTCGTCGTTGGCAACTATAAGGTTACAGCTTTGGATTAACGTGATTGGCTGTCATCACGGCATGCACCTCAGGGTTTGTATCCGTCGTCGAATCCAAATCGCCCCCAGGAACTTCCCATTGTACATCAGTTTATGGGGACGAACCTGTGAATTTTCAAGGCCTTTGTTGCCCTGGCCCGCTGGCTGGCCCGGGAGCGGCCGTGTATTCTGCCCGCATTCGGGAGATGGAGCAGGGCGATGGAGGGATTGATTCCGCTGGCACTTACCATGGCGGCTACCGGCGTGGTGGCCGGGCTGATAGCCGGCTTGCTGGGTGTGGGAGGCGGTATTGTCATTGTGCCGGTGCTGGATACGGCGCTGGCGATGCGCGGGGTGGATCCGGCGATACGCATGCACGTGGCGGTGGGTACTTCACTGGCCACCATTATTTTTACCTCCCTGTCCTCGTCGCGGGCGCACCATGCCAGGGGGGCGGTGGATGTGGACCTGGCCAGGCGCTGGGGGCCGTTTATCTTTGTCGGTTCGCTGCTGGGCTCAGTGGCGGCCGCCCAGGTCGAGAGCGTGGTGCTGGCGGGGGTTTTCGGGGTGGTCGCCCTGTTGATCGCCATCCAGATGCTGCTGCCCCTGGATGATTACCGGCCCTGGAAACAGGTGCCGCGGGGAGCGGGCGGCATTATCACGCCGTCGCTGATCGGAGGTCTGTCGGCGATGATGGGCATTGGCGGGGGCACCTTCAGCGTGGCGGCGCTCACCATGATGAGCCAGCCGATTCACCGGGCGGTTGGTACGGCGGCCTTTTTCGGCCTGCTGATCGCTGTCCCGGGTACGATTGGCTTTATCATCAATGGGCTGGATGACCCGCGGCTGCCCTATGGCAACCTGGGCTATGTCAACCTGATTGGCGTGGCGCTGATCTCGCCGATGACGGTACTGATGGCGCCCGTTGGCGCGCGTCTCGCCCATCGCCTGTCAAAGCGCCACCTGAGCCTCGCTTTTGGCGTATTTCTGTTGATTGTAGCGGTGCGGATGTTGCTGCGGTTTTTCGCGGTTATCGCTTAGCGACAAAGAAGCCGCAACCGAATGCGGGGTGCAATCGACTGCGGCCTGTGGGGTCAGCCTATGGCGAGGGAATTGCATCGCGCCAGGGTCCCTCACCCGGCGCTCTCCTCCATGGGAGAGTGTTGCGGTTTTCACCGTATACCTTGCAGGCCGTACCCCTGACGCTCGGATTTGGGGACGGGCCGGGGCGGCCCACGCTATAAATATGGTAGCCGGGCGGGATTTTCGCAAGGCGCCCATTAGATCGAGTTTGAATAAGCTCGCCGGCGCAAATAACAGCCTGGCTACTGCTTGACGTTATCGCGGATAATCCGCTGCTTCTGCCGGTTCCAGTCCTTTTCTTTCTGGCTGTCGCGCTTGTCGTGGGCCCGCTTGCCCTGGGCCAGGGCAATGCGGGCCTTGACCAGATGACCCTTCCAGTACAGCTGGGTGCAGACGCAGGTCTGGCCCTTCTGGGTGACCGCCGCCTGTATTTTGGCCAGCTCCTTCTTGTGCAGCAGCAGCTTGCGGGTGCGGGTGGGATCGGTGACGAAGTGGGTGGAGGCGGTCTCCAGCGGGATAATATGCGAGCCCAGCAGGAAGGCTTCACCGTCCTTCATCAATACATAGGAATCGGCCAGGTCGGCCTTGCCCATGCGCAGGCTCTTTACCTCCCAGCCAGACAGCGCAATGCCGGCCTCGAACGTCTCCAGCAGGTGGTAGTCGAAGCTTGCGCGCTTGTTACGGGCAATCACGTTGTCCGCTTTGTTGTGTTTCTTTTTTGCCATGGCGCGCATTATACGTCGCTGGACCGGCGCTGAAACGGTAATCTTTCCCTTTTCACCCCGGATGGGCTGGGGCAATCTAAGCCTATGATAATTTTAGGTATTTTTTGGTGAACCAGACGCTGGTGGGGAGCCCTGTGCAGTGGCGCAGCCGTACCACCTTTGTGCTGGCCCTGTCGGCGGCCGCAGTCGGCCTGGGCAGCCTGTGGCGATTCTCCTGGCTGCTGGGCCAGTACGGGGGCGGCGCCTTCATGCTCAGCTATATCTTCTGGCTGTTTGTGCTGGCGGTTCCACTGTTGTGTGCCGAGCTTATTCTCGGCTACTGGGGGCGGGGCAGCCCGGTACTGGCCATTCGCAACGTGTGTGACCGCTCGCTGCTGTCCCGCCACTGGCAGTGGCTGGGCCTGCTGGCCTGTGTTACCGGGGTGCTGATCGCCGGATACCAGGCTGTGGTCGCCGGCTGGAGCCTGTATTACATGGACCTGATGCGGGGTGACGAACTGTCCGCTGCCAGTGCGCCGGAGGTGGCCGCCGGTTTCAAGGCCCTGCTGGCCGATAGCTGGCAACAGCTCAGGTGGCAGAGTCTGTTTCTTGCCGCACTGCTGCTGGCACTGGCTCCGGGGGTGCGGCGGGGACTGGGCGTACTGGTCTGGCTGGCGGTACCGGTGATGATCACCCTGCTGGGCATATTGGTGCAGTACGCGCTGGAAAATGGTGACCTCGATGCGGCTCGCAACTACCTGTTTACAATAAAGCTGGTGGATTTCACCCCCCGGGCGCAGCTGGCGGCCATGGGTCACGCCCTGTTTACCCTGGGCGTGGGGGTGGGGGCCGGCCTGGTTTACGGTGCCTACGCGCCGCGGCGTATTCCCATTGGTCGCTCGGTAATAGCGGTAGCAGTGTTCGATACCGTGGTGGCGCTGCTGGCCGGGATTGCGATATTCCCGGTGTTATTCGGCCAGAACCTGGCGCCAGCGCAGGGCCCGGCGCTGCTGTTTATCAGCCTGCCCTACGCTTTTGCCAATGCCCCCCAGGGGGAAGTGTACGGCAGCCTGTTTTTCGGCCTGACGGCCATCGTCACCCTGGGTTTTGCCGCGGCGCTGCTGGAACCCGCGGTGCGGGTGCTGCAGCAGCAACTGCGGCTGCGGCGGCTCACCGCGGTCACTATTGTCGGCGGGGCCGTGTGGCTGCTGGCCTGGGCGGTCGCCGGCTCGATTGCCGCCAGCGGCGGCGACGAACCCAGCCTGCTGCAGTGGTTCGATTTTGTTACCGCTGACATCCTGCTGCCGCTGGTGTGCCTGCTGGTCGCCCTGCTGGTGGGCTGGGCGGTACATCAATCCGTGCTGCGGCCCCAGCTTGGCCGTGAGTCCAAGGTCTCCTTCTCGCTTTGGCACGCCTTCCTGCGCTATATTGCGCCCCCCGTAATCGTGCTGGTCATGGTGTCGGGATTTGTTTGGTAAGGTTGTGGATTTATGGCAAATATTAGCAGAAGCGCGCTGCTGCCCTACCGGCCCCAGCAGCTGTTCGACCTGGTTAACGACATAGAGGCCTATCCCCACTATATGGATGGCTGCGTCGGTGCCGAGGTGCTGCGCCGGGAAGAGGGGCGGGTGGAAGCGCGCCTGGACCTGTCCAAGGGTGGCGTGTCGCAGAGTTTTGTTACCCGCAACCGGATGGTGGACGCCGAGCATATTTCGCTGGAACTGGTGGAGGGGCCGTTCAGGCAGTTCCAGGGCCGCTGGGAATTCACCCCGCTGGGAGACAGCGCCTGCAAGGTCAGCCTTGACCTGAGCTTCCGGGTGAATAACGCTATTCTGGGCGCCGCTGCCTCAAAGCTGTTCGATTCGGTGACCAGTAACCTGGTGACCGCGGTGGAGAAGCGGGCGAAAGAACTGTACGGGTAGCAAAATGACTGAGCAGACTCTGATCAACGTGGAGGTGGCTTACGCGCTGCCGGAAAAACAGGCGATTATCGCCCTGCAGGTACCCGAGGGCACCTCGGCCCTGGAGGCAGCAAAGCAGTCGGGGATAAGCACCAGGTTCGATGGCATAGATCTGGACAATGCCAAGCTGGGCATATTTGCCAGGGTCGTGTCGCCGGAGCAGGTGCTGCGCGAGGGCGACCGGGTTGAAATCTACCGGTCCCTCATCGCCGACCCGAAAGAGGTGCGCAAGGCGCGGGCTGCCAGGGCCAAAGAGCGGCGCGGCCAGTAGGCGACAAGTCGTCAGCCTAGCTGGCTTCCTCTTCCTCCCCGGTGGCCGCTGCCTCCGGGGCAGCACCGAAGGCGGCCGGGGTGTAATCACCGCTCACGCCCACCAGTGAATCATCGTCGAATGTTACCGTCAGCCGCTCTTCGGCCAGCACGTCGAGGCCGTTCCGGCGGGTATAGACATAATCCCAGCGATTGCGGTTGAAGGTGTCCTCCACCAGCGGCGTCCCGAGAATAAAACGTACCTGGCGCTTGCTCATGCCGGGCTGCAGCTGATCGGCAATTTCCTGGGTAACAATGTTGCCCTGCTCAACGTCAATGCGGTACACGCCGGGAAAACCAACGGCACCACAGGCGCTGACAAGGGTTATCGCCAGGGCGACAAGGAGGATACGCATCGGCTAGAACTTCCACTTCACTTCTTGGGGTGGCATCATACCGCTACTGAATCCCACAGAGAACCCCTTCCCCATGGCAGAAGAGAATCAGGAGCTACGCCGCGCCGGTCTGAAAGTGACCCTGCCGCGAGTGAAAATCCTGCAAATACTGGAGTCCGCAGCCGAAGAGCAGCGCCACCTCAGCGCCGAGGAAGTGTACGATGCCCTGCGTGATTCCGGGGAAAATGTGGGCCTGGCCACGGTGTACCGGGTGCTGACCCAGTTCGATACCGCCGGCCTGGTGACGCGGCACAATTTCGAGGCCGGGCGGGACGGTTCCAGTACCTCCCATTCAGTGTTCGAGCTGGCCCGCGGCGAGCACCACGATCACATGGTGTGCATGGAATCCGGCGAGGTCATCGAGTTTCACGATGAGGTGATTGAGCAGCGCCAGCGGGAGATAGCCAGCGAGCATGGCTATGAGCTGGAGGACCACTCCCTGGTCCTTTACGTGCGCAAGAAGGGCTAGGGCCAACTCAGTTACTGTGAACAGGCCCTAGCCTTCCAGCATCTCCCGGGCGTGAGCCAGGGTCTGCTCGGTGATCTTCACGCCCCCCAGCATGCGGGCGATCTCATCAATTCTGCCATCGGCGTCCAGCTGGCTGAGATCGGTGTGTACCGATTTCCTGTCAGCTGTTTTGTTCACCTGCAGGTGCTGTTGGCCCTGGGCTGCCACCTGGGGCAGGTGGGTCACGCATAAGACCTGCGCCTGTGCCGCGAGGCCCCGCAGCAGGCGCCCGACCACTTCTGCCACCGCGCCGCCAATGCCTACGTCCACCTCGTCAAAGACCATGCTCGGGACGGTCCCGGCGCTGGCGGTGACCACCTGAATGGCGAGGCTGATGCGCGACAGTTCGCCGCCGGAGGCAATCTTGCCCAGGGGCTGGGGCGCGGCACCCGGGTTGGTGCTGATGAGGAACTCGATGTCTTCCCGGCCGTGGGGGTGGGGTGCGGCGTCGTCCCGGGGCCTGAGGGCGATTTCCAGGGTGCACTGGGCCATGGCCAGGGTGGCGAGGATACCCTGGGCCGCGGCCACCAGTTTCTTGCCGGCTTTTTGCCGCTGCTTGCCGAGCTTGCCCGCTGCGGTGTGGTATTCGGCGGCCAGTTTCGCCATCTCTGCCGCCAGCTCGTCGATACGCTCGCCGCTGCCCGACAGTGACTGCAGCTCTTCCTCCAGGTGCTGGTGGGTGGCGATGACGTCCTCGGGCATAACCCGGTGCTTCCTGGCCACATCGTAAATCGCCTCCAGCCGCTGCTCCACATCCGCCAGCCGTTCCGGATTGATCTCGACCCCGTCGATGTGGCGCTCGATCTCGCTGCGGGCCTCATTGAGCTGGATGGCGGCGCTGTCCAGCAGTTCGCGGGCGCCGGCGATGGCGGCGCCGCTGTTAACGTCGCCGGCCAGCAGCTGCAGTGCCCTGCGGGTGCCGCTTTCCTGCTCCTCACACAGCTCCAGGGCGGCGTGGGCGCTGCTCAGGATCTGCTCCGCGTTGGCCAGGGTTCTCTGTTCCTGCTCCAGTTCCGCCAGTTCGCCTTCCTGCAGGGCCAGGGCGTTCAGTTCGTCCACCTGGTAGGCCAGCAACTGCGCCCGCGCGGTGTGTTCGTCCCGGCTGCCGGCCAGCAGTTCCAGTTCGCGCTGGGCCCGCAGCCAGGCGGAAGCCAGCTGCTCCACCTGCGAGGCCAGCTGCTGCTGTCCCGCGTAGGCGTCCAGCAGCGCCCGCTGTACCGGCTTGCGCAGCAGTGACTGGTGAGCGTGCTGGCTGTGGATGTCGATCAGCATGGCGCCGAGCTGGGCGCAGTCCTGCAGGGTGCAGGTGCTGCCGTTGATGTAGGCCCGGCTGCGGCCCTCGGTGGTAATCACCCGGCGCAGGATGCAGTCATCTCCCCCCGTCAGGTCGCGGCTTTGCAGCCAATTCCGGGCGGCTGGAATGTTGGAGATATCGAAGGTGGCGGTGATATCGGCCCTGTCGCAGCCGTGGCGCACCGCTTTCGGGTCGGCCCGGTCGCCCAGGCACAGGCCCAGGGCGTCCAGCATGATGGATTTGCCGGCGCCGGTCTCGCCGGTGATCACCGTCATGCCGGGGGCAAATTCCATCTCCAGCGCGGAAACAATGGTGTAGTTGCTGATGCTGATATGGCTAAGCATGGTGGTCCCTGTCGGTTTTCCCATTTATACCCCAGATGGATGAGCGCATAAACATCGGCTGAGCCCGGGCAGTGGTTTTGTGTTTATTCCCCATTGTGATACAACCGTGGCAGCAACAGATGCAGGTACGCATGACCAATAGTGTGATTTCAGAACGGGCCAGGGTGCTGCTGAAGACCCTGGTTGAACGGCATATACGTGACGGCCAGCCGGTTGGTTCCCGCACCCTGCTGGAGGAGGCCGGCCTGCCGGTGAGCGCTGCCACTATCCGCAATGTCATGTCCGACCTGGAAGAGCGCGGCCTGGTGGTTTCGCCCCACACCTCGGCCGGGCGCATCCCCACCGCCATGGGCTATCGCCTGTTCGTCGACTCCCTGCTGCAGGTCCGGCCGCTGGAACGGGAGGCGATATCGGTGTTGCGCGACCAGCTGAACCCGGACAAATCGGCGACCGAACTGGTGCAGAGCGCGTCGTCGCTGTTGTCCAGTATCACCGCCCAGGCGGGTCTGGTGACCGTGCCCCGGCAGGAGGCGGGTCAGCTACGCCAGGTGGAGTTCCTGCCCCTCTCCGGTGACCGGGTGCTGGTGATCCTGGTGATCAACGAGCGGGAGGTGCAAAACCGCATCATCCACACCCAGCGGCCCTTTAGCGAGGAGCAACTGCGCGAGGCCGCGGCGATGGTCAACCAGCGCTTCGCGGGCCGGCCGCTGCAGGAGGTGCAGGAGCAGATCCTGCGCGAGATGCAGGAGGCGCGCAGCCAGATCGACAGCTACATGCAGGCCACCCTGGACCTGGCCAACCAGGCCCTGGACCAGGAGCCCGGCGAGGATGAGTACGTGGTAGCCGGCGAGTCCCGCCTGTTGAACAGCGCCACTGCCGATGAAATGGACAAACTGCGGGAGCTGTTCGACGCCTTCGAGCAGAAGAAGGACCTGCTGCACCTGCTGGAGCGCTGTACCCGGGCCCAGGGAGTGCAGGTGTTCATTGGCGAAGAGGCCGGCTACGAAGTGTTTGGCGACTACTCGGTGATCACCGCGCCCTACGGCGACGGCGTCCGCGCTCTGGGGGTGCTGGGGGTGATCGGACCGACCCGGATGGCCTACGAGCGGGTGATCCCGATAGTGGATGTGACCGCTAAAATGCTCAGTTCAGCCCTGGGTAAGTAGCTATTCTGTGCAGCGCCCCAAAAAGCTCCCGCCAGATTTTAGCAAAAGCTAACCTTTTAGCGGTGGAAGCTCGAGGAATTATCTGAAAAAATGTCCCTGCCAATAATAAGGGCGTTTTAGGTTTTAGGGTTATAACGACATTTTTGGGGAAATAGGGGAATAGAAGCATGCTTCGCAAGTTTGTTACAGGTCTGGCTCTGGCCGGATTTGCATCAGTTTCAATGGCGGTTACCGAAACTTTTGATCATACCGGGGCCGTGCAAACCTGGGTGGTTCCCGCAGGTGTTACCGAAGTTTCGCTGGAAGCCTGGGGCGCCGAGGGGGGAGGTGCATACGACTGCAGCGACGTAAACGAAAATGATGGCGGCCTGGGTGGTTATGCGACCGGCACGCTGGCGGTTACAGAAGGACAGACTCTGGAGATCTATGTCGGCGGCTTTCCTGGGGATCCCGGTCCGGTGAGTGGCCAGCCCGGTGGTTTCAATGGCGGTGGTGATGGCGGTCGTTATGGAGCGGGCGGGGGTGGCGCCAGTGACGTGCGTGTTGGTGGTTCCACCCTGGCTGATCGAGTGCTTGTAGCTGGCGGTGGCGGTGGTGGAAACGGCGGCTGCCCCCAGCACGGAGCTGGCGGTGACGGAGGCGGTCTGGTTGGCGCTGATGGTACTGCTGGTAACAACTGGACTCCCGCAGGCGGTGGCAGTCAGGTGGCCGGCGGCGCTGCAGGATCTTCACCGGGTACAGCGGGAGCCTTGGGGCTCGGGGGCAGTAATGCAGCGTATCATATCGCCGGTGGCGGCGGTGGTTACTACGGCGGTGGATCTGCTTATGCTGCGGGTGGTGGCGGTGGTTCGTCATACATCGGCGGCGTGAGCGGTGGGTCAACGGCTGCCGGTCAGCGATCCGGCCACGGCAGCGTGGTTATCACCTATGTCATCGACGCCAATCCCAACGCGGTGGATAACGCCAGGCCGGTACCCGCGATTTCTGCATGGGCGAGTTTCTGTCTCGTATCACTGATGCTGGCAGCGGGCCTGATAGGAGTGCGTCGCAGGTTGGATTGACAGCGTTATTTCCTGTAGATCCAGACCCCGCAATCGCGGGGTTTTTTTTGAGCGTTTGTTGATCCGGAGTAATTTGTCCGTGTATTGGGCCATTTGGTCTTGAAATTCGCCGGTCCGTCCCCAATCTCCAAGCAGAGTTGATGTGTGCGCAACCATACGGAGTAAAAACGTGGCCGAGCAAGACCCGAAACAACCCGAAATCGAGCCCCGGGAGGCGGAAACCGAGAGTCCTGAGGCCCAGGTGGAAACTGCCGAGGAGGCCGGGGTGGCAGACGCCGCCGAGGCCGCCCCGGAGTCGGCTGAAGAACCCTCGCTGGAGGAGGAAGTCAGCCGCCTGCAGGATGACCTGGCTGCCGCCCGTGATGCGGCCCTGCGCGCCCAGGCCGACGCCCAGAACGTCAAGCGCCGTGCAGAGCAGGATGTGGAAAAGGCCCGCAAGTTCGCCCTCGAGCGCTTTGCCGGCGAATTGCTGCCGGTGGTGGACAACCTGGAACGGGCGCTGGAATCAGCGGCCGGGGACGATGAGGCCATCAAGCCCATTGCCGAGGGCGTGGAGCTGACCCTGAAAAGCTTCCTGGACGCGCTGGGCAAACAGAATATCGAGATGGTCGACCCGGCCGGCGAGCCCTTCGATCCCAACCTGCACCAGGCCATGAGCATGGTGGAGAACAGCGAGGTTGAACCCAATACGGTGATTGCAGTGATGCAGAAAGGCTACACCCTCAACGGGCGCCTGATTCGCCCGGCGATGGTGATGGTGAGCAAGGGCGGCTAGTTACGCCATAAAAGGGGTTGAATCAGGCCAGATTGACCCCAAATACAGAACATCGAAACTGAAAGCGGCGCCACGGGCGCCAGAAAGACTGGAGACAACAAATGGGCAAGATTATAGGAATCGACCTGGGTACCACTAACTCGTGTGTATCCGTACTGGATGGCGACAAGCCCCGCGTTATCGAAAACGCCGAGGGTGATCGCACTACGCCGTCTGTGGTGGGTTACACCGATGACGGTGAAATCCTGGTTGGCCAGAGCGCCAAGCGCCAGGCGGTGACCAATCCGCACAATACCCTGTTTGCGGTGAAGCGCCTGATCGGCCGCAAGTTCAAGGACGATGTGGTGCAGAAAGACATCAGCATGGTCCCCTACAAAATCATTGAAGCCGATAACGGCGACGCCTGGGTAGAGGCCAGGGGCGAGAAAATGGCGCCCCCGCAGGTGTCTGCCGAAGTGCTGCGCAAGATGAAGAAAACCGCCGAGGAATTTCTGGGCGAGCCGGTAACCGAAGCGGTAATCACCGTACCGGCCTACTTCAACGACTCCCAGCGTCAGGCCACCAAGGACGCCGGCAAGATCGCTGGCCTGGACGTCAAACGGATCATTAACGAGCCCACCGCGGCCGCGCTGGCCTACGGCATGGACAAGGCCAAGGGCGACCGCACCGTGGCGGTATACGACCTGGGTGGCGGTACCTTCGATATCTCTATCATCGAGATCGCCGAGGTGGATGGCGAGCACCAGTTCGAGGTGCTGTCTACCAATGGTGACACCTTCCTCGGTGGCGAGGACTTTGACCTGCGCCTGATCGAGTACCTGGCGGCGGAGTTCAAGAAAGAGAGCGGTATCGACCTGCACAATGATCCGCTGGCCCTGCAGCGCCTGAAGGAAGCTGCCGAGAAGGCCAAGATCGAGCTGTCTACCTCACAGCAGACCGAAGTCAACCTGCCTTACATCACCGCAGACGCCTCTGGTCCCAAGCACCTGGTAGTGAAGCTGAGTCGTTCCAAACTGGAATCCCTGGTCGAGGAACTGGTCAAGCGTTCCATGGAGCCGGTGAAAATCGCCCTCAAGGACGCCGGCCTGTCTCCTTCCGAGATCGACGATGTCATCCTGGTGGGCGGCCAGACCCGCATGCCGCTGGTACAGGGCAAGGTTGCCGATTACTTTGGCAAGGAGCCGCGCAAGGACGTCAACCCCGATGAAGCCGTGGCCATGGGTGCATCTATCCAGGGCGCGGTGCTGTCCGGCGACGTGAAAGATGTACTGCTGCTGGACGTGACTCCGCTGACCCTGGGCATCGAGACCATGGGCGGCGTGGCGACCCCGCTGATCGAGAAGAATACGACGATCCCCACCAAGAAGTCGCAGATCTTCTCCACCGCGGAAGACAACCAGACCGCCGTGACCATTCACGTGGTCCAGGGTGAGCGCAAGCAGGCCTCCGGTAACAAGTCACTGGGTCGATTTGACCTGGCCGACATCCCGCCGGCCCAGCGCGGTATGCCGCAGATCGAGGTCACTTTCGACCTGGATGCCAACGGTATCCTGCACGTGTCCGCCAAGGACAAGGCGACCGGCAAGGAGCAGTCGATTCGCATCACTGCCTCCGGTGGTCTGTCGGATGAGGACATCGAGAAAATGGTGGCCGACGCCGAGGCCAATGCCGAGGCCGATGCCCGGTTCGAGGAACTGATTACCGCCCGCAACACCTGTGAGGGGCTGGTGCACGCGGCCCGGAACACCGTCGAGGAAGCGGGCGAGCACGCTACCGACGATGAGAAAGCGGCCATTGAGACCGCCATCGCGGAAGCGGAAGAGGCGCTCAAGGGCGAGGACAAGGACGCCATTGACGCGGCGGCCACCAAGCTCACCGAGGCGACCGGTCCCGTGGCCCAGAAGATGTATGCGGCCCAGGCCGAGCAGGCCCAGGCGGCGGGCGCCGATGGCGGTGAGTCCGACTCTGCCGCTGGCGACGATGTGGTCGACGCCGAGTTTGAAGAAGTGAAGGACGACAAGAAGTAACAGGGTCTTGTGGCCTGCTGACACCGGCAGGGCGAGAAGGCAGGCCGCTTGCTCCAGCTTCGAGCAATATCGTCATTCCCGCGCAGGCGGGGATCCAGGCAGAGTTGGGCCCCGAGCCTCACTGGATGCTGGATTCCCGCCTGCGCGGGAATGACGTTTAGAGAGGCCTGCTGGTTTGCTGCTTCAGGACGCAACGGTTTAGGAAGAACTGTCGATCCCCTGCTGTGGGGACCGACGGTTTAAAGCGATACAGAAAACGCTGGACGATTTATGTCAAAACGCGACTACTACGAAGTCCTCGGTGTCGACAAGAACGCCGACGGCAAGGATATCAAGAAGGCCTACCGGCGGGTGGCGATGAAGTACCACCCGGACCGGAATCCCGATGATCCCGATGCCGACGAGAAGTTCAAGGAGGCGACCGAGGCCTACGATGTCCTGATGGACAGCGAGAAGCGCTCGGCCTATGACCAGTTTGGTCACGCCGGCGTGGACCCGAATATGGGTGGCGGTGCCGGTGGCTTTGGCGCCGGCAGCTTCAGCGACATTTTCGGCGACGTGTTTGGCGATATTTTCGGTGGCGGCGGCGGCGGTCGCGGCCGCGGCGGGCCCCAGCGCGGATCAGATCTGCGCTACACCCTGGACATTTCCCTGGAAGACGCGGTCCGCGGCACTACCGTGGAAATCCGCGTGCCCAGCCTGTCTGCCTGTGATACCTGTCACGGATCCGGCGCCAAGAAGGGCTCCAGTCCGGTGACCTGCTCTACCTGCGGCGGTGCCGGCCAGGTGCGCATGCAGCAGGGTCTGTTCCAGGTGCAGCAGACCTGCCCCTCCTGTCGTGGTCAGGGTCAGACTATTTCCGACCCCTGTCATACCTGTCATGGCCAGGGGCGGGTGGAAAAAACCCGCACGCTCTCGGTCAAGGTGCCCCCGGGGGTGGATACCGGTGACCGGATCCGTCTTTCCGGTGAGGGTGAGGCCGGCCCCCACGGCGGGCCCGCCGGCGACCTGTTTGTCCAGATGTCGGTCAAACAGCATCCTATCTTTGAGCGCGACGGTAAGCACCTGTACTGCGAAGTACCGATCACCTTCGTGGATGCCGCTCTCGGCGGTGAACTGGAAGTGCCGACGCTGGACGGCAGGGTGAATCTGAAGATTCCGCCGGAAACCCAGACTGGCAAGCTGTTCCGGTTGCGTGGCAAGGGGGTGAAACCGGTGCGTGGCGGCAGCGTGGGCGACCTGCTGTGTCGGGCGGTGGTGGAAACTCCGGTCAACCTGAGCAAGCGCCAGAAGGAACTGCTGGAAGAATTCCGGGAGACGCTGGGCGAGGATGGCAAACGCCAGTCACCTCGCCAGCACAACTGGTTTGAGGGCGTGAAGAGCTTTTTTGACGACATGACATCATGAGCGCGCGCATAGGAATCACCGGTGCCGCCGGCCGCATGGGCCGCACCCTGATCGAGGCCATCGACCTGGCGGGCGATGCGCTGCAGCTGGCTGCCGCCATCGAACGACCGGAGAGCAGCCTGGTAGGGGCCGATGCCGGTGAACTGGCGGGCCTGGGCAGCAACGGCATTACCGTGGTCGGCTCTTTGGAAGAGGTGATTGGCGATATCGATGTGCTGATAGACTTCACCGTCCCCGCCGCTACCCTCGCCAATGTGGCGCTTTGCGCCGGGCACCGTGTCGCCATGGTAATCGGTACCACCGGCTTTACCGCCGAACAGCAGGCAGAGATAGAGGCCGCTGCCGAAACCACCGCCATCTGCAAGGCCTCCAACTTCAGCACCGGGGTCAATGTCTGCTTCAAGTTACTGGACATGGCGGCGCGTGTACTGGGTGACGATGTCGACATCGAAGTCTACGAGGCCCATCACCGGCACAAGATTGACGCCCCCTCCGGGACTGCCCTGAGCATGGGCCAGGTGGTGGCGGATGCACTGGGCCGTGACCTGGACAAGGTCGCTGTGTACGGCCGGGAAGGGCAGACCGGTGCCCGCGAGCGGGAAACCATTGGCTTTGCCACGGTTCGCGCCGGCGATATCGTCGGTGACCATACGGTAACATTCGCCGCCGAGGGTGAGCGGGTGGAAATTACCCACAAGGCTTCCAGCCGGATGTCCTTTGCCCGCGGTGCTGTGCGGGCTGCCGGCTGGCTACACGGCCAGGGTGCGGGCCTCTACGACATGCAGGACGTGCTCGGCCTCAAGTAAGGAGAATTCCCGTGAGTGAACATATCGTCAACATCGATGAGACCAATGCCGCAGCCCTGCTGATCGAGGAGTCCCACAAGCGCCCGGTGGTGGTGGACTTCTGGGCGGACTGGTGCGAGCCCTGCAAGGTGTTGATGCCGGTGCTGGAGAAAATCGCCACCGAATACGCCGGCGCTTTCCTGCTGGCCAAGGTCAATGCCGATGAGCAGGGCATGATTACCCAGCAGTTCGGTGTCCGCTCCCTGCCCACAGTAATGGTGATCAAGGACGGTCAGCCGGTGGACGGCTTCGCCGGCGCGCAGTCGGAACAGGAGGTGCGGGCGATGCTGGGCAAGTACCTGCCCAAGCCCTGGGACGGGCTGCTGCAACTCGCCCGCGAGGCCATGGACGAGGGTGACTTTGCCCGCGCCCTGACGCCGCTGCGCCAGGCCTGGGAAGAATCCGGGCAATTGCACGAGATCACGCTTCCCTATGCCCAGGCGTTAATCGAGTGTATGCGCCTGGACGAGGCACAAAGCCTGCTGGATGGGGTGCGCATGGCCGACCAGGACGCCGCCTACGAGCAGTTGCGGGCGCAGCTGGAGATAAAGCGCGAGGCCGCCAGGTCGCCCGAGATCGAGGCCCTGGAAAAACAGCTGGCAGAGGACCCGGAGAACCTGGACCTGATGCACCAGCTGGCGGTACAGTTTACCAACGCCGGCCAGTTCAGGGACGCCATGGAGTACCTGGTGACCATCCTGCGCAAGGACCTGGACCACGGCGATGGCGCCACCAAAAAGGCATTGCTCGACAGCATCGCCAGTCTCGGCAAGGGCGATCCCCTGGCTGCTGAGTATCAGCGCAAACTGTACAGCCTGCTTTACTGATCCTCCACCGGCCGCCTGATGCCAGTCAAAGGGTCCTCGCTTTCCCTGTGCATGATCGTCAGGAATGAGGCCTTCTTCCTGCGTGACTGCCTGAGCCAGGCGGCGCCTCATGTGGACGACATCGTGGTGGTGGACACCGGGTCCACCGATGATACCCCCGCTATCGCCCGCGAATTTACCACCAGGCTATTCGACTTCCAGTGGCGGGACGACTTTGCCGCGGCCCGTAACCACGCTCTGGACCAGGCCCCGGGCGACTGGATTATCGTTCTCGATGCCGACGAAGTCATCGCCCCGGAAGACTGGCAGCGCCTTCGCGCGCTGATTGCAGCTACCGACAGGGATGCTTTCTTCCTGACCCAGTACAACTACAGCGTGGAGCCCCTGGACCGGGACTGGGTCCCGCTCGTCGCCAGAACCGCCTACTCCCGCCACTACGCGGGTTATCGCCCCAACCCGATCGCCCGGCTGTTTCGCAACCGCAAGGACATTCGCTACCAGGGGCGGGTGCATGAAGTCATAGACCGCTCCCTGGCCCCGGGAAGCTGGGAAGTACTCGATATACCCATTCATCACCACATGGACGAAGATCCGTCCAAGATGAAGGTTGATCGCCAGCTCAATTACCTGCGTATTATTGAGCAGGATCTGGACGCAGAAGATGACGGCCGGCTGTGGACCGCCGCGGGGACGATTTGCCTTTACTATGTGGACGATCTGCGCAAGGGCATCTCCTACCTGCAAAAAGCGGTGGAACTCGGTTACCGGGTTGAGGACAACCGGGAGCGCATTGCCGAGACTCACTATCGGCTGGGCGAAATTGACAGTGCCTACGAGATCTACCTGGCACTTTATGAGAGCGGCTACCGCAGCGCCAATCTCGGCAACAACCTGGCCAACCTGGCGGTTAAAAAAGGGCGCTTCGGTTTTGCCGCGGATCTGCTGGAGGAGGCCATCGCGCGGGGAATCACCGACCCGCAGATGCGAATCCGGCTGGAGCACAATATTCGCTACCTGCGCGAGCAGGAAGACAGAAGCTGAAAGCGACCGCCGGATAGTGCGCTGCGGTCAATTTTGGTGAGAGCTGTCAACATTGCCTGCCCCGGCTGGCCGGGCTAGGGTACCTGCCGGCTTCCCGGATCCGCCGAAGCCAAAACCACTTGAGCGCAATAGGAGGTCAAGCAGTGGATACCAGGTTTGCCCCGGAAGACATCGCCTTTCGCGATGAAGTAGCAGAGTTTTTTGACAGCGCCTATGACGAGGATATCGAAGCGCGCCTGTCCAGCCCTGATCCCGACATCTTCAAGCCAGCCATTATCGAGTGGCAGAAGCGCCTGTACGAGCGCGGATGGATAGCCCCCGGCTGGCCCACTGAATACGGCGGCACCGGCTGGGATGCCACCAGGGCCTTTATTTATGAAAGTGAGCGCTCCAGCCGCGGCATCCGCGATGTCATCCCTTTCGGCCTGAAAATGGTCGGCCCGGTGATTTATACCTTTGGTACTGACGCGCAAAAAGAGCGTTTCCTGCCGACGATTCTCCGCAGTGATGAGTGGTGGTGCCAGGGCTACTCCGAGCCGGGCGCTGGCTCTGATCTCGCCTCCCTGAAGACCAGGGCGGTGCGTGACGGCGATGAATACGTGGTTAACGGGGCCAAGATATGGACCAGCTATGCCCAGTTTGCCGACTGGATTTTCTGCCTGGTGCGCACCAGCACCGAGGGCAAGCAGCAGGAGGGGATCAGCTTCCTGCTGATTGATATGAGCACACCGGGGATCAAGATCAACCCCATCGTTTCAATTGATGCTCACCACAGCCTTAACGAAGTCGAGTTCAACGACGTGCGGGTGCCGGTGGTTAATCGCATCGGCGAGGAAAACAAGGGCTGGACCTACGCCAAGGCCCTGCTGGCGCATGAACGCACGGCGATTGCGGGCGTGGCAGACTCCAAACGCGGGGTGGAAATCATCAAGCAGTACGCCAGTGCCGAGGTTAACCGCGGTACCCGCCTGATTGACGAGCCCCTGTTCCAGAAGCGCCTGTCCGACCTGGAAATCGAACTGATGGCGTTGGAATTCACCGAACTCCGGGTGCTCGCTTCGGTGGCTTCCGGTGGCGCGCCGGGTGCTGAATCCTCACTGCTGAAGATCAAGGGTACCGAGGTCCAGCAGCAGGTGCAGGAGCTGACTATGGACGTGGCCGCCTACTTCCAGGGCGTGTTGCCAGGAGGCCCCGAGCCTGAGGTGCTGGGCAACTCACTGGGCCCACGGGCATTCAAGAGCTACATGTACGGGCGCGCTGCCACCATTTATGGCGGCTCCAATGAAGTCCAGCGCAACATCATTGCCAAGGCCGTGCTCGGCCTGTAATACCAGGGAGAACTGACAAATGAACTTTGACTTTACCGAAGAACAGGTCATGTTGCGCGACAGCGTTGCCCGGTACGTGCAGGACGACTATGACTGGGACACGCGGGTGGCAATTGCCAGCTCCGATGAGGGCATGGACCGCGCCCGGTGGCAGACCTTTGCCGACCTGGGCTGGCTGTCGATTCCCTTCGCCGAGGAGCATGGTGGCTTTGGCGGCGGTGCCGTTGACGTAATGCTGGTGATGGAGGAACTGGGCAAAGGCCTGGTGCTTGAACCCTATCTTGCCACTGTGCTGCTCTACGGCGGTCTGCTGCAGAAAGGCGGCAGTGCCGAGCAGCAGGCCAGGCACATCCCGGCTATTATCGACGGCTCCAGCCTGGGTGCGTTCGCGTACCTGGAGCGCCAGAGCCGTTATGAACTGGCCGACGTGAAAACCACTGCCAGTGCCAGCGACGGCGGTTACGTCCTCAGCGGCGAGAAGGTCGTGGTGTTCAACGGCGCCAGCGCCGACCAACTGATTGTCTCCGCCCGCACTAGTGGCGAGCAGGGCGACGACTCTGGTATCAGCCTGTTCCTGGTACCCGCCGATGCTGATGGCGTGGAGCGAATCAGCTACCGCATGATGGATGGCCAGGTGGCGGCCAATGTCCAGTTGAAGAATGTTAAGGTGGACGCCGGCAGTCTGGTGGGCGAGCTGGACAAGGGCCTTGCCTTGATGAACGCGGTGGTGATGGACGCCAACGTCGCCCTGGCTGCCGAGGCGCTGGGCATTATGGCCCAGCTCAACAGCAAAACGGTGGAATATACCCGAACCCGCGAGCAGTTTGGCGTGGCGCTGGGCAAGTTCCAGGCTCTGCAGCACCGCATGGTCGATACCTTCATCGGCTACGAGCAGGCCAGGTCGCTGTTGTACCGTGCCGTGTGTGCGCTTACTGATGACGCCGAGGATGAGGTCCAGGTCATCCATGCCCTGCGGGTGATGATCGACAAGGCCGGCAGGCACATTTCTGGCGAGGCCATTCAGCTGCACGGCGGCATGGGTATTACCGATGATCTGGACATCGGCCACTATGCCAAGCGCCTGATGATGATTAACACCACCTTTGGTAATGGCGATTATCATCAGGCGAAATTCAACGCAGTACGCTATAACTAGGCTACCATCCAATGGCCCGTCGCCTTGAACCGGGGCGGGCACTGATTTCAGGAGACATAACATGAAACTGGGCTTCCTGCTGGGCTACTCCGGCAAGCAAATCAATATTCCCATGGATCTGATCAAACATGCGGAATCTTTGGGCTTTGACTCGGTGTGGACCGCCGAAGCCTACGGTAACGATGCCGTGACCGCCGCCAGTTGGGTGCTGGCGCAGACGGAGAAGATCCGGGTTGGCACCGCGATCATGCAAATGCCCGCCCGCACACCGGCCATGGCAGCCATGACCGCCATGTCGCTGGACCAGCTGTCTGGCGGTCGCTTTATCGTTGGTCTCGGGGCCTCCGGGCCACAGGTGGTCGAAGGCTGGCACGGCGTACCCTACGGCAAGCCGGTGACGCGTACCCGGGAGTACATCAAGATCATGCGTGCCATTATGGAGCGCCAGGGGCCGGTGGAGTTTGACGGCAAGCTGTACCAGTTGCCAAACCAGGGCGAAGGCACGACCGGCCTGGGCAAGCCGCTCAAGTCCATCCTGGAGGCCAGTCCCGATATTCCCATTTACACCGCGTCCATTACCCCCGCGGGGCTGCGCTGCGCCGGTGAGGTGGCGAACGGCGTGTTCCCGGTGTGGATGGATCCCAACAAGTTCGACATTATTGGCGAGCATCTGGAAGCCGGGTTTGCCAAGGCAGGAAATGGCAAAAGCCTGGATAATTTCGATGTGGCGCCATTCGTTTCCGTGGCCATGAACGATGACCTCGATGCCGCCTTCGATTCACTGCGGCCCTGGCTCGCCCTCTATATCGGTGGTATGGGAGCCAAGGGCAAGAACTTCTACCACGATTATACGACCCGGCTGGGCTATGGCGAGGCGGCAGACAAGATCCAGGACCTGTACCTGTCCGGCAAGCAGGCCGAGGCCTGTGCCGAAATACCGCGGCAATTGATAGACGAGATTGCCCTGGTTGGTCCCAAGGACCGTATTCGCGAGCGCCTGCAGCCCTGGAAAGAGGCCGGTAAGAAGGGGCATGTGGGAACCATGTTACTGGGTGTGCACGACCCCGAGGTGCTGGAACTGTTCGCGGCGGAGTTGCTCTGATGGATGTGGCTGGGAAACTGGTCGTCGTCACCGGTGGTGCCAACGGCATAGGCCGCGCCCTGTGTGAGCGATTCCATGCGGAAGGCGCCCGCAAAGTGGTGGTGGCCGACCTGGAAGAAAGCAATGCCCGGGCCGTGGCGCAAACCATCGACGGCGATGCCTACGGTGTCGACGTGCGCGATGAATCTGCAATCCAGGCCATGGTCGACGCGGTGCAGGCCGGGCACGGCACCATTGACTTGTTCTGCAGCAACGCCGGTATTATCGCCCTTGACGGCGAACCCTGGTGGGCGACCTCGGCGCCCAATGAAACCTGGCAGGCGATGTGGGAGATCCATGTGATGTCCCATGTATACGCCGCCCGCGCCTGTCTTCCGGCCATGCTGGAGCGGGGTAGCGGCTACATTCTTAACACCGCTTCCGCCGCGGGGCTGCTCAACCAGATAGGCGACGCTGCCTACTCTACCACCAAGCATGCGGCCATCGGTTTTGCCGAGGCCCTGGCGATCACCCACGGTGACGACGGTATCAAGGTCTCAGCGCTCTGCCCGCAGGCCGTGGCTACACGTATGATTGGTGACAGTGGCGATGGCGGAACGGCAGGCGTCGACGGGGTGCTTACCCCGGAAGCGGTGGCTGATGCCGTGGTAGCGGGTCTTGCAGAAGAGAGCTTTTTGATTCTACCGCACAAGGAAGTGGTGGAATATCGCCGTCGCAAGCACGAGGATTATGACCGCTGGCTGAGCGGGATGCGCAAGCTGCGGCGTACGATGGGCGTGCCGTCTGTCTGAAGCACCTGCGCTGTGGCTACTGATCAACGCAAGGAGCGATTTGCGCGAACCATTCTCAATGGTTTCGAGGCGTTTTTTGCCGAGTTCCAGAATATCACCCTGGCCGCCAGGACGCGTTTCGAGAATGCGGACTGGCACGGCCTGCAGGAATCCTCGCAACAGCGCATAGAACTGCGCAAAAAGAAAACTTCGGAGATCATCCAGTATGTTGAATTGATCGCCGGGGAGCATCTCAAGAGTTTTGATTTCTGGCATGACGTGCGGCCGATTTACACCCGGCTGATTGCAGGCCACAACAATTTCGAGATCGCCGAAACCTTTTACAACTCCGTGTTTTGCGCAGTGTTCAAGCACCGCAAAATCCGCAACGACTACGCGTTTGTGTTTTCGCCACAGGGCGACATGCCGCCGGCGGATGTCAGTGCGGTCTACCGCAGCTACAGTCTGCAGGGCTCCCTTGAGTCGATCTGGACCCGGATGTTGCAGGACTACGCCTTCGATATTCCCTATGAAAACCTGCAGCGGGACGTGGGCAATATCATGAAGGTGGTGGGTACCTACCTGCAGCACGAAATCGACCTGTCACCCCCGGACCTGCGATTCGAGGTGCTGGATCGCCACTTTTTCCGCAACAAGGGTGCCTATATCGTGGGGCGAATAGTCAGTGGCGATGCGTCCATGCCATTCGTGCTCCCGGTGTTGCACAACGAAAATGGCGCGGTGTATGTGGATACCGTGCTGTTTGGCGCCGACAAGCTCAGCGTGGTATTCAGTTTTACCCGGTCATACTTCCTGGTGGATGCGCGTATACCGTCGGCCTATGTGCTGTTCCTGCAGCAACTGATGCCGGCCAAGCCCATTTCCGAAATTTACAGTGCCATGGGCTACAACAAGCACGGTAAAACCTATTACCATCGCTGCGCCTACCGGCACATGACCAGCACCACTGATAAATTCATCATTGCCCCGGGAATCAAGGGCATGGTGATGACGGTGTTTACCCTGCCGTCCTATGATTTTGTGTTCAAAATCATCAAGGACAGGTTCACTCCGCCCAAGGACATGACGCGTGAGCAGGTCAAGGAGAAGTACGCGCTGGTGAAACGCTGGGACCGGGTGGGCCGCATGGCCGACACCCAGGAATTCACCAACCTGGCCTTCGCCCGGGAGCGGTTCTCGGACGAATTGATGGAGGAGTTGTACAAGGTGGCGCCGTCACAGATAGAGGAACATGGCACAGCGTTGATTATCCGCCACGTTTACGTGGAGCGACGGATGACGCCGCTGAACCTGTATCTGCAGGATTGCAGCGAGGAGCAATTGCACGATGTGATGGATGAGTACGGTAATGCCATCAAGCAGCTGGCCGCCGCCAATATTTTCCCCGGTGATATGCTGCTGAAAAACTTCGGCGTTACCCGCCACGGGCGGGTGGTGTTCTATGACTACGATGAGATCCAGTTGTTGACGGAATGCAACTTCAGGGAAATTCCGCCGCCGCGCAACGAGGAGGAAGAATTCTCCAACCAGCCCTGGTACTCGGTGGGGCCCAATGACATTTTTCCGGAAGAGTTCCCTTTATTCTTTTCCGGTAACCAGCGGGCACGAAAAGTGTTCGACGAAATTCACAGCGACATTTACCAGGCCTCCTTCTGGCAAAACGTGCAGGAGCAGGTCCGCAGCGGCTATGTGGAGAGTTTCTTCCCCTATCGCCGCAAGTTCAGATTTGACAGGGGAGCAGCCGTTTAATGGCTACCATATACATTATTCGACACGGCCAGGCGTCTTTTGGCGCGGCCAATTACGACCAGCTTTCGCCCCTGGGGCAATTGCAGGCCAGAAAGACAGGCCAGTACCTGGCCCGCAGCGGGGTGAAGCTGGACGCCGCCTACAGCGGAGACCTCTGGCGGCAGCGGGAAACCTGCCAACTCACCTGTAACGAGCTGGCGGGGGATATTCCCCATACCATCGACGCCCGTTTCAATGAAATCAATAACGATGAACAGCTAAAAAAACTGGCGCCGCTGATCGCCGCGCAGGACGACCGCTTCAGGCGCTTGCTGGAGGACGGCCTCACTGACAGCAAGCAGTACCAGAAAGTGATCGACGCGGTATTCAACTACTGGGTCAGCAATGATTGCAGCGCGCACGGTATCCAGAGCTGGGAGGAGTACTCAGTGGCTGTGCATGATGCGCTTGCCGAGCTAATGCGTAGGGAGGGCAGTGGCAAGACAGTGGCGATTTTTACCTCCGGTGGCACTATCGCCACCCTGGTCGCCCATGTCCTTGGCCTGGACGGCAGCCAGACCTACCAGTTTTACGAGCCGGTGTTTAACTGCTCCGTGACCCAGCTGTTTTATTCCGGAGAGAAGGTGTCCCTGTCCTATTTCAATGACCGTTCTTTCCTGCAATTGCTGGGCGAGGAGCATGGGGAACGGCTGGTAAGCTACCGTTAGGTGCCGCCTCCGGCAGACCTCAGGCCCAGCCATTTGCCGGACCGATAGCGCACCAGCAGCATGCTGGACTTGATCAGGTAATCCAGCAGCATGACGGTGAACACGGCCTCAATGGGTAGCCCCAGTGCCAGGCAGGCCAGCGCCGGTAACAGGCGGCCGAACACAATGCCGCAAACCGTGGCCAGCAGCGGAAACCGGGTATCGCCGGCGCCGCGCAACGCACCCGACAGGGTGATATCAACCGCCATCACCGGCTGGGCGACAGCAATGATATAGATAAAGGTGACCGTCAGGTTGATGGTCGCCTCATCTTCTATCATGAATCCCGCCAGGTCGCGGGCGAAAACGGCCAGCAGCACGGAGAACAGGCTCATCGCCGCCAGGGCCATGCGCAGACCGCGCCAGCCGGCCTGCTTGGCCTGCTCGGGGTTCCCGGCCCCCAGTTGTTGACCCACCAGGGTTGCAGCCGCAATGCCGAAACCGAAGCCCACCACGATGGAGAAAGCAACGATACTGATGCCGATGCCGTAAGCGGCATAGGGCGCAGTACCGTAGCGGGCGACGATGGCAAAGAACGCCAGGAAGGCGATTTGGATGAACCCCTGTTCCAGTACCGAGGGAGCGCCGATGCTGATCAGCTGACGAGCCGATGCCAGGTCGATTCGCCACTGCTTTACGGCCTTGATGTTGAACTTGCCACGCCACCAGACGGCGGCGAATACCGAGGTAACTATCGCCCCCGCAAGACTGCCACCAAAAGCGACACCGGGTACCCCCAACGCTGGCAGAAAGCCAATGCCGTGGGCCAGGCAGTAGGCAAACGTAACATTGAACAGGCTGCTGGCGGTGAGAAACAGCAGCGGGGTTATCACATCGCCGGTGGCCCGCAGGGCAGTGGATAACAGCATGTTGATGGCAGTGAATATATTGAATACTCCCAGCCAGAAGATAAAACTCGCAATCTGTTGAGTCGTTTCGGCATCCAGGCCAAACACGCTGGCGACCGCCAACGGGGCGAAAATCACCGGCATGGAGAGCAATATGGCCACGGCCAGGCCGATGGCCAGAGAGGTCCACGCCACAAGTTCGGCCTCCGCCAGCTTTCTAGCGCCCCAGTTGCGCGCTACCATGGCTGTCGTGGCGATGGAGACCCCCATCAACACGGCCTGCACCAGGAAAAAGATGCGGTGGCCGCTGGTGACCGCCGCGACCGCGCTGTTGCCCAGGCCGGAGACGATCTTGATGTGGGTAAAGCCGACGGTGGTAAACAACAGATTGGAAAGAATGGTCGGCCATGCCAGTTGCCATACCCGGCGACTGGTGGAAGATACCTGTTGCTGCTCGGAATCCACGGCGGCCTCAGCCGTGGCCGGCCAGCGACTTGCACTCCCGGTGGCGGAAACAGTCGACGGTGTGATCGTTGACCATGCCTGTAGCCTGCATATGCGCATACATGATGGTTGAGCCAACGAAGGTAAAGCCGCGCTTTTTCATGTCCTTGCTCAGCGCATCGGAAACCGGACTGGTTGCCGGGACCTCGGATACCGACCGCCACCGGTTCTGGATTGGTGTACCGTCGACGAAGTCCCATACATAGTTGGCGAAGCTGCCTTTTTCCGCCTGCACGTCGAGAAAGGCCCGGGCATTTTTGCGAGTGCCAAACACCTTCAGCCGGTTGCGGATGATGGCGGGGTCCAGCAGCAGTTTTTCCAGCCGCTCGTCACTGTAGCGGGCAACTTTCTGCGCGTCGAAATTACTGAATCGCTTGCGGTAAGCCTCGCGCTTGCGCAGGACCGTAATCCAGGACAGTCCGGCCTGGGCACCCTCCAGCACCAGGAATTCGAACAGGGTGTGATCGTCCCATACAGGCACACCCCACTCTTTATCGTGGTACTGCATGTACAGCGGGTCGGTGCCGCACCAGGTGCAACGGGTTACAGGCATTCACTGCTCCTATAGGGGAGCAACGAGTATGGGGCTGGTATCGGTTCCTGTCCAGCCACTGGCACCCGCCAGGCGCATATGCCAGACTTTGCCGGTTGATGAGCGGGAGCAAAACGATGACGGATACAGTGTTATACCGCCGGGCGGGGCATATTGGTTACCTGACCCTGAATAATCCGGCCCGGCACAATTCACTGGGGCAGGGCGAGCTTGAGGCTATCCAGGCCTTTCTCGCCGAGGTTGAGCGGGATGCAGCGGTGCGGGTGCTGGTGGTAAGTGGCACCGGCGACAAGACCTTTTGCGCCGGTGCCGCCCTGAATGAACTGGGAGCGGGGAAGATAAGTGGTGATTGCTTCCAGGCCACGACCGACCAGCTTGCGGCATTGTCTATTCCCACCGTCGCTTCCCTGAACGGTAATGTGTTTGGCGGGGGAGTGGAACTCGCATTGAGCTGTGATTTTCGCATTGGTATAGAGGGTATTCGTATGCGCGTGCCCGCTGCCGCAATCGGCCTTTGCTACCCCCTGAGCGGGATCAACCGCTTTGTCCAGCGTCTGGGGGTCAATCTGGCCAAGCGCATCCTGGTGGCTTCGGAACAGTTTGACGCCGACGCCATGAAGGAAATCGGTTTCCTGGACCACCTGGTAATGCCTACCCAGCGGCAGGAGGCTACCGATGACCTGGCGCACCATATCGCCGGGCTGGCACCGCTGGCGGTGCGCGCGATGAAGCAGATATTGCAACAGGCGGCTTCTGGCGCGATCGATGAAGTGGCGGCCGCTAAACTGGCGGCCATGTGCCTGGAGTCAGATGACCTGCAGGAAGGCTTTGCGGCCCAGCGGGAAAAGCGCAAGCCGCTGTTCAAGGGCGCCTAAGCGGGGGACAGAGGCCCGTGGCAACGCAGCTGCCTGTCGATTGCCATCCACGGGAGGCCGAGCTTCTGCAGCCAGTTGATAGCAGCCTGTTCCGTTTTCAGTCGGGCAATGGTCGCGGCGCCGCAGGCGTCCAGGCAGCTGTCTGCCACCACGCTAACGCTCAACATGCCCGGAACCGGATAGCCGTCGACGGGGCTGAGCCCGCGGCCGAAATGCTCATCCCGAAAGCCGATGCGGCGCTCGAAATCGCCGCGCATGGCGAACCCCTTGCCGCTGACCTTGATCCGGTTGATGGCGGTGCGGCTTCCCATGGGGTGGCGCAGGCCAAGCAGCCAATTGGCACCGTCCGCCTGCTTGCCAATGGTCGCCGCATCATGGGCCATTTCAATCATCGCGTGTTGCACCCCCTCCTTGAGCAACTTGCGGCGAACAGAATCAATGGCATAGGGACGTATGCAACTGGTCAGGTCCAGCAGCATTCCTTTGGTCGGCAGCAGTGCGCCCTCGTCCGTCAATTGTAGCTGCGACCAGCCTACCAGCTTGAGCATGTCCTTGAGCTGGCTGTCGGTCGCCTTCAGCTGGCCATGCTCATCGTAGCAGTGGTCCAGAATACTTACAGTGGGGTCGAACAGGTGACTGCTCTCCTCCCACAGAACAGTGACAAAATCGAACAGACTGCGGGCTTCCGCATCCAGCGGCGTGTAGCAACCGGTACCTGCTGCCTGGTTGATGCGGCTGATCAGGCTGTCGGGGTGATAAGCGCTGAATTTGCTCTCCAGCCGTTCCAGCTCAGCCAGGGCGATAGCGACAATCTGCTCCGCCTCGCCGCGCAGTGATACCAGAGCCAGCTGACAGGAACTGCCGAAACAGTTGACCCTCTTCCTGTGCATCATGGCACTGCTGAACCTCCGGTGTGCGCATTTAATGCGCCTATACTATGAGCAGGTTAGGCGGATGGCAACGGCCTTGCCGCCGTGCCTCTCATCCGCGGACTACTGGTCAGGCAGTACCAGCTGCAGCCTGGCTATGTATCCGTTCTTGGTGGTGTTGCTGTAAGATGCGCCCATGGCCGCTGCCAGTGATTGAATCACTTTCCGGCCTGATCCGCCCTGTATTTTCCCTTCGGCCCTGTTATCACCGGTGCCGTCATCAGCCACCACCAGAATCAGCAGCGGATCCGCACCGGCTTCGCGAACAACATCGATTGAAGTCTCGACGAAATTGGCGTGAGACGCAGGGCTGAATGCGTGGACCATGCTGTTGTGCAGTAACTCGTAAAGAATCACCGCCAATGGCGAGGCCACGTGCGCCGGCAGAGTTTCGCGAGTCACCCGGTTAATTGAAGTGATGGTTGCCGGATCCACGGTGGCTTCTGCCAGCAGGTAGTTGGTAATGCCGTCCACGTAGGTGTGCATGTCAGCTTCCAGCTGTCCTTCCTGGAAGAAATAGCATTGCTCCAGCAGCTCAAGGGCTTTGATGTGACCCTGAAGCTTGGCCCGGCCTGACTCCTCCACATTGAGATCACCCAGGCACTGGGAGATCAGGTCCAGCGTGGCCAAATTGTGTTGCGACACCGCCCTGACCAACTCGTCCTGGTACTCGTGGCTCTCCTGCAGGTCATCCTGAGCCTGGTCCGCAGCGTCATGCATTTCCTGGGCAATACGAAGTGCCTCCTCCTTGAGCAGATGAGAACGATAAGTGCGCATGATCATCCAGACCATCAAAATCGCCAGCATCGCGTAGCCGCCAAAAGCCCACCAGGTTTTCCACCACGGCGGCAGCACCACAATAGTCAGCGCAACCTCATTGGCACTCCACACCCCAGCGGCATTTGCGCCCCTCGCGCGGAAGGTATATGTCCCCGGATCCAGTCCGGTGAATCTGACGGTGTTGTTGGTGCTCGCCTCAGTCCAGGTGTCGGTGAGGCCTTCTAGTGTGTGGGTGTATTGGTTATCGTCGGGGTTCTGGTAGTCCAAAAGATTGATTACTACCGCAAATGATCGTTCGTCATGCGTAAGCTCTAGATTTTCAAGTTCGGAAATTTCGTCAGATCGAAGGCTTTTACTGTGACTAAGTATAATTTGCGTGATCTTGAGTGGTATGTTGTCGTTAGAAAGGTGCTGCTGGTCTGCTGGTATCCGGCTATAGCCGTTTAGCCCTCCGAAATACATATAACCAAGGGAATCGATGAAATATGAGCCGTAGTTGAAATCATCCCCCTGTAGACCATCCAGTTTTGTTAATCGGAGATTTACTTTACCTCCCGAATCTATCTTGTAGATACCACTCTGCGTTGAGCACCATAGGTTAAATTCATTATCAAAAATCATTCCATAAATGGTTGCATTCTCTATTGCCGGGTCTTGGCTGAATCGCTCGAGCTGCAAAGTTTCGTTCACACTTGAGACCGCTCCAAGTGAATAGATGCCGTGCCCTTTCGTCCCGATGAGTAACCTACCATCGTCAGTCTCAGCTAGAGTAAGTAGGACGGGATGGTCATTCAATTGCTGGAAATTTGCCTTGACTACTCTAAACTGGTTTTCGGCTGTATCTAGCTTGTATAGATGTCGTTCTGATGTGGCAAAGATTGTCCCTGTTTGGGTTTCGAACAAGTGGTTAAATGATGTCTCTCCGCCACTCTGAATACGAACCAGACTATTTCCTTGAGCTTTGTAGATTCCTCGGTTATAAGTTGACAAATAGATAGAGTCGTCACCAGTATTCAGGATTTTCGTTACTTCTAGTTTTGTTGTTTCAGAAGCTGAAATTGATTGAACTTCACCATTAAGAATGTCGATTTTATGCACACCGTCTTTAGCAAGGCCGGCCCACAGTTCGTTGTCACGTACTGCCAATGTCGTAATTCTGTTATCTGGTAGCCCATTACCTTCGGGAAAATGCAGCCGATGATGCCCCTTGGTGCCCTCACTGTAAACGTATATTCCGTTATAAGTCCCTACCCAGATTCTTCCATCTTCGGATTGAGCAAATGCAAGAACGTCGTTGTCGACGTTGCTACTCCTATTGTTGAAGCTTTGAATACTGGTTGGTGCGATTTGATCTAACCCTTGAAAGGTACCGACAAAGAGTACATTGCCATCATAAAACAATCTGGTTATGTTGTTATTTGATAACAGGGAATTGGATTGATTTAAATGCGAATTTACATGCAGTTCACTCGATGTAACTATCAAGCCTCTATCAGTGGCGATCCAAAGTTCGTCACCCAGATGTAGAAGGTCCGAGATGCTCGAGATGTTGTAACCAGAAAGGTCGAGCGAGGACTCTATCTGGTTGGCTTTCGTGTTGAACCGGTGCACGTTCGCATCCGATGTGGATATGTATACTTCCTCCGCACTGACCACCGCTGCTGCGGTTATATCAATGCCTGCTAGATTTAATGATTGTTCAACGATGCTATTAGAGCGAAATTCAATAAAAACAATAGAGTTATTCGTTGCCAGCAAAGTAGTCTCATCATCAATTTTGGCAGCACCAACTACATCGGAAATTTCTGCGCGAGACAATTCTGAGGTTAGCCAATCGAGTTCTGGTTTATCTGACAGATTTAGAGTGACAGTGCCACTTTTGGAGGAGGCTATAAAATAGTCTTCTGCAATTGTATGCAAATCTTTCAGTTCAATAGTGCTTGGTTGACTTACAGAAGTGAAGTCGGAGATTTCATTTGAAAATTCGTAGATCCCTTGTCCAAATGTTGCAATTAGCAGATTGCCGTTTTTCCTCTCTCCGATGCCCCGGATATCAGTGCTTCCCAGCGAACCATCGCCATGGTTGGATCCCCCGAACTTTTGCACGTCACTTCCCTCGAATTTGTAGAGCCCCTGCTGTGTCCCGATCCAGAGAAATCCATTCCGATCCTTAAAAATTCTTGTAACAGTCGGCTGAGCCAGCTCAATTGACAGAGGCGATCGGTGGATTTGTGGTGGAACGGAAGCTGCAGGTTCCGAGAGCACAACAAGAACTGTGACTAATATTGTCTTGAAACAATGGAATAAAGACAGTTTCCCATAATGGACATAATTCCTTTCATTAATTACGGGCATAAGTACTTCGGTTGGAAAGATATTTCGAGTGAAATTCTATTAGGTACTCCTCATATGCGTCTTTTAGCATTACTAAGTTATTCTCGACATCGTCTAAGTTTCCATGCTTGCTGCTAGCCTCAATTTGAGAGCTTATAGATCGTACTTTTTGCGCTCCTATATTTGCGCTCATCGATTTGACAGCGTGGGCGGACTTCGTCAACTGTTCAATATCAAGATCGTTGACGTTCATTCGAATTTCCTCGAGCTTCTGCTCCATCTGTTTTTTGTAGCCGTCGAAGATGTCCGGCAGAATTTGGTTGCCCGTCTGGTTTTCAATATCAATTATTGCTTTAACTGCTTGTTGGTTAATTATCTGTGACTTCTCAGTTTTTTGATCGGGTGTGTCTTCGAAAGCTTCTTCGATGATAGCTGTCGAATTCGCATTTTTCGCCCTGGATATATACCTCCTGCTGAATGAGGAAATAGCGTTCCTAATATCTGAGACTGTAAACGGCTTTCCGACATAAAGATCCATTCCTGAGGCCTTGCACTTGGCCTTGTCCTCTTTACCAAGTCCTGCGGTTAGGGCAATTATTGGCGTTCGACTTGAGCTTCGGACTGCTTCAGATTCACGGATTTTTTGCGTTGCCAGAAAGCCGTCCATTATAGGCATCTGGCAATCCATGAAAATCAAATCGAAGTTATCTTCGTTGTATCTAGCCACAGCATCTAATCCGTTCTCTACAACCTCAACGCTATGGCCAAGCATAGCAATCATCTCGCGTATGATTTTCTGGTTGGTTGCCACATCCTCTGCAACTAGAATCTTCAATTTATTGGTGCTAAATAATTTCGCATTTTTCTGAGGTGCATTCAGAGAGGCCTTAAAATTCTGTACATCGGAAAGTGCATCTTGTATCGAATTCAAAGTAATCGGTTTTGTTACATGTATCCAAGCTCCCAGATTGGAGGCACTTCTGTTGTCAGAGAGTGATGATAGTAAGATTCCTACGTGGCTTCCGTTGTTATTGGTGACTTCAGAAAGTAGTTCCAGGTTTTCGAGCGAATCTGAATCTACGATTACAAGATCTGAATCGGTTTGAAAATCTGGTTTGTCTTGTCGTGAGCAAGTCCACCCCAATGTAGCTATGTGAGATTCAATCATTCTGTAAGTTGAATCATTTTTACATGTTACTGAGGCGGTCTTCTTGTAAGTGCTATCCATATTTTCTTGATAAGACCTGACCTCTAACGGAACTGTTATTGAAATTGATGTTCCTCGGTTGGGAGATGACTCAATATCAATTCGACCGCCCATTAACTCAATGTAGTGTTTTGATATAGATAGCCCCAGGCCTGTACCACCATACTCTCTTGTAGTGCTCGTATCCGCCTGGGTGAATACATCGAAAACCTTCGCCTGGGTTTCCGGAGTCATTCCAATACCGGTATCGGTAACAGTGATAGTCACCAAACATTTGCCTTCATGATCCTCGACTTCTCCAGAACCCAAGATAATGTCAACGTTACCTTTATGGGTGAATTTAATTGAATTGCTAACCAGATTCATAATTACCTGGCGGATTTTTGTGGGATCTCCAATGACTGTCCGTGGAGAATTGGTTTGAAATATGCTATTCAGCGAAAGCTTTTTGCGCGAGGCCGGCTCGCCTTGCAGGTAGCAAACTTCGTCTATGAGTTCTAGCAGATCAAATTCGATACTCTCCAACTCTATTATAGTTGCTTCAATTTTTGAAAAATCTAGAATTTCGTTGATCAGTTCCAGCAGCGATTCGCCACTATTGTGAGCGGCTTTAGCGAACTGACGCTGTTGTGCTGTTAAGTCAGTGTGAAGGAGGAGTTCGGTCATGCCAATCATCCCATGCATCGGGGTACGAATTTCATGACTCATTGTTGCTAAAAAATCTGATTTAGCGCTATTCGCTGCTTCAGCAGCTGCCCGTGCTTCCTGTAGATCTTGAGTTCTTTCTTGGACCTTTGCCTCGAGCTCCTTTTGCCTTTCTAGAGCAATCTCTTGCGATCGCATTTGACGGTAAAACAAGTAACCGATGATCAATAAAGAGATTAGGCTGTACACGGCGTAAGCGTAGGAACTGCGCCAAGGTGCGGGGTGGACCCTTATTGGGAGGCTAAGCGCGTCCCAGTTCCATACTCCCTCGGGGTTTGCGGCCGCGAATCTTAAGGTGTAGTTTCCCGGCGGAAGCGTTGTGAATGAGGCAACCCGAGCATCCTCAGAAACAACCCAGTCGGGGTTTAAGCCCTCAAGCATATAGGCATATTGGACGAGGTCAGGATTTGAGTAGTCTGAGGCGTAGGTTTCGATTGTCAGTACCCTGTCTTCGTAGCCTAGTTCGAGAGCTTCTAATTCATAGTACGGCTTTTCAAAAAATACCTGCTTGTTCATGATTTTTATTGAGGAGATATTTACCAGAGGCGGAATTCTGGCTTGTTTGGAGAAGTTCGAATTAATAACGTTATAGCCTTTCGGGCCGCCAAAGTAGATTGTCCCATCGGCAGCCTGATAGGCTGCGCCCATATTGAACTCCGATCCTTGAAGTCCGTCCCTTTCGCTGTATTGGCGGGAACTATGGGAAGTCGGGTTGTATTTAGTTACACCTCGATTATGTGATAGCCATAGGTTTCCTTCGTTGTCTGCTTTTATCCCATATATGTTTGAACTAGGTAATCTCACTTCTCCAGAGTGATTTACAAAGTTTGATATTGAATTTTCCCTATCTTGCTTGCTCCAACTAATCAGGCCTCCACCGGCTGAGCCAAGCCAAAGTCTCTGTTGACTATCTTCATAGAAGGCCCAGACCATATCGCTAGTAATGCTATTCGAGTCTCTCGGATCTCTTTTGAATCTTTCGAAAACTCCCTTCTCAATATCAAATCGATTCAGTCCATCTTCGGTGCCTACCCAGATGTTGCCGAGTGAGTCTTCAAATAATGCAATTACTCGGTCGCTGCTAATAGAGTTTTCATTGCCAGGTGCATTCTGGTAATTTGTGAAACTACCGTCCCGATTCGAATACAAGCTGAGTCCTCCGCCGAATGTGCCTATTAGCAACATTTCATCCGAGGTTTTAAGTAAAGAGGTTACGCCGTTCGAACCAAGCGATCTTGGATTTGTTGGGCTGTGTTTGAATACCTTAAGCTCGCCGGTAAGAATATTGAGCTGGTTCAGCCCACCATCAAAGGTACCAATCCAGAGGGTTTCTTTATCTCCCAACAAGCTCATAACCACCGAACTTGACAACCCCGGTGATGTGTACTCGTTTAGCCACTCAAATTTTGTCGCGTCAGGCTTGAGCCTGTTCAAGCCATTGTCAGTGGCCACCCATAAGCTCCCATCTACAGTTTCCGCGAACGCATTAACAGCATTGCTTGACAGGTTTCCGGACGTTGCGTCGAAAACTGGAAAATGCCCTTTAGTGCCAGTTACGAGGCCATATACTGTCCCGACCCAATATTGTCCTTCTCGCGATTGGTAGACACTGGCGATAATATTCTCTGGGAGTCCTGCATTACTCGTGGTGAAACGGATGAAGCTATTCGCATTGGAATTATATAGGTTGAGTCCTTCATACGTGGCCACCCAGATATTGCCTGCGTTGTCCTCGTAAATATCAAGTACCCGGTTTGATGAAAGGGACGTATTTGAATTCTCGTCGTGCTCAATTAATGCCAGCTCGCCATTATCTAAATCTAAAATTGATATTCCAAGGTCGGTTTGCGCAGCCCACAATTTGTTGTCGGAAGTCACGAGAATGCGGTTTATACCTGCATTCGTGCGATTCGGTATCCGGATTCTTTCGACGTCAATTGTGGAGTCTTGGCTATCGACAGGCTTTAGGCATAACAGTCCCGTGGTGGTGGCCAGCCAAAGTTGACCATTTCTGTCCTCAGTAATGTCCAGGACTTCACCAAAGCCCTCTATGCCTAAAGAGGAACTTGTATAGTGCCGATATGATCCATTAGACGGGTCAAAGGAACTGAATGAATTTTTGTAGCCGAGCCACAAGAGTCCATTAGAGGCTGAAAATAGAGAGTAAGCTGTATTTGAGAATGGTGAATTCCTTTCGTTAGGGTCAGCTAGCTGAACATCAAAACCATTCACTGTTGGGTCATAGCGATTCAATCCTCCACCCTGTGTTGCTATCCAAATATCCCCATTTATGTCTTCAGTTATCTCGGTTACATTGTTAGTAGAAATTGAGTGCTGGCTCCCAGCTAGAAACCGATAATTTTCTACAGTTTGGCCTTCGTACTTGTTGAGGCCTTCTTTAGTGAGAAACCACAAGGCACCCCTGGAGTCTTGGAATGTTTGTGTAATTGTTTGCTGGGTGAGATTTTTTGAGAAGGGAGCGATGTAGAAGTCGTATTCAGATAAGGGAGAGGAGTTGGCGTGGAAAGCCAACAAGAGTAACACGACTAGGGTGAACGCCCTTGAAAACATTTAGAACTACACGTTGAGTGGTATGGGTCTCAAATTAAAGTGTAGTTTACTGGCATTTGCATCTGAAATATTGAAATAAGGCCAACAAATTAAGGCGTTACTGGCTGGAAGTAAGGCTTCTCCCAGCCAGTAACGCCTTGGAAAGGTTGCTTTGCTGTTATCCGAATTTACGCTTACCGCAAGCCCCACTTATATCCAGATTGTTCTGCCATGTTGCGGAGCCCCCATTTGTAGCCAGTCTGGTCGGAGAAGTTGCGTAGGCCCCACTTGTAGCCAGTCTGGTCGGAGAAGTTGCGCAGGCCCCACTTGTAGCCAGTCTGGTCGGAGAAGTTGCGCAGGCCCCACTTGTAGCCGGTCTGGTCGGAGAAGTTACGCAGGCCCCACTTGTAGCCGGTCTGGTCGGAGAAGTTACGCAAACCCCACTTGTAGCCAGTCTGGTCGGAGAAGTTGCGCAGGCCCCACTTGTAGCCGGTCTGGTCGGAGAAGTTGCGCAGGCCCCACTTGTAGCCGGTCTGGTCGGAGAAGTTGCGCAGGCCCCACTTGTAGCCAGACTGCTCAGAAAAACTCATGCTGCCCCACTCGTAGTTGCTGTTACCAGCGTAGGACTGGGCCTGGTCTTTGCCGGTAGATTCGGCGTTGGCCCATTTGTAGCCACTGCGAGCCGGGGCGTTGTCTGCCCAGCTTGAGTCTGATGTGGCCGTTTCGGCGGTTTTGCCCCACTTGTATCCGGCGTTGGTGCTGCGGGTGTAGGTCTTGGCATCGGCCAGGGAGTGGCTGACGCGGTGGACCAGGTTGTGGCTGGTCTGGGAAGCAGTGGCCTGGTCGACCTCTGCGAATGAGATAGATGGTACCAGCAACGCCACTGCTGCACTGGTGAGCCCCGCTGTTTTAATCGCCTTGAAAGTAGTCATGTTAGGTCGCCTTGTTTGTTTGTTTGAGTTCTCTTAACACCTGAAACGTGATCTGGTTAAAAGTTTGGTGTCCGTCCCTGAGACTCAGTTCACATTCTTTTTCCTGAATGGTTGACTTCGTTATACGAGCTGTAGTCAGTCGAATGAAGGGAGGTATATACCCATTTTGGGGTAGTTGGCGCGGCGCGCCCCGCCTGGTGTCGCTGGGCATTGCCGAATGGATCTATTTAACCTATTGAAAAATAAAGACTAATTGTATTTGGCGGCGATGAGGGCGCGGCATGCCCCGGAAGGGGTAATCGGTGGTAATTGCCAGAGCAGAAAACTTGCTGTCGGCTGGAATGCGGTGGTCAGGTCAGGGCTGTTGGGCCAGTTTTTCTATCCTGGTGCGCTCAAATTCATACATTTGCGTCCAGTCGAAGGGGTGTTCCACGGGGACCTGGTGGTCGGGTGGCAGGCGTTCAACATGGGCTTTCACGCCCCAGACCCGGGTATCGCTCACGCCCTTGGCCGGGGGCAGGGGAGAGAGCATCGTGTCCAGGCCGGGAAGGGTGATTTGCTGGTCTTCGCTTACGATTGCCGGACCCTCAAAGTGCTCCTCGCCCGCTATGTCCCGCACCAGGTTCAGGTCGATATTGCCGCAGCCCCTGTCCCCCAGGGTAATGGCCCGGGTTATGCTGACGTAGCCGTGGCCCTGCTGGAAGGGGCTGTAGGCCAGCAGGCCGTCCTCGTTGATCGCCGGTTCGGCGGTGCCCAGCAGTTTGCATTTCACGTCATCGGGCGAGAGATCTGGCTCCAGTTGCAGCAGCAGCGCGGCCAGGCCCGAGACCAGGGCTGCGGCCTGTGATGTTCCTGTCATCACCAGTTCGCCCCCGGGCAGCTGATACTCGGGGTGTTGCTTCAGCAGGCCGGATCCTGGCCGGGTGAGGCCGGTCATGTGGCCTCCGGGGGCCACGATGTCGGGTTTGATGTGCGCTTCCGGGGTGGGGCCTCTGGCGGAGAAATCGGGCACATAGTCGTCGGCCCGGGTGGCGGCGGTCCAGGAATCGGTAACGGCACCAACGGTGATGATATAGGGCAGGTTACCCGGTGAGCCCACTGTCATCGGTTCGGGTCCCGAGTTGCCCGCCGCAGCGATGACGGTAATGCCCGCTAACCAGGCCCGCATTACGGCCTGGTTTATCGGGTCCAGGAAATAGGGCCAGCGGGGGCGCGCGGAAAACGACAGGTTCAATACCTTTATGCCATATTTTTCCCGGTTGTCGACCGCCCACTGTACGCCGCGAACGATGTTCAGCAAGCCGCCCTGGCCCGACTCATCGAAAGCCTTGATCGCGACAATGGAAACATCTGGCGCAACGCCCTTGTAGCCGCCGGTGGGGCTGCCCTGGTGCAGGGTGGCGCCGCTGTGAGCCAGAATGCTGGTGAGATGTGAGCCGTGGCCGCTCTCGTCGAAAACGCTGCCTTCGCTGTGGCTGATGGCATCATAGCGGGCTACTACCCGGTCGTTACCCTGGCTGTCATTCACCAGGTTGGGGTGGTCCCACAGACCTGAGTCGAGTACTGCCACGGTGACGCCTTTGCCGCGTACCCCATGGCGATGCAGCGCATCGGCGCCCGATACCTCGCTGTAGTAGTAATTATCGGCGTTGTCACTGTAACCCGGGATCAGGCTTACATCGCAATTCTCGCCAAAGCTCAGGGTGAGTTGGTACTCACTTTGCGCGGGGGGCTCATGGGGTGAGTGCTCGAAAGCGACGGCCAGCTTCTGCTGGCCGACGAGGCCCGGCGCTTTGTCCGTGGTGAAAGCGAGTTTGAGGGGCTGTTCCCCGGTACCTGGGGACCCGGACAGCAGCGGCTGCCCGCCTAGCGTAATTGCACGCACGCCGCCCAGTGCTGCCGGCCAGCTCAACTCCAGCTCGCGCAGCTGTTGCGGCGCGCTGCTTTTGTTGTACAGGCGCCAGCTGAACCCGCGGCCAGCACGGTCAATCTCCACTGCCCCGGCTACCCGGCAACCGGCTTCTGCTGGAGCGGGTTCAACGGGTTGGTCCTTTAGCGCCAGGTCGTCAATGTGGCGATCGACTTTGCCAGTGTCGAGGATGGCATCGAGCTGCTGCCGTGAAAGCCTGGCGCCGACGGCGTTGATAATGTCCAACTTGTGGGTCAGTTCGCCGTTCTGCTCCCTGACCAGTGTCGCCATGTCATCGGCCGAGGCGCCCTGCAGCAGTACGTGCAGGCGCTCATTCGCTGCAATGGACAGCGATGGCGCGACTGCCAGCAGTGCAGGCAGGAGCAAAAAACGGAGACAAGGCATGTCAGGGGGTTACCGAAGGTCGCTCAAGATTGCGTCAGCGCCCCGGAGAAATTCTGGCGCAACATGTCGGGCACATCCTCGGGGTAGATTGGTTGCGAGAAGTAGTAGCCCTGCAGCAGGTCACAGCCTCGCTGTACGAGATAGTCGAGCTGGTCCTGGTCTTCGATACCCTCGGCAATCACGCGTAAATTGAGGGTTTTCGACAGGGCGATGATGGCATCGACGATGGCGGCACCATCCGCGCTATCGAGGTCGGCGATAAAGCTCTGGTCGATTTTAAGCGTATCGATAGGAAAGCGCTTGAGGTAACTCAAAGAAGAGTAGCCGGTACCGAAATCATCCACGGCCAGTTCCAGTCCCAGCGCCTTCAGTTGCTGCAGACGCTCGATGTTGGTCTGGGCGTCGGTCATGATGGCGCTCTCGGTGAGTTCAAGCTCCAGTCGCTGGGCGTCCATCCCCGACTCCCGCAGGAACCTGCCAATCGATTGCGGCAGATCGGTCTGGTTGAACTGCAGCGGGGAAATATTGACGCATACGCGAAAGGGCTTGAGCCCCATGGAATCCCAGTACTGACAGTGACGGGCGACCTCGCTCATCACCCATGTGCCCAGCTCGATGATCTGCCCTGTACGCTCTGCCACCGGGATGAAGTCCAGCGGCGACACCATGCCCCGCTCGGGATGTTTCCAGCGTACCAGGGCTTCCATGCTGACCACTGCGCCGCTGGCGGTGGCTATTTGCGGCTGGTAGCGAAGCTCGAGCTCATGGTTGCGCAGGGCATCGCGGAGCTCCTCTTCCATCTTCAGCTGCTCTACCGCGAGGGCATTCATGGCCTCGTCGTAGAAGCGGTAGCAGGCGCGACCCTGGGCTTTTGCCGCGTACATGGCGGTGTCGGCGTTGCGCACCAGGGTATCGGGGTCCTCGCCGTCCTGGGGAAACAGGGCGATACCCACGCTGGGGGTAACTACCGGGTTATGGGACTGCAGGGGAATCGGCTCTGACAGGGTGTCCAGGATGCGCTTGGCGACCCGCTCCACCTGCATGGCATCGCCGATGTCCGACAGCACGACGGTAAACTCGTCGCCGCCCAGCCGGGCGATTTCAGTGCTGGCATCCTGGGTCTCGTCCTCGGCGCTGTTGTCGGTGTAGTAGTTGATGGCATCGTCTTCGCGCAATTCGTTGGTCAGACGCTTGGCAATTTCCACCAGCAGGCGATCGCCGCGACCGTGGCCGATGGAGTCGTTAATTCGCTTGAAGTGGTCGAGGTCGATGAACAGCAGGGCGGCGCTGGTATCGTGGCGGCGGCAACGCTTCAGGATCCGGTTGAGCTGCTCGTTGAAGCTGCGCCGGTTGGGGAGGCTGGTCAGGGGGTCATAGTAGGCCAGGTAGCGGAGCCGGTCCTCCTGCCGCTTGAGGGCGTTGAAGGCGTCACTGGCGCGCAGCATGTACTGCACGTCCCGGCCCAGCAAGGACCAGTTCACGGGTTTGGTTTTGTACTGGGTCGCCCCGGCTTCAAAGCCCTGGTCGATAGACTGGCGATCGTCGGAGCCGGTAACAATCATTATCGGGATGGACTCCCCCTGGGGCATCTGCCGCAGGCGTTTGCACACTTCCAGTCCGGTCATGCCGGGCATTTCCACGTCTAGGAACACCAGGTCGGGCCGCTCCCGGGTGAAAACGTCGAGGGATTCCGGGCCATCCGCTGCCTCTACCACCACCATGTTCTCCGCCTCCAGGCACTGGCGCGTGAGCAGGCGTACATTGAAGTCGTCATCGCAGACGAGAATTTTAGCCTTGGGGTGCGAGCGGTCTTCGCTGGACATGGAATAATGGGATAATGCTGTTATAAGCGTTCTAGGCTATCATCACTGGCACTTATCGCCTAGCCCGAATGCTACAAACAGGCGACCGGAACGTAGAAACAGAGGTGACTGAAGGGGATGGAGGTGCACTGGGCTGCCTTGGCCAGACTCCTGGCGCCGACCGCAATCGTGGGCGGCGGGCTGCTGGCCCGGGCGTATATTGATCAACTGGGCGGCGAAGCCAGGATCGTGCTCGTAAATCTCCCCTATTTTCTCGCCCTGGGGTGCCTGGTAATCGCCTACCAGTTCCGGCGCTTGCGCCTGCTGCTGGCGGCGGTGGGTACCGCGGCACTGTTCTGGCTGATCCAGAATCATCTCCAGGTGAGCCTGGCCGAGCCGGACGCCGCGCGCCTGTACCTGGTTGCCAGCTTTGGTGTGCCCCTGCTCTGCCTGTTTCTCCTGCTGGCCCCGGAACGGGGAATATTCAATACCAGCGGCCTGCTCACCGCCGTATTCTTCCTCGGCCTGGCCGGGCTCTGTTTCGCGCTGGCTGACTGGGTGGCTGCCGGTGACGCGTTAACCCGAAGCCGCTTTGCGGCCCGGCCGGTGGAAGGCTATGTGCTATCCAGCGGCGCAACCCTGCTGTTCGCGGCGGTGAGCAGCGTGGCCCTCGTGCTGGTGGTGCTGCGCGACAGCGAAACCGAGGTCGCCCTGGCCGGCGTGCTCGCCGCGGGCTACTTCTCGCTGGCACTGTTGCACCTGGATCACATATCGGTGGTCATGAGCCTGGCCGGTGGCCTCTGTGTGCTCTTGGGCCTGCTGCGCAGCTCCCATTCCATGGCCTACCGGGACGACCTGACCGGGCTGCTCAGCCGACGAGCGCTCAATGAACGGCTCAAAACCCTGGGTCGTCGCTACAGCATCGCCATGCTGGACGTGGATCATTTCAAGAAGTTCAACGACACCCATGGGCACGATGTGGGTGACGATGTGCTCAAACTGGTCGCCTCGCGGGTCAGGCAGGTGGGCAATGGGGGTACCGCCTACCGCTACGGTGGCGAGGAGTTTTGTGTGGTGTTTCCCCGCCGGTCCACGGAGGACTGCGCTGCCGCAATGGACCGTGTGAGAGAGAGTATCGCCAGTTACCAGATGTCCATCCGGGATCGCAAGCGGCGGCCGCTGCAGGCCAGGGAGGGTTCGCGCCGCCGCGGTGCGACCAACCTCAAATCCAACCACGTGAGGGTGACGGTGAGTGCGGGCATTGCCGCCCGGGGTGACAATCACCAGGACCCGCAAGCGGTGCTGTCCGCCGCGGATACCCAGCTGTACAAGGCCAAGAAAAAAGGCCGTAACTGCGTTGTATATTGAGCCCGCGCCAGGTCAGGCCGGCGGCCTCAGGAAAACAGCGGCTCGCGCCGCTTGAGGTGAACTTCGCGTACGAAGCGCGGTAACTGCTGGAGGGGGATCGCCGGGCTGTAGTAAAAGCCCTGCACCTGCTGGCATTGCTGCGCCCGCAGGTACTCAACCTGTTCGTGGGTTTCCGCCCCCTCGGCGATCACCAGCATACCCAGCCGCCGGGCCATCTCGATGATCATGGTACAAACCGCTTCCTGCTGCGGATTGTTGGGCAGGTCGCGCACAAAACAGGCGTCAATCTTCAGCGCAGAGATCGGCAGTTCGGTGAGGTGGGAGAGCTGGGAAAAACCGGTGCCGAAATCATCCAGCGAGAAGGATATGCCCAGCAGCCGGAGTTCATCCATGCGCCGCTTGACCGCTTCCGGGCTCTTCAGGATGGTGGTTTCAGTCAGCTCGAACTCAAGCCGGGACGCATTGGTGCCGCTGCGCTTGATGATGTCCTTGACGATGTCGCCGAAGCGATCATCCTGGAACTGGGAGAAGGAAATATTGACCGCCACATCCACCTCGCGGATACCCTGTTCCTCCAGCCAGACCTGGGCGGAGCAGGCGTGCTGGATGACCTGGTAGCCGATGGTTCGCATCAGGCCCATGTCTTCGCAGGCGACGATAAATTCGCCCGGGCAGAGCAGGCCGCGCTGGGGGTGATTCCAGCGCAGTAGCGCCTCCAGCCCGCACAGGCGGCCGGTAGCGAGGTCTATGCGGGGCTGGTAATGCAATTCAAACTGGTTTTTGCGCACCGCGGCGCGCAGCTCGGCAGCCAGCGAGGTGCTGCCGCCATGGTCGAAGGACAGCTGTTCACAGTAGCGGACAAATTTGCTCCCGGAGACACTCTTGGCCTGCTGCATCGCCGAGCGGGCGTAGTCCACCAGTTCCGGGAACTCCTTGCCGTCTTCGGGAAATATTGCGGCCCCGATACTGGCGTCGATGGAGACCTGTTGTTCGCTGAGAATCATCGGTGCGGTAATGGACTTGATCATTTTGTCGGCGATCAGCTCCACGTCCTTGATGCTGCTCACGTCCTCGAGCACAATTGCGAACTCATCCCCACCGAGGCGGGCGATGCTGTCGGTACTGCGCATCTTGTTGATCAGGCGGCGGGAGATGGTTTTTATCAGCAGGTCGCCATCGGTTTCACCGTAGTGGTCGTTGATGTTGGCGAACTGGTCCATGTTGATGTACAGCAGGGCGGTGCTGAAGCCATAGCGTTCGCTGCGCTCCATGGCTCGCTCCATGTGCGCGCGGAAGCCGGTGCGATTGAGTGCGCCGGTGAGCGAGTCGCGGCTGGATAGCTGCTGTATGGTGTCCCGCGCCCGCTTCAGCTGAATGGAGTAATCCAGCACCCGGTGCACCAGGGCGTCCTGCAACTGGCCCCGGACCAGGTAGTCCTGGGCTCCATACTCACGCAGTTGCGCCGCCAGCCGGTCGTCCGCCTCGTCCAGCAGCAGAATGAGCGGCACAGTCGCCTGGTTCTTTTGCGCCAGCCGCAGCAGGTACTCGGTCTCAGGGCCGTAAGCCAGGATCACGGCGTCGATCATCGGGTCCAGCAGCGCCTCCAGCGGGCGATCCATGGACTCGGAGGAGGCGAGGTTGAAACGCGCGGGCACCGCTCGGCCGAGCGAGGCAGAGAGGATCGTATGATCCGCGCTGTGCTCGGAAATGATCAGTACCGTATGCTGTTCCACCGCCAATCCCCGGTAATCCGCACTGGGCGTTCGCCAGCAGCTGTCGCCTGATAACCCCTGCATTCGTCAGGGCGGTAGCTGCTTATTCTTTATATAACATGAAGTTATACGGAATAACTCAGCGAAATTCTACTTATACTTTATTAAAAATTACCAACTCTTCCGCCGTGGTCAGTGGTGCTGGCCGGGTGCGCCATTGGCGCGCCGGGGGAGTGTACTATGCTGGCCACTGAATTCCCGGGGGCGCGACCCATGGCTGATGACGTAATGCTGGAACTGAAACAGGGGGTGGCGATAATCACACTCAATCGCCCCGACGCACACAATACCCTGTCGCCGGGCATGATCGAGGGGCTGGGGGCTGCTTACCAGCGCTGCGATGCCGATGATGCTGTCGGAGCAGTGGTGGTGACCGGCGCCGGGTCCAGTTTCTGCGCCGGCGCCGACATGAGCGGCGGTGCCCAGACCTTTGACGCAGAGGCGGTAGAGTTTGTGGTGGATTCCTGTCCGCTGGCAATGCAGGCATTTGAAGTTCGAAAACCGGTGATCGCCGCCTGTAACGGCCACGCAGTAGGGGTTGGCCTGGGTATAGCGATGCAGGCAGATATCCGGGTATTTGCCGACGAGGGTAAATATGGCTTTCTCCAGGCGCGCCGCGGCGTGGTCACCGACTTCGCCATGGAGTACCTGTTGCCGCGGATCATCGGGTTGGAAAAAGCCCTGGAACTGCTGTTGCGGGGCCAGCGCCTCAGTGGCGGCGAAGCGGTAGACTGGGGTCTGGCGGGCCGCAGCGTCCCCGCAGCGCAGGTGCTGAATACGGCGCTGGACATCGCCGGGGATATGGTCGCCAATGCCGCGCCGCTGGCCATGGCCATGCACAAACGGCTGCTTTGGCAGGGGCTGGACATGGGCTACCGCGACCTTGCGGCGAAAGAGAGTCGTTGCCTGAATCACAGCATGTCGCAGGCAGATGCCATCGAGGGTGGTACCGCCTGGGCCGAGCGGCGCGCGCCCCGCTGGAGCGGCAGCGTTGCCGGTGACTGGCCAGTATGGATGGATGACGAGGGCTGTGACTGACAGCCCCTGCCGACCGAGGCCTCAGGTTTTTGGTTCGCAGCTGAAGACGGGGATGTTGCGGTCGGTGCGCGCCTGGTATTCATCGAAGTCGGGGTACACCGCCAGCAATACCGGCCACAGCGCGGCCTTCTCCTCGTCGCTGACCTGGCGTGCGACGTAGGTCTTTTCCTCGCCCCCGGCCATGATTCTGATTTCCGGGTTGGCCTTGATGTTGTAGTACCAGACCGGGTTTCGGGGCATGCCGCCGCTGGAGGCAACCAGCAGTTTTTTGTCGCCGTGGGCAATGTGAATGAGCGGCAGGCGGCGGATTTTGCCGGATTTGGCGCCGGTCATGGTCACCATGCAAACCGGGCCGCCGAGAAAGGAATTCATCAATCGGCCCTTGCTCAGGCGGAATACCCCAGCCTGGATCTTACTGACATAGCGTAACACCCGCTTGATCGCCGGGAGTTGGCTCTCCTTGAAGGGTTTGACGTCCTCGCGGCGGGTTTTGACGTAGTCGTATTGCACCATTGCTCGTCTCCTGTGGTTATGATCAACGAGGTTAAGACAGAATTACGCGGCTGCCAATCTATGCTAAACTCGATGCCCTTTTTATCGCCCAGCCAAGACCATGAGCATCGCCTCCGACAAACTGGAAACCATCCGTGAGCAGGTGCAATACCACCTGGATCATGCCGAACAGCACCGCCTGACAGCGGCGCAGGAGGCTTCCCTGAAGGCGCAGATCAAGGCCCGCCTGGAGGCTGAAAACGCGGTTCTGGTTGCCCATTACTACACGGCGCCAGCGGTTCAGGCGCTGGCCGAGGAAACCGGTGGCTGCGTCTCCGATTCCCTGGAAATGGCGCGCTTTGGTCACGATCACCCGGCCAGCACCCTGGTGGTCGCCGGGGTAAAGTTCATGGGCGAGACCGCCAAGATCCTCACCCCCGACAAGCGGGTACTGATGCCGACCCTGGAAGCGACCTGCTCCCTGGATCTTGGCTGCCCGATCGACGAGTTCTCGGCATTCTGCGACCAGCACCCGGACCGCAAGGTGGTGGTGTACGCCAATACCTCCGCTGCCGTGAAGGCGCGGGCGGACTGGGTGGTGACCTCCAGCATTGCCCTGGACGTGGCCGAGCACCTGGCCGAGCAGGGCGAGAAGATCATCTGGGCACCGGACCAGCACCTCGGTGATTATGTGCGCCGGGAGACCGGGGCCGACATCATCATGTGGGACGGTGCCTGTATCGTGCACGAGGAATTCAAGGCCCGGGGCATTGCCGACCTGAAGGCGGTATACCCGGATGCTGCGGTGCTGGTGCATCCCGAATCGCCGGCGCCGGTGCTGGAGCTGGCGGACCGGGTGGGTTCCACCACCCAGATCATCCGGGCCTCGAAGGAAATGCCGAACCAGCGTTTTATCGTCGCCACCGACCAGGGTATTTTCTACAAGCTGCAGCAGGAATCCCCGGACAAGGAATTCATCATCGCGCCGACGGCCGGTGAAGGAGCAACCTGCCGCAGCTGCGCCAATTGTCCGTGGATGGCAATGAACGAGCTGGAATCACTGGCCGGCGTGTTTGATCGTGATGACAACGAGATATTCGTCGACCCCGAGCTGGGGAAGCAGGCCATGGTGCCCCTCAGGCGCATGCTGGACTTTGCCGCCGAGCTCAACGTCACGGTGAAGGGCAACGCCTGAGGCGGGCTAGAACTGCTCCATTTGCCGGCGCATCTCGGCGATATCGCTCAGGCGCTGGTTGATCGTGGCGCTGGTCAGGTAATCATTCTTCACCAGCTTCAGGGCGTATCGTAACTGCTTTTCGGCCTGGTCGAGATAGCCGTTGAGGATGAAGTACTCGGCGCGCGACTGGTGCAGGCCGATGATATTGCCCGACAGGCCCTGCACTTCCGCCAGCAAATACCATAACCCCGGATCCTTCTGCTGGCGCTTGCTCTGTGCAGTCAATACTTCTTCGGCGATATGTGCCTGCTGGTTCTTCATCAGCGCGTTGGCGTAAGCCATGGTCAGGGGGTGATTGCCGGGAGACAGATCCAGCTGCTTTTCCAGTTTGCTCACCGCCTTGTCCGCATTGCCGCGCAGCATGTCGATTTCCGCGTCTGCGATCACGTACTCCAGCCGGCCCGGGTCGCCAGACCAGATACTGTCGAGCTCCAGGGCGGCCTCGTCGGCGCGGCCGGCATTGGTCAGCGCGACCACCAGCCCGTACTGGGCCGCCTCCCGGGAGCGCGGCGAGCCGGCCAGCTCGCCGCGAAAGCGCTGCACCGCTTCCTCCGGGGTGTTGGCGAGCTGATTCACCACCCGCGCCCGCATCAGCTGGTAATCCAGGCTCACCGGGCGAACCGTTTTGGGATATTGCCGGGCCCGGTTGCGGGTGTCTGCGATCCGGTTCTCTGACAGGGGGTGGGTGCGCAGGAATTCCGGGATGCGGTTACCCCCGGAATAACGGGAGGCCTGCAGCATGCGCTCGAACATCGCCGGCGCTGCGTGGGGATCCATGCCTGCATCCACCAGGGTCTGCATGCCGACCCGGTCCGCCTCCTGTTCGTTGCTGCGGCTGTAACGCAGGGCGGAGTCCTGGGCCAGGGCCTGGCTGGCGCCGAGGGCGGCCATGCCGGCGTCGCCGCCCGCAGTGGCCATGATCACCAGGCCCGCAAGCATCGCGGCCAGGTTGATCGGCGCCTGGTTCTTCTGGAATTCAACCCCGCGCGAAAAATGGCGCTGGCTGAGGTGGGCGATCTCGTGGGCGAGTACGGTCGCCAGTTCGTCCTCGGTCTGGGCATACAGCAACAGGCCGTTGTGCACGCCAATCACCCCGCCGGGAACGGCAAAGGCATTGATGGTGGGGTTGTCGACTACCACCAGGTCGACACGCCGGTCAGCCAGTTGGCTATGGGTCACCAGCGCGTAGATAAGGTTTTCCAGGTACTCAAACACCAGGGGGTCATTAACCGTGGGTGCCTGGCTGCGAAATATGCGCAACCAGGTCTGGCCCAGCTGGTGCTCGAACTCGGCGGAAAACAGGCTGGTGCTGGACTCACCCAGGTTGGGGAGTTTCAGGTCCTCGGTCTGGCCGTGAACCCGGGTGACAAGCAGGGAGCACAACAGGAGCGGCAGGGCCAGGCGCCAGCGGCTTGCCGCCCAACGGGATGCCGCCCAGCGGGGTGCCGCCCAGCGGGGTGCCGCCCAGCGGGATGCCGCCCAACTCATTCGGGATAACACGATGTCGAGTCACTTTCGGTGGTGGTGATAATAGTCATCTATTGTACTGCATGCCGGGTCAGGCAGGGAGACTCAGCCTGTTTGGAGTCGGCAGTGCTGACAAAGTTCATTCCGCGGGGGTCTATGCGTATACTGTCGAGCTTCACTCCAGCACAGGAAACATGGATGACAGACGTACCGGTAACCGAAGTTGACGCCAGGGGGCTCGACTGCCCGATGCCGCTGCTGAAGGCCAAGCGCGCCCTCAACGCCATGGCCAGCGGGGAACGCCTGCGGGTGCTGGCAACGGACAGCGGCTCCCAGCGTGACTTCCAGGTATTTGCCGAACAGTCGGGGCACCGCCTGCTGGCCAGTGAGGTCGACGGCGACACTTACCGCTACCTGTTGCAGAAAAGCTGAGCCGGAGGACTTTCCTGGATGCTGGACATATTCAAAAAGTGGTCGCGCACCTACCTGTTCGAGGAGGAGTCCATTCTCCTGCTGGTGCTGCTGGCGATTGCCGTGGCCCTGCTGGTCACTATCGGCGATATTCTCGCCCCGCTGTTGGCGGCGCTGGTGCTCGCTTACCTGATGCAGGGGCTGTCCACCCAGCTGCAGAGCCACGGGGTGCCCTCCTGGCTGGGTCTGACGCTGTCCTATACCGTGTTCATCGGCGCCTTCTTTGGTTTTACCCTGGGTCTGTTGCCGCTGGTCTGGCGGCAGCTGCTGGCACTGGCCAGCGAACTGCCGCGTTACCTGGACCAGGGCCGCCAGCTGCTGAGTGTGCTGCCGGAACGCTACCCCGACATTTTTACCGCCCAGCAAATGAATGAGCTGGTGGGCATGGCCCAGGTGGAGGCGGCGAACCTCGGCCAGGTACTGGTCACCCGCTCGCTGGCATCGCTGCCGGGGCTGTTTACGGTGATGGTGTACATGATCCTGATCCCCATGCTGGTATTCTTTTTCCTGCGTGACCGGCAGCAGATTATCGGCTGGCTGGTCAGGTTCCTGCCCGAAAAGCGACCGCTGCTAACCACCATCTGGGGAGAAATGAACCAGCAGTTCGCCAACTATGCCCGCGGCAAGGTGCTGGAAATCATCGTCGTTGGTTCAGTCAGTTACTTTGCCTTCGCCTGGATGGGGCTCAACTATGCCGCCCTCCTGGGACTGCTGGTCGGTCTGTCGGTGATTATTCCCTATGTCGGCGCCGCCCTGGTTACCCTGCCGGTGGTGGCAGTGGGCTTCTTCCAGTGGGGCTTTGCAGCGGAATTTTACACGCTTTGCGTTGTCTATCTCGTCATCCAGGGACTTGATGGCAACGTGCTGGTGCCGTTTCTGTTTTCCGAGGCGGTCAACCTGCACCCGGTGGCGATTATTCTCGCTATCCTCTTTTTTGGTGGCATCTGGGGTTTGTGGGGGGTGTTTTTTGCAATACCCCTGGCAACCCTGATCAAGGCCATTATCAATTCCTGGCCGACACCTGAGATGGCGCCTGTGGCCGGGCCCGAAAAGACTGTTTCAATGGAGTAATTGATGCTGATTAATCTGAGTCGCCAGAAGTGGCAACTTCTGGCGGGTATGGTGTTCTCTGTGTTGCTGGTGGCCTGCGCCGTGCCGCCGGATGCGGGTATCAGTCCCGTGCAAAGCCCCAACGATGAGCGTGAGTACCGCCTGCTGACCCTGGCAAACGACATGCAGGTACTGCTGATCTCGGACCCGGATACTCCCAAGGCGGCGGCCTCACTCGACGTTCACGTCGGTTCCGGCGACAACCCGCCGGGCCGCGGCGGCCTCGCCCACTTCCTCGAGCACATGTTATTCCTCGGTACCGACAAGTATCCCGACGCCGCTGAGTACGAGGAGTTTGTCACCGAGCACGGTGGCAATCGCAACGCATTTACCAGCTTTGAGCACACCAACTACTTCTTCGATATCAATGCGCCCTATCTGGCCGAGGCGCTGGATCGGTTTGCCCAGTTTTTCATCGCCCCCAGGTTTGACGCCGAGTACGTGGACCGGGAAAAGAACGCGGTAGAGGCGGAGTACCAGATGGGCCTGAAGAGTGACCCGCGCCGCGGCCTGGACGTATTGCAGGAAGTGATGAACGACGAGCATCCCTTCAGCCAGTTCTCTGTCGGCAGCCTGGAGAGTCTCGCTGATCGTCCCGGGGCCAGTATCCGCGACGAGCTGCTGAAATTCTACGACCAGCATTACTCGGCCAATGTGATGCGCCTTGTGGTGCTGGGCACGGAGTCGCTGGATGAGCTGGAAAGCCTGGTTGTGCCGATGTTCTCGGAGGTGCCCAACAAGGACTTTGAGCACCAGCCGATCGACGCGCCCATGTTTGCCGAGGACGATCTGCCCATGTTCATCAAGATCAGGCCCCAGGCTACCTTGCGCCAGCTGCAGGTGCTGTTCCCCATCGCCGATTACCGCTCTGAATACCGTGCCAAGCCGCTGTCATACCTGGGCAACCTGGTGGGTCACGAGGGCGAGGGCAGCCTGCTTTCCCAGCTGAAGGCAGAAGGGCTGGCAGAGAGCCTGGCGGCCGGTTCCGGCCTGGGTTGGCGCGGCGGTGCGTTGTTCAGCGTCTCGGTTACCCTCACGGAAACGGGGGTGGAGAATCACCAGCGGGTACTGCAATTGTTGTTCGCCTACATGGACATGCTGCGCGAGCAGGGACCCAAACAGTGGCTGTACGAGGAACAGTCCCGGCTGGCCGAACTGGCGTTCCGCTTCAAGGAAGAGGGTAATCCCATGGGTTATGTCAGTAGTCTGGCCGGAGGCATGCAGTATTACGACCCGGTGGACGTGCTGCAGGGCAATTACATCATGAGCGACTATGATGCCGGCATGCTGCGGGAAGTGATGGCGGATATCGTGCCCGCCAATGCCCTGGTGGTACTGGAAGACGCGGATGTCGCCACCGACCGGGTGTCGGAGTATTACGGCGTTCCCTACTCTGTGAGGCATCTGGACGACCGGCAGCTCGCCGCCTGGCAGGGCGAGGTGGACGCCGCTTCTCTGCACCTGCCCGCTGCCAATGCTTTCATTGCCGAGGATGTATCGCTGGTAAGGGTCGGCGAGGATAATCCGGCAACGCCGCAGCGGGTGCTGCAGGAAGGACGCAAGCAGATCTGGTTCCTGCAGGACGAAGAGTTTCGCCTGCCGCGGGGTGCCACGTATATCAATTTCCGCTCGCCGCTGGTTAGCCAGAACCCCCGGCAGACAGCGCTGGCGGTGCTGTACACGGCCCTGCTCAAGGACCGGGTTAATGAATTTACCTATCCGGCGCTGCTGGCGGGCCTGAACTTCAACCTGTACAAGCACGCCCAGGGTATCAGCCTCCGGGTCAGTGGTTACAGCGACAAGCAGGACGTGTTGCTGGACAAGCTGCTGCCGGTAATGGCCAGTCCCGACTTCGATCCCCAGCGGTTTGAAAACATGCGCAAGGACATGATCCGCTCGCTGGAAAACGCGGTGGCCAAGCGCCCCAGTAGCCAGGTTATGGACGATCTCCGCGAAAGCCTGCTGTACGGCGAGTGGGGTGAGCAAGCGTTGATCGAAGAGCTGCACAAGCTGTCTGTCGATGACGTCCACGACTATGCCCAGGACTACTGGAATAGCGCCAGCGCCGAGGCGCTGATTTACGGCAACTACACCCGCAAGGCAGTGCCCGCGCTGGCAGCGCGACTGGACCGTATCCTCCCCGCCGGCACCGCAGCGGAGCTGCCCGAGCTCAAGGTGCTGAAACTGGAAGCGGGCGAGTCGGTGCTCTACCCGGTCGCGGTTGCGCACGATGATGCCGTGCTGGCCTGGTACCTGCAGGGCGCTGACGATTCCTGGCAGGATCGCGCCGCCACCTCGCTGACCGCGCAAATCATCAAGTCCGGTTTCTTCCAGCAGCTGCGCACCGAGCAGCAGCTGGGCTACATCGTCAGCGCTTTTTACTGGTCGCAGCTGGATGTGCCCGGTCTGGTGATGTTGATACAGTCACCGGTGGCGGACACCGCTGGTCTGGCCTCGGCCATGGATGCCTTCCTGGGCCAGGTGGCGGCATCCCTTGATGACGAGCAGTTTGCCCGCCACCAGGCGGCCCTGGTCAGTGAGGTGTTGCGCCCGCACAAAAACCTGTGGGAGCGCGCCGAGTTCTACTGGCAGTCCATCGCCAGGAAGCAGTACGACTTCGATGGCCGCGAGCAGCTGGCGGCTGCCATCGAGGCCCTCGACAGGGAGGCGTGGCAGCAGTATTACCAGACCGTGTTCATCGAGCGCCGCCATTCGCTGCAGGTGGCGGCGCCCGGCAAGCTGGCGCGACTGCCTGCAGGCGGCGCCCAGCGCCGGGTTGAGTCGGCGGCACAGCTCAGGGCGGGTCACGCGTATTACAGTATTGATTAGGAAAGTTCTGCTGAATGTCATTCTGGCGTAAGCCAGAATCCATCTCTCATTGATTTGCCCGGATTCCGCTGGGCGGCAACCCGCCGGGCGGCGATCCGCTGGGCGGCAATCCGCTGGGCGGCAATCCGCTGGGCGGCAATCCGCTGGGCGGCAGTCCGCTGGGCCGGCAGTCCGGAGTACCCAGGAATGACAAATACCTAATTAAGCAGAAAGGCCTGAGTTACTGTAATAAAACTACATTCTGGCCAGTGTTTTCAGCGTAAACACCGGTAAATAGCGCGATATGAGGTTGCAAAATGGAACTGAGGTTCCATTTGCCACTCCGGTGCTGTAGTATTCTTTCATTCTGGGCCGCCCGGGGAGTCTGAGTTCGGGCGGCTCTTTTGCATCTACTATACTTACAGGGTCGGCGGTCATTTAAGGTTTCAATATGGAACCATAATGTGCCTCGCCCCTAACTCGAATCCAGAGGTCAGCATGGCAGAAGACAAGGATCCAATTGAAACCCGGGAATGGTTGGACTCTCTCGATGATGTAGTCAGGAGCAGCGGGCCCGAGCGCGCCGGATTCCTGTTGCGGGAAATGGGTCGCCGTGCCCTGGAGAGCCACGTTGATCTGCCGTCGTCCATCGTTACCCCCTTTGTTAATACCATTCCTCCGGTGGAAGAGAAGGCGATGCCGGGAGACCTGTTCATGGAGCGGCGCATTCGCTCCCTGGTGCGCTGGAATGCCCTGGCGATGGTCATGCGCGCCAACGACAACAACGAGGGCCTCGGCGGGCACATATCGAGCTTCTCCTCCAGCGCCACCCTCTACGACGTCGGCTTCAACTATTTTTTCCGCGGCACCGAAAATGGCCATCCCGGCGACCTGGTGTTTTACCAGGGGCACTCCGCCCCGGGGATGTACGCGCGTTCCTACCTGGAGGGCCGAATCGAAGAGGCGCAGCTGGACAATTTCCGCCGCGAGGTCGATGGCAAGGGCCTGTCGTCCTATCCTCACCCCTGGCTGATGCCCGATTACTGGCAGTTTCCCACCGTGTCCATGGGGCTCGGCCCGATCCAGGCGATATACCAGGCGCACGTGATGAAGTACCAGCAAAGCCGCGGCCTGCTGGATCACGGCGACCGCAATGTCTGGTGTTTCATGGGCGACGGCGAATGCGACGAGCCCGAGTCCCTGGGCGCCATCGCGCTTGCCGGTCGCGAGCGCATGGGAAACCTCAATTTTGTCATCAACTGTAACCTGCAGCGCCTCGATGGCCCGGTTCGCGGCAACGGCAAGATCATCCAGGAACTGGAGGGCGTGTTCCGCGGCGCCGGCTGGAACGTGATCAAGGTGATCTGGGGGCGCAAGTGGGATCCGCTGCTGGCCAAGGACAAGACCGGTCTGTTGCGCAAACGCATGGACGAGGTATGCGACGGTGAGCTGCAGAACTACAAATACAACGGCGGCGCCTATACCCGGGAGCACTTCTTCGGCAAGTACCCGGAGTTGCTGGAGCTGGTGAAGGATTTGTCCGACGACGACATCATGTACCTCAACCGGGGCGGCCACGACCCGTACAAGGTGTATGCCGCCTACGCCGAGGCCGTGGAAGAGACCGAGCGGCCCACTGTCATCCTGGCGATGACCGTCAAGGGCTATGGCATGGGCGAGGCCGGTGAGGCCAACAACGAGACCCACTCGCTGAAGAAGCTCGATATGGACAGCCTCAAGGCATTCCGCGACCGCTTCGGTATTCCCATCAATGACGATGAGCTGGCCAGGGTACCCTACTATCGGCCCGAACCCGACAGTCCCGAAATGCGCTACATGCGCCAGCGTCGGGAAGAGCTGGGCGGGTTGATTCCGTCCCGTCGCAGTGCAATGGAACTGTTGAAGACCCCGCCGCTGGAGGCGTTCGCGAAGCAGCTGGAGAGCAGCGGCAAGCGCGAGATTTCCACCACTATGGCCTTTGTCCGCCTGCTGTCGAGCCTGGTCAAAGACAAGGAGATGGGTGAACGGGTCGTGCCGATCGTGCCGGACGAGGCCCGCACCTTCGGCATGGAAGGCATGTTCCGCCAGCTGGGCATCTACTCATCCGTGGGCCAGCGCTATACCCCCCACGATGCCGGCCAGATCATGTTCTACAAAGAGGACAAGAAGGGCCAGATCCTGGAGGAGGGTATCAACGAGGCCGGCGCTTTCTCCGCGTGGCTGGCGGCGGCAACCTCCTACAGCACCAGCGCTTACTCGATGGTGCCGTTTTATATTTACTACTCCATGTTCGGCTTCCAGCGCATCGGCGATCTCGCCTGGGCAGCCGGCGATTGCCAGGCCAGGGGCTTCCTGATCGGCGCCACCGCCGGCCGCACCACGCTCAACGGCGAGGGCCTGCAGCACCAGGACGGCCACAGCCACCTGCAGGCCAGCACGATTCCGAACTGTGTCAGTTACGACCCGGCCTATGCCTATGAGCTGACGGTGATTATCCAGGACGGCTTGCACCGTATGTACGAGCTGGGTGAAAACAAGTTTTATTACATCACCACGATGAACGAAAACTATCATCACCCGGCAATGCCCGAAGGCGCTGAGGAGGGCATCATCAAGGGCATGTACCGGTTGCGCGCCAGCGCCGGCAAGAAGCACCTGCGGGTGCAGCTGATGGGCGCCGGCACCATTTTGCGCGAGGTCGAGGCCGCCGCTGACATTCTCGAGAAGGACTACGGTGTGGATGCCGACATCTGGAGCCTGACTTCGGTGAACGAACTGCAGCGGGAGGGCAAGGCGGCACAGCGCTGGAACCTGCTGCACCCGGAGGAAGAGCCGCGAGTGCCTTATGTGACCGCCCAGCTGCAGGAGGCCAGCGGGCCTTTCGTGGCCGCAACGGACTATATCAAGTCCTATACCGACCAGATCCGTGAGTTCGTGCCCGGGCACTTCACGGTGCTGGGCACTGACGGTTACGGGCGTTCCGACACCCGCGCGAAACTGCGCGACTTTTTCGAGGTCAGTCGCGAATTTGTGGTGCTGGCAGCGCTGAAAGCGCTGGCCGAGCAGGGCGAGATTGAGCCCGCCAGGGTCAGTGCAGCCATGCAGGACCTGGGTATCAGTCCTGACAAGATCGATCCGCTGACCGTATAAAACAAGGAATATATTGTGGCTAAAGAAAAAGTGACAGTTCCGGATATCGGCGGCGCCGAAGGCGCGGAAGTGATCGAGCTGCTGGTTGCGGTGGGTGACGAGGTCAGCCTGGACCAGGGCCTGATCGTGCTGGAGTCTGACAAGGCCTCCATGGAGATCCCGTCGACCGTCGCCGGCACGGTGGTGGAGCTGCTGGTGAGCGAGGGCGAGGAGCTGGCGGAAGGCGCGCCGGTAGCGGTGATAGAAACGGCCGGCGACGAGAGCAGGGAATCGGCGGCAGAGGCAGAGGCCAACGATGAACCGGAGCAGGCTGGTGCAGAGCCGGCTGCCGAGGCGGAGGAAGCGCCGGCGCAGGGCGAAGACAGCGCTGCCGACGCGGCAGCAAGCGGGAGCGAAGAGCGCAAGGGCGAAGGCGGCACATCCAGCGCCCTGGTCGAGGTCCCGGATATTGGTACCGATGAGGCCGTCGAGCTGATCGAAATCGTGGTCAAGGTAGGAGATACGGTCGCCGAGGGTGACTCACTGGTGGTGCTGGAGTCCGACAAGGCCTCGATGGAGGTGCCCGCGCCCCACGGCGGCGAGATCACCGAGATCAAGGTCAACGAGGGCGACAGTGTGCGCCAGGGTGACCCGCTGTTGGTGATGGCCACTACCGGCGCGTCTGAGCCGGCGGCCGATGCGGCGCCGTCCGCGCCCGCTGAGGCCAAGGGTGAGACCGACAGCAAGTCCAGCGCCAAATCCGATACGGAAGAAAAACCCGAAGCCGAACCCGCCTCCCGGCCCGCAACAGCCGGGCGTGAGGCGCCTCCGGCTGCCAGCGCCGACAGTGCTGGCAAGGTTTACGCCGGGCCGGCCGTGCGCAAGCTGGCCCGGGAATTCGGCATTAAGCTGGCGGAGGTGCCGGGCTCCGGGCCCCGTGGCCGGCTGGTGAAAGAGGACCTGCACAAGTTTGTCCAGCAGCGCCTGAGCAAACCTGCCGGCGGTGCCGCCGGCGCCGGCTTGCCGGTGATTCCAGAGGTCGATTTCAGTGCCTTCGGCGAGGTGGAAATCACCACTCGCAGCAAGCTCGACAAGCTGACCGCGAACAACATGCAGCGCAGCTGGCTCAACGTGCCCCATGTGACCCAGAACGACCTGGCGGATATCACCGAACTAGAGGCATTTCGTGCCAGCATGAAGGACGAGGCGGCAAAGCGCGGGGTCAAGATCACCCCGATGCCGTTCATCCTCAAGGCCTGTGCGGTGGCCTTGCGCGACAACCCGAAGTTCTGTACCTCCCTGGCCGATGGCGGCGAATCGCTGGTGCACAAGCAGTACATCCACATCGGCATGGCGGTGGACACGCCCGCCGGCCTGCTGGTGCCGGTCATCCGTGACGTGGACAAGAAGGGTATCTGGGAGCTGGCGGAGGAGGTGCTGGAGCTGGCCGGCAAGGCCAGGGATCGCAAACTGAGCCCGGCCCAGATGCAGGGCGGCTGCTTTACGATTTCCAGCCTGGGCAATATCGGCGGTACCGGGTTCACCCCCATCGTCAATGCCCCCGAAGTGGGCATACTCGGGGTGTCGCGGGCAGACATGCAGCCGGTCTGGAATGGCCAGGAGTTTGTGGCGCGAAAAATGCTCCCCCTGTCCCTGTCCTACGATCACCGGGTCATCAACGGCGGCGACGGCGGCCGCTTCCTGACCCAGCTGGCGGCGCTGCTCGGTGACATTCGGCAACTGCTGATGTAAGCCCGGGCTCGCCCGTGTGGTGCCGCCTGGCACGGAATCTGCAAAGTTTGTAGTCTGGCGTTTTGTGACAATGGGGTACTGATGGCTGAGCAGCTGCCAGAGTGGCAGAGAAAGGTACTGGCAGACAATCAACTGACTGGGCAGTACCTTGTCGGCGCACGCAAATGGTTCAACCCGGTGGCCGAAGTGCTGGCGGCGCACCACAACAGTGCCGGCCGGCCGCTGCTGGTTGCCGTGAACGGCAGCCAGGGTTCGGGCAAATCCACCCTCTGCCACTACCTCTGTGAATACCTGGGCGCGGAACACCGGCTGTCCTGCCTGGCCCTGTCCCTGGATGATTTTTACCTGACCGCTCCCCAGCGGCGGCAGCTGGCGATTGATATCCACCCGCTGTTCGCCACCCGGGGTGTGCCCGGCACCCACGACATGGGCCTGCTGGCGCGAACCCTGGACAGCCTGCTGGCGGGCCGCGCCACCCGGGTGCCGCGCTTTGACAAGGCGGCAGATGACCGGGTGCCGGAAGCGGACTGGGAAGCAGTCCCCGCCGGCGTTGACATGGTGTTGCTGGAGGGCTGGTGCCTGGGAGCAACGCCCCAGCCCATCGATGAGCTGGCGGCGCCGGTTAACGCCCTGGAGTCGGCCGAAGACGCAGATGGGCACTGGCGTAACCATGTCAACGCGGTGCTGAGCGAGAGGTTCTCCCCCCTGTACCAACGGGTGGATGAGTGGCTGATGCTGCAGGCGCCGTCCTTCGACTGCGTGTACCGCTGGCGACTGGAACAGGAGCAGAAACTGGCTCGCCGTCGCCAGGGCGAGGGCCTGATGGACGAGGCCCAGATTGCCCGCTTCATCCAGCACTACCAACGACTCACCGAACACTGCCTGCGGCAACTGCCGCCGCGGGTCAACCATGTGTTCCGCCTCGACGCGGAGCGGGCGGTGCAGAGTTATTCGATGAATCCCGGAGGGCAGGTGTGAGCGCAGGGACCCGGGCGCTGGTATTCACCGACCTGGACGGTTCCCTGCTGGATCACCACAGCTACAGCGTCGATGCCGCCCTGCCCATGCTGGAACGGCTGGAACGGGCCGCTATCCCGGTGATTGCGGTAAGCAGCAAGACCCGGGTGGAGATCGAGTGCATCCGCGCGGCGATCGGCAATCGCCATCCCTTTGTGGTGGAAAATGGCGCCGCAATTTATATCCCCCGGGCTTACTTCGCCTCCCTGCCTGAGGGTGCGCTGGAGCGGGGCGAATACTGGGTGCTGGAGTTCTCCCCGGGCCGGCAGCGCTGGCTGCGCATGCTCCAGTCGCTGGAGCCCGACTTTGCTGGCGAGTTCGAGTACTTCCAGCGCGCCGGGGTGGCGGGTATCGCCGCAATGACCGGCCTCAGTGCCGCCGAGGCGGCCCTGGCGAACCAGCGCGAATTCAGTGAGCCGGTCAGCTGGCTGGGCAGCGAGGAGCGCAAGGCGCAGTTTGTTGCCGCCCTGCAGTCGCGGGGCGCCCAGCCGCTGCAGGGCGGGCGGTTTCTCACCCTGGCGGGCGATTGTGACAAGGGCCGGGCCCTGGCGCGGCTGCGGGCGATCTACGCCGGGCAGAGCGACCATGTGGCGATCCACGACATCGCGATCGGCGACAGTAACAACGATACTGCCATGCTGGAGGCGGCGGAAACCGCGCTGGTGATCAGGTCGCCGGTGCATGATTATCCCCCGCTGCAGCGCGAGGGCGGGGTGATCTACAGTGATGGCTGCGGGCCCCTTGGCTGGGCCGAGGGCGTCGGGCAATGGCTCGCGGAATCGGCGCCGGGCGCCAGTTGGCAATGAGGACGATGGATTATGGGTGATTTTTACCAGAACGGCATTATCACGACCCTGCATGACCTGGCCAACCGGCCGCTGGAGGCCATGGAGGAGGAGTTGCTGGCGTTCTCCCGGGAGCGGCCCCTGGGCCTGATCCTGCCTTCCCTGTACTCGGAACTGCAGGGGGAGGCGCTGCCGGCCATTGTCGAGGAACTGAAGCCGGTCTCCTACCTGTCGGAGATTGTTATCGGCCTGGACCGGGCGGATGAATCCCAGTACCGGGAGGCCCTCGGGTTCTTCGGCCAGTTGCCCCAGCGTCACCGGGTGTTGTGGAACGACGGCCCGCGCCTGCAGGCGCTGGACCGGCAGTTACAGGCGCTGGACCTGGCGCCCCGTGAACTGGGCAAGGGGCGCAATGTCTGGTATTGCATGGGCTATACGCTGGCGTCCAATCGCGCTGAATCGGTGGCCCTGCACGACTGCGATATTGTTACCTACAGGCGTTCCATGCTGGCGCGGCTGATCTATCCGGTCGCCCACCCGCGCTTCAACTATGAGTTCTGCAAGGGTTATTACGCCCGGGTTGCCGACGGCAAGATCAACGGCCGGGTCAGCCGGCTGCTGGTTACGCCGCTGCTGCGGGCGCTGAAAATGAATCTCGGCAAAATGGAGTACCTGGAATACATGGACAGCTTCCGCTACCCGCTGGCGGGGGAGTTCTCGTTCCGGCGCGACGTGCTCAACGATATCCGCATTCCCAGCGACTGGGGGCTGGAGATCGGGGTGCTGTCCGAGATGTATCGCAATTATGCCAATAACCGGCTGTGCCAGGCGGATATCGCCGATGTCTACGACCACAAGCACCAGGCCCTGTCGGCAGACAACGATGCCGGCGGCCTGTCGAAGATGTCCATCGATATCTGCAAGGCCCTGTTCCGCAAGCTTGCCACCCGCGGGGTGACCTTCAACACCGAGAGTTTCCGCTCCCTGAAGGCGACCTACTACCGCATAGCCCTCGACTTCGTCGAAACCTACCACAACGACGCGGTGATGAACGGTCTCAGCCTCGACATTCACAACGAGGAGAAGGCGGTGGAGCTGTTTGCGGAAAACATCATGAAGGCCGGGGATGCGTTCCTCGACCGGCCCATGGAGCGCCCCTTTATTCCCAGCTGGAGCCGGGTAATCAGCGCCATTCCCGGTGTGCTCGGGCAGCTGCGCGAGGCGGTAGAGGAAGACCACCGGGAATTTGGCACGGCGGGTGGATGACATGCTGCAGCAAAGTGCTGAAAGCGGCCTGATAGACAAGGTCCTGCACCATGTCGAGGCGATTTATCGCGATACGCCGACGGTGGTTGACTATGACACGCTGGCCAGGGAACTGCTGGCGCTGATGCGGCTCGACGAGCTGGCACCGGCGCCACCCCAGCACGTCAATCACTGGAGCCAGCGCGACGCGATCATGATCACCTACGGTGACACCCTGCTGCGGGAGGGGGAGCTGCCGCTGGTCACGCTCAAGCAGTTTCTCGACAACTACGCCGATGGTCTGGTCACCGGTGTGCACATCCTGCCCTTCTATCCCTGGAGCTCAGATGACGGCTTCGCGGTACTCGACTATTCCAGCGTCAACGAGTTCCTCGGTAGCTGGGCCGACATTGCCGCTATAGCCGGCGAATACGACCTGATGGCGGACCTGGTGATTAATCACTGCTCGGGACGCAGCCTCTGGTTCGAAAACTTTCTCCAGGGCAGGTCGCCGGGCAAGGGCTATTTTTACACGGCGTCGCCGGATGCCGATCTCAGTGCCGTGGTCAGGCCGCGCACCTCCGAGCTGCTGCGCGAAGTGCAGACGCCGGAGGGAACGCGTCACGTGTGGTGTACCTTCAGTCACGACCAGGTCGACCTGGACTTCCGCAACCCCGAGGTGCTCAAGCAAATGGTGTCCATCGTGCGCCAGTACCTGGACAATGGTGTGCGCATCTTCCGTCTCGACGCGGTGGCCTTCCTGTGGAAAATCCCCGGCACCAGCTGTCTCAACCTGGAGGAAACCCACGAGGTGGTGCGCCTGTTTCGCACCCTGGTGGAGCACGCCGTGCCCGGGGCGATGCTGATCACGGAAACCAATATTCCCAACCGGGAAAACCTGTCCTACTTCGGTAATGCCAACGAGGCTCACTGTGTTTACAACTTCTCCCTGCCACCGCTGCTGGTCAACGCGCTGGTCACGGGCGATTGCCGGCATCTGAAAACCTGGATGATGAGTATGCCGCCGGCGCAGAACGGCACCGCGTATTTCAATTTCGTCGCCTCCCACGACGGGATCGGCCTGCGGCCCGCGGAGGGACTGCTCAGCGACGAGGAGCTGGAGGAACTGGTCACTACCATGCGCCGCTTTGGCGGCCATGTCTCTTACCGGGCGCTGGAAGACGGCCAGAGCAAGCCCTATGAAATCAACATTGCCCTGTTCGATGCGCTGCAGGGCACCACGTCCGGGCCGGACAGCCGGGGCGTGGACCGCTTTGTCTGCGCCCATGCCATCATGCTGGCGCTGGAGGGTATTCCGGGTATTTACATCCACAGCCTGCTGGGCACGCGCAATGACTACGAGCGGGTCGAGCACAGCGGGCATTACCGCGCCATCAACCGCCACCAGTGGCAGTATGACGCGCTCATCGAGGAGTTGGAGCGCGCGGATTCCTGCCACGCGCAGGTGTTTGCCCGGATCAAGGCCCTGCTGGCGCTGCGCCAGTCGCAGCCGGCATTTCATCCCAACGCGACCCAGTTTACCCTGCACCTGGGCGATGCCCTGTTCGGGTTCTGGCGGCAGAGCATGGACCGCCGCCAGAGCATCTTCTGCATCAGCAATATCAGTCGCGAGCCCCTGCCCCTGGCGCTGTCCGCCATCAACCTGATTGGCGATGGCGACTGGGTTGACCTGATCAGTGGCGCACACTTCCACAGCCGCGAGGAGATGGTCGAACTGGCCCCCTACCAGACCGTGTGGATTACCAATGCCACCGGCCCCGGGCTGTCCTGATCTGCGCCCAAGCCTGTGGTAAACTGCGGTCCTTTCCAACAAGAACAGTTCCAGCGATTATCCAGGACCAGCAGCCATGATTATCAAGCCTCGCGTACGCGGATTTCTATGCATCACCACTCACCCTGCCGGCTGTGAAGCCAACGTAAAAAAGCAGATAGATTTCGTAAAGGCCAGGGGGCCCATAGCGGGTGGACCCAAGCGGGTGCTGGTCATCGGCGCCTCCACCGGTTACGGCCTGGCATCGCGCATCAGCGCCGCCTTCGGCGCCGGGGCATCGACGCTGGGGATATTTTTTGAAAAAGAGGGCACCGAGAAAAAACCGGGTACCGCCGGCTGGTATAACTCCGCCGCCTTTCACCGTTTTGCCGAGGCCGAGGGCCTCTATGCCAAGAGCATAAACGGCGATGCCTTCTCCGACGAGATCAAGCAAAAAACCATCGATACCATCAAGGCCGACCTGGGCCAGGTGGATCTGGTGGTCTACAGCCTGGCGGCCCCCCGGCGCCAGCACCCGGTGACCGGCGAGATCCACAACTCCACCCTCAAGCCCATCGGCAGCGACACCGTGCAGAAGGGCGTCAATACCGACAAGGAAGAAGTCCAGGACTTCCACCTGGAGCAGGCGACCCAGGATGAGATCGACAACACCGTGGCGGTGATGGGTGGTGAAGACTGGCAGATGTGGATCGAGGCCCTGGATGCGGCCGGCGTCCTGGCGGATGGCGCCAGGACGACCGCCTATACCTATATCGGTGACAAGCTGACCTGGGATATTTACTGGCACGGCACCATCGGTGCCGCCAAGAAAGACCTGGACAAGCGGGTGATAGCGATTCGCGAGCGCCTCGCGGCCAGGGGCGGCGACGCCCGGGTCTCGGTGCTCAAGGCCGTGGTCACCCAGGCCAGTGCGGCGATTCCGGCCATGCCGATCTACCTGGCCCTGCTGTTCAAGGTAATGAAGGAGCGCGGCACCCACGAGGGCTGTATCGAGCAGGTGGATGGCCTGTTCCGGGACTCGCTGTACGGTGCCAAGCCCTGCCTCGATGAGGAGGGGCGACTGCGGGCCGATGGCAAGGAGCTCGAGCCGGAAGTCCAGGCGGCGGTTGCCGAGCTGTGGCAGGACATCAATACCGATACCCTGCACGAGTTGTCGGATTTTGCCGGCTACAAGCGCGAGTTCCTGCAGTTGTTCGGTTTTGAGGTCGACGGGGTGGATTACGAAGCGGATGTCTCTCCCGTCGCCCCGATCGCCAACCTGGTCTAGCGCCCGTGCTGGATCACGGCATTGCCTTCAGGCTCAATCCACGGGTGCGGCGTATTGTGGCGCCGAACCCGGGAGTGATGACCGGCGCCGGCACCAATACCTACCTGCTGGGTGAAGAGCAGGTGGCGGTGCTGGACCCGGGGCCGGCCATCCCCGAGCATGTCGATGCCATCCTGGCGGCGGCCGGCGATCGCATTCGCTGGATTATCTGCACCCACACCCACCCGGACCACTCACCGGCCTGGCAGGCCATCCACGCCGCCACCGGCGCCGAAGTGATCGGCGCCCCGCCGGCGGATGACATGTTCCAGGACGACACCTTCCGCCCGGATCGCAAACTGGCCCACGACGATGTGCTGGCCACGGATGAATTCACCCTGCGGGCAGTGCACACCCCGGGCCATGTCAGCAATCACTACTGCTTCTTCCTGGAGGAGGAGCGCATGCTGTTTGCCGGCGATCACATCATGAACGGCTCCACCGTGGTGATCGTGCCCCCCAGTGGCGACATGAAGGCCTATATAGAGTCCCTGCAGCTGCTGCTGCGCTACGACCTCAAGCTGATCGCGCCCGGCCACGGCGAGGTGATGGAGGACTCCCGGGCCATTGTCGAGTGGCTGGTAAACCACCGCCTCAAGCGCGAGCACAAGGTGATCGACGGCCTGCGCCATACCGGCCGTACCTCCATCGAAAACCTGGTCAAGGTGGTCTACGACGATGTGGACGTGGGCTTGCACGAAATGGCCAGCCTGTCCCTCTCGGCGCACCTGATCAAGCTGCAGCGGGAGAACCGGGCGCTCCAGCACCCTGCGGACCAGTCCTGGGAGCTGCTCGAAATCTGAGGCCCCGTGGTGCGTCCCGGGCACCGCTGACCCGCGCTGGTTCCTGCCGGCGCCCTTACCTGTGTATCCCGACCTTGTCGCTGTACCACTCCTGCCACTGCACAGGGGGCCACCCGGCGGGGTCTGCGCTCGCCAGGTGGCGCGTTTTTGCGCGAATCGGGTAATTAGGCGGTGATCCCTTATAACTATTTGCGATATTCGTAGAATATGGGTCCAAAATTTACGCAATTCGCTTGTAAAACGGCGAATAGCCGCCTACTATACCCATCCCTGCCACCTGTGGACTGCGTGAGTACCAAGACCCTATGTCAGCCGATTCCTACCAGGCCCGAACCCTGCCCCAGGTCGTCATCGATGCGGCGGCCGCCTACGGCGAGCGCCCGGCCATTACCGATGGGCCGGTCAGCCTGAGCTACCGGGAGCTGGACCTCGCCCGGGTACAGGCCGCCCGCGCTTTCGTCGCCGCCGGTCTCGAGAAGGGTGAGCGCGTTGCCATCTGGGCACCGAATGTCTACCAGTGGATCATCGCCGCGATCGGCGCCCAGAGCGTCGGCGGTGTGGTGGTGCCTCTGAACACCCGCTACAAGGGGCCGGAAGCGGCCTATATCATCCGGGCCAGCGGCGCGCGTCTGCTGTTCACCGTGGGTGACTTCCTCGGGGTGAGCTACCCGGCCCTGCTGCAGGACCAGGAGCTGCCGGGCCTGGAGCGCATCGTCACCCTGTGTGGCGCCGCAGACGGCGCCCAGGCCTGGGAAGACTTCCTGGCCGCCGGCGAGACCGTGAGCGTGGAGGAGGTGGCGGCCCGCAGCGCGGCCTTGAGCCCCGACGACACCCTGGATATCCTCTTTACCTCCGGCACCACCGGCAACCCCAAGGGCGTGGTGACCGGTCACGGCCAGAATATTCGTGCCTTTGAAACCTGGAGCGCCACGGTCGGCCTGCATGCCGACGACAATTACCTGATCATCAACCCCTTCTTCCACTCCTTCGGCTACAAGGCCGGCTGGCTGGCCGCCATCATCCGCGGGGCCCATATCCTGCCGGTGCTGAACTTTGACCTGGATGCGGTCATGGAGCAGATCCAGCGGGACCGGGTGTCGATGATTCCCGGGCCGCCCACCATTTACCAGTCGCTGCTGGCACACCCGCGTCGCGGCGAGTATGACCTGTCCAGCCTGCGTCTGGCGGTGACCGGGGCCGCCCCGGTGCCGGTGGCGCTGGTGGAGCAGATGCGCGAGGAGCTGGGCTTTGAAGTGGTGGTGACCGCCTATGGGCTTACCGAAACCTGTGGCGTGGTGACCATCTGCCGCCCCGACGACAGCGCCGAGCGTATCTCCCATACCTCGGGCTGCGCCATGAAGGGCGTGGAAGTGAAGTGCGTGGACCCCGACGGGGAGACGGTGGAGGCGGGCGCCGAGGGGGAGATCTGGTGCCGCGGCTTCAACGTGATGCAGCGTTATTTCAACAATGAAGCGGCCACTGCAGAGGCCATCACCGCAGACGGCTGGCTGAAAACCGGCGACGTTGGCGTGCTGGATGCCGACGGTTACGTGCATATCACCGGCCGTATCAAGGAGATGTTTATTGTCGGCGGTTTCAACTGCTACCCGGCGGAAATCGAGAACATCCTCTGTGATATGCCCGGAGTGGCGCGAGCGGCGGTTATCGGGATCCCGGACGAGCGGATGGGCGAGGTGGCTCGCGCCTATATCGTGCCGGCCGCCGGGGCCGACCTGGACGAGACGGGCGTGATCGCCTGGTCGCGCGAGCACATGGCCAATTACAAGGTGCCGCGCAGTGTGCAACTGCTGGCCGAGCTGCCGCTGAACGCCGGCGGCAAGGTCGACAAGCTGGAGCTGGCCCGGCGCGCGGAGCAGGAGGCGGGGTGAACGATCTCGCCGCCAGTGCTGCCGCGATGCCGATCGAGCTGGACGACATCGACCAGGGCATTATCGCCCTCCTGCGGGACGACGGCCGCATGTCCTACCGGGCCATCGCCAGGCAGCTGGATATTACCGAGAACAAGGTGCGCGCCCGGGTCCGGCGTATGGAGGAGTCCGACACCATGCGCGTGGTCGCGGTTACCGATATCGAGGCTGCCGGCTACGACATGCTGCTGGCGATCGGTGTGCGGGTGGAAGGGCGCTCCCCGGAGGAGGTGGCGCGGGATATGGCTGCCATTCCCGAGGTGTTCTCGGTCAATGTGGTGGTTGGCGCCCACGACCTGGAGATCCTGGTTGTTGCCCGGGACCAGGCGGCGCTGGATGAACTGATCTCGGTGCAGCTGGGCGGCATGCCCGGCGTGCGCCGCCTGACCCCGGCGCTGGCGCTGGACGTGCTCAAGAACCAGCCGGACTGGGTGCCTTTCCATGCGGCGTAGGCTGGACAAGGTCGACCAGGCCATCGTTGATTATCTGTCCCGGGATGCACGCACCAGCAACCGGCAGATCGCCGAGGACCTCGGTGTTACCGAGGGCACCGTGCGCGGCCGTATCAAGCGCATGGAAGAGGAAAAGCTGATCCGCATCACCGCGGTGACCAATATCGATCGCTTCAAGGATGCGGCCCTGGCCTACATCTGGATCGAGGTAGAAAAATCCGGGCAGACCCGCGAGGTAGCCCGGGCGCTGGCGGATATCCCGGAGCTGGGATTCGTCGGTGTGATGCTGGGGCGTTCCGACATCCTGGCCATCACCATGGTGCGCAACACGGAGCATCTGTCCGAGTTCGTGCACCGCAGTATCAGCGGCATCGACGGGGTGCGTTCTACCCAGAGCACCCTGGGTGTCAATTTCGTCAAGCACGATTACCGCATGGCGCGGATCGTGAACTAGAGATGAACCAGAGGAAGGAAAGCCTGATGAACAAGCAAATGACGGCTCGCGAAGTCGTTGCCCAACTGGAAGATGGCATGACCATCGGTATCGGCGGCTGGGGCCCCCGGCGCAAGCCCATGGCCCTGGTGCGTGAAATCCTGCGCTCCGACCTGAAGGACCTCACGGTGGTCGCCTACGGTGGCGCCGATGTCGGCATGTTGTGCGCGGCGGGCAAGGTGAAGAAAGTGGTATTCGCTTTCGTCTCGCTGGACTTCATTCCGCTGGAGCCCTACTTCCGCCAGGCGCGCCAGTCCGGCGCCATCGAGGTGATGGAGATTGACGAGGGTATGATGCTGCTGGGCCTGCGCGCAGCAAGCTGGGGTCTGCCCTATATTCCCACCGAGATAGGCCTGGGCACCGATGTGCTCAGGGTGAACCCGGGAATCAAGGTGATCGACAGCCCCTATGACGACAAGGAGTGGGTGGCCATGCCGGCACTGCAGCTGGATGCCGCCCTGCTGCATGCCGACCACGCCGATGTGCGCGGGGTGTGCCAGGTTTCCGGTCCGGATCACCACATGGACGACTGGTTCGCCCGCGCCGCCGACAAGACCTTTGTCAGCTGCGACGAGCTGGTGGAGAGTGATTATTTCAACGATCCGGTCCAGGCGCGCCTGGTGCACTGGGAACGCTGTCACACGACCGGCGTGGTGCACATTCCCGGTGGCGCCCACCCCAGTTCCTGTACCCCCCTGTACGGCTTCGATGTGCCCCACACCAAGACTTATGTGGCGTCGGCGAAGGAAGAGGGCGGCCTGCAGGGCTACCTGGACAAGTTCCTCGGCGCAACCGAGGAAGAGTACCAGCAGAACGTCGGCGGCCTGGAGGCCATCAAGTCCATCGAACTGCCCACCTACTGACCGGCGAAGGAGTTAAGGAACATGACTGCAGCAACTGACTACACCCTGGCCGAACTGTGCATCGTGGCGGCCAGCAAGGCTTTCGCCGACGACGGCGAAGTACTGGCCACCGGCATTGGCGTGGTCCCGCGCCTGGCCGCCAGCCTGGCCATGAAGACCAGCAACCCGGACCTGATGATGACCGATTCCGAGGCCTTCCTGCTGAGCGAGCCCAATCCCCTGGGCAAGCGCGGTGACGACTTCGTGCAGGCCAACGAGACCTGGATGGGGTTTTCGCGGATCTTCGACAACGTGTGGAGTGGCAAGCGCCACGCGATGCTCGGCCCGACCCAGATCGACAAGTGGGGCCAGACCAACACCTCCGCCCTGGGCGGCACCTATGAAAAGCCCAAGGTGATGATGCTGGGCGCCCGCGGTTTCCCGGGCAACTCCATCTCCCATCCCAACAGCTTCTTTGTTCCGGCCCATAACACCCGCGTGTTCATGGACGGCGAGTGCGACTTCGTGTCTTCCATTGGCTACAACCCGGCGCGCCTGCCCAAGGGCCACAGCCTGGATGACGTCGACATCCGCCTGGTGGTGACCGACCTGTGCGTGATGGATTTTGGCGGCCCGGACCACCAGATTCGCCTGCTCTCCCTGCACCCCGGCGTGACCGTGGAGCAGGTGCAGGAGAACACCGGCTACCCGGTGCACATCGAGGGTGATATTCCCACCACCGAAGCGCCGACCCAAGAGCAGCTGGACATCATCGCCGCCATGGACCCGCACAACCAGCGCTCCTTCCAGATCAAGGACAATCCACCCGGAACGCCGGATCGTGGGGACAGGTCCTGAACCAGGCCTGATAAGAGGACTGATCGATGCTTGAAACACGCCTGACCGAACTGCTGGGTTGCAAGTACCCCATCGTACAGACCGCCATGGGCTGGGTCGCCGACCCCAGGCTGGTGGCGGGCAGCTGTAATGCCGGCGGCTTCGGCTTCCTCGCCGGGGCCACCATTCCCGCCAATGAAATGGAGCGGGACATCCTGCGGGTGAGGGAGCTCACCGACCGGCCCTTCGGTGTGAACTTCCACATGTACCAGCCCAACGCGGCGGACATCGTGGACCTGGTGATACGCCACGGGGTTCGCGCGGTGAGCTACTCCCGTTCCCCCGGCCCCGAGTTCATCCGCAAGCTGAAGGAAGCCGGCGTGGTCTGCATGCCCACCGTGGGCCTGCCCAAGCACGCCATCAAGGCGGTGGAACTGGGAGCCGACGTGGTCACCGTGCAGGGCGGGGAGGGCGGCGGCCACACTGGCGCCGTGCCCACCACGTTGCTCATTCCCCAGGTGGTGGACGCCGTGGGCGACAAGGTGCCAGTGGTGGCCGCTGGCGGTTTCAAGGATGGCCGCGGTTTGCTGGCGGCCCTGTCCTGGGGCGCTGACGGTATCGCCATGGGCACCCGTTTCCTGATGACCGAGGAGAGCCCGGTGCCGCGGGAAACCCTGCAGCGCTATATCGACTGCAAGAACCCGGGGGAGATCATCGTCTCCAGGGCGATGGACGGACTGCCCCAGCGGATGATCATGAACGAGCTGCTGGCGGAGCTGGAAAAAGCCGGTGCGCTGAAAAAGTTCATCATCGCCCTGCGCAACGGCCTGCGTTTTCGCAGGCACACCGGTGCCAGCCTGCTGCAGCTGCTGCAGTCGGCATGGCAGATGCACAAGGACGCCGACATCACCACCGCGCAGGCCATCATGTCCGCCAACGCGCCCATGATCATCCAGAAGGCCATGGTCGATGGCGAGCCTGCCAGTGGGGTGCTGCCCTCCGGCCAGGTGGCGGGTGTGATCGATGAACTGCTGAGCTGTGAAGACCTGATCAATTCCATCGTGACCGAGGCGGAGCAGCGCCTGGCACTGCTGGCGCAGCGCGCCGTTTAAGCAAGAGGAAAGCAACATGAGCCAACCGTTCAAGGTAAGTATCGACAACGGCATCGCCGAGATGATCCTCGATCATCCGCCGGTGAACGCCTTCAACTCCGCCGGCTGGTTTGCCATCGCCGATGAGATCGACGCCCTGGGCGCCAATGACGAGGTGCGCGTCATTATCATCGGCGCGGCCGGCAAGGGTTTCTGTGCCGGTGTGGATATCAAGGAACTGGCTGCCGACGGCAGCAAGATCGTCGACGTCAACAAGGGCAACTACGAGACCTTCCGCGCCATCCACCGCAATCCCAAGCCGGTGATCGTGGCCCTGCACAGCTTTGTACTGGGTGGCGGTATCGGTATGGCCGGCGCCGCCGATATTATCGTGTGCTCGGACTGCGCCCGCTTCGGCGTGCCGGAAATCGACCGCGGCGCCATGGGCGGCGGCGCCCACCTGCAGCGCATGTTTCCGGTGCAGAAGGTGCGCTACATGTACTTCACCGGTGAGTTCATAGACGCCCAGGAAGCCTATCGCCTGGGCGCGGTGGAGAAGGTGGTGCCGCTGGAGCAGCTGCTGCCCACCGCCCGTGAGATCGCGGGGAAAATTGCCGAGAAGTCCCCGGCCATGGTGCGCCTAGCCAAGGAGGCCCTCACCGGTATCGAGGACGGCAACCTGGAAGACAAGTACCGCTGGGAGCAGGGTTTCACCCTGGAGGCCTACACCATGGGTGACTCCCAGGAATCCCGCGACGCTTTTGTCGAAAAGCGCGACGCGACATTTTAAGTGACGTCGTCCCCGCGGCGCTACGTTTTTAGTAACGTCATCCCCGCGGCGCTACGTTTTTAGTAACGTCATCCCCGCGAACGCGGGGACCCAGAACGACACAACTATTGACTGGATTGCCGCTTGCGCGGAATGACGAGGAAAGAGGCAGATTATGGATCTCGCATACACCGACGAACAAAACGCCTTCCGCGAGGAAGTGCGCAGCTGGCTCGCGGCCAATGTGCCCGCCGAACCACTGCAGACCTTCGACACCGCCGAGGGCTTTCAGCAGCATCGCGAGTGGGAAGCGAAGCTCAACGAGGGTCGCTGGGGCATGGTGACCTGGCCCGAGGAACTGGGCGGCCGCGCCTGTGACCTCATCCAGTGGCTGATCTTCGAAGAGGAATACTACAAGGCCCGCGCCCCGCTGCGGGTCAACCAGAACGGCATCTTCCTGCTCGGCCCGACCCTGATGGAGTACGGTACCGAGGAGCAGAAGGCGCGTATCCTGCCGAAAATGGCCAACGGTGAGGAAGTGTGGGCCCAGGGGTGGTCCGAGCCTAACGCCGGTTCCGACATGGCGGCGATTCGCTCCACCGCCAGGCTGGAAGGTGACAAGTACATCATCAACGGCCAGAAAACCTGGTCTACCCGCGCAGTATGGGCGGACTGGTGTTTCGGTATGTTTCGTACCGATCCCGACTCCAGCCGCCACAAGGGCCTGACCTTTATTCTGGTGCCCCTGGATACCCCCGGCATCACCGTGCGCCCCATCCCCCAGCTGGACGGCCTGCCGGGCTTCGCCGAGATCTTCTTCGACAACGTGGAAGTGTCCGTGGACAACCGCCTGGGTGACGAGGGCGCCGGTTGGAGCGTGGCCATGGCCACCGCCGGCTTCGAGCGCGGCTTGATGCTGCGGTCACCGGCGCGTTTCCAGGAAACCGCCCGCCGCCTGGTGGAACTGTACACCGCCAACCAGGCCAGCGCCGACCGCGACCCGGCGGTCCGCGACGCGGTAATCCGCGCCTACCTGGACGCGGAGAGTTACTGCCTCACCACCTACCAGACCGCCTGCCGCCTCAACAAGGGCGGCAAGATCGGCGCCGAGTCCTCCACCAACAAGATCTTCTGGTCGGAGCTGGACCAGAGCATGCACGCCACCGCGATGAGTATTCTTGGCGCGCGGGCGGAACTGCTGCCTCACGCCCCGGATGCGCAGGGTGTCGGCACCTGGCTGGACGGCTGGCTGTTCGCCCAGTCCGGCCCGATTTACGCCGGCACCAACGAAGTACAACGCAATATCATCGCCGAGAGAATGCTCGGCATGCCGCGCAAGTAAGGAGCTTAACGATGGACTTTACCTTTACTGAGGACCAGCTGTTGTTCCAGGACTCCGTGCGGGACTTCCTGGTCAACGAAGTGACCCCGGAGCGCATTCGCGAAACCTGGGAGACTGACAGTGGCCGCTCCGCTGAATTGTGGGCCCAGCTGGCCGAGCTCGGCCTGACCGGCATGACCGTACCCGAGGAGCACGGCGGCCTGGGTATGAACGAGCTGGACTTCGTGTTGCTGGCGCAGGAGTGCGGCTACGTGGCCCTGCCCGAGCCCCTGGTGCACACGGCCCTGGTGGCGGTGCCCATGCTGAATGAAATCGGCGGTGAACTGGCCGCCGAGTGGTTGCCGAAAATCGCCGCCGGCGAGGCCAGGGCCGTTGTCGGCCTGGAGCAGAACCTGCTGGTGGAAGACGCCCATGTGGCGGACCTGTTGCTGCTGCAGCAGGGCGAGCGCATCGTCGCCGCGACCGCGGACCAGGTGACCCTGCGCCACAATGAATCCGTCGACCCCTCGCGCAGGCTCTACGCGGTGGAAGCAGGCGCGGACGCGGTCACTGTCGCCAGCGGTGACGAGGCCGCAAGGCTCAGCGCCAACGCCCTCAACCGCGGCGCCCTGGGCTGTGCCGCCCAGGCCCTGGGCCTGGCCCAGCGCATGATCGACATATCCGTGCAGTACACCAGCGAACGCCAGCAGTTCGGCGTTGCCATCGGCAGCTTCCAGGCGGTGAAGCATCACATGGCCAATGTGGCGGTGCGCCTGGAATATGCCAAGGCGCCGGTCCACCGCGCCGCCTACAGTATCGCCCACGGTGAGGAGGTGGCGTCCCACGCCGTGTCCCACGCCAAGCTGGTGGCCTGTGAAGCGGCCAAGCTCGCGGCCAGGAACAGCATCCAGGTGCACGGCGCCATGGGTTACACCTGGGAAGTGGACCTGCACATCTTCATGAAGAAGGCGTGGGCCCTGGCCAATACCTGGGGCGATGCGGCGGATCACAAAACCCGCATTGGCGAACGCATTTTTGCCGAGGGTGCGGCCCTGGGTGCCGGTGCGACTTTTGCTTGATTGACGCCCGTCATCCGCCCGTGAATGACGTCATTCCCGCGGACGCGGGAATCCAGAGACACTCCTGACTGGAGCACCGCCTGCGCGGGCATCAAGGAAAGGAGACAAGAGGACCAAAAAATGGCAGAAGCATATATCGTAGACGCAGTACGCTCCCCCACCGGGCGCCGCAAGGGCGGCCTGGCCCACGTGCACGGCGCCGACCTGGGTGCCCACGTGTTGAAGACCCTGGTGGAGCGCAACGGCATTCCCGACCACGAGTACGACGACGTGATGTTCGGCTGTGTCGACACCATCGGGCCCCTGGCCGGTGATATCGCCCGCACCTGCTGGCTGGCCGCCGGGCTGTCCGATGAAGTGCCCGGCACCACCATCGATCGCCAGTGCGGCTCTTCCCAGCAGGCGGTGCATTTTGCCGCCCAGGCCATCATGGCGGGGGTCAATGACGTGGTGATCGCCGGCGGCGTGCAGACCATGACCCAGATCCCCATCTCCTCCGCGATGACCGCGGCGGAGCCCCTGGGTTTTTCCGATCCCTTCACCGGTTCCAGCGGCTGGGTCGAGCGCTACGGTGATACCCCGCCCACCCAGTTTCGCTCTGCCCAGATGATTGCCGACAAGTGGGGCTTTTCCCGCGAGCAACTGGAAGTGTTCTCGCTGGAGTCCCACACCCGCGCCATCAAGGCCATCGAGGAAGGCCGCTTTGACCGTGAGATTGCGCCCCTGGAAGGTGTAACCATGGACGAGACCCCGCGCCAGTCGACCCTGGAGAAGATGGCGGAGCTGGATATCATTTTCGGTTGCGACAAGGTCACCGCCGGCGTCTCCAGCCAGACCTGTGACGGTTCCAGCGCCATGCTGATCGTCTCCGAGGACGCCCTGAAGCGCTACAACCTGACCCCGCGGGCCCGCATTCACCACATGAGTGTGCGCGCCGCCGACCCGATCTGGATGCTCACCGCCCCGATCCCGGCCACCGATTACGCGCTGAAGAAAGCGGGCATGAGCCTGGCGGACATCGATCGGGTCGAAATCAACGAGGCCTTCGCCTCCGTGCCCATGGCCTGGCTGAAGGAAACCGGCTACGACCCGGCGAAAACCAACGTCAACGGCGGCGCCATCGCTCTCGGCCATCCCCTGGGCGCCACCGGCACCAAGCTGATGACTACCCTGCTGCACGAACTGGAGCGCAGCGGCGGCCGTTACGGCCTGCAGACCATGTGCGAGGGCGGTGGCCAGGCGAACGTAACCATTATTGAACGTTTGTAAGTTAAACAGTCATTCCCGCGCACGCGGGAATCCAGATTAACCTGAAGACCGACTCGTTCCCTCGCACGCGGGGATGACGCTGAACCGGTCCTCAGGATAGAGACAGAGGATAGTAAACATGAGTGGAATTCTGGAAGGACGTGTAGCAATCATCACCGGTGCCGGCGGCGGCCTGGGTGCCGCACACGCACGGGTATTTGCAGCTGAAGGTTGTGCCGTGGTGGTCAACGATATCAACCAGGACGCGGCCCAGGCGGTAGTAGACGAGATCACTGCGGCCGGCGGCAAGGCGGTGGTCAACGCTTCGGATATCACCAACTACGACGACAGCCTGAATGCGGTAAAGCAGGCCATCGACAGCTTCGGCGACCTGCATATCGTGCTCAACAACGCCGGCATCAACCGCGACCGCATGTTCGCGTCCATGACCGAGGCCGAGTGGGACGCGATCATGGCAGTGCACCTGAAGGGGCACTTCTGTATTTCCTCGCACGCGGTGCACTACTGGCGCGGCCAGGCGAAGGAAGGCAAGGCGGTGGATGCACGCATCATCAACACCACCTCCGGTGCCGGCCTGCAGGGCTCCATCGGCCAGTCCAACTATGCCGCCGCCAAGGCCGGCATTGCCGCACTGACCCTGAACCAGGCGGCGGAACTGGGCCGCTACGGCATCACCGCGAATGCGGTGGCCCCCTCTGCCCGCACCGGCATGACCAGCGCGGTGCCGGAGATGGCCGAGCGCATGGCCAGGCCGGAAGACGGCAGTTTCGATCACTTCGCCCCGGAAAACGTATCCAATCTGCTGGCCTGGCTGGGCAGCGCCGAGGCGGCCCACGTTAGCGGCCGGGTATTCGAGTCCGAGGGTGGTCGCATCTGCATCTGCGATGGCTGGCGCACCACCGAGGGCGTCGACCGCGGTGCCGCCTGGGCCCCCGCGGAGATCGGCGAGGCCATGAAGGTACTGCTGGAAAAAGAAGTACCGGCGCAGAAAGTCTGGGGCACCTGATCCCGCCACGCCCCGGCGTCATTCCCGCGTGTGCGGGTATGAAGGGCGACTAAACCAACTCCCCGCACTGGCGGGGGATGACGGGAATTTCCACCGTCATCACTGGAGCAACTATGGAATTTGCATTCACAGAAGAGCAGGAAATGATCCGCGACACCGCCGCGGCATTCCTCGCCGAGGTGTCCGGCAGCGAGGCGGTGCGCGCCGCCATGGCCACCGAACAGGGCTACGATACACAGCTCTGGCAGCGTATCTGCGGTGAAATGTATTGGCAGGCCATCCACATTCCCGAGGAATATGGCGGTATGGGCCTGGGCTATGTGGAACTGGTGGCCATGCTGGAACAGATGGGCCGCTACCTGCTGTGCTCGCCGTTTTTCGCCACCGTCTGCCTGGGCGCCAATGCGCTGCTGGTAGCGGGTAACGATGACCAGAAAGCGCAATACCTGGGGCAGCTGTGCGAGGGCACACTGACCGCGACCCTGGCCTTCAATGGCGGCAGCAGTCGCTGGGACGCCGATGCCATCACCGCCACCTGGCGCCGCGAGGGCGACGGTTTTGTGCTCGACGGCGACTACCGTTACGTGATCGACGGCCATACCGCCAACACCCTGGTGGTAGCGGCCCGCGAGGCAGGCAGCAGCGGCGAGGCGGGTGTTTCGCTGTTCCTGTTGCCGGCGGATACGGCGGGGGTCAGCCGCCAGTGGCTGCCCACCATGGACCAGGCCCGCAAGCAGGCCAGTATCAGCCTTGCCGGGGTCAGCGTCGGTGCCGATGCCCTGCTGGGCGCCGCCGGCGAGGGCTGGCCACTGCTGGAAAAGGTCATCGACCTCGCCACCGTCGCCCTGGCGGCGGAGCAGGTGGGCGGCGCCCAGCAGGTGCTGGACCTGGCCGTGGCCTACACCAGCGAGCGGGTGCAGTTCGGCCGCACCATCGCCAGCTTCCAGGCCATCAAGCACAAGGCCGCGGACATGATGATGAAGGTGGAGGTGGCGCGCTCTGCCGCGTACTACGCGGCCTGCGTCGCGCAGGAAGCCCTGGCCGGGGGTGAGCCGGCCGCAGAGCTGCCGGAGGCGGCCAGCGTGGCCAAGTCCTACTGCTCCGACAGTTACTTCGCCAACGCCGGCGACGCCCTGCAACTGTTCGGCGGTGTGGGCTTTACCTGGGAGTACGACGTACACCTGTACTTCAAGCGCGCCAAGTCATCCGAGCACATGCTAGGCAACGGCGCCATCCACCGCGAGCGGCTTGCCGCCATGCTGCTGGACTCTTAAGGAGGGATAGGCATGAAGTTGAGTTTCAGTCCCGAAGACGAGCAATTCCGTGAGGAAGTTGCCGGCTGGTTGAAGGCCAACCTGGTCGGCGAATTCGAGAAACTGAAGTACCGCGGCGGCCCCGGCGACGAACACATGTTCCCCGCCGAGCGCCAGGAATGGGAGAAGAAGCTGGCCGAGGGCGGCTGGACCTGTGTCGGCTGGCCCCGCGAGCACGGCGGCCGTGGCTGTTCCATCGAGCAGCAGGTGATCTTCTTCGAGGAATACGCCCGTGCCGGGGCGCCCGGCCGTGTCGGTCATATCGGTGAGGGCCTGGCGGGCCCCACCCTCATTGCCTTTGGCACCGAAGCGCAGAAACAGAAGTACCTGCCGGGGATTCTGGCGGGCACCGAACTGTGGTGCCAGGGCTACTCCGAACCCGGCGCCGGGTCCGACCTCGCCAACGTGAAAACCAAGGCCCGCTTCGACGAGGGGAAGGGCAAGTGGGTCATCAACGGCCAGAAGGTGTGGACCTCCCTGGCCCACGAATCCGACTACTGTTTCGTGATCGCCCGTACCGACCCCGATTCGGTGGCCCACAAGGGCCTGGGCTTCTTCCTGGTGAAGATGGACCAGCCCGGGGTGGACGTGCGCCCCATCGAGCAGATCACCGGCACCAGCGAGTTCAACGAGGTGTTCTTCGACGACGCCGAGTGCGATGCGGACGATATCGTCGGTGCGCCGGGTGAGGGCTGGAAAGTGGCCATGGGCCTGCTCGGCTTCGAGCGCGGGGTGTCCACCCTGGGCCAGCAGATGCAGTTCCAGAACGAGCTGGACGAGGTGGTGCGGGTGGCGAAAGCCAACGGCGCCGCCCGGGACCCGGCCATCCGCCAGCGCATTGCCGGTATGCACGCCGAGCTCAAGATCATGCGCTACAACTCCATGCGCATGCTCTCCGGCCAGAGCAGCGGCGATGGCTCCCTGCAGAAGGAGGCACTGATCTACAAGCTGTTCTGGGCCACCTGGCACCGCGAGCTGGGCGAACTGGCCATGGACGTGATGGGTCCGGAGTGCGAGATCCTCGAGGGTGGTCCCTATGAGCTGAGCCGCCTGCAGTCCATGTACCTGTTTGTGCGCTCCGACACGATTTATGGCGGCACCAACCAGATCCAGCGCAACATCATTGCCGAGCGCGGTCTGGGTATGCCGAAAGAGCCGAAAGGCACTGCCCGCTAAGGAGAAGGAAAAGACTATGGATCTCAAGAATCCGCAATATGTAGAGGGCCACGGCCTGATCAAGGGCCGCTCCGTGCTCATTACCGCCGCCGCCGGCGCCGGCATCGGCTTCTCCGCCGCCCAGCGCGCGGCGGAAGAGGGCGCCCGCGCCATCGTCCTCAGTGATATCCACGAGGGCCGCCTGAACGCCGCCGTGGACAAGCTGAAGGAAGAAACCGGCCTGCAGGAGGTGTGGGGGCTGGTAGGCAACGTTGCCGTTGAGGAAGACGTGCGCGCCCTGATCGACTTCGCCGAGGACAAGCTCGGCGGTACCGACGTCCTGATCAACAACGCGGGCCTGGGGACCTCCAAATTGCTGATCGACATGGAAGACGATGAGTGGCACAAGGTCATCGATGTGACCCTTAACGGCACCATGCGCATGACCCGCTACATGATGAAGGTCATGAAAGAACGGGAACAGGGCGGCGTTATCATCAACAACGCCTCCGTGCTTGGTTGGCGGGCCCAGAAAGAGCAGGCCCACTACGCCGCAGCCAAGGCCGGAGTCATGGCCCTGACCCGCTGTGCCGCCGTGGAAGCCGCCGAGTTCAATGTGCGCATCAACGCCGTGTCACCCTCTATCGTCCTGCACCCCATGCTGCGCAAGTCCGCGCCGCAGGAATTGCTGGATGAACTGGAGTCGAAGGAAGCCTACGGCCGCGCCGCCGAGGCCTGGGAAGTGGCCAATGTCATGATGTTCCTGGCCTCCGACTACTCCAGCTATATGACCGGCGAGGTTGTTTCCGTATCCAGTCAGCGGTCATAATTCCCGCCACACGGAATCAGGGTCGCGGCGCAAACGGGCCCGGGGCCTGACAGAAATCACAGTTGAACCCGTCCGGGGTTCATAGGAGAAAGAGCAATGAGAGAAGCAGTTATCGTATCTACCGCCAGGACCGGCCTGGCCAAATCATTCCGTGGCGGTTTCAACAACACGGAAGCGCCCGCCATGGGCGGTCATGTCGTTCGCGCTGCGGTTGAGCGCGCCGGCATTGACCCGGCGGAAGTGGACGACTGCATCATGGGCGCCGCGGCGCAGCAGGGTACCCAGGGCTACAACATTGGCCGCCTGAGCGGTATTGCCGGCGGTTTGCCGGATACCGTTGCCGGTATGGCCATCGAGCGCCAGTGTTCCTCCGGGCTGATGTCCATTGCCACGGCAGCCAAGAGCATTATCTGCAACGAGTACGACATTGCCGTCGCCGGTGGTGTCGAATCCATTTCCCTGGTGCAGACCAAGCACAAGAATAGCTATCGCAATGTGTCCGAGACCGTGACCGCGATAGATGAAACCGCCTACATGCCGATGCTGGAAACGGCGGAAGTGGTCTCTGACCGGTACAACATCTCCCGTGAAGACCAGGATATCTATTCCCTGCAGAGCCAGCAGCGGACCGCGGCGGCCCAGGAAGCGGGTCTGTTCAATGACGAGATCGTTCCCATGCATACCGTTAAGTCGGTATTCAACAAGGAGACCAAAGAGACCAGCTATGAAGAGGTCGTGGTCGATCGCGATGACTGTAACCGTCCCTCCACGACCCTCGAGAGTCTGGCGGCGCTGGAACCCGTGTGGAAAGACGGCCAGTGGGTGAAAGAAGGTCGTTTCATCACGGCCGGTAACTCCTCCCAGCTGTCTGACGGCGCTTCTGCCTGTGTGGTGATGGATGCCAAACTGGCGGCGCAGAAAGGCCTGGCGCCGCTGGGCATTTACCGCGGCCTGGCCGTGGCCGGCTGCAGGTCGGATGAAATGGGCATAGGCCCGGTGTTTGCGGTACCCAGGCTGCTCGACCGTCACGGCCTGTCGGTGGACGACATCGGCCTGTGGGAACTGAACGAGGCTTTCGCCTGCCAGGTGATCTACAGCCGCGACCAGCTTGGCATCGACAACGACAGGCTCAATGTCAACGGCGGTTCCATTTCCATCGGCCACCCCTTTGGCATGAGCGGCGCCCGCATGGTCGGTCACGCCCTGCTGGAAGGAAAACGCCGCGGCGTCAGGTACGTGGTCGTCACCATGTGTATTGGCGGCGGTATGGGTGCCGCCGGTTTGTTCGAGGTCGCCTGAAACAGCTACCCGCATTCCTGAACGCCGGCGTTAAAGCCGGCGTTATTGCCTCGGGGCCGCAGCGGCCCCGCAACTTTACCCCGCTTTTCCTGTCCAACCGGTGCTACAATGGCGCGGACTTTGCCGCGCGGGTTAGTTGCAACGCGGCTGAATTTTGTGCAGCGGCACAGGTGGGCGATGAAGAAAATCGGCGAACTGCTGGTAGAACAGGGCAAGGTGTCAGAGCGGGACGTGGAGCGTACCCTGCTGGCCCAGAGCGAAATGGGCGACATGTTCGGCCAGGTGCTGGTGAAGCTGGGTCTGGTGTCCGAACTGGATTTTGCCCAGGTGCTGAGCCAGCAGCTGGAGATTCCCCTGCTGGCCGCGGCTGACTATCCCGAGGAAGCTATTGCTATCGACGAGGTGGCGGAGGACTTCCTGTTTTCCAACGCGGTGGTGCCGGTGGCCCGCAGCGAGGCGCGTGTTACCTTCGCCGCCGCCGTGCCCCAGGACCCCTTTCTCAGCAAAGCCCTGGCCATGGCGCTGGAGAAGCCCGTGGTTATCGTCCTCGGCCTGGAGTCGGATATCAACCGCGCCCTGCAGCTGTACCTGCAGGCCGGTGACGGCGAGGAGGAAGACGAGCTCAACGACCAGTTTGCCGGGCAGAGCGACGACGAGTTCATCGAGCACCTCAGGGACCTGGCCAGCGAGGCGCCGGTCATTCGCCTGGTCAACCAGATTATCCACCGCGCCGTGGACATGTCCGCCTCCGATATCCATATCGAACCGTTCGAGGATGGCCTGCACCTGCGCTACCGGGTGGACGGCGTGCTGCAGGAGCATCCGGATGCCCCCGCTCCCAGTCTCGCCCCGGCCATTGCCTCCCGGATCAAGCTGCTGGCACACATGAATATTGCCGAGCAGCGACTGCCGCAGGACGGCCGCATCATGACCCGGGTCAAGGGGCACGAACTGGACCTGCGGGTCTCGACCATTCCCACCGTGCACGGCGAGAGTATCGTCATGCGGGTGCTGGACCGGGAGAGCATCCGCCTCAGCCTGCCGGACATGGGCTTTAGCGAGGACACCCTCAAACGCTACCAGGAACTGCTGGCCCGGCCCCACGGCGTACTGCTGGTGACCGGCCCCACCGGCTCCGGCAAGACCACCACGCTCTATGCCTCGCTGGCCTCGCTGGACTCCGACTCGCTGAAAATCATTACCGTCGAGGACCCGGTGGAGTATCAGCTGCAGGGGGTCAATCAGATCCAGGTTCAGGCGCAGATTGAATTGACCTTTGCCCGCGCCCTGCGCTCCATCCTGCGCCAGGACCCGGACATCATCATGATCGGTGAGATGCGTGATACCGAGACCGCCCAGATCGGCGTGCAGTCGGCACTTACCGGTCACCTGGTGCTGTCGACCCTGCACACCAATACCGCCGCTGGCGCCATTACCCGCCTCGAGGACATGGGGGTGGAGCGCTACCTGATTACCTCGTCGGTGAACGGGGTGCTGGCCCAGCGCCTGGTGCGGACCCTGTGCAAGACCTGCAAGGAACCGGTGGCCCTGCCTGCCGACGCGGCGGCCCGCTCGGGTATTGCCGCCTACCTGGCGCCGGGCCAGCAGGAGGTTTATCGGGCAGTGGGTTGCCCGGCCTGCATGGAGACCGGCTACAGTGGCCGTACCTCCATTCACGAGCTGTTTCCGCTGGACGATGAAATGCACCGGGTGATCATGAGTGGTGCCGATGCCACGGTTCTGCATGCGGCGGCGCGGCGGCAGGGTATGATCACCCTGTACGAGGACGGCCTGCGCAAGGTTGCCGCCGGTCTCACCTCCATGGAGGAAGTGCTGCGGGTGACTCAGGACCAGAGTGAAACCGAAGCGGCTCCCGAGGCGGCGGTTGCGCCACAGTCATCGGTTCCCGCCTGATCGATGGCGTCCTTTACCTACAAGGCGGTTGGCCGGGACGGTAAAACCCGGCAGGGGGTTATCGAGGCCGACGGTCAGGAACTGGCCACCCGGCAGTTGCGCGGCCAGGGCCTGACCCTGTTGAAGCTGGAGCGGGGCGGCGAACTTGCCGACCCGGAGAAATCCCCGGGCAAACCGCCCAGCCGCCAGGATGTGCTGTCCATGACCTCGGAACTCGCGGTGTTGCTGCGCGCCGGGCTGCCCCTGGACCGGGCGCTGAAGGTGCTCATCGACATGGCGGTGCAGCCGCAGATGCAGCTGCTGCTGAACGAGCTGCTCAAGGCAGTCAAAGGCGGCAAGCCGCTGTCCTCGGCCATGCAGCCCCACGAACAGATTTTCGGCTCTTTCTACATCAGCATGGTGCGCTCCGGCGAAGCGAGCGGCCAGCTATCGGAGGTACTCGATCGCCTGGTGGAGTATCTGGAAAACGCGAAAACAAATCGCGACAGCGTGATTTCAGCGCTGATTTATCCCGCCATCCTGCTGGTGGTGGCGGTGCTGTCGATTGTGCTGATGCTCGGCTTCGTGGTGCCCCAGTTCGAGAGCCTGTTTGAGGATATGGGCGACGCCCTGCCGGCGCTGACCCAGATGGTGCTTTCCGGTGCCGACTTCATCAAGTCTTGGGGCTGGCTGCTGCTCATTTTGTTGGTCGGCGGTGGAATAGTCTTCCGCAACTGGTCGTCAACGGCGGAGGGCAGGGCAGCGCTGGACAGGCGCATGCTCGGCCTGCCCCTGGCCGGCGGTATTGTCTTTGAGTTCGAAGTGTCAAAATTTGCCCGCACCACGGGAACTCTGCTGGGTAACGGGGTGTCTCTGTTGAAGGCCATTTCCATCGCCATCGATACCGTGGACAACCGGGTGATACGCGAATCCCTGCAGGTGCTGCCGCCGGCGGTGAAGTCCGGCAAACGGATGTCGGTGGCGCTGGAAGAAACCAGCATGTTCACGCCCATGGTGATACAGATGGTGCGGGTGGGCGAGGAGTCCGGCAGCCTCGACAAGATGCTGCTGGAGCTGGCAAAGGTGTTCGATGATCATGTGCAGTCAGGGGTAAAACGCGGCCTGTCGCTGCTGGAGCCGGTGTTGATCCTGGCCATGGGGGCGATAATCGCGGTGATTATCATCGCCATCCTGATGGGCATTCTGTCGGTGAACAACCTGGCGGTGTAAAAACGAAGAACAAGGGGATGGGCAGGCGTTTGCCCGCGCCCCCGGGAAACAGCAATCAAGCGGGCGGCGCTTGCCGCCGGCAGAGGAATAGCAATGAAACAACAGAGTCGTCACCCATTCAGCCGCCGGCAGCGCGGTTTCACCCTGATGGAACTGCTGGTGGTGCTGGCCATTCTCGGCCTGCTGATGAGCCTGGTGGGCCCGCAGGTACTGAACCAGCTCGGTGGCGCCAAGACCAAAACCGCCGGCATTCAGATCAAGGACCTGGAGCAGGCTCTGGAGATGTACAAGCTGGATGTAGGGCGCTTTCCCTCCACCTCGGAAGGGCTGGAGGCGCTGGTCAGGAAGCCGGGGAGCGCCACTGGCTGGAACGGGCCCTACCTCAAGTCCGACGTGCCGCTGGACCCCTGGAACCGCGAGTACCACTACAAGTATCCCGGTGAGCGCGCCGAGGTGGATATCTTTACCTATGGCGCCAACGGCTCTCCCGGTGGCGAGGGTGAGGACGCCGACGTCGGCAACTGGAAGTAAGCGTCCCCCGTCGCCTCAACAGCGCCCCCATGACTGCCCTCAAGCCTGACTGTTCCACACGGGGGCAGCGCGCCTTTACCCTGGTGGAAATCATGGTTGCAATTGCCATCGTCGGCCTGCTGCTGGCGGTGGCCGTGCCCGGCTCCATGCGCATGTACCAATCCATCCAGTACCGCCAGGCGGTGCGCGACGTGCTGACTACCCTGGCCGATGCCAGGCACCAGGCGGTTGATAAAGGCAGGGCGCAGGATGTGGCCTTCGATCCGCAGCGCCGGCAAGTCAGTTTTGCCGGCGACACCCGGCAGTTGCCCGAGGGCTTCCAGCTGACGGTGACCACAGCCAGTGAGGTCAACCGCGACGGTCTCGGCCTTATACGCTTCTACCCCGAGGGCAGTTCCACCGGCGGCGACGTGGACATCGCCGCTCCCACCGGGCGCGGGGTGCGTATTTCGGTGGACTGGTTAATGGGCGGCGTGAGCCAGAGCAGCTATGACGCCGATTAAGCGCCAGCCCGGTTTTTCATTGCTGGAGATGCTGGTGGCCATTTCCATTCTGGCGTTGGCGCTGGGTTCGCTGTACCAGGCGGCCAGCGGCGCAACCCGCAACGTGCGCACCTCGGAGCGCTATGCCTACGGTGTCGAACTGGCCCGTTCGCTACTGGCCGACCATGCCATGGTGGACAGTGGCGGGGTCAACACGGCCGGGGAAACGGCCGGGGGCTACCAGTGGCGGGTGCAATCGCAGCTCCGCGATCTGGGGCGCGGCGACCTGAGGGGTGTCCAGCTGCACGACCTGGAAGTCGGGGTAGCCTGGTTCGATGGCAGTAAACGCCGCGAAATCGTCTTGAATTCAGTGGTGGAGGCTTATTCACGTGAGCGCCGCTAATGGTCAGCGGGGCTTTACCCTGGTGGAAGTCATGGTGGCCCTGACCATACTCAGCATGGTGTTGCTGGGCACGGTGACCGGTATGCGCACCCTGGGCAACACCCAGGCGTCTATCGAGCGGGCCACAGCCCGGGTCGATGAAATCCGCACCGTCAGCGGCTTTCTGCGCCAGCTGATGGAATCGGCGGTGGTTGGTGCCGGCAAGGGCGGGCTGACCCTCGGGGGCGGAACGCTGGAAGCCACTTACTTCCGGCTCGGAGCCGGGTTCGTCGAGTGGAAGACCAATCTCCTGTTCGGCGAGGCCTATGGTGGTGTTCACCTGGTGAGAATTGCCGCTGACGAGGGTCAGTTAATGCTGCGCTGGCTGGAACCGGAGCGCGTGCAGCCGGATGAGGAGCGCTGGCGGGCTGCGCCCGCCCGCCCGCTGGTTAACGACCTGGAAGGCTTCACCCTGCAGGTGCGTGAGGAATTCCAGGCGGACTGGACAGAAAACTGGGAGGAGAGCGCAACGGCACCGGCATTGGTGCGCCTGCAGATAAAGTCTTCCGGGCGCTACTGGCCCGATCTCATCATGCAGGTGCAGCGATGAAGGCGAAGCAGGGCGGGGTGGCGCTGGCGATTGTGGTCTGGTTCATCGCCGGCATGTCGTTGCTGGTGGCGGGAATTGTCTCCCACGCGAGGACGGATACGCGCACCACCCAGGTTCACCTCGCCAGAGCCAAGGCGGTGGCCTCCGGCGATGGCGCCATCCAGCTGGCGATGGTGGAGCGCAACCAGGGTTTCGAGTCGGCCGCCGCCGGGCCAATGATTTCGGAAAGCCGGCACCGTCTGGGTGAACTGGAGGTGAGAGTGCAGATTGTGCCGGCAGCGGGGTTCGTGGATGTCAATCACGCTTCCGGGGATGTGCTGGCAGCGCTGTTCCGGCTTACCGCAGGGATGACGCCCGGGGATGCGAAAACGGTGGCGGACAATGTGCTAAAGTGGCGGCAAAATACCGGTGCCCGAGAAAACCGGGCGGGTCCCAGGCGTGGCAGTCGGGAGTTTTACTCGCTGGAGGACATGCTGCGGGTGGAGGGAGTAAACCGCGCGCTGCTGGACGCCATCCGTGACTATGTGGTCGTGGGGAACTGGTCCAGCGGCAGGATGAACTGGAGCGCCTCTCCCGGGTCGATGATGCAGATGCTGGAGCAGGTTAACCCGGAGCAGTCCGGGGCGGTAGGCAAGCGCAGGGATGCCATGTTCGAAGCTGCCGCCGCCGTTGCCGGCAGCAGACGCTTGCCGGCCAGCGGGGTGTTCCGGGCGGACGCATACATCGGGTATGGCGGCCGCACCTGGCTGCGGCGGCGCTGGTTGAAACTGGAATCCGGCGGCGATTCCAGCCTGCCCTGGCGGGTGGTGCGCACCGAAGCGCCGCGCGTTGTGGGCCTACAAGAAAGCAAGGGGACCTCCGATGTTTGAATCGGGCCAAAACTGGGAGCTGTTCGGCTACGACATGCGCAACCTGGGCAAGCACTTCAATGCTGCCTGGCGCGACTTGCTGTGGGCCTATGATTCACCGCTGCGGTCCCGCCTGGACGAACCGGTCGAGTTGCGCACCCCATCCGGTACTGCCAGTTACCAGGCAGGCCAGCCCTGCGCAAAAGCGCGTACCGATTGCAGCGCGGTGTTGCTGCCCGAGGAGCTGGCGCTCACCCGGGCGCTGCGCCTGCCGCTGGCGGTAGAGGCGGATCTGGAAGAAGTGCTGGCGCTGGAAGTGAACTCCAGCAGCCCGTTTGCGGCTGCCGACACCGGCTATGGCTGGGCGCTGGTGGCCCGGGACGACCAGTTTCTGCAGGTGGCGCTGGTTATTGTGTCACTGAGTTCGGCGATGACCTACATCGGCCACCAGTACGACAGCCACGACGCCCAGGCCCAGGAGGTCTGGGTCGATGTCGAGGGTCGCATGGTGGTCATCAGGGGCTTTGGCGAGGGCCGCCGGCAGGAATGTTACCGGCGCCGCCTGTTCAGGGTGGGCGCCATGCTGGCGGCGACTGCCCTTGTGCTGTTGCTGATCGTTGCCGCCGGTGCCGGCTTCAAGAAACTCGAATTGGAGCGTCTTGAGCAGATTGCAGCCGTGGCTGCAAGTGATGCCGAGCAGGCCACGCGGATGCGCAACACCCTCGGCGCCGCCAATGCAACGACCCTCGCCGTCGACGCGGTGAGCAGCCTTTACCCCAGTCCGCACCTGGAACTGGCACGGCTCAGCCGGTTACTGGCCGACGACGCCTACGTCGAGAGACTGTCTATTAACGGCCGGGAAATTGACCTCCGCGGCCGCGCTGTCGATGCCGCGGCAATAATGCAGCTGCTGAGCAAGCAGCCCGAGTATGCGACGGTCACCACCGCCAGCGCCATTCGCAAAATCGCTGGCACCGACCTGGAACAGTTCCACTTGAAAATCCAGCTGCAGGAGGCGGTCATATGATGGCCTGGGTCAAAGCCCACCGGCGCAGCGCCGCCATTTGCGGCGCCACCGTATTGGTGCCGGTACTGGTTTACCTCAACCTGCTATTTGGTACCTGGGGCTTGCGCCAGGCCTATGCCGATGATGTGCACAGGCTGGGCCCGCGTATCGCGCGCCTGCAGGGCATACAGCAGGTGGAGGAACGACTGCGGGAGTCCGCCGGGCGAGTGCAGCGACAGACTGCGCGCCTGGTATACCCGCCCAGCGCCGAGAAAACCGACGTTGCCGCCGCCATGCAGGCGGATGTACGCCAGCTGCTGACCGACGCGGGCCTGACCGTCAGCAACAGCCAGGCTCTGCCGGTCCGCGAGGAAGAAAAGTTCGACTACATCGGGGTCAAACTGACCGTGGCCGGTGATGTCGCCAGCCTGGACCAGGCACTGGCCGAGCTGGCGGCCTTCGCGCCGTTGATTATTGTTGAGTCGCTGGACATCTGGCCGACCCGCCAGCGTTCCCGGCGCGGCGAGGTGGAGCCCCAGGAGGCCACGGCCTCCCTGCGGCTGGTGTCACTGAGGTCGGTGATATGAATCTGGTCGACCGTTACCGCAATCTCGAGGACCCCACGCGAGCGGAGCGTCGGGTTGAGCTGGCACTGGTGCTGGTGTTACTGCTGCTCGCCCTGCAGCTGCTGTGGGGCGGTTTCCGGGCCCTGTTCCCGGCCCTGCCCGAGCCGGTGCAGCCGCGCCCGGACTCCCTCCAGGTGAGTGAGCTTGTTGTGGGCGTGGAGGTCGACCCTGGGTTACGCGCCGAGATTGCCGCGAGGCCGCTGTTCTGGCCGAGTCGCCGGCCACCCGAGCCCGAGGTCGAAGCGCTTGCCGAGGCGCAGCCTGAGGCCGAGGCCGAGGCCGGTAAGCCCGGCAAAATTGACGGCATCCAGCTGACCGGCATATTTGGTGGAGGTGAGTCAGCCGGTATCATTGTCATCAACAAGGGCAAAAAACGCCGCCTGATGGTGGGCGAGAAAATCAACGGCTGGGAACTGGCATCCGTGCAGCCTTCAGAGGCGCTGTTTATTAATGGCGACCGCAAGACGGCGCTTGTCCTCAAGCAGGCGGTGATTCAGGCAGCCCCGGCAGTGTCCCCAGCCGCTGCAGCCGCTCAGGCCGCTGCCGATGACCGCGCCGGGAAACCAAAGAAAGCATCCGCAAAGCAGCGTGAGACCTCGCAGCCGGAAGACAGCGGCTCCCTCACCCTCGGCGGGCGCGCGCGTCCCAACCAGACCTAATTACAATCACATGAACAGGCCGACAGGAATGAAAACATTGCGACAGACCGCTGCCATTGCGCTACTACTGCTGGTCAGCAGTTGCACGACCATCAGCGGTACGACCTCCATGGACGTCGCCGATGATGCCGCTGCCGAATCAGCGCCGGCGCTGGCGAGCTCCGCCGCCGAGCTGGCGGCCGCCAGGGACGATGAGGAGGAGCCCGAGGCCCAGCCGGCGGTGGTGTACAAGGGCACGGATCGCCACGTGAAAATGCCCGCGCGGCAGGAACCGGTGCGCTTCCTCGGTGACGATGTCAGCCTGAATTTCGAGCAGGCGCCACTGAGCGAAGTCACCCACGCCATCATGGGTGATATCCTCAAGCTCGACTATGTGGTCGACCAGCCGATCCAGGGTCAGGTGACCCTGCGCACCCGCACCCCGATTCCCCGCGACCAGCTGCTGAATGTGCTGGAGTCCCTGCTCAAGTCGAACAACAGCATCATGATTCGCGGCACGGACGGACGCTACCTGGTCACCGGCACCAATCGCGGTACCAGGCTGGCGCCGCGGGTGTCCAATCCGCGGGACACCGCGGCGGGCTTTTCAACGGTGATTGTGCCGCTGCAGTACATCAGCGCCGCCAACATGGCGGAGATTCTCAAGCCGGTGGCCGACGAGTCGGCGTTTGTCAGAATCGACAATTCCCGTAACCTGCTGATGCTGGCCGGTACCCGGGAGCAGCTGGATGGCTGGCTGGATATTGTCGCCACCTTCGACGTGGACCAGCTGGCCGGTATGTCAGTGGGCCTGTTCCCGCTGGAAAACAGCAGCGTGGAGGAGGTTAGCCTGGCGCTGGAGGCGATGATGAACACCAAGGACGGCGGCAGCACCCTCAAGGACATGATCCGGGTGGTGCCGGTGGAACGCCTTAACAGCATTCTTATCGTGACCCCCCGCGCCCACTACCTGGACAGCGTACAAACCTGGATCGAGCGCCTCGATGCCGCCCACTACACCGAGTTCGATCAGCGCCTGTACGTCTACCCGGTGCAAAATACCACGGCCAGTCGCCTCGCCAACCTGATCAACAGTATTTACACCGGCCGCAGCCAGGGCGGCGACCAGTACAATGACCGCAGCCCGCGAGATGCGGCGGGGGTCGCGCCGGGCATGTCGCCGGAAACGCTGGGCTCCTCCAGTGGCTCATCCTTTGGCAGTAGCAATCGCCAGTCGCCCGCCGCATCGGTTTCCAGTATGAACGTGCAGGGCCCAGGCGGCAGCCGGGAAGCCGCTGTCGACGTGCGGGTGGTGGCCGATGACGAGAACAACGCCCTGATGATTTATGCTACGGCCATGCAGTACCGCATTATCGAGTCGGCATTGAAGCAACTCGATGTGGTCGCCACCCAGGTCATTATCGAGGCCAGCATTATGGAGGTGAGCCTGACCGACGAGCTGAGTTATGGCCTGGAGTGGACCTTCAAGGATGGTTTGGGAGACTACAGTGGCGAGGGCTTTCTCTCGAGTATAGCTGGGGCATCCAGTCCGTCTTCCATTGTGCCGGGGTTTTCTTATACAGTATCCAAATCGATGGGCGATATCCGGGCCGTACTCAATGCGCTGGCCAAGGAAAGCCTGCTCAATATCATCTCGAGCCCGTCAGTGATGGTACTGGATAACCACACTGCCTATATCCACGTGGGCAGCCAGGTGCCGACTATCGACTCCCAGACCGAGTCCCTGGCCAGCGACACCGGGCGAGTCACCCAGAGCATCACCTATCGGGATACAGGCGTCAAACTGGAAGTAAAGCCGTCGGTGAATGCCGGCGGTCTGGTGACCATGGACGTCAAGCAGTCGGTCACCGACGTCGGCGAGATCGATGCCGCCACTGACCAGCGCGCCTTCCTCGAGCGCAATATCGAGAGCCGGGTGGCGGTGCGTTCGGGTGAATCGGTGGTGCTGGGTGGGCTGATACGGGAGAACGCCAGTACCGCCTCCCAGGGGGTGCCCTGGCTGCACAGTGTGCCGGTGGTGGGTGCCCTGTTCGGTACCGACACCGACACCTCCAACCGCACCGAACTGCTGGTAATCATCACCCCGCGGGCGCTTTACAACGAATCCGAGCTGCGTGATGTCAGCGAGGAAATGCGCGCCCGGGTCCGTAACCTGGAGCTGATCGATCCCGCCAACCTGTGATTGGGCGCCTTGCGCGGGCTTTGGTACTTTTCACGAACTGCGCTTTTGGCCGGCGACAGCAGGTGGGCGCCAGCCCTCTAGCACCCATCTGGTGCATGCGGGTGCCGCCGGCCTGGCCCCGGGTGCTGTGGAGTAACGGCGGGCGGGCAAGCCGCATCGAGTAGCGGAAGGCGGTCAGCAAGTCGCTGCCCGCTGGCCCCATACCAAGCGCCTGTCAAATCGCGTATAATCGCGCCCTCTTTAAACAAACGGTTGTTAAAACAGTATGTTACGTAGCATAAACGTGTTGGTCCTGGTGCTGTCCGGCCTCTGGCTGGCGGGCTGTGGCGAGCAGGGCGGGCAGTCGGCCCAGCTGACGCCGGAGCAGGTCAAAGCCCTGGAAACCCGGGTCGAGGAACGCTGGCAGGCGCGCATCGCCCACGACTGGGGCAAGGCCTGGGAGTACACTTCGCCTGCTTACCGAGAAGTTTTCCCTAAGCAACTGTATGTCAAAAAGTTTTCCTATACGGCGAACTGGGAGTTGACAGGTTTGGAGGTAACTAATTATGATCCGCATGCAGCTGTAGCAAGTGTGGTGGTGCGGGTCATGTCCATGCCAACCAAACAAACCTCTGCAGCAGCTAAAGCGTTAGGTGCGATGCCCCGCGAACTGCACGAAAGGTGGATCCTTGTCGACGGTGAGTGGTGGTTTGGTGCCAACTATTAGCTGTTTTGTATGTTGACAGCTGGCTGCGGCTGGCAATAATAGCGCTAGCAACTTTGTACCATTGTTGTAAAAAAGACTAAACATTAGGAGTCTCCTTATGAACACAAACTTTAAGCCTCTCGGCCTGGTCGCTGCTGTTGCAACTGCAACTGCCGGCTATGCTGGTGTAGCAAATGCACAGGACTACGCTGCTCGCACCGAGCTGGGTGACCTGGCGATTGTTCCTTACTACACAGTAATGGAAGGCTACGCCACTGGCGTAAACATCGTTAACACTGCCGACGAAACTCAGGTTATCAAGTTCCGTTTCCGCCGTGCTACCGACTCAATGGACGCACTGGACTTTAACGTGGTCCTGTCTCCCTACGACATGTACACCGGCTTCATCTCCATGTCTGGCGACGACATCACCTGGACGTCTAACGACAACAGCTGTACCGCCCCTGCCTACAACGTGGGCGACAACAAGTTCGCGATGCCCGACATCTACCGCGAAGATGCGGAAACCGGCTACATCGAAATCATCAGCATGGGTTCTGTCGATGAAACAACCGGGTCGCAGGCGCTGGCAGTCGCTGCCAAGCACGACTCAACCGGCATGCCCGCCGACTGTGATGCGGTACGTGACAACTTCTTCGCTGGCGGTGTTTCCAACAGCAAGAAGGGTGTGGTTAGCTCTTCAGCCACTGTAGGCCCGAACATCGCCGTTGAAGGTGCGCCGCTGGCGACCACCAACTACGTTGCGTCTTCCGATTCGCTGAAAGTGTCCTTCTTTATCAAGTCGGACGCGACCGGTACAGAATTCGGTGACAACGCGGTTCACATCGAAGGCTTCCTGGACACTCCGTCCATCACCAACCAGCAGACTGGTATCTTCTCCAACGACCTGCAGGGCTTCGACTACCCCGACCTGAACGGTGGCGCACCCACCAACCCGGCGTCTCGTGGCAAGTTCAATGCGCTGCGTGAAGCGCTGGCTGCCAGCAAGCTGGTTAACGACTGGTCCGCCAACGTGGCCGGTGACTTCAGCGTCGATACCGACTGGGTAGTCACTTACCCCGGTCAGTACGTGCAGCTGGACCTGGCTGCGTACATTCCCATGACCATCTACGGTGCGGGTAATGAAGATCTGTGTCTGCGCGCGGGCGAGACTGCAGATCCTGAGCTTGGCGAAGTACCAAACTGTGACTTCCGTGACATCCCCGTCACTGCGTCCATCACTGTTTACGATCGTGAAGAGCAGGAAGTGACTGTGGAAGAAGGTGAACTGGTTGTATCTCCTTCGCCGCCGGTTATCACGCCCAAGATTACTCTGGATAACGAAGTGAACGTCATCCAGTGGGGCGGCGCGCCGGTACTGAATGCGCCTGTGGCCATCACTGGCCTGGACGTACCTGCCGGTGCCAGCTTCGGTTGGGCCTCTCTGGTAGGCTCACCGTCAGCTAACAACGACAGGCTGTGTGACTGGGATCTGGCGGCTCTGGCTCAGCTGGAAGATGATCCCGAGGCGAACGTAGATCCGTATGTTTGTGTTGAAGACCCTGCTCCCGTAGGCGATGTTGTGTTCACCAACACTGCTCCCGCAGTCGGTTTCGTAGCCTGGCAGCGTAACTTCGGTGCCAACCCGGATGCCAACTACGGTCGTATCGTAGAGCACAGCCGTTCGCAGCCTGCTTCCTAAGCTGCGTCCTCTGCTCCGTAAATACGGGTAGAAAAGCAAGACCAAAGGCCGGCACCTCAGGGTGTCGGCTTTTTTTTTGAATCTTTATCGATCAAGAGGATTTTCTTCGCCATGAAGCGAGTGAACTTATTTCCCCTGGTTACAGCGGCGTTGTTGCTGTTCTGCCTGCCGGCTGCGGCAGAGACCACCGTGGTACGCGACGGCGATGTGTCCCTGAGCAGGGAGGAACTGGCCCACCGTGTGGATGGCTGGACCGGGCAAATGCGCGAGTCCGCCCTGGCTGACCCGGGTGACCGGCTGGAGCTGATCAATATGGAAGTGGTCAACAAGAAACTGGCCCTGGCGGGGGCGGAGATTGTTGCGGCCGATCCTCAGTTGCGTTTGCAGCTTCAGAGCGTTGTCGAGCGTTTCCAGCGCGATATATTGCTGCGCCACCACCGCGACAATATGGACTACCCCGATTTCAGCAAGCTCGCCCGGGAGCAGTATGATCTGAACCCGCGCAAATACGCGCTGATACCGGAGCGGCGTATGTCCTCCCATATCCTGTTCGCCTCACCCGTCGGCCAGCCCCGCGATGAGGTACTGGCACAGGCGGCCGAGGTGCTGGAGCAATTGCGCGCCGGGGCGGATTTCGAGGAAGCCGTTGCCGAGTATTCCGAAGAGCCGGGTGCCGCGGAGAAGAAGGGCAAGGTAGACCGGTGGATGAAACTGGGTGAGAAGGGTATTTCCCCACCCTATAGCGAGGGTCTGTTCAATATTGGCGCCGTGGGCGAGTATTCCGACCTGGTGCAAACCCAGTTTGGGGTGCACATTATCCGCCTGGACGGTATCCAGGAGGAAAGTTTCAAACCCTTCGAGGAGGTCGCCGCGGAGATCGAGAAGCAGCTGCGCGATGAGTATACCGGTCTGGAAATGAAGGCCTTTGTTACCCGCTTCAATATGACTGACGAGGTGGAAATCGACCAGGCTGCCATCGACGAGATTCTGGCGCCCTACCAACAAGCGGAGTGACCGTCGCCGTTGATGTCGCCGTTCTCCTCTGTACCTACAACGGAGAGCGGCACCTGCACGAACAGCTGCGCTCGCTGGCCGCCCAGGTCGATGTTGGCTGCGAGCTCTGGGTCAGCGACGATGGCTCAAGCGATGCCACCCTGGGACTCATCCGCGGGCAGCAAACCGCGGGCGCAATCCGTTCGCTCAAACTGCTCGCTGGCGATGGCCAGGGCCACGCCGCTAACTTCCTGGGGCTGGCGGGGCGGGTGGAGAGCGCCAGCGACTACTACGCTTTCTGCGACCAGGACGATATCTGGGATGCGGACAAACTCACGCGGGCGGTCAGCTGGCTGCAAACCCAGCCGGCGATCGTGCCCGCGCTTTATTGTTCCCGCACCCGCTTTGTCGACGAAGCGGGCCGGCCTTGTGGCCAGTCCCCCCTGTTCCGCAGAACCCCGGCCTTCGCCAATGCCCTGGTGCAGAATATCGCCGGGGGCAATACCATGGTATTCAACCGCGCGGCCCTGCACGTGCTGCAGCAGGCGGGGCAGGTGGATGTGACCAGCCACGACTGGTGGCTGTACCAGCTGCTGGCCGGCGCCGGCGCCAATATTTTTTATGATCCCCGGCCCGGCCTCAGCTACCGCCAGCACGCGCGCAATGTGATTGGCGCCAATACCGGGTGGGCGAGTCGCGTCCGCCGTTACCTCGGTGCCCTCGGCGGGCGCAACCGGGGCTGGAATGATCGCAACCTGCGGGCGCTGGCGGCCAATCCCCGCTTGTTGACCCCCGCCAGCCAGCGGCAGTTGCAGCTGTTCACCCAGTTGCGCGCCGGCAGCCTGTTACAGCGCTGGCGGGCGCTGCGCAGCGGCGGCTTTTACGCCCAGACGGTGAGCGGCAACATCGGGCTTTATATCGCCACATTGCTGCAGAAAATGTAGCTGATTCACGTATAATGCGGCAGCATTTCCGCTGACTGCGAGCTCCAGACAACCGTTCCATCCAGGTTCCTATGCCCGAATCCCGTAAACTTATCGTCGTGCTTGGCGCCCATCGTTCAGGCACCTCCCTCTGTGCCGCCGCAGTGGAGGCACTGGGCGCCGATGCCTGCCTGGGTGAGCACTACGCCAATGAGGAGAATCGCAAGGGCTTTTTCGAGCACCCGGCTATTGTCGACTTCAACAACCGCCTGCTCGCCGGACTGGGCGGCAGCTGGGACAACCCCTTGTTCGACGGTGCCGCCGCACTCGCCGGCCGCGAGCTGAGTGGCTGGCGGGCCGAGGCCCGGACCCTGATGGACCGTATTTATGGCGCGGCGGCGGTGGCGGTGCTCAAGGACCCGCGCATCTGTCAGCTGTTGCCCTTCTGGCAGCGCGTATTCGCTGATTGCGGCTACGCTGCCGAAAACCTGTGCTACCTGCATACGCTGCGAAACCCGGTGGAAGTGGCCCTGTCACAACAGCAGCGGGCGGAATCCAACCGGGACTTTTACGAGTTTGGCCGGCGCCTGCCAGAAGGGGCGGCGCTGTGGCTGTCGCTGACCGCCCAGTCGCTGCTGGCGAGCAGTGATTTGCCGGTTTACTACCTGGCCTACGAAGCGCTGCTGACCCGGCCGCAACAGGTGCTGCAGGCCCTGGCCGGCTTTACCGGACTGCAGCCGGAGCCCGCGGCGGCGGCAGAATTCTGCGACAGTTTCGTCGACCCGGCGCTGTACCGCAGCAGCGCCACCGATGCCGCCCGCAGTGAGCTGGCCGAGCGCTTTCCCGAGCTGCTGGAGTTGTGGGGCTGCGTGCGCGAGCTGTCCGGCGAGGCGGCAAACCTGCAGGCCGTCATCGACCAGTGCCGCTGGATCTATGAGCGCGACGATACCCGCCAGCGTCTCAGAGACATCGTCACCCCCGCCTTTTCGCGGCTCAGTGACAGTACCCGGGAGAACCGCCTGGCGCTGACCCGGTCCACTGAAGTGCTGTCCGATTATGAGCGCCAGGTGGCGGAGCTCAAGGACAACAGCGAGCGCATGCAGCGGGAACACCAGCAGGTGCTCAGCCCGTTGCGCGAGGAAGTTTCCAGCCTGCAACAGGGCGCAACGGCCCTGCGCCAGCAACTGGGCGAGCAGGCCGCCGAAATTGCCCGCGTCTCCGCCGTTGCCGAGCAGAATCGGCTGGGGATGGTGGAACTCAATGAACAGCGCAGCCAGCTGGAGTCCGAGAAGCTGCAGCTGACCGGTGAGCGCGACCTCTACCTCGACCAGCGGGACGAGTTTATCGAGCGGGTCCGGCAGATGGAGAATTCCACCTCGTGGAAGCTCACCCGCCCCCTGCGCAGTATCAGTTTCCGGCTGCAGCGGCTGCGCGATTCGCTGGCCGGCAACTGGGTGCAGCTGCGGCTGAAGGCCATCCTGGTGTATCACCGCATGAGCCTGCGCCACCCCGGTGTGGCCTGGATCATCCGGCGCCTGGTGCGGCCGGTTTTCCGCCTAGCCAACCGCCTGTTCGGCGTGACCCCGCGGGATATGCACAGTCCCCACGATAGCGGCCTGTCGACGCCGATGCTCTACCAGCAGCGGGAGGCCAGCGACGACTTCGCCCCGCTGGTCAGCGTGATTGTGCCCAACTACAACCACGCCGATTACCTCGAGTTGCGGCTGGAATCGATCTTTTCCCAGAGCTATGACAATTTCGAGGTGATCCTGCTGGATGACGCCTCCACCGATGCCAGCGCCGCGGTGCTGCGCAGGTTCCACCAGCGCTACCCGGACAAGTCGACCCTGGTGATCAACGAGGAGAACTCCGGAGGGGTATTCCACCAGTGGGAAAAGGGGCTCAACCTGGCCCGGGGGGATATCGTCTGGATCGCCGAGAGCGATGACTGGTGCACCGAGAACTTCCTCGCCACCCTGGTGCCCTGGTTCGAGAACGAGGCCATCATGCTGGCCTACGCCCGCACCGTGTTCATGGATGGCGAGGGCGAGCAGCAGATCTGGTCGATCAACGAGTACCTGCACGATATCGACCCCCAGCGCTGGAACCGGCCGATAGTCGCCACCGGGCCGCAGATTGTTCGCGAGGCCTTCGCGGTGAAGAACATTGTGCCCAACGTCAGCTCGGCTCTGTTCCGCACCCCCCGGCAGCTGGAAATTCTGGCCGACCCGGAGTGGCGGCGGATGAAAACCTGTGGCGACTGGGTGCTGTACCTGCACCTGCTGCGCGGCGGCATGCTGGCCTACTCGCCCGAGGCCTGCAATTACTACCGCATTCACGGTGACAATACCTCGGTCAGTTCCTATTCCCAGGACGCTTTTTACCGCGAGCACGAACAGGTCGCGCTGACCGTGCAACAGTACTTTGATGTGCCGGATTCGGTATTCGAGACCCTGCGCGACAACCTCGAAATTCACTGGCGGGAAACCCGCGGTGAATACAGCGACCAGGCCCTCGAATCCTGCTACAGCCTGGCCCGGATCGCCGAGGGCAGGGCGCAGCGCGCGCCCAACCTGTTAATGGCCTCCTACGCCTTCTGTTCCGGCGGTGGCGAAACCTTCCCGGTGAGTCTTGCCAATATCATGAAAGGCAGCGGCTATAACGTGACCTACCTGGACTGCGACCGGGAGCCGCGGCTGGAAGGGGTCAGGAACCGGCTCCGTGGCGACATCCCCATCGTCTCCGACTTCAGCCAGCTGGAGCGCATCATCACCGATTTCGATATCCAGGTGATTCACTCCCATCACGCCTGGATGGACAGCACCATCCTCGATATCCTGCCCGAGGATATTGAGTGCAAGACGGTGGTCACCCTGCACGGCATGTATGAGACCATCAACGAGTACGACCTCAAGCCGATACTGCCGCGCCTGGTCAGGCGCAGTGCCCGCTTGATCTATGTGGCGGGAAAAAACCTCGATGCCATACGGCGCCACAATCTGCTGGAGCACGCCCGGCTGGCGCGGATCGACAACGCCCTGGAACCGACCGACTTCGAGCCGCTGCAGCGCCGCGAGCTGGGTATTCCCGAGGATGCATTCGTACTCACCCTGGTCAGCCGGGCGATGGAGGAGAAGGGCTGGCGCGAGGCTATCGAGATTATCGACCGGGTACGGGTCGACACCGGCAGGGACGTGCATCTGCTGCTCGTTGGCGATGGCCCCGAGTATGACCGGCTGCAAGGCGAGGCTCTGCCGGCCCACGTGCACCTGGAGGGCTTCCAGCGTAATGTCAGCGCTTACTTCGCGGTGGCGGACCTGGGTTTCCTGCCCTCGAAGTTCCGCGGCGAGAGTTTCCCGCTGGTCATTATCGAGTGCCTGCAGACCGGGGTGCCGTTTTTGGCGACTGACCTGGGCGAAATCGCCCGTATGCTGACCGGCCCCGGGGGCATGGCCGGCGCCGTGGTGCCGCTGGATGGTGATACGATTGACATCGCAGCCATGGTCCAGCAGCTGGCGGCAGTGCTGACCGGGGAACAATACTACAGGGCGATGCAGGACGCGGTGCCCGGGGCGGCGCAGAAGTTCGATCCGGCTATTCTCGCCAGTAAACACGATGCCGCCTACCGGGCGGCGCTGCAAGTTACCGTCTAGCACCCTGCGTGGGCCGGACGATTGAACAGAGAGACGTCATGAAGAAGAAATTGTATCTGCATATCGGTATGGGCAAGACCGGTACCACTGCTCTGCAGAATTTCTTCTGGGAAAATCGCAAAGTGCTCGCCCGCCACGACGTGTGCTATCCCGAACACGGCCTGATGTCCAACGCCCATCACCTGCTGTCGCCCCATGTGCCGCGTTTCCTGGAGGACCAGTGGTCTTTCCAGGCCGTTGATGAGTGGGCGCCTGAGCTGGTCAAGTCGCGGCAGAACAGGATTCTGCTGTCGTCGGAGCTGATGGCCTGGGCGGACGAGGCCAGTGCGCGCAAGTTTTGCGCCCAGGTCTCGGCACACTTTGACCTCAACGTGGTGGTGTACCTGCGCCGGCAGGACAACATCATCATGGCCAGCTACAACCAGCAGATCAAGGCTGGCCCCCAGCGCCGGCGGATTGACCTGATTTACCGCAAGCAGATCGAGCGCTTCGACTTCCCCCGGATCCTGGCGCCCTGGGCCGATTCCCTGGGACCGGGCAAACTGATCGTGCGCCCCTACGAACGCCAGCAGTTCTACGGCGGCGATATCCGCCGGGACTTCATGAAGCAGGTGTTCAAGCTGGAGCTGGGAGAGGACTTCGCTCTCAGCAGCGCGAATTCCAACCCGCGGCTGTCGCTGGCGGCGGGGGAGTACAAACGCATGGTCAACTGCCTGGTGGACGATGCCGAACACAACCAGCGCTTCAACCAGGTGCTGATGGACTACTCGGCGGAGCAGGATGCCTCATCCACCAGCGTGTTTTCCAGCCAGTCGGTGCTGTCGCCGGAGCAGCGGCTGGAGATCATCGACGCCACCCGGGACGCGAACCAGTTTATCGCTCGCAAGTACCTGTCGCGCGCCGATGGCCGCCTGTTCGAGGAGCCGGAACCGGAAACGGACCAGCCCTGGCAGGGGCTGGACCTGTCCGAGGAAAGCGCCGCCGGGATGACCGAGTATATCCGGGCCCGCGAGCCCCAGTTGCTGGATCACCTCGCCGGGCAGATCGAGCACTATCGCAATGCCCTGGCCTACCAGAAGCGCCATGCCGCCCGCATCCTGGCCCGCAGTGTGCTCGGTACCAGCGAGGCGGCACCGGTGTACCGGGTGGAGTCCGGGGACGCCAGCCCGATTGTTATCGGCGGGGTCGGTGGCAGTGGCACCCGGCTGGTCATCAGCCTGCTGCGCAAAATGGGCGTGACCTTCGGCGGCGAGTTGAACGACTCACTGGACAACCTCTGGTTCAGCCTGCTGTTTGTCCGCCGCTCGATACTGCTGCAATCCGATGAGGAGCTGGACAAGCTGGCCTGGCTGTTTACCAACGCCATGCGCCACGGCGTGGAGCTGACCGATGAATTGCGCGGCCTGCTGGATACCGCCTGCGCGTGCGACCGCAGCCCGGTCATTCCCCGGGAACAACTGGTCCAGGCCCGGGAATCGCTGCTCGGGGCCCCCCTGAGGAACCGGCGCGATGAGCACTGGGGCTGGAAAGAGCCCAATTCCCACGTGTTGCTGCCCCAGCTGGATCGCTGCTTTCCGCAGATGAAGTTTGTCTACGTGATGCGCAATGGCCTCGATATGGCATTCAGCAACAACCACAACCAGCTGCAGTATTTCTGGGGCGACCTCATGCTGGAGGGCGATACCAGTCCCACGCCGCAGAACCTGCTGCGCTACTGGATTGCCGCCCACAAGCGCATGCAGGGCTTCCGCCAGCGCCTGGGTCACCGTCTCCATTTCCTCAGTTTTGACCGCCTGTGCCAGGACCCGGAAGGTGAACTGGAGGCGCTGCGCGAATTTGCCGGCATCCAGATCAGCCGGAAGGCGGTGACGGAACTGGCGGCGAACGTGTCGCCGCCGGCAACCATGGGCCGCTTCCGCAATCGCGACCTGTCCATTTTTGACCCGGCCGATGTGGAGTTTGTCCGCCAGCTGGGTTTCGACGTCGAGTGATTTTCCCCGGTACAGTGACAGGGGGCGTCGCGCTTGGTTGAAGGAAGCTCCGACTGGCGCGCATCGGTATTCAACCGGCGCATCCTGATCTGTGTATTTACCGGCTTTGCTTCCGGAATGCCGCTGTACGTGCTGTTCCAGCTGGTGCCCGCCTGGTTGCGCGACGGCGGCGTATCGCTGGCGGAAATCGGCCTGTTTGCGCTGGTGGGCATTCCCTACACCTGGAAGTTCGCCTGGGCGCCGCTGATGGACCGCTGGGCGCCCCCCTTCCTCGGCCGCCGGCGCGGCTGGATGCTGATCTTCCAGCTGGCCTTGCTGCTGAGTATCGCCGGGCTGGGCGCATTCCAGCCGGCGCAGGATACGGCGGTGATCGCCTGGATCGCATTTTCCGTCGCCTTTTTCAGCGCCAGCCAGGACGTTGCCCTGGACGCGTACCGGCGGGAGATTCTGCCGGACGAGGAGCTGGGGCTGGGCAATTCCATCCACGTGCAGGCCTATCGCATTTCCAGCCTGGTGCCGGGATCCCTGTCGCTGATCCTGGCGGATATCCTGCCCTGGGGCAGCGTGTTCTGGATAACCGGCGCCTTCATGCTGGTGGGCGTGCTGATGACCCTGCTGGTGGCCGAGCCGGATACCGAGTACCCGCAGGCGGCGGGGCTGCGCGAGGCCGTGGTGGCGCCATTCAGGGAATACCTGCAGCGCCGCGGCTGGCAGGGGGTGCTGCTGGTGCTGGGCTTCATGTTCCTGTACAAGATCGGTGACAACATGGCCACCGCCCTGGCCACGCCGTTCTACCTGGATCTCGGTTTCTCCATGACCGAGATCGGCCTGGTGGCCAAGCACGCGGCCCTGTGGCCGGCGATTTTTGGCGGGTTGCTGGGTGGCGGCTTGATGATCCGGCTGGGCATCAATCGCTCCCTGTGGCTGTTCGGTGTGGTGCAGGTGGTGAGTATCCTGGGGTTTGCGGTGCTGGCCGCGGTCGGTCATTCCCTGTGGCTGCTGGCCGTGGTCATCAGCTTCGAGTACCTGGGTGTGGGTATGGGCACGGCGGCATTCACCGCCTTTATCGCCCGGGAAACCAGCAGGGTTTATGCCGCCACCCAGTTCGCCCTGTTTACCGCGCTGGCGGCACTGCCGCGGACCTTCGCCAACGCCAGCACCGGCATTATTGTCGAGCAGGTGGGCTGGCTGCAGTTTTTCCTGCTGTGCGCAGTGCTGGCCATTCCGGGAATGCTGATGTTGTTCTGGGTGGCGCCCTGGCGGGAGCGGACAGCTCAAAAACCACAGCAAGTGCAAAAAGAACGAGAGCGCATTGATTCCCGCACAGTGATTCTACACGCCGGGATGCACAAGACTGGATCCAGCGCCATTCAGGATTATCTCTACCAGCATCTTGACGACCCGGAGGTCGAATACTTTTCGGCCGGCCGTGCAAACTCCTCCCTTATACTGCTCGAGGCGTTCCATACTCGTCTGGGTCGTGAACCTGCTTTTCGGGATAAAAACTTCAGTGAGGAGCAATTAAAGCAAAAGCAGCAAATGGCGCTGGAGCAGTTCAGGCGGCGCCTCGGGGAGACCAGCAAGCCGACCGTCATAATTTCAGCAGAATCTATCAGTCTGCTGGATCACCAGGCGTGTGCGAATCTCGCATCCGAACTGGGGAAGTACTTCACCAGAATAAAAGTAGTGATTTACATCCGGCCGCTCCATTCAAGAGTGGAGAGCGCGTTTCAGGAGAAACTGAAGCAGCGATTTGTTCCGCTTGACCATAAAATCGTGGTTAATTTCAGGCGCCTTATCGGTATCTATGACGATGTATTTGGCCGCGATCAGGTGATTTTGCGCGCCTATGACCGGACTCTATTTCCTGGCGGTAATGTGATCAATGATTTCCTCCAGGTGGTCGGACTCCCGGCGATGGCGCCTCAGAACGCGAATTCAAATTTGGGATTGAGTCTGCCGGGGGTGCAATTGCTTTACATCTACCGCACTTACTTCCCGCAGGCTGCCCCCGGAGACAGGGCGCTGGTTGGTCGTCTGGCTACGCTGTCTGGTGACCGTTTTCGTTTGCATCCTACATTGTTACAACAAATACTGGTTGAGCGCGACGGTGCTGGGTATGAATGGCTAAGAGAGCGGGCGAACATACATCTGTACGACACGGAGCAGCGAGATGGGGTGCAAGTGACGTCGGAGCAGGAGCTTCTGCATGTGTCGGATAGCACGATTGCCTGGCTTGAGAGTCAGACTGGCCGCCCGGTGGTGGTATCCGGGGAACCTGGCTTAGAGGAAATAGCTCTTGCCCTGAAGGGCTGGGCGAAAGTCATGCACGAAAGCGGCGAGCACTAATTGGCTGCGCTGATGGGATTTTTGAGTTGAAGCAACTGGTATTACATATTGGCATGGCCAAGACCGGGACCAGTTCTGTTCAAGCATCTCTGGGCATGGGCTCGGTTGCGTTAGCGAAGCATGGGGTCTATTACCCCCAGTGGAAACCGTTTAACCATTCCCATGACTTCACTGTCCTATTTCTAGAAGAGCCTCAAAAGAGTTTTCACTACCAACAGCTGGCACCGATCAGTGACGAGGACTGGCAAGCGGAATTGCAGCGCCTGGAAGAGAAGTGGCGCTCGTTCTTCTCCATGGCGGAGGAGGGCAACTGGGTCGTATCGGCAGAAAGTCTGTGTCGACTGTCGGAGTCCGGGCTGGCGGCATTGAAAGCATTTGTCGAGCCCTATTTCGACCAGGTGCGGGTGGTGGCCTATGTGCGCGACCCGCTGCGGGCGCTGAAGAGCCAGTGGGAGCAGAACGTCAAGGAGATGCGTGAACCTCTATCCGCGCAGGCGCTGTTGCGCCAGACCAAGCGACGCCAGAATTATCGCTTCTTCCAGCGCTGGATTGACGCCTTTGGCCGCGACAACTTTGTGCTCAGGCGTTTTGATCCGGCGGGTTTTGCCGGCGGCAACCTGCTCAGCGATTTTTTCCAGGCGGCGCAGGTGGAACTGGCCGGCGAACTGGAACTGCCGGAGCAGGAGGCCAACCAGTCACTGGGCACCGAGGGTGTAGCCCTGCTGCTGGCGATGAACAGCCGCTACCCGCTATATCGCGAGGGCCAGCTCAACCCGGAGCGGGGACTTGCCGGCCGCCAGCACCTGTTTTACCGGCTGATGCGCGAGGCCAGGGTCACTCCGCTGGCCCTGGATGTGAAATTCGATGCCGGGGAAGCGGAGCGCTTCAATCGCAGAATTGATTACGTCAATTCGCTCCTGCCCGAGGGACAGGCCTTCGCCGGGGTGGAACCCAGCGAGGAGGGGACCGCGCTGCCCGATGCCAGCCAGGTGCCAGCGGATTACGCGGTGGAACTGGTCAACGGGCTCTGCCACCTGGTCGACGAGATGGCCGATCGCAGCGACCATCTGCTGCGCCGGGTGAAAGCGCTGGAACTGGCGCTGGAGAAGCGCGGCGACGGCGGCGAAGATCAGGACTGAAAGGCGCGAAACCGCCGCAGATCCACGGCGCCATTGGTCTTGAACAGCACGCCCTCTGCCTCCAGGCGTTCCCGTTGGGTATACTGCGAGGCGGAACCTGCCGGTAGCGAGATCCGGCCCTGGGCGTTGAGTACCCGGTGCCAGGGGATGCGGGTGTCGCCGGGCAGCATCTTCAGGGCGCGGCCGACGCGCCGGGCGCCCCGCGCCAGGCCGGCCTGGGCGGCCACGTCGCCGTAGGTGGCGACCTTGCCCGCGGGGATGAGGGCAACGACCTGCCAGATGCGCTGGTTGATGTCGGGTTCCATGGTCAAACTTCACTATGTACGGGAAATCAATGTACCAGACAGCGAGCCTGCCCCGATGGATTGTCGGGTGCTCCCTTTGTGTTTTCAGTCTGTTGCTGGCGCTCGCCGCCCCGGCCCGGGCCGATCGCCTGCATTTCAGTGACGGTGAATCTATCACCGGCGCCCTGGTGGGCATATCCGATGGCCAGGTGCAGTGGAGCTCGGCCATACTGGGCGACCTCGCCATCGGCCTGAACCACGTTGCCTTTATCGAATCCGGCTCCCGCTTCGACCTGAAGCGGACCAGCGGTGAGCTCAACAATTGCTGGATGTTCATCCAGCGGGAAAAACAGCATCTGCACTGCGACCAGGGGGTGGTGCCGCTGGCCGACTGGACCCTGGTGGTGGCCGCGGGTGAAACCATCACCCTGCCGCAGCCCCTGCTGGAGCAGAAAGGCTCGCTGATCCTGGCCCTGGAAGACGCCTCCGGTAACACCGATGTTACCAGGTACGACATCAACGCCCGGTCCGAGCTGCGTTTTCTCGAAACCCGTCACACCCTGGCGGCGCGTTACCAGGACGAAAGCACCAATGGCCAGAAGACCCGGCAGAGCTGGCTGGGTACCTACCAGTACGACCAGTTTTTTACCGAACAGTGGTTTGCCACCGGTAATGCCGCCTACGAGGAGAACGAGTTTCGCGACCTCGAGGACCGGACAACCGTGGGTCTGGGAATGGGTTACCAGTTCCTGGAAACCGCGTATTTCGACCTGCTGGGCAAGAGCACGCTCAACTACGTCAACGAAAACCTTACCAGCGGGGAAAATCGCGAGCGCCCGGCCTTCCTCTGGAACCTGGATTTCGCCTGGCGGGTGAATGACCAGGGCATGGAAGTGTTCCACCGGCACGCTGCGCTGCAATCCTTCCAGCAGGGCGACGACTGGGAGCTGGCCACCATTACCGGTCTGAAGTACCCGATTAATGGCGCATTCAGCTCCGTGTTCCAACTGGAGTACAACTACGATAACCTGCCGGCGGAATCAGAAATCGACAAGGTGGACCGCAAGTGGTCCATCGGGGTGAATTACGACTGGTAGCGGCCGCTTGGAATTCCAGCGCCCGCCCCCATATTCTCCCCTACGGAGCGTATTTATGAGATTGTTTTTACTGCTGCTGCCGTGGCTGGAGCTGTTCACCCTGATCCAGCTGGGCATAGAAACCAGCGCCCTGACCGCCATTTTTTACGTGCTTGCCACCGTGGTGCTGGGCCTGATGGTGTTGCGCAAGCAGGGCCGGCAGATGTTCGAACGCCTGCAGGGTGTGCAGCAGGGCAGGGTGCTGGGCACGTCGCTGCTGGTGGACGATATGGCCATGGGCCTGGCGGGGCTGTTGCTGATATTTCCCGGCATGATCTCCGATTTTGCCGCCCTGGTGGTGATGATTGGCCCGCTCCGGCGGCGTCTCGCCCGGGCCCTGGGTGCGCCCCAGCCGGAACCCTACGCCCCCCAGCGCGACTTCGAGAGCGAAATCACCATCGAGGGCCAGTACACCCGGGTCGACGAAGACAAAAAGCCCTAACTAACTGAATATACTGGAAAAAATATCCAGCTGTCGGTTTCGCCTGTGCGCCTGGCCGAGCCTCAACACCGCCTTCGGGAGGCTTTTTTAGCACTCTCGCAAAAAGAGTGCTAAAAAAGCCTTGAAAAGTATTTCCCCCGCCCCCATTGAGCTAGCAACCCCCGTGGGGCCTCTCATAAAACTGTCACTAGGAGATAAAGACACATGAGTATCCGTCCGTTGTACGACCGCGTGGTCGTTCGTCGCAATGCAGAGGAAGAAACTTCCGCTGGCGGTATCGTTCTGCCCGGTTCTGCCAAAGAAAAGCCCAACCAGGGTGAAATCGTCGCCGTCGGCGAGGGGAAGGTGCTGGATAACGGCGATATCCGCCCCCTGGCCGTCAAGGTTGGCGACACCGTGGTTTTCGGTCAGTACGCCGGCAGCAACACCATCGAAATCGATGGCGAAGAACTGATCATCATGGGTGAGAGCGAAATTTTCGCCGTCGTCGAGTAAGACGCACCCGTTTCCAGAGACAACGATTGAGTAACAAGGATCTAGAAAATGGCAGCTAAAGACGTATATTTTGGCGACAAAGCTCGCTCCCGCATGCTGGCCGGCGTAAATGTTCTCGCCGACGCCGTGAAGGCAACCCTGGGCCCCAAGGGCCGTAACGTAATTCTGGACAAGTCCTTCGGTGCGCCGACTGTGACCAAGGACGGTGTATCTGTCGCCAAGGAAATCGAGCTGGAGGACAAGTTCGAGAACATGGGCGCGCAGATGGTCAAGGAAGTGGCCTCCCAGGCATCTGACCAGGCCGGTGACGGCACCACTACCGCCACAGTACTGGCCCAGTCCATTCTCAACGAAGGCCTGAAGTCCGTTGCTGCCGGCATGAACCCCATGGACCTCAAGCGCGGTATCGACAAAGCCGTAGCGGCCGCCGTGGCCGAGATCGAGCGCAACGCCGTTCCCTGTGAAGACAGCAAGGCGATCGCCCAGGTTGGCTCCATCTCCGCTAACGCGGATGCCTCGATCGGCGACATCATCGCCGAAGCCATGGAGAAAGTCGGCAAGGAAGGCGTTATCACCGTGGAAGAGGGTTCCGGCCTCGAGAACGAGCTGGACGTGGTTGAAGGTATGCAGTTCGACCGCGGCTACCTGTCCCCCTACTTCATCAACAACCAGGACAGCATGAGCGTTGAGCAGGAAGACCCCTACATCCTGCTGGTGGACAAGAAAATCTCCAACATTCGCGAGCTGCTGCCCCTGCTGGAGCAGGTCGCCAAGGCTTCCCGGCCGCTGGTGATCGTCGCCGAGGACGTTGAAGGCGAAGCACTGGCCACCCTGGTGGTGAACAACATGCGCGGCATCGTCAAGGTCGCTGCCTGTAAAGCACCCGGCTTCGGCGACCGCCGCAAGGCAATGCTGCAGGACATCGCCATCCTGACCGGTGGTACTGTCATCTCCGAGGAAGTGGGCCTGGATCTCGAATCCGCCACCCTGGAGCACCTGGGTAGCGCCAAGCGCGTGACCATGGACAAGGACAACAGCACCATTATCGACGGTGCCGGCGATGCGGCCGCTATCCAGTCCCGGGTCGGCGAGATCCGCACCCAGATCGAGAACACCTCTTCCGATTACGATCGTGAGAAGCTGCAGGAGCGCGTGGCCAAGCTGGCCGGTGGTGTTGCGGTCATCAAGGTTGGCGCCGCCACCGAGATCGAGATGAAAGAGAAAAAGGCCCGCGTAGAAGATGCCCTGCACGCAACCCGCGCAGCGGTTGAAGAGGGCGTAGTTGCCGGTGGTGGCGTTGCCCTGGTGCGTGCTGTTACCGCTATCGCCGACCTCAAGGGCGACAACGAAGACCAGAATCACGGTATCGCGGCAGCGCTGCGCGCCATGGAAGGTCCCCTGCGCCAGATCGTCGCCAATGCCGGTGACGAAGCGTCCGTGGTACTGGACAAGGTCCGCCAGGGCGAGGGCAACTATGGCTACAACGCCGCCAGCGGCGAGTACGGCGATATGATCGAGATGGGTATCCTGGATCCCGCCAAGGTCACCCGTACTGCGCTGCAGGCCGCTGGCTCCGTTGCCGGTCTGATGATTACCACTGAGGTAATGGTCGCCGACGCGCCGGAAGACAGCGCCGGTGGCGCCCCGGCAATGCCCGACATGGGTGGCATGGGTGGCATGGGCGGCATGATGTAAGCCCGGCTGCTGCCAGCGTTTAAAAACCCGGCTTCGGCCCCAGGCATTAAATAGCTCTGGATCTGAAGTAGCTAAACCTGGCGAGACCTAAAAGGCCCCGTACTAGAAATAGTGCGGGGCCTTTTTATGTCATTAAATAGATACTTGGCACAGATCTCCAAGAGCAACTGAACACGAGTTCTTTATACTCAATCTAGATGCAGGCTGAGTATAAATCGTTTCTGTTGCTATACTCAGTCTATATTTAGATTGAGTATAAAGTAATGGGACGACAATATACTGATTTACCGGGCAGTGCGCTGGTGGCGTATTCTGATCTCCTGGATTTTTCCTTATCTAATGAAGTAACAGACAGGACAGGTTTTAGTTTTAGTTCAAAAAATCTCAAGTCTGGTCGTTACTGGTATTTGCAACATGTTCTGGGCGACCGCAGAAAGCAGTACTACCTTGGCGAAGAATCGGACGAATTGCTTGCAAGAATTGAACAGCAAAGGAGTCGCTGGCTCGAAGACAAAGCAGAGAAACAGCAGATGGAAAGACTGGTCGCCATGTGTATTGCTGCTGGGTGCTCAGAGATCAGTCACATGGCATTCAAAGTACTGAATGCAGCAGCACAGTCGGGCTTGTTCAGGGCAGGGGGTGTACTTGTGGGATCTTACGCCTTTATTGCTATTGGAAATATGCTGGGAGTTTCATGGAATAAAGACACTACTGTCACCCAGGACGTTGATCTTGCAGGAAGCGGTGAGTGCATGATTGCTATTCCTGAAGAAATGACGCCTTTGAAAGACACTATATTGTCCTCTGAGGAATCTCTTCTTGAAGTGCCGATGCTGGATCGAAAATCCCCATCGACCAGCTTCAAGGTGCGCGGGAAGGAGTTCAAGGTCGACCTGATTACACCTGCGAAGGGGAAGGGAGAAGGCTCCCTCTATGTCGGGCCTATAAAGTCCTACGCTGATCAGGTGAGGTTTCTGGATTATCTGCTGGAAGACACACAGAAGGCTGTATTGCTACATAAATCTGGTGTTGTCGTTAATGTGCCGAATCCTGCAAGGTATGGCGTACACAAGCTAGTGGTCTCGCAACGACGACCATTGGCAAAAGCAGCAAAGGCAAAGAAAGACATTCAACAGGCTGCCCAGGTTTTATCTGTTCTCTTGGAACATCGCCCAGGAGATTTGTGGCTCGCGATAGATTCAGCAAAAGAATATGCGAAAAAAAATAGAAGTGAAAAATTCCTGCAACAAATGCGAGCAGGGGTGAAGCAACTCCCGACAAACCTGAGGGATGCTTGCAATGAGCAACTGTAGGTATCTACTCCCCCATAAGCTATCACAGTGGCGAACAATACTGGCCATGCCGCCCAAGTTGCACTAACGTATGCTCCCGTTTACCGATCACTGCATAACAGGAGCCGCCCCGTGACCGACGTTGTTACATTCGCCGCAGAGGACAAGTACAGCCTCGTAACCCTGGACGATGGCAAGGCCAACGCCGTGTCCTTCACCCTGCTCGAGCAATTGAATGCCGCCCTCGACAAGGCCGAGGCCGCGGGCAAGCCGGTTATTATCGCCGGCCGCCCCGGCAAATTCTCCGCCGGCTTTGACCTCAAGGTGATGGGTGAGGGTGGTGAGCCGATGTTGAAGCTCGTCGCTGGCGGAGCCGAGCTGGCCCGTCGGCTGCTGCAGTTTCCCACCCCGGTGGTGCTGGCGGTCACCGGTCACGCCCTCGCCATGGGCGGCATCATGCTGATGTGCGCCGATTACCGCATCGGCACCGCGGGGGAGTTCAAGCTGGGCCTGAATGAGGTGGCGATCGGTATGGCGCTGCCCCATTTCGGGGTGGAGATCGCCCGCGCCCGGCTCGATCCGGCGCACTTCGAGCTGTCCGTCAACTGCGCCTACCTGTACGATGCCGATGGCGCGGTGGAGGCCGGTTACCTGGATGAGGCCATGGACTCCGGGCAGGTGATGGCCCGCGCGAGGGCCGTTGCCAGCCAGCTTGCGGGACTTGACATGAAGGCCCACAAGGTGACCAAGAGTCGGGTCCGGGCGCCGCTGATGGCGGCCCTGGATGAGGCCAGGGAAAAGGACTTCGCCGCCGGTGGCGGCGTATAATTGGCAGCGTGTATAATGCCCGGGCACAACACACAACAAAATCAGAAGGGGTAGGTGAATGAGTAGCTTGGTTCTGGAGTTCGTATTTCGGTGGGCGCACGTCCTGTTCGGTATTGTCTGGATAGGCATGCTGTATTACTTCAACTTCGTGCAGACGGAGTACTTCAAGGAAGCCGAGGCGGACGCCAAGGCTGATGCGGTCAAGAAGCTGGCGCCCCGGGCCCTGTGGTGGTTCCGCTGGGGCGCCATGTTCACCTTCCTCACCGGCCTGAGCCTGTTGCACCAGGTCGGCGCCACGGCCAATGTGCTGAGCATGCCGGCCCTCTGGATTGGCGCCCTGGCGGGAACCCTGATGTTCCTCAACGTCTGGCTGGTGATCTGGCCCAAACAGCAGGTTGTTATCGGCCTGAAACAGGGCGATGGCCCGGCGGCGGCTGCCAAGGCCGGCCTGGCGTCGCGCACCAATACCCTGCTTTCCGGTCCGATGCTGTTCGGGATGCTGGCCTCCAAGCACCTGCCGCTGGACGCCAGCGCCCTTGGCTTCGGTGCCTGCGTGGTGCTGATCCTGGCGCTGGAAGCCAATGCCCTGTTCGGCAAGACCGGGCCCATGACCAGCGTCAAAGGCGTTATTCATTGCAGTGTGGGCCTGACCGCGGTGGTCTGGGCGCTGCTGGCCCTGCTCTAAGGTTTCTCCGCAATATGACCCGCCCCGGTTCACGGGCGGGTTTTTTGTATCTGGACGGGGTGCCGGGCCGGCCCATTTCCCCAAATTCCCACTGGGGGTGCGGGTCTTTGTCCTGTAAGATACGGCCCCAGTTCAGGAGAGGTTTTTATGGCCCCGTCATCCGGTGACAAAAAATACAAGCGCATCCTGTTGAAGCTCAGCGGCGAGGCTCTGACCGGCAAGGAAAATTTTGGTATTGATCCCCGAGTGCTCGATCGCCTGGCCCTGGAAATTGGCCAGCTGGTGGGGATTGGCGTCCAGGTCGGCCTTGTCGTTGGCGGCGGTAATCTGTTCCGCGGCGCCGCGCTGCAGGCGGTGGGCCTGGACCGGGTGACCGGAGACCACATGGGTATGCTGGCCACAGTGATGAATGCCCTGGCCCTGCGGGATGCCCTGGAACGCTCCAATATTTCCACCCAGGTGATGTCTTCCATCCCCATGAGCGGCGTGGTGGACCACTACGACCGGCGCAAGGCCATTCGGGCCCTGAGTAATGGCGACGTGGTGATTTTTTCCGCGGGTACCGGTAACCCCTTCTTCACCACCGATTCGTCGGCCTGTCTCAGGGGCATCGAGGTGGAGGCGGACCTGGTGCTGAAGGCGACCAAGGTGGACGGGGTTTATTCCGCGGACCCGATGAAGGTGGCGGATGCCATCAGGTACGAGCGGCTCACCTACGATGAGGTGCTCGACAAGAAACTGGAGGTCATGGACCTCACCGCAATCTGCCTGTGCCGGGACCACAATATGCCGGTACGGGTGTTTGAAATGGAGAAACAGGGCGCGCTGCTGAACATTGTTCGCGGCGGTGACGACGGCACTCTGATCGAGTGAGCGACTGGCCCCCGGAGGAAACAAGAGAGTGATAGACGACATCAGCAAAGACGCGAAAGAGCGCATGGAAAAGAGCCTTGACGCCCTGGGCCACAACTTCAACAAGATTCGCACCGGGCGCGCCCATCCCAGCCTGCTGGACGGCCTGCGGGTGGAGTACTACGGGGCTGACACTCCGCTCAACCAGGTGGCCAATGTCAACGTGGAAGACGCCCGCACCCTGTCGCTGACAGTCTGGGACAAGACCATGATCCCGGCGGTCGAAAAGGCCATCATGAAGTCCGACCTGGGCCTGAATCCGGCCACCGCGGGGGAGGTCATCCGCATTCCCATGCCCATGCTCACCGAGGACACCCGCAAGGGCTATATCCGCCAGGCGCGCCAGGAAGCGGAGTCGGCACGGGTCTCGGTGCGCAACGCCCGTCGCGATGCCAATGCCATGCTCAAGGAACTGGAGAAAGACAAGGAAATCAGCGAGGACGATGAGCGTCGCGGCCAGGATGAAATCCAGAAGCTGACCGACAGCTACATCACCCGGATCGAAAAGATGTTGGCTGAGAAAGAAGCCGACCTGATGGAGATCTAGGATCCGGTAAGCCGGATTCAGTGCCCGCCATGCCCGCCAATTCTTCGCGCAGCGGTGACAGTGACGCAAGCACGGCGGTAACCCCGCGCCATGTTGCCATCATCATGGATGGCAACAACCGCTGGGCAAAACGCAATGGCTTGCCGGGACCCGCCGGGCACCGCGCCGGTGTGGAAGCGGTACGCAGCGTGCTGCGTGCCTGTCGCAACCACAGCGTACAGGTGCTCACGGTATTCGCCTTCAGCAGTGAGAACTGGGGTCGACCCCTGCCGGAAGTCCGGGCGCTGCTGGCACTGCTCTCGCGCTATTTGCGCAATGAAGTGCGCGAACTGGACAAGGACGGCATCCGCCTGCGCTTTATTGGCGAGCGCTCCCGCTTCAGCCCGCGCCTGCAGCGGCTGATGCAGCAGTCGGAACGACTTACCGCCAGTAATACCGAGGCCACCCTGGTCATCGCCGTTGATTACGGCGGCCAGTGGGATATCGCCCAGGCTGCCCGCAAGCTCGCGGAGCGGGTTGCCGCCGGCACCATGCAGGCCAGTGAGATCACCCCGGCGCTGCTTGGCCGGGAAGTGTCCGCCGCCGACCTGCCGGCCCCCGACCTCTGTATCCGCACCGGGGGTGACGCCCGGATCAGCAATTTCATGTTGTGGCAGTTTGCCTACAGCGAGCTCTACTTTACCAATACCCTGTGGCCGGATTTCGGTGAGCTGGAATTTGCCCGTGCACTGGCTGACTACAGCCGCCGTGAACGCCGCTTCGGGGTGCGGGAACCGGATGGCATTGTCGCCGGTGGAGAACTCGATGCTTAGGCAACGGGTAGCCACCGCGCTGATCATGGCGGGCCTGTTTATCGCCGGGGTTACCTTCCTGCCGCTGCCGGCGCTGGCCGCCGTGTTCGCCCTGCTGGTGCTGGCCGGCGGCTGGGAGTGGTCGCGACTGGCGGGTTGGGAGTCAATCGCGGGCCGGGGGCTGTTTGTTCTGGTGCTCGCCGCCGCACTGGCAGCGCTATACAGTCACGGTCAGCTGGGCCAGGCACCCACCCGGGAACAGGTGCAGCCGGTGCTTGGCCTCGCCTGCCTGTGGTGGTCTTTCGCCCTGCTGTGGGTAAAAAGTTATCCGGGCAGCGCCATCATATGGCGCCACAGCCTGATGCGCAGCCTGATGGGCCTGCTTATTCTCGGCCCCGCCTGGATGGCGGCGGTCTACCTGTTGAGCTTCCCGCGGGGCGGCCTGCTGGTGGTGATCATGGTGGCCATAGTGGCCGCCGCCGATATCGGTGCCTATTTTGCCGGCAAATCCTTTGGCAAACACAAGCTGGCGCCGCAGGTCAGCCCCGCCAAGACCTGGGAAGGATTCTGGGGCGGGGTGCTGGCGGTGGTCCTGTTGGGCGTGCTGCTGTGGTACCTGCGTCCGGCCCACAGTGCCCACATCAGCCTGCTGTCGGTGCTGGCGGTGGCGCTGACCACCAGTCTCGCATCCGTGGTCGGGGACCTGTCCGTCAGCATGGTCAAGCGCGAGAGCGGTACCAAGGACAGCGGCAGCCTGCTGCCCGGCCACGGCGGTGTTCTGGATCGGCTCGACAGCCTGTGCGGCGCCGCGCCGGTGTTCGCCCTGGGCCTGTTACTGGCAGGGTGGTGAGATGAACACTGCGCCTCGCCTGGTCAGTGTACTGGGGTCTACTGGTTCCATCGGGGTCAGTACGCTGGATGTCATCGCCCGTCACCCGGCGCGGTTTGCGGTGTATGCCCTCGCCGCCAATCGCTCGGTACAGGCCATGCTGGCCCAGTGCCTGGAATTCCAGCCCCGCTATGCGGTGATGATGGATGAAACCGCCGCCCAGCAGCTCAGAGAGCGCCTGCCGGTCGAGTGTGCCACCGAGGTGCTGCAGGGTGAAAGCGGGCTCACCCGGGTGGCCAGCGCGCCGGAGGTGGACAGCGTCATGGCGGCCATTGTCGGTGCCGCCGGCCTGCCATCCACCCTGGCCGCGGCCAGGGCCGGCAAGACCCTGTTGCTGGCCAACAAGGAATCACTGGTGATGGGCGGCCATCTGCTGATGCGGGCGGTGCGCGAGTCCGGGGCCCGGCTGCTGCCCATCGACTCCGAGCACAATGCCATATTCCAGTGCATGCCGGCGGACCATGAGGCCCGCCCGGGGCTCGCCGGGGTCAGCAAGGTCCTGCTCACTGCCTCCGGCGGCCCGTTCCGGACCTGGTCCTTTGAGCAGATGCGCGATGCCACGCCGGACCAGGCCTGCGCCCATCCCAACTGGTCCATGGGGCGGAAAATTTCCGTGGATTCGGCCAGCCTGATGAACAAGGGCCTGGAATTTATTGAGGCCTGCTGGATCTTCGATCTGGCGCCCGACCTGGTCGAGGTGGTGGTGCATCCCCAGAGCATTATTCACTCCATGGTGCAGTACCTGGACGGCTCGGTGCTGGCGCAAATGGGCAACCCCGACATGCGTACCCCCATCGCCTACGGGCTGGGCTGGCCGGAGCGTGTGGCCTCCGGGGTGGCCGCGCTGGACCTGGTCGCCGCGGCGCGCCTGGACTTTGAGGCGCCGGACGAGGCCCGTTTTCCCTGCCTGCGGCTGGCCCGTGAAGCGGTGGCAACCGGCGGCACCGCCATGGCGGTCTGTAATGCCGCCAATGAAGTGGCGGTGGACGCGTTTCTGGGGGAGACGCTGCGCTTTACCGATATTCCCCGGCTCATAGAGGCGGTGCTGGAGCGGGTGAGTATTGTTGAACCCGAGAGCCTGGCCGTGGTCGAAACTGCAGATAGCGAGGCGCGGGCGATCGCCCGTGAACTGCTGGGCGGCCTGGCCCTTAACCCCACAGCAACGAATCTGGCCTGATGGATATTGTATACACCATTCTCATTACCCTGGGCACGCTGGCGGTGCTGGTCGCCGTGCACGAGTACGGGCATTTCTGGGTGGCGCGTAAATGCGGCGTCAAGGTGCTGCGCTTCAGCATCGGCTTCGGCAAGTCGCTGGGCAGCTGGACGGATCGGCAGGGCACTGAGTACAGCGTGGCGGCCATTCCCCTGGGTGGCTACGTCAAGATGCTGGACGAGCGCGAGGGAGAGGTGCCCGAGGAGCTGCTCGATCAGGCCTTCAATCGCAAGCCGGTGCTGCAGCGCATCGCGGTGGTGGCCGCTGGCCCGCTGGCCAACCTGGCCCTGGCGGTGGTCGCCTACTGGTTTTTGTTCATGGCCGGTGAAAGCGGTTATGCGCCGGTCATCGGCGAGGTCGAGGCAGGCTCGGTGGCCGATGTCGCCGGCCTGGAGGCGGGCCAGGAAATTGTCGCCATCGACGACCAGGACACACCCACCTGGCAGGCCCTGAGCTTTGCCCTGCTGGACCGGATAGGCGACACCGGTACGATCAGATTTGGCGTTAAGTACCCCGGGTCGGACGTGGTCTACGAGTCGGAAGCGGGTATCGAACGCTGGCTGTCCGAGCAGGAGGAGCCGGACCTGTTTGGCGGCCTGGGGCTGGTCATGTACACGCCCGAGGTGCCGCCCCTGGTCGACACCATTGTCGCGGGCGGCCCCGCCGAGCGCGCGGGCCTGCAGCCGGGAGACCGTATTCTCAGCGCCGATGGCGTGGCCATGGAAAAGTGGATGGACTGGGTCAGGTACGTCCGGGCCCGCCCCGGTGAGGCTATCAGCCTGGAGTACGAGCGCGACGGCGCCCTGGTTAGCGGGCTTATCACCCCGGAGCGGGTAACGGATGACAGCGGCGAGGTTTTCGGCCGGGTCGGGATTAGCGTGGCCATTCCCGAGATGCCCGAGGACATGGTGCGCACCTTCAACCGGGGGCCGCTGGAAGCGGCGGGTGCGGCGGTGGTACGCACCTGGGACCTGATGTCCTTTACCGTCAATTCCATCAAGAAAATGATCATGGGCCTGATCTCGCCAAAAAACTTGAGCGGCCCTATCACCATTGCTAAAGTGGCGTCCGCCTCGGCCAAGTCAGGCCTGGAATCGTACATCGGCTTTCTGGCCCTGCTCAGTGTCAGCCTGGGGGTGTTGAATCTGCTGCCCATACCGGTACTGGATGGGGGCCACCTCCTGTTTTACACCATAGAGCTATTGGCGGGACGGCCCGTACCTGAGAAAATACAGGCCCTCGGCTACCAGGTGGGCCTGTTCCTGGTGCTGGGCATGATGATGCTGGCCCTATATAACGATTTTACGCGCCTGTAAGCGGCACGCTACGCGGCCCCAGCAATAGCCACCAGGCACAACCCGTTGATTGAGTGAACTTTGATTAGACGACTGAGCAAATACCTGTCACTGGTGCTGTTTTTGCTGGCGCCACTGGCATCGGCGGAGACATTCCAGATCTCCGATATCCGGGTGGAAGGCCTGCAACGTATATCAGCTGGCAGCGTATTCGCGGCGCTGCCGGTAGGTGTCGGCGATACGTTCGACGAGTACGCCGTGCGCGCCTCTGCCCGCAGCCTGTTCGCCACCGGCAACTTTGACGACATCCGCATCGGCCGCGACGGCAATGTGCTGGTCGTGGTGGTGGTCGAGCGTCCCAGTATCAGTGAGATCAATATCGAGGGTAACAAGGCGATCGAGACCGAGGCGCTGCTGGACGGCCTCAAGGGTGCCGGCCTGGCGGTCGGCCAGGTGTTCCAGCGCTCCACGCTGGAGGGCATGCAAATGGAACTGCAGCGCCAGTACGTGCAGCAGGGTCGCTACGACGCCGCCATCGAGACCGAGGTATTGCCGGAGCCCCGCAACCGGGTGTCGATCAATATCGACGTGGACGAAGGCACAGTGGCGACGATCAAGCACATCAACGTGGTCGGTAACGAGGTGTTCGACGACGACGAGTTGCAGGAAATATTTGAGCTGCGGACCACCGGCTGGTTTTCCTTCTTCACCAACGACGACAAGTACTCCAAGGAAAAACTCACCGGCGACCTGGAAAGCCTGACCTCCTACTATATGGACCGGGGCTACCTGCAGTTCCGGATCGACTCCACCCAGGTGTCGGTTTCACCCAACAAGGAAGAGGTCTACATCACCGCCAACGTCAGCGAGGGCGACCTGTTTACCGTGGGCTCGGTCGACCTGTCCGGCGACCTGGTGTTGCCGGAGGAGGACCTGCGCCGCTTCCTGCTGGTGGCCGAGGGCCAGACCTTCTCCCAGCAGCTGGTGACCTCCACCGAGGAATACATGACCCGCCGCCTGGGTAATGAGGGCTACAGTTTCGCCAAGGTGACCGGCATCCCCGAAGTCGAGGAAGACGGCAACGTGGTTGCCATGAAGTTTTTCGTCGACCCGGGTAAACGCACCTATGTGCGGCGGATCACCTTCAAGGGCAATATGAAAACGGCGGACGATGTGCTGCGCCGCGAAATGCGGCAGATGGAAAGCGCCCCCGCCTCGGCGTCCGCCATCGAGCAGTCCCGGGTGCGCCTGGAGCGCCTGGGCTACTTCAGCAAGGCCACGGTGGAAACACCCCAGGTCCCCGGCCATGATGATCTTATCGATGTCGAGTTCGAGGTGGAGGAGCAGTCTTCCGGCAGCATCGGCGCGAGCTTCGGCTACGCCCAGGACGCCGGGCTGATCCTGGGCCTGAACCTGCAGCAGGACAACTTCATGGGCACCGGCAAGCGGGTCGGCATCAACCTGAATTCCTCGCGCTACCAGGACCTCTACAACTTCAGCTACACCAATCCCTACTTTACCGAGGACGGGGTGAGCCGCGGGTTCAACGTGTTCTATCGTTCCACCGACCTGTCCGAGGTCAACGTGGCCAGCTACACCACCGACACCCTCGGCGGGGCGATCAACTTCGGCTACCCGATCAAGGAAACCCAGCGGCTGGGCTTCAGTTTTGGTCTTTCCGACACCGAGATTACCGCCGGGCGCTTTGCCGTACAGGAAATCAAGGCCAGCCCGCGACTGCTGGACGGGGTGGACTACTGGTTTGAAAGCACCCAGCAGAACGATGGTACGTTCTCGGATGTGGAGCAAATCATCCCCATCCAGGACCTGCCCTTCGAACAGCTGACCATTCCCGAGGAACCGGGCTTCCTCGATAAGAACGGCGATAATTTCCTCAACTGGACCATTACCTCCAGCTGGAGCCAGTCCACCCTGAACCGGGGCAGGATGGCCACCCGCGGGACCGCCAATTCCATTTCCCTGGAGGTCGCCATGCCGGGCTCCGATCTGGAGTTCTACAAGCTTAATTACCGCGGGGAAATCTATTTCCCGGTCACCAGGAACTGGACCCTGCGCCTGCGCGGCGAACTGGGCTATGGTGATGGTTATGGCGACACCACTGAATTGCCGTTTTATGAGCACTTCTTTGCCGGTGGCTTTGGCTCTGTCCGCGGTTTCGAAAGCAACACCCTGGGCCCGCGCTCAACCCCGGCGGAGTTGTACAGCACCCGTCAGCCGGTGACGGCTATCGACGAGGACGGTAACGCCATCGAGATCGGTGGCGAAAACGGCCGTCAGTTCGGTTATGTGTCCCGCGACGGCAAGCTGCTGGTGGAGACTCTCCGTGACGATCCCGATCCCTTCGGTGGCAACGTGTTGATCGAAGGCAGCGCCGAGCTGCTGTTTCCGCTGCCGTTTATCAAGGACCGCAGCAAGCTGCGCTCGGCGTTCTTCGTTGACGTGGGCAACGTGTTCAATACCAAATGTTCCGCCAGCCAGATCAATTGTTTCGATATCGACGCGGACGAACTGCGCTACTCAGTCGGTGTTGGGGTGACCTGGATTACCGGCTTTGGCCCGATGACTTTCAGCCTGGCCAAACCGCTTAATGCGGGCCCGGAAGACGAGGAAGAGGCCTTCCAGTTTACCCTGGGCCGCGGATTCTGATTTTTACCTGAAAAAACCTGGAGATAGATGTGATCAAGATTCTGAAAGCAAGCATTGTCGCACTGGCCTTTGCCCTGCCGGCAGCCGCCATGGCACAGGGCAAAATCGCTGTGGTTAACCTGCAGGAGGCCATCCTGCAGACAGACCTCGCCCAGAAACGGCTCAACGAGGTGCGCAACGAAGAGGACTACAAGGCTGACAAGGCCGAGTTCGACAAGCTCAAGAAGGAATTTGACGAGCTGGTGCAGAAGTTCCAGAAAGATGCGGCGGTGATGAGCCAGGAGCAGCAGGTCGCCGCGCGCCAGAAACTCGCCAGCAAGCAGTCTGACCTGGAGCACGTGACCGGCAAGCTGCAGCAGGCGGAGCAGGGCGCCGGCCAGATGTTGCTGCAGGAAATGTCGCCCCGGGTACAGGAAGTCCTGCGCGAGCTGATCGCCACCGAAGGCATTGGCCTGCTGCTGCAGCGCGCTTCCGTGATCCACGCGGACGCCGGCTACAGCATTACTGCCAAGGTCACCGACAAGCTGAACCAGCTGCCTGCGGAATGAGCCTGGCGTGATCACCCTCGGGGAGCTGGCGCAGCAATTCGACCTGCAGCTGGCAGGCGATCCCCGGCACCCCGTTGCCGGGCTGGCGACGCTTGCGGGAGCTGGGCCTGACCAGGTGAGCTTCCTGGCCAACCGGAAATATGCCGACCAGCTGGCGGCTACCCGGGCGGCGGCGGTAGTGATTCAACCCGAACTGGTCGATCAGTGCCCGGTAGCGACACTGGCAACGCCGGATCCCTACCTGGCCTTCGCCCGCCTCAGCGCGATCTTTGACCGCGCTCACACTGGAGCCGCCGGCATTCATCCCACTGCCACCGTCTCTGCCGAGGCGCGGATAGCGGAGAGCGCGACGGTGGCCGCCAATGCGGTGATCGAGGCCGGGGTCGAGATTGCCGAGGGGGCCAGTATCGGCGCCAATTGCTATGTTGGCGAGCACAGCCAGGTAGGCGCCAACTCGCGCCTGAACCCGGGAGTTGTGATCTATCACGATGTGCGCCTCGGCGAGGCCTGCATCATTCACAGCCAGGCGGTGCTGGGCGCGGACGGTTTTGGTTTTGCGCCGGCGGAGGACGGCTGGGTAAAGATTCACCAGCTCGGCGGCGTGCGCATCGGCGACCGGGTCGAGATTGGCGCCTGTACCACCATTGATCGCGGGGCATTGGAACACACCGTGATTGAAGACGGGGTTATCATCGACAACCAGGTACACATCGGCCACAACTGTCGCATCGGAAAAAATACCGCGATCGCCGGTTGCACCGGTATGGCCGGAAGCACGATTATAGGGGCCGATTGCACGCTTGCGGGCGGTGTCGGTCTGGTCGGTCATATCGAAATCTGTGACGGCGTGCACGTCACCGGCATGACCATGGTGACCCGCTCAATCAAGGAGCCGGGCGTCTATTCTTCCGGCGTGCCAATGGCAACAAACAGGGACTGGCGCAGGAACGCGGTCCGGTTCTCCCAGCTGGAGAGCATACACAAACGGCTTGTCGCCCTGGAAAAAGGTGGCGAAGCTTAGGGCCAACCCAGTTAGTGTGAACAGGCCCTGGTAAAAGGAACATCCGCCCATGATGGAAATCGACGAAATCCGCGAGCACCTGCCGCACCGATACCCCTTCCTGTTGGTAGACCGGGTGGTGGAGCTCAAGCTCGGAGAGTCCATCGTCGCCTACAAGAACCTGAGTATCAACGAACCGTTTTTTAACGGCCATTTCCCGGAGAAGCCCGTGTTTCCCGGCGTGCTGCTGGTTGAGGCGATGGCCCAGGCGGCCGGCATCCTCGGGTTCAAGACCATGGGCAAGACACCGGCTGACGGCTCGATCTACTACTTTGTCGGCGCCGATAACCTGCGCTTCAAGCGCCCCTGCGTTCCCGGCGACCGGGTGATGCTGAGGGCCTCAATCGTCTCCGACCGTCGTGGCATCTGGAAATTCGACGTCAGCTCCGACGTGGACGGGCAACTGGCGGCCTCCGCGACCATTCTCTGTGCCGACAGATGATCCACGAAACGGCCATTGTCGACCCGGGGGCGCGTCTGGCCGACGACGTTAGCGTCGGCCCCTGGAGCGTGATTGGTCCGCAGGTGGAGATTGGCCCGGGTACCGTTATCGAGCCTCACGTGATTGTTCGCGGGCCAACAACGATTGGTGCCGGCAATCACATTTACCAGTTCTCCAGCATCGGCGAGGCCACCCCCGACCTCAAGTACCGCAACGAGCCCACCCGCCTGCAGATCGGTGACAACAATATCATCCGCGAGAACGTGACCATACACCGGGGCACGGTGCAGGACCGGGCGGAAACCACGATAGGCAACGACAACCTGATCATGGCCTATGTGCACATCGGCCACGATTCGGTGCTGGGCAACAGCACCATCCTGGTCAACAACACGGCGCTGGCGGGCCATGTGCACGTGGGTGACTGGGCCATACTCAGCGGCTATACCCTGGTCCACCAGTTCTGCAAGATCGGCCCCCACAGTTTCAGTGGTATGGGCACCGCCATCGGCAAGGATGTTCCCGCCTACGTGACGGTCAGCGGCTCGCCGGCGGAAGCCAAGACCATCAACGTGGAGGGCCTGCGTCGCCGCGGTTTCTCCGCGGAAGCCATCAGCCAGCTGCGGCGGGCGTTCAAGATTCTCTACCGCCAGGGCCTGACCCTGGAACTGGCCCTGCAGCGGCTGGAGAGCATGCTGCGCGAGACCCCCGAAGTACAGGTGTTGATCGACTCTGTGCGCGCCTCCGAGCGGGGTATTGTGCGCTGACTGACACCCTGCGCATTGGGGTACTGGCCGGCGAGGCCTCCGGAGACATTCTCGGTTCGAGGGTGCTGGAGGCCCTGCACAAGCATTACGACGAGATTATCGTCGAGGGCATTGGCGGACCGCTGATGGAGGCCCAGGGCCTGCGCAGCATGTTCCCGATGGAGCGCCTGTCGGTCATGGGCTTTGTCGAGCCCCTGAAACGCCTGCCCGAACTGTTGCGCATACGGCGCAGCGTCTTCGAGCACTTCCGCGATAACCCGCCCGATCTCTTCCTCGGCATCGACTCGCCGGATTTCAACCTGCGGCTCGAGCGCAAATTGCGCGACTGCGGTATCCGGACCGCCCACCTGGTCAGCCCGTCGGTGTGGGCCTGGCGCCAGGGGCGCATCAGGAAAATCAGGAAGTCGGTGGATCTCATGCTCTGCCTGTTTCCGTTTGAGCTCCAGGTCTACCGTGACAACGGCGTGCCGGCGGCATTTGTCGGCCACCCGCTGGCCGACGAACTGCCGCCGCGGCTGGACCCGGTAGCTGCGCGGCAGGCCTTGCAATTGCCAGCCGAGGGCAAGCTGCTGGCGCTGCTGCCGGGAAGCCGCAGCGGTGAGGTGAGCCGCCTGGCGCCGGTGCTGCTGGGCGCGGCGCGCCTGCTTTGGCAGCAGAACCCCGGCCTGGCCTTTGTCCTGCCCGCGGCCAACCCGGATCGGGAGCAGGAATTGCGCGAGCTGCTGGCCAGCCAGGCCGATCTGCCGCTTACTCTTGTCGCCGGTCGCTCGCGGGAAGTCATGGCGGCCGCTGACGCGGTGTTGCTGGCCTCGGGTACCGCCACCCTGGAAGCCGCCCTGGTCAAGCGCCCGATGGTGGTCACCTACCGCATGGCGGCACTGTCCTGGTGGCTGGTTACCAGGCTGGTAAAGATCAGTTTTGCCGCGCTGCCCAACGTGCTGGCGGGGCGCTCCCTGGTACCGGAACTGCTGCAGGAGGCGGCCACGCCGGAAGCCGCTGCCGCCGCGGTCGCACCGCTGTTGTCAGGGGCCGCCTCCGGGGAGCAGTTGCAGGCCTTTGACCAGATTCACGAGCAGTTGCGGCAGGGCTACGGTGAGAAAAGCGCGCTGGCGCTGAAGGCGCTGGCCGGGGGCGAGAGCGCCGGCCATGGATGAGCTGTTCCAGGTCGACTACGAGGGGCCGGATATCGCCGGTGTCGACGAGGTTGGCCGCGGGCCCCTGGCGGGGGATGTGGTCGCCGCGGCGGTGATACTCGACCCGGCCCGGCCGATTGCCGGACTGCGCGACTCCAAGAAACTGAGTGAATCCCGCCGCGAGGCCCTGGCCGGCGAGATTCGCCAGCGGGCGGCGGCCTGGGCGGTGGCGCGGGCTTCGGTGGCGGAAATCGATGAGCTCAACATCCTCCAGGCCTCGTTGCTGGCGATGAAGCGGGCGGTGGCGGCGCTGTCACCGCAGCCGGGATACGTGCTGGTGGACGGCAACCGCCTGCCGCGCTGGTCGTATCCATCCGAGCCGGTGGTGAAAGGCGATGACCGGGTGCCGGCCATTGCCGCGGCCTCCATCCTGGCCAAGGTGCAGCGCGACCGCGAACTGGTCGCCCTGGAACGAGAGTATCCGGGCTACGGCTTCGCCGCCCACAAGGGCTATCCCACCGCCGCTCACCTGGAGGCCCTGCGGGCCCTGGGGGTGACGCCGGTACATCGGCGCAGCTTCGCCCCTGTGCGGGCTATGCTCGCGGTGGGCGGCTGACGCGCGCCCTCAGTCCAGCAGTTCGAACAGTTTTACCACCCGCTGCACCCCGGAGGTGCTGGCGGCCTCGGTGGCGATGCGTTCGGCCTCTGCACGGGTCGCCAGCCCCATCAGGTAGACGACCCCGTTTTCCGTAACCACCTTGACCCGCTGACCCTGGATGTCGGAACTGGCAAGCATGAAGGCCTTTACCTTGCTGGTAATCCAGGTGTCGGAGGTGCGGGTCATGGCCGAACTGGGGGCGGCAATTTCCAGCTCGTTGTAGATGCGGCGCACGCCGCGTACTTTCCTGACCACCTGGGTTGCCTGGTCCTTCATGGCCTGGGTCGGGACCTGTCCGGCAATCAGCACGTAACCGTTGTAGCTCACTATTACCAGGTGGGCATTGTCAAAGGCGTCGTTGGCGGCGCGCACGTTGACCATCGCCTTGGTTTCAATGTTTTCGTCCTCAATCCAGCTGCCGAGGGTGCGTTGGCCCTCGTCCTCCTCGATGGAGTCCACCTCCATGGTCGCCAGCAGGCTGCCGCAGCCGCCCAGGGTCAGCAGTCCCAGGCTGAAAAGTGTGAGAAACAGTGGTCGCATCATGTATTGCTATTCCTGGTGGTAATCGCCGAAAAGGCTGGTTTCTATCAACTGGCAGAGGCCCAGGGCGACCATGGTGTGTAACTCCACACACTGGCCGCGCTGCCGGGCCTCCACCGCAATGTGCACATCGCCGGCATTGAGTGCCGCCGCCAGGCTGCCGTTTAAGGCGTTGCCCATGGCGACTACCGGCATGCCCTTTTCCCGCGCCGCATGCAGCGCCCCGGCGCAGGCCGAGCGCTCCGGCCCGCTGTCGATCACCAGCAGCAGGTCGCTGTCGGCGGCCAGCGCCCGCACCTGGCGGGCCAGGGCGTGGCCTGCCGCATCTTCTTGCAGCGCAGCTCCCGGCCCCAGATTGAACGCGGGCAGGGCGGGGCGCTCCCGCGCGGGATTCTCCAGCAGCAGGCTGCAGAAGAGTTGCGCCAGGGCGGCGTCAAGGCCCAGCCCGCAGCAGAAGATCTTGCCGTCATTGAGCAGGACCTGGGTCATCATCTCACTGCCGCGGGCAATGGGCTCCGCCAGCTGGTCCACCGACATGGCGACAGCTTCCATGGTCTGTTGAAAGCGCCCGGCGATTATCTGGTAGTGATCCATAAGTCAGTGTGAACAGGCCCTAGTTGGTAAATGCCCCCGCTATCCAGTCAGGGCTGGCACGGGATTGTCGCGGTTCAAAGGCAATGACGTCAAATCGGCAGGGCAGCTGCGCCAGTTGCGGGTGCTGTTGCAGGAAGAACTGGGCCGTGCGCAGCAGCTTGCGCTGCTTGCGCCGGTCCACCGAGGCCGCCGCGCTGGTGAACCTGGGATTGCCCCGGGACCTGACCTCGACGAATACCAGGTACTGCCCGTGCCTGGCGATGAGGTCAATCTCACCACAGCGGCAGTGGTAATTGGACTGCAGGATCCTCAGCCCCCGGTCCTGCAGGAAGCGGGCCGCCTGGGCCTCGTAGTAGGCGCCGGCTCCAGCCATGGCTTGCTCCCGGTCTCACAGCGAGAGCAGATTTTACCTACAGGGGCCGCAGCCGGTCGCCATCAAAAATGGCCGCGGGCAGCTCTCTTTCCATCTGCCGCTGCGGGTTCATGCTGAGCAAGCCGGTCTCGCCGGCGATCAGGGCATCCGGCCCGGCCCGCAGCTGGCCCAGTCGCGACTGCAGCAGGTAGGCGTCCGCGCCCAGTGCGTTGAGCCGTGTGTAGTGATCGCTGTTGGCCTCGCTCAGCGCCTGGCGCAGTGGCTGCCTGGCAGCCAGCAACCAGGGCAGGTCGACGATAATGGTGTTGTCCAGATCCCTGTTGCGGGCATCGTAGTGGGCGCCGTAGACGCTGGAAGTGGCGTAGACGGGCAGCGCCCCGGCGTAGTGGAAAGCGAGCAGTGGCTTGATCGCACGGGCCTCGTCGGGGTTGCGGCTGAGCATGAAAATTGCGTCCAGGTCCGCCCGGCGGCGCGGGGTGAACTCGACATTGGTGGCCAGCATATCCCTGACCTGGCGCCTGCGCTGCTCACTGGCTTCAATGCCGAGGCCGCTCTTGACCCCGGCCGAGTAGTCATCCTGGCCGGTGTAGGTGATGCTGCGGGCAATACTGCCGCCCAGCTGGCGCCATTGCTGGGCCAGGCTGGTTTCCATTTTGTCACCCCAGCTGCCGGCGGGCCTGAGGATCAGGGCGCGACGGGCGCCGTTGCCAAATGCCAGTCTGGCCAGCTGCCGCGCCTCGTCTTCCGGCGCCAGGGCCAGCTGCACCAGCGCCGCGCCATCATAGGATGTCGCCGTATCGATCCGGTTCAGGGCGATAGTGGGTACGGTCCGCTGGCCCTGCGCGGCCAGTTCCGCCACGGCGTTTTTGCGCAAGGGGCCGATAACCAGTTGCGCCCCCTGTTGGACCGCCGCGTTGTAGGCCTCGCTGGCGCTGCCGTAAAGATCGGAATCGAGAACCTTTACCTTCTCCGGCGCCTCGCCGACGCTCCTGGCCGCAAAGTAGCTGGCCAGGTAACCATCGCGTATGGCCTTCCCCGCCGGTGCCAGCCGTCCGCTCAGCGGCAGTACCAGGGTTACCTGGGCCGGTGAGGGGGCCGGGTTAACCGAGTAGGCCAGCCCGCCGGGGAGAGGGTCGCCGGCGGGATGCCCGGGGTAGCTGGCCTGCCACTGGCCCAGCTCCGTCGCCAGCAGGGAGCGCTGTTTGCCGGCGACTCGCGCCAGGTCCAGCCAGCCCAGCCAGGTCTGCTCCGTTGCCCCCTCCCGCGCGGCATCGATCTCATCAGCGCTGCAGCGCGCCAGGTCGCGCCAGATACTGCGTTTCAGGGCCGCTTGATCCGCAGTTGGTGCCATGGCCATGATCCGCACCCCCAGCCGGGCGCTGTCCAGGTAGTCCCGGCGCAGGTCCAGCAGGTGGCGCTGGAAGTTGTGTACGCGGTAGGCGATCGCGGGGTTGAGCTCCGCCCCGTCCAGCGCTGCCAGTCGTGCCGCGGCCGCCCGGGAGTCGCCGCGCAGGTGCTCGATGCGGGCCGCCAGGTAGTCGCGGTAGGCGAGGTCGTCTGCGCTCAGTGGCTCCTGGTCCAGTTCCGCCAGGGCGCTGGCGGCACTCATCCAGTCCAGCTGTGCCAGCGCCTCGCCGGCGGCGGAGAACGTGGCGGCGTACACCGAGGGTGGCAGGGTCAGGTCGCTGGTCTCCGGTGTCCGCAACTCCTCCGGCTCGGCAATGGCCTGCTTGCCTGCCGTCTTGTCAGTGGGGCCCGAGGCACAGGCCTGAAGTATCAGGGCGCTCAGCAGCAGTGCCGCCAGCTTGAAAAAATGGGTTTGTCTGTCGCTCATGCTATGCTGTTTTGCTCGCCAGTTAGTCACCCGTCCCGCGGACGGACTGCATAGTATAAGGGGAAAACGTGGAGCCAGGGCTCTATATTGTGGCCACGCCAATTGGTAACCTCGGGGATATGAGCAGCCGGGCGATCGCGGTGCTGCGGGATGTGGACCTGATCGCCGCCGAAGATACCCGCCACAGCCAGCGTCTGCTGCAGCATTTCGCCATCGACAAGCGGCTGGTCCCCTATCACGATCACAGCGACGGGCGCAGCCAGCAACGCATCGGCGAGGTGCTGGCTGCCGGTGGCAGCGTGGCCCTGATATCCGATGCGGGCACGCCGTTGATTTCCGATCCGGGCTACCGGCTGGTGCGTGACATGCAGGACCGGGGCCACGCCGTGCGACCGGTGCCGGGGCCCAGCGCCGCCATCGCCGCCCTCAGCGTGTGCGGCCTGCCCACCGACAGCTTTCGCTTCGTGGGTTTTTTGCCGGCCCGGGCCGGGGCCCGGGAGAACGTCCTCAGGGCCCTCGCCGACGAGACAGCCACGCTGGTGTTTTATGAGGCGCCGCACCGCATAGCGGCCAGCCTCGCCGCCATGGCGCAGGTGTTCGGCGCCAGTCGCGAGGCGGTGCTGGCCCGGGAGATCACCAAAACCTTCGAAACCGTGCGCCGTGCGCCACTGGCCGAACTGGTGGAATTCGTCAGCGGTGACGGCAATCAACAGAAGGGCGAGATCGTGTTGATCGTTGCCGGGCAGGCGGGCGCCGTGGCAGCGCTGGATGCGCCCACGGCCCGGTTATTGCGCGCGCTGGCCCGGGAGTTACCGGCGAAAAAGGCGGCCGCGCTGGTGGCGGAGCACAGCGGTCTGCGGAAAAAGGAGCTTTACAACTACCTGCTCTCGGTAAAAGACGATTGAGGCCGGCCGCCGCTGCTGTTAGGCTTGCCGCCGAGCCGGTCAGGCGATCGCTCTCCGCTGCCCCCGGGCGGTGGAGGGAGGAAAGTCCGGGCTCCACAGGGCAGGGTGCCAGGTAACGCCTGGGGGGCGAGAGCCTACGGAAAGTGCAACAGAAAGGATACCGCCTGCCTCGGCAGGTAAGGGTGAAAAGGTGCGGTAAGAGCGCACCGCGCGGCTGGTAACAGGCGCGGCGATGGTAAACCCCACCCGGAGCAAGACCAAATAGGAATCCATTGACCGCGGCCCGCGGTGGATTCGGGTAGGTCGCTTCAGGCAGCCGGCGACGGCTGTCGCAGATGAATGGTCGTCCACGACAGAACCCGGCTTATCGACCGGCTCACCGAACAGGCCCCGCAGCGCCAGCGCGTTGCGGGGTTTTTTTTGTGGTTGGCGATCTGGCCTGCTCCGTCTTATTCGATTTCGGACTAAAAAGCGGCAATAAAAATAAAAAAACAGCCTGTAACTTAAAGTGATTCCTGAGGAGTCTGCTTTATGGGGCTGTTTTGTTGGATTTTTTGCCCCGCGGATTATCGTGAAGCTGCCTTGAAAAGTGCCGTAAAGGCCTGAATTTACAGTATTTTTTAGATGTGCCCGCGGTTGACGGGGGCAGTGTGGCGGGCCTATAGTGTCGAAAAGTGGATATAAGTGGGTAAATCTGTCTTTTTGTGGGTTTGAAGGGCAGGTGAGTGGGGAAATCTGGCGTGTTTCGTGGAGTACAGCACATTAATATGGACGCGAAGGGGCGGCTGGCGATACCAGCGCGCCAGCGCGAGCCATTGCTGTCCCAATGTGACGGTTGCATCGTCATTACCATCGATACCCAGTCCAAGTGCCTGGTAGTGTACCCGCTGCCCGAGTGGGAGCGGATAGAAAAAGACATCCAGGGTCTTCCCGCGCTCAACCCGGCGGTAAAGCGTTTCCAGCGCCTGGTGCTGGGCTACGCCACCGATATCGAACTGGACAGCAACGGCCGCCTGTTGCTGCCCCAATCCCAGCGTGAATATGCGCAACTGGATAAGAAGCTGGTCCTGGTAGGGCAGGGCAACAAGCTGGAAATCTGGTCAGAGGTCCTCTGGTTGGCAGAACAGGAGCAGGCGCTGGAGGACTCCGGTCCCGATGCAATACTGCCCGACGAACTCCTCTCCCTGAAGCTGTAGGTGACCAACATGCACCAGACAGTATTATTACGAGAGGCAGTCGAAGCTCTGGTAACGGCGCCCAGTGGCACCTACGTCGATGGCACCTTTGGCCGCGGCGGCCACAGTCGCCTGGTGCTGCAGCAGCTGGATGCCGATGGCCGCCTGCTGGGGGTAGACAAGGACCCGGTCGCCTGCGACTACGCGGCGCAGCTGTGCGCCGAGGACTCCCGCTTCAGTTTTTACCACGGCTCCTTCGCCGATCTGCCGGCCCGGCTCGAGGCTGAGGGTATCGATGCGCTGGATGGCATTCTGCTGGACCTGGGGGTCAGCAGCCCGCAGCTGGATGCAGCCGGGCGCGGCTTCAGTTTCATGCAGGACGGCCCGCTGGATATGCGCATGGATACCTCGCGCGGCGAGACCGCCGCCCAGTGGCTGGCCCATGCCCCGGTGGAAGATATTGCCGAGGTGTTGAAAGAGTACGGCGAGGAGCGCTTCGCCAAACGCATCGCGGCTGCGATCGTGGCGGCGCGGGAGGAGGCCCCGCTGACCACCACCGGGCAGCTGGCCCGTGTTGTCAGCGCGGCCAATCCGCGCTGGGAGAAGCACAAGCACCCGGCTACCCGGGCCTTCCAGGCCATCCGGATCAAGGTCAATCGCGAGCTCGACGACCTGGCCGAGCTGCTGGCCGCGGCGCTGGACATGCTCAAGGTCGGCGGGCGGCTGGTGGTGATCAGCTTTCATTCCCTCGAAGACCGCATGGTCAAGCGCTACATGCGCGATATGGCCCGCGGGGAGCAGTTGCCCGCCGGGGTGCCGGTCACCGACGCCGCCCTCAACCGGCGGATGAAGCTGGTCGGCAAGGCGGTCAAGGCCTCGGCAGCCGAGGTCGGGGATAACGTGCGGGCCCGCAGTGCGATCATGCGGGTGGCGGAGAAAATCGCATGAGCGCGCGCATGGCAGGCACCACCATGGTGACCGCAGCGGTCGCTGATCGCCGCACTGCGTCCGCCCGGCCGCTGCTGTGGCTGAATATCGGCACCCTGTTGCTGGTGCTGGCCTCAGCCTTTGCGATCATCCATTCAACCCACAGCAGCCGCGAGCTGTACACCCACCTGCAGGTACTGGAGTCGCGGCAGTGGCACCTGCAGGAAGATTACGGCCGGCTGCTGCTGGAGGAGAGTACCTGGGCCTCCCATCACCGGGTGGAAAAAGTCGCCCGGGAAGAACTGGGCATGGCGGAGCCTGACCTCGCCCGCTACCGGGTGGTGACGCGATGAAAACGGTGGGCAGAAAACAGCCGCAGAAAAAAGCGGCCCTGTGGCGGCTTTATCTGGTGGTCGGGCTGCTGTTGAGCATGCTCTCGCTGCTGGTGGGCAGGGTGTTGTCGCTGCAGATTCTCGATACCGAGCGCGGCTACGCATTCCTGCAGAACCAGGGCGAGGCGCGTTCCCTGCGCACCGCGGAGATACCCGCCTACCGGGGGGTGATTACCGATCGCCGCGGTGAACCGCTGGCGGTGAGCACCCCGGTTGTGTCCATCTGGGCTGACCCGCAGCGGCTGGCTGGTTCCGAGCGCCTGCCGGAACTGGCGGAGAGCCTGGGTATGCCCCTGGCGGAACTGGAGCAGCGGCTGGCCCGCTACGAGGGCAAGCGCTTCATGTACCTGCAGCGCCACCGGGTGCCGCACGAGGCCCGGGAGATACTTGCCCGGCGCTTTCCCGGGGTTTACGGCGAGCGGGAGTACAGGCGTTTCTATCCCGCGGGCGAGGTGGCCGCGCAGCTGGTGGGCTTTACCAATGTCGACGATGAAGGAATTGCCGGCATTGAACTGGCCTACGATGAGTGGTTGCAGGGCAGCCCGGGGAAGAAGCGGTACATCAAGGACCTGCGCGGCAACATGGTGCGCGATATCGGCGTGGTCCAGCCTGCCGCCCCGGGCAAGGACCTGCGGTTGAGTATCGACCTGCGCCTGCAGTACCTGCAGCACCGCGAGCTGCGCCGGGCGGTCACCGCGGCCCGGGCGGAATCCGGCAGCGTGGTGACCCTGGACGCCCGCACCGGAGAGGTGCTGGCCATGGTCAACTATCCGGTCTACAACCCCAACAGCCGCAGGAACATGGAAGCGGCCAATATGCGCAACCGGGCGATCACCGACACCTATGAACCCGGCTCCACCATGAAGACCATGACCCTGGTGGCGGCCCTGGAAAGCGGCCGCTACACCACCGACACCCTGATCGATACGGCGCCGGGCTGGATCCGGGTGGGCCCCAAGACTTACAAGGACCCGCGCAACTACGGTGAGGTCACCCTGTCACGGGCCATCGAAAAGTCCAGCCAGGTGGGGGTGACCAAACTGGCGGTGGAACTGGGTCATGAGCCCATCTGGGAAGTATTCCAGCGCTTTGGTATCGGCGCGCCGCTGGGCACCGGTTTCCCGGGCGAGAGCAGCGGCCTGCTGCCCAATCGCCCGCGCTGGTACTCAACGGAGAGAATCTCCCTGGCCTTCGGTTACGGTATCACCACCACGCCGCTGCAGCTGGCACGGGCCTATACTGCGTTTGCCACCGGCGGGCTGCAGCGCCCGGTGTCGCTGCTGGCGCTGGACGGCGATGTGCCGGAACCGCGCCGGGTGGTGTCCCAGGCCGTGGCCTCGCAGGTCCTCGGGGTGCTGCACGCGGTCACCGGTGAGCACGGCACCGCCCGCAAGGCGCGGGTGGAGGGCTTCAACGTGGCGGGTAAAACCGGCACCGTGCGCAAGGTGGGCCCCGGCGGTTACATCGAGGATTCCCACGTGGCCCTGTTTGCCGGGCTGGCACCGGTGGATGATCCGCGGGTGGTGACCGTGGTGGTTATCAACGATCCCAAAGGCGAGGACTATGGCGGCGGCGCGGTGGCGGCGCCGGTATTTTCCGCGGTGACCAGGGGCGCCCTGCGATTGCTGGGGGCCACCCCCTCCGAGTTTCCCGAAGAAGCAGTGGTGGCCAGCGGCCGCCTGCGGGAGGGTGCCGCCTGATGCCCGCGCTGCCACTGTCACAGCTACTGGATATGCCGGAGTGCCCCGGAGCACAGACCCCGATCAGCGGTATTGCCCTGGACAGCCGCCGGGTGGGCGCCGGCGACCTGTTCCTGGCCATACCCGGCGAGGTTCACGATGGTCGCCAGTTCATCGAGCAGGCGGTGGCCAGCGGTGCGGCCGCCATTGCCGCCGAGCCGCCGGTCGCCGGTTTTGTCGAAGCCCTGCCGGTGCCCGTGGTGGAAGTGCCGGACCTGCAGCAGGAGTCGGGCCATATCGCCTCCCGCTTCCACGGCCATCCCGCCAGCGGCCTGCATATGGTGGGGGTGACAGGTACCAATGGTAAAACCACTACCAGTCGCCTGGTGGCCCAGTTACTGCGCTTGCTGGGCCGGTCCTGCGGGGTGATCGGTACCCTCGGCGCCAGCCTCGACGAGGACGTCAGCCAGGGCGGCAATACCACGCCGGATGCGATATCCCTGCAGTGCCAGCTGGCCAGCTGGCGCGACCAGGGTGTATTCGCGGTCAGCATGGAAGTGTCTTCCCACGCGCTGGTCCAGGGCCGGGTCAACGGGGTCGAGTTCGAGACCGCGGTGTTTACCAATCTCTCCCACGATCACCTGGACTACCACGGCAGCATGGATGCCTACGGCCGGGCCAAGCTGGCGCTATTCGCCACCGAGGGCCTTAAGCACGCGCTGGTCAATCTCGACGACGAGTTCAGCGCCCGGATCCCGGCGGTGGTCGAGCCCGGGGTGAACGTATACAGCTATTCGATCAGCAACCCGGCGGCGGACATTTTCGTCGAGCAGGCGGACTTCAGCGCTGGCCGGGTCAACGGCCGCCTGCGCACACCCTGGGGCAGCGGTGAATTCAGCAGCCCCCTCCCGGGCGACTTCAACCTGGCCAACCTGGCGGCGGCGGTGGCTGCCGCGGTGCTTGCCGGTGAACCACTGGCGCAGGTGCTGGCGGCGGTTTTTCGGCTGCGGCCGGTACCGGGCCGGATGCAGTCCCTGGCCAACGAGGCCGGTTTGCAGGTCATTGTCGATTACGCCCACACCCCGGATGCGCTGGAGCAGGTGCTGGCGGCACTGAAGCCGCATGTGCCGGGACGCCTGGTTGCCGTGTTCGGCTGTGGCGGTGACCGCGACCGCGACAAGCGCCAGGTCATGGGGCGGGTCGCCTGCACCCTGGCGGACAAGGTGTGGGTGACCAGCGACAACCCGCGGGGCGAAGATCCGGTCGCCATCCTGGCGGATATCGAGACCGGCTGCAGCGGCGACTACACCCTGGAGGCGGACCGGGCGGCAGCGATCGCCGCTGCGATTGCCGGCGCCACCGCTGGCGACTGCATCGTCATCGCCGGCAAGGGGCATGAGGACTACCAGATCGTGGAGGGCGAGTACCTGCATTTCAGTGACGAGGAGCACGCGCTGGCGGCGCTGGCGGGGAGGGGTGGCCGATGATGCGTGCCATGTCCCTGGCTGAACTGCAGCAGCCCCTGGCAGGCCAGCTGCTGGCTGCTGATGCCAGCTTCAGCACGGTCTTTACCGACAGCCGCCAGGTTGTCGCTGGCGGCCTGTTCGTGGCCCTGGTGGGCGAACACTTCGATGGCAACGATTACATCGCCGAGGTCGGCGCCGCGGGGGCGGCAGCCGCCCTGGTCAGTCGTGCCGCGGATACCGGGCTGCCGCAGCTGCTGGTTGCCGACACGCAGCAGGCGCTGGGCCGGCTCGGCGCCTGCAACCGCGATCTCTACCAGGGGCCGCTGGTGGCGATTACCGGTTCCTGCGGCAAGACCACGGCCAAGAACCTGATCAACGGTGTGCTGTCCCGCCGGGGCAATACCCTGGCGACCGCGGGCAATTTCAACAATGAGATCGGGGTGCCCCTCACTCTGTTGCGGCTGGCGCCGGAGCACGAGTTCGCGGTGGTGGAAATGGGCGCGGGAAAGCCCGGGGACATCGCCTGGCTGTGTGAGCTGGGCCGGCCCAACGTGTCGGTGCTGCTCAACGCCCTGCCTGCTCACCTGGAGGGGCTCGGCAGCCTGGAGGGTGTGGCCCGGACCAAGGGTGAAATTTTCGATGCCCTGGGAGCCGGAGATACCGCCATCATCAATGCCGACCAGCAGTGGGCCGGCGACTGGCGGCAGCGCGCCGGGGCGGCCACGGTGCTGGACTTCTCCGTTGCCGGCCAGCCGGAGGCGGCCATTGCCGCAACCGGCTTTACAGCCCAGGGGGCTGCCGGGTCCCGGTTCAGCGCCCGCACTCCGGCGGGACCGATTGAGGTCCGGCTGCAGCTGCCGGGAGAGCACAACGTGGCCAACGCCCTGGCGGCGATCGCCGTCGGCCTGGCCTGCGGCCTGGAGCTCGCGGAAATCAGTGCCGGCCTGGCGTCGGTGGCGCCGGTGGCGGGACGCCTGTCCACTGTGCCCGCGCCCAGCGGCGCGCTGGTGATCGACGACTGTTACAACGCCAACCCCGGTTCCGCCCGGGCGGCCATCGATACCCTGGTCGCCAGCGAGGGGCGCAGCGCCCTGCTGATGGGGGCGATGCGGGAGCTGGGCGCAGACAGCGCAGAGCTCCACCGGGAACTGGGAGAGTATGCCAAGGCGGCCGGCGTAGAGCAGTTCTGGGGGGTGGGCGACGAGTTGCGGGAGGCGGTAAGTGCTTTCGGTGAAAAGGGCCGCTGGTTCGCCGACTGCGAACAGGCGGCACTGGCGGCGGCCGACGCCTTTGGCGCCGGCGATACGATACTGATCAAAGGTTCCCGGGGAGCCCGAATGGAGCGTGTATTGCAAGCGTTGGTCCCGAAGGGGCCGGGCGGGGAGAGCTGATGCTACTGTTACTGGCCCAGTACCTGACCCAGTTCGAGAGCTCCTTCGCGGTGTTCCAGTACCTGACCCTGCGCGGCATCCTGGCCACCGGTACCGCCCTGGCCATATCCCTGCTGGTTGGCCCGGCGATGATTCGCCGGCTGAGCTATCACCAGGTGGGGCAGGCGGTGCGCGACGATGGCCCCCAGAGCCACCTCAGCAAGGCGGGTACGCCGACCATGGGCGGGGCCCTGATCCTGGTGGGGATCGCCATTTCCACCCTGCTGTGGTCGGACCTCACTAATCCCTACGTGTGGATTGTGCTGCTGGTCACCGCGGTGTTCGGTGCCGTTGGCTGGGTGGACGACTACCGCAAGGTGGTGGAGAAAGATTCCCGCGGCCTGCCCGCGCGCTGGAAGTACTTCTGGCAATCGGTGGCCGGCCTGGCGGCGGCCTGTTATCTGTACTTCGCCTTCGATACGCCGGTCACCACCGAACTTTACCTGCCCTTTCTCAAGGACTTTTCCTGGAGCATGGGGCCGCTGTTCATCCTGCTGACCTACTTCGTCATTGTCGGCTCCAGCAATGCGGTCAACCTGACCGACGGCCTGGACGGCCTGGCGATCCTGCCCACGGTCATGGTCGGCGGCGCCCTGGGTATTTTCGCCTACCTGACCGGGCATGTGGATTTTGCCCGCTACCTGCAGATTCCCTATGTCGCCGGCAGCGGCGAGCTGGCGGTGTTCTGTGGCGCCATAGGCGGCGCCGGGCTGGGCTTTTTGTGGTTCAACACCTACCCGGCCCAGGTGTTCATGGGCGACGTGGGCGCCCTGGCGCTGGGCGCGGCGCTGGGCACGGTGGCGGTGATTACCCGCCATGAAATCGTGTTTTTCATCATGGGCGGGATTTTCGTGCTGGAGACCGTATCGGTGATTCTGCAGGTGGCCTCGTTCAAGCTGACCGGCAAGCGGATTTTCCGCATGGCGCCGATACATCACCACTACGAATTGAAAGGTTGGCCGGAACCGCGGGTGATTGTGCGGTTCTGGATTATCACAGTCATGCTGGTCCTGTTCGGGCTGGCAACATTGAAATTACGCTAGAGATGCAGGCAGTGGCACAGGATTTGATTGCAAGCAGTGAGCACCGGGTAGTCGTCGGCCTTGGCGTCACCGGTTTGTCCTGCGCGCGCCACCTGTACCGCCAGGGAGCCAGCTTCAGCGTGGTGGATACCCGCGAGCGGCCCCCGGGCCTGGAGGAGTTGCGCCGGGAAATGCCCGGGGTGGCGGTTTACGCCGGCGCCTGGCCGGAGGATTTGCTGGCATCGGCAGCGGAGCTGGTGGTCAGCCCCGGCATCGCCCTCGAGGAACCGCTGGTCGCCGATGCGGTGGCCGCGGGGGCACAGGTGATTGGCGATATCGACCTGTTCGTGCGCGAGGCGCAGGCCCCGGTCATCGGCATCACCGGCTCCAATGCCAAGTCCACCGTGACCGAACTGGTGGGGGCCATGGCGCGGCAGGCCGGGCTCAACGTCGGCGTTGGCGGCAACCTGGGGACACCGGCGCTGGACCTGCTGGCGGATGAGCGCCAGCTGTATGTGCTCGAGCTGTCCAGCTTCCAGCTGGAACGGGCCGGCAAGCTGGGGCTTGCGGTGGCCACCGTGCTCAACGTCAGCGCCGATCACCTTGACCGTCACGGCAGCATGCCCCGTTACCACCAGGCCAAGCACCGTATTTTCTTCGGCTGCGCCAGCGCGGTGTGCAACAGTGACGACCCGCTGACCACGCCCCTGCTGGAAGAGCGCATCCCGGTCATCCGCTGGCGCATGGGCGAACCGGAGCTCAAGGGCTTCGGTCTGCGCCAGGAGGCGGGACGGACCTACCTCAGCCGCGGTTTCGAGCTGCTGCTGGCAGTCGATGAGCTGCCCATCAGCGGCCGGCACAACCAGGCCAATGCCCTGGCGGCCCTGGCCCTGGGTCATGCGGCGGGACTGCCGACCGGGGCGATGCTGGCCGCGCTGCGGGCCTTTCGTGGCCTGCCCCACCGCTGCGAACTGGTGGCCGAAGTGGCCGGGGTGCGCTTCATCAATGACTCCAAGGGCACCAATATCGGCGCCACCGAGGCGGCGCTGGCGGGGCTCGGTGGTGAGCGGGACATCCTGCTGATCGCCGGCGGACAGGGCAAGGGCGCGGATTTCAGCGGGCTGCGGCAGGCGGTACAGCGCCACTGCCGGCAGCTGCTGGTGATGGGCGAGGACGCCCCGGCGCTGGCAGCGGCGCTGGGGGACGTGGTGCCGGTGACTGCGGCAGCAAGTATGGCCGAGGCTGTGTCGCTGGCGGCAGCCGACGCCCGCGCGGGGGATACCGTGCTGTTGTCTCCCGCCTGTGCCAGCTTCGACATGTTCAGCGGTTACCAGGCCCGGGGCGATGCCTTCCGGGCGGCGGTACTGGCCCTGGGAGGTGCGCAATGAGCCGTGCCGCCACTGCGCCGGTCACTGCCACCCTGCCGGACCCGACCCTGCTGGGCATCAGCCTGGCGTTGATCCTGGTGGGGCTGGTCGCCATCAGCTCGGCGTCCATCGAGTACGCCGAGATCAACTACAACAGCGCCAGCTTCCACGCGCTGCGCCACCTGATCTACATGGCCGCGGCGGCGGTGGCGGCGCTGGTGGTCTACCGTATTCCGCTGGATTTCTGGGAGGAAACCGGCTGGGCATGGCTGTTCGCCGCCCTGGGCCTGTTAATCCTGGTGCTCATTCCGGGCATCGGCCGCGAGGTGAACGGCAGCCAGCGCTGGTTACCGATCGGGCCTTTCACCCTGCAACCCTCGGAACTCGCCAAGCTGGCGATGATTATTTACCTGGCGGGCTACATGGTGCGCCGCGAACACGAGGTTCGCAACGAGTGGCAGGGATTCCTCAAGCCCATGGCGGTACTGTTCGCCGCCACCCTGTTGCTGATGGTGGAGCCGGACTTCGGGGCCACGGTGATCGTCGCCGGCAGTGCCTTCGGCATGCTGTTTCTCGCCGGCGTCAAGCTCGGCCATTTCCTGCTGGTGCTGGCCGGCGCCCTGGCGGCCCTGCTGGTGCTGGTGGTGAGCGAACCCTACCGGGTGCAGCGGCTGACCGCCTACACCGATCCCTGGGCCGATCCCTACAACACCGGCTTCCAGCTGACCCAGTCCTTGATCGCCTTTGGCCGCGGTGAGTGGCTGGGCGTCGGCCTGGGCAACAGCGTGCAGAAACTGTTCTACCTGCCCGAGGCGCACACCGACTTTGTGTTCTCCATCTGGGCGGAGGAGACCGGCTTTGTCGGCGCCCTGGCGGTGATCCTGCTCTATGCGGCGCTGATCGGCCGCATCCTGTGGACCGGCCGTGCCGCCCAGCTGGCGGCCTATCCCTTCGGCGCCTATCTCTGCTACGGCGTGGCGCTGGTATTTTCCGGTCAGGCCTTCGTCAACATGGGGGTGAGTTCGGGGCTGCTGCCCACCAAGGGGCTGACCCTGCCCTTCGTCAGTTACGGCGGCACCAGTCTTATTGTCAGCTGTGTGATGCTGGCGCTGGTGCTGCGCGTGGGCCAGCGGGTAGGTGGTCAGGGAGGGCGGCGTGAAAACTAAGTCCAAAGGCACAATCCTGGTCATGGCCGGGGGCACCGGTGGCCACGTTTACCCGGCACTGGCGGTGGCCGAGGAGCTGCGCCAGCGCGGCTATCAGGTGGAGTGGGTAGGCACCCGCCGCGGTCTGGAGCAGCGGGTGGTGCCGGCGGCCGGGTTCCCGATTCATTACCTCGCTGTGCGCGGCGTGCGGGGCAAGGGCCTGGCCGATCGCGTCAAGGGCATCCTGCTGCTGTCACTGGCCTCGCTGCAGGCCCTGTGGCTGGTGTTGCGGACCATGCCCCGCTGCGTGGTGGGCATGGGCGGCTATGTGGCCGGGCCGGCGGGCGTCGCCGCCTGGCTGCTGCGCCGGCCGCTGTTGATACACGAACAGAACGCGGTGGCCGGGACCACCAACCGGATGCTGGCGCCCCTGGCGCGCCGGGTGATTGCCGGTTTTCCCGGGGCCTTTCGCGGTGACGTGGACTACCAGGTGCTGGGTAACCCGGTGCGCGCCGACCTGCTCGCATCGGCGGCATTGCTGGCCTATGACTATGACGGCGAGCGGCCGCTGCGCCTGCTGGTGCTGGGGGGCAGCCTGGGCTCGAAGCCGATTAATGACGTCATCCCCGGTGTGGTCCGGCGCCTGCTGCGCGGGCGCCAGCAGGCGCCGATCGAGGTCTGGCACCAGGCGGGAGACCGCCATGCCGATGCCGTGGCGCAGCTCTACGGTGACCTGCTGACTGACACTGTCAGGGTGGTGCCCTTTATCGAGGACATGGCGGCGGCCTATGGCTGGGCAGACCTGGTGATCTGCCGCGCCGGCGCCCTCACGGTGTCCGAACTGGCGATTATGGGCCGGCCGGCCATCCTCATTCCCCTGCCGCATGCCATCGATGATCACCAGAGCGCCAACGCCCACTCGCTGGCGGACCCCGGCGGCGCGATCCTGTTGCGCCAGAGCGACATGAGCGAAGACGCCCTGCTGATCGCCCTGCGGGCTTACATGGAGTATCCCGGGCGCCTGCGCACCATGGCGCAAGCGGCGCGCGGGGTGGCAACGCCGGAGGCGGCGCGCCAGGTGGCGGACGAAGTGGAGGCACTGGTCGATGCAGCTTGACAGGAATGTCTACACGGTACCGGAGATGCGCCGGGTCCGGCGGATTCACATGATAGGCGTGGGCGGCACCGGTATGAGCGGGATTGCCGAGGTGCTGGTAAACCTCGGCTACCAGGTGACCGGCTCCGACCTGCGTGACAGCGCGGTGACCGCCCGCCTGCGGGACAAGGGCGTGGAAGTGTTTATCGGCCACCGTGAGGACAACGTCGGCGCCGCCGATGTCGTGGTCAGCTCCAGCGCGGTGGACGAAAGCAACCCGGAAGTGGCGGCTGCCCGGGAGGCCAGGATTCCGGTGGTGCCGCGGGCGGAGATGCTGGCGGAACTGATGCGCTACCGCCACGGCATTGCGGTGGCGGGCACCCACGGCAAAACCACCACCACCAGCCTGATCGCCAATATTTTTGGTGAGGCCGGTCTGGATCCGACCTTTGTCATCGGCGGGCTGGTCAACAGCGTGGGCAGTAATGCCCAGCTGGGCGCCAGCCGCTTCCTGGTGGCCGAGGCGGATGAGAGCGATGCCTCCTTCCTGCACCTGCAGCCGATGGTTACCGTGGTCACCAATATCGAGGCCGACCATATGGACACCTACGGCGGGGACTTTGCCGTCCTCCGCCGGACCTTTCTCGAGTTCCTGCACAACCTGCCGTTCTACGGCGTGGCGGTGCTGTGCGTGGACGACCCGGTGATCCGCGAGTTGCTGCCGGACGTCAGCCGCCAGGTCATTACCTACGGTTTCGCCGAGGACGCGGACTTCCGCATCAGCGACATGCAGCGCCGCGGCCTGACCACCGAATTCGTGGTGCAGCGCCCGGCCGGGGAGCCCCTGGCTGTCAGTCTCAACATGCCCGGCGAGCACAACGTGCTCAACGCCACCGCGGCGGTGGCCGTGGCCTGCGATGAGGGCCTGGAAGATGCCGCTATCCAGGCCGGGCTCGCCGGTTTTGCCGGGGTTGGCAGGCGCTTTACCTGCATGGGTGAGCTGGCTGTGCCCGCCGGTACCGCACTGCTGGTCGACGACTATGGCCACCACCCGACAGAGGTGGCGGCCACCCTGGACTCGGCGCGCCAGGCCTGGCCGGAGCGGCGGGTGGTCATGGTCTACCAGCCACACCGTTATTCGCGAACCCGCGATCTGTACGAGGATTTTGTCGCCGTGTTGTCCCGCTGTGATGTGCTGGTATTGCTGGATGTGTACGCCGCCGGTGAAGAACCCATACCCGGGGCGGACAGCCGCAGCCTGACCCGCAGTATTCGCCAGCGCGGCCAGCTGGAGCCGATTTTCGCCGAGCGTGTCGAGGACGTGCGGCAGATACTGGACTCGGTGGTCCAGGACGGCGACGTGGTGATTACCCAGGGCGCGGGCAATATTGCCGCGCTGGCGCGGGAGCTGGCGCAGGCCGCAGAGCAGGCCGGAGGTAAGGCATGAGCAGAGCTGAACTCAAGCAGTTGACCATTGCCGTGCTGCTCGGCGGCACCTCGGCGGAGCGCGAGGTCTCCCTGCAAAGTGGCAGGACGGTCTCGGATGCGCTGCAGTCCCTGGGTTACAGCGTGCGTGACGTGGACCCCGCCGAGGCCGACTGGATGGCCCGGCTCGAGGGGGTCGGTTTTGTCTTCAATGCCCTGCACGGCCCCGGCGGCGAGGACGGCACCATGCAGGGCGCGCTCGCGGCCCTGGGCATTCCCTACACCGGCTCGGGTGTGCTGGGATCGGCGCTGGCCATGGACAAGCGGCGCAGCAAGCAGTTGTGGCAGGGCATAGGCATTGCCACCGGTGGCTTCGAGCTGCTGGCCGCCGACACCGACTGGCAGGCGGTCATAGACCGCCTGGGCAAAGTGTTCGTCAAGCCGGCCTGTGAGGGCTCCTCGCTGGGAATGGCCCCCGCCCGGGATGCCGATGAGCTGCGCCAGGCCTACCACAACGCCCTGGGCTACAGCGGCGGGGTGCTGGCGGAAAAATTTATCGATGGCCCCGAGTACACCGTGGCCATACTCGGTGACCAGGCCCTGCCGTCCATCCGCATGGAAACCGACAACGAATTTTACGACTACGAGGCCAAGTACCTATCCGATGACACCAGCTACCACTGCCCCAGCGGCCTCGATGCGGCGGCGGAGCGCGAGGTCGGCGAGCTGGCCCTGGCGGCCTTCCGTTCACTGGGCTGTGAGGGCTGGGGGCGGGTGGACACCATGCGCGACAGCGATGGCCGCTTCTATGTACTGGAGGTCAACACCATACCGGGGATGACTTCCCACAGCCTGGTGCCCATGGCCGCGCGCGAGGCAGGCATGGACGTGCCGGCGCTGGTGGAGCGGATTCTGCAACTGGCCTGGGAGGCACAGGGCTGATGGGCGTGGCGATCAAACTGCCGCAGCTGCGCCTGCGCCACAGCGAGCGGCCGGCGCCGGCGAAACGCAAGCGCAAGCCAGCGGCGCCCGGCCATGAGGCGCCGGCAGCCAGCAGGCGCCAGCGTCATGGCGCCGCCAAGGGGGCGACCCGCAAGGTGGCCGCGGCGGCGGCTGAAAAGCAGCCGCGCAACTTCCGCTGGCTGAACCGGATACTGATCCTGCTCGGCGTGGGCGTGGTGTCAATTGCCGCCCTGCAGGCCTACATCACCCTGCAGAGTATCCCGGTGGAACGGATTACGGTGACCGGCGAACTGGAGCATACCCGGACCGCGGCGGTACAGGACATGGTCTACCCGGCCCTGGCCGGTGGCTTCCTCGGTGCCGACCTGGGCCGGGTGCAGCAGCAGCTGGAGGGCCTGCCCTGGATTCGCCAGGCCAGCGTGCGCCGGGTATGGCCCAACGCGCTGGAAATCCATGTAGTGGAACAGCTGCCCATCGCCCGCTGGGGCGAACAGGGCTTCCTCAATCACGAGGGCGAGGTGTTCCGCCCCAGCCAGCGCAAGGCCTGGCAAACACTGCCGGTGCTGTCCGGCCCGGAGGGGCAGGCGCCGGCGCTGATGCGCAATTACCAGCGGCTGGTGGACCTGCTCAAGCCCATGGGCCTGAGCCTTTCGGCCCTGGCCGTGGACGACCGGGCCCAGATGACAGCGACCCTCAGCGGCGGCCAGTTACTGAAAATCGGCGGGGTCGACTTCCTGGAGCGGATGAACCGCTTCAAGACCGTGTACCGGGCGGAGCTGGCGGCGCAGATGGAAAACATTGAAAGCATAGACCTGCGCTACGAGCGCGGGCTGGCGGTGGCCCTGCGGCCGACCGCCGCAGACACAGACGCAACGGGCGAGAATGATAAGGCGTAGGGGAGACACTGCCATGGGCAGCGCGCAGGACAAGAGAATGATCGTCGGTCTCGACATTGGCACCTCCAAGGTGGTGGCCATTGTCGGCGAGATCGGCATGGACGGGGAAATCGAGATTGTGGGGATCGGCTCCAATCCCTCCAAGGGGATGAAAAAGGGCGTGGTGGTCAATATCGAGTCCACCGTGCAGTCCATCCAGCGGGCGGTGGAGGAAGCGGAGCTGATGGCGGGCTGCCAGATCCACTCGGTGTACGTCGGTATTGCCGGCAGCCATATCCGCAGCCTCAACTCCCACGGCATTGTCGCGATCAAGGACAAGGAAGTGTTCAGCGCCGACCTGGAACGGGTGATCGACGCCGCCCAGGCGGTGGCCATTCCCGCCGACCAGAAGGTGCTGCACATCCTGCCCCAGGAGTACGTGATCGATAACCAGGAGGGCATCAAGGAGCCGCTGGGTATGTCCGGGGTGCGGCTGGAGGCCAAGGTGCACCTGGTGACCTGCGCGGTCAACGCCGCCCAGAATGTCGAAAAGTGCATCCGGCGCTGCGGCCTGGAGGTGGAGGAAATCATCCTGGAGCAGCTCGCCTCCAGCTACTCCATCCTCACCGAGGATGAGCGCGAGCTCGGGGTCTGCCTGGTGGACATCGGCGGCGGCACCACCGATATCGCCATTTTCACCGAGGGTTCCATCCGCCATACCGGGGTGATTCCCATTGCCGGCGACCAGGTGACCAACGATATCGCCATGGCCCTGCGCACCCCGACCCAGCACGCCGAGGAAATCAAGATCAAGTATGCCTGCGCCCTGACCCAGCTGGCGGGGCCCGATGAAACCATCAAGGTGCCCAGCGTTGGCGACCGGCCGCCGCGGGACCTGTCCCGGCAGTCGCTGGCGGAGGTGGTGGAGCCGCGCTACGACGAGCTGTTCACCCTGGTCCAGGCGGAGCTGCGCCGCTCCGGTTTCGAGGACATGGTGCCCGCGGGCATCGTGCTCACCGGCGGCACCTCGAAAATGGAAGGGGTGGTGGAGCTGGCGGAAGAGATATTCCACATGCCGGTGCGGGTGGGTTACCCGCAGACCGTGCAGGGACTGAACGACATCGTGCGCAACCCGATCTACGCCACCAGCGTGGGCCTGTTGCAGTACGGCGTGGACCACATGGACGAGGGCGGGGCAGGCCCCGCTCGCGCCAGTGGTTCCAGCGACAGCTGGATTGCCCGGGCCCGGGCCTGGCTGGCAAGTAATTTTTAAGCGGTAGACCGTCGCGCGCTAGCGCGGCTTTTCAATAAAGGGGAGAAAAACCATGTTTGAACTGATAGACAACGTACCATCCAATGCGGTGATCAAGGTGATCGGCATCGGCGGCGGCGGCGGTAACGCCGTCAAGCACATGATCGACAACTCGGTGGAGGGCGTGGATTTCATCTGCGCCAATACCGACGCCCAGGCCCTGTCGGACATTGAGTCCAAGACGGTGCTGCAACTGGGCGGCGATATCACCAAGGGCCTCGGCGCCGGCGCCAACCCGGAAATAGGCCGTGCCGCCGCCATGGAGGATCGCGAGCGCATCGCCGATTCCCTGCGCGGGGCGGATATGGTCTTCATTACCGCCGGCATGGGCGGCGGCACCGGTACCGGTGGCGCCCCGGTGGTGGCCGAGGTTGCCCGCGAGCTGGGTATCCTGACCGTTGCCGTGGTTACCCGCCCGTTCCCGTTCGAGGGCAAGAAACGGCTGAAAATTGCCCAGGAGGGGGTCTGTGAACTGCAGGAGCACGTGGACTCGCTGATCACTATTCCCAATGAAAAACTGCTGGAAGTGCTAGGTAAAAATACCAGTCTCCTCGATGCATTTAAGGAGGCAAATGATGTATTGTTGGGCGCAGTTCAGGGTATCGCCGATCTGATTATCCGCCCTGGCATGATCAACGTGGATTTCGCCGATGTGCGAACCGTGATGTCAGAAATGGGTATGGCGATGATGGGCACTGGCAGTTCCAAAGGTGAGAATCGCGCTCGCGAGGCCGCCGAAAGAGCCATAAACAGCCCCCTCCTGGACGACATAGATTTGCAGGGTGCGCGCGGAATACTGGTTAACATCACCGCCGGCCTCGATCTCGCTCTTGGTGAGTTCGCCGAAGTTGGCGACACGATCGAGGAATTTGCATCCGAAGAGGCGACAGTTGTAGTCGGTACGGTTATCGATCCAGAGATGACCGACGAGCTCAAGGTGACCGTGGTCGCCACCGGGCTGGGTGCGGAAGCGGCACGGACACCGCTGCAGGTGGTAGACACGGCACCCAAGCCGGCGGCAGCCGCAACGGAGACCGACGAGGCACCGGACTACCGGGACCTGGATCGTCCCGCGGTACAGCGCAGGCAGCGCGCCGCCGGAGGCCAGAATACGGCTGTCGCAGCAGACGCAGATGAGGAGTATTTCGATATTCCCGCTTTCCTGCGTCGACAGGCTGACTAGCGGGTCGCACCGGGAGAAGTCCCCGGTGTGGCCTGGCAGCCGTTAAACGGCAACAGGCTACGGTTGGGGTTACTATGATTCGACAGCGTACGTTGAGAAATGCGATCAAGGCGACAGGCGTCGGCTTGCACACGGGTGACAAGGTGTACCTGACGCTCGCGCCTGCGCCGGTGAATACCGGTATCGTTTTTCGTCGGACTGACCTGGACCCGGTGGTGGAAATCCCCGGCCGGGCCGACAACGTTGCTGACACGACCCTGTCCACCGGCCTGCTGGCCAATGGCGCCAGTGTGTCCACCGTGGAGCACCTGATGGCAGCCATGGCTGGCCTGGGTATTGATAACGCCTATGTGGATGTCAGTGCCCCGGAAGTGCCGATCATGGACGGCAGTGCGGGTCCGTTCGTGTTCCTGCTCCAGTCCGCGGGCATCGAGGAACAGAACGCGCCGAAGAAATTTATTCGCATCAAGCGCAAGGTCACGGTCGAGGACGGCGACAAGGTAGCCAGCTTCCTCCCCTTTGATGGCTTTAAAGTCTCCTTTACCATCGATTTTGACCACCCCGTGTTCCGCGATCGCTCTGCCCACGCCGAAGTGGACTTCTCCTCTACTTCCTTCGTCAAGGAAATCAGCCGGGCGCGTACGTTCGGCTTCATGCACGAGATCGAGTACCTCCGCTCCAAGGGCCTGGCCCGGGGCGGCAGCGTCGACAACGCCATCGTCGTTGACGAGTACCGTATCCTCAACCAGGACGGGCTGCGTTACGACGATGAGTTCGTGCGCCACAAGGTGCTGGACGCCATCGGCGACCTGTACCTGCTGGGCAACAGCCTGATTGGCGAATTCCGCGCCTACAAGTCAGGCCACGCCCTCAACAATGCCTCATTGCGGGCGCTGATCGCCCAGCCCGACGCCTGGGAGGTGGTGACCTTCGAGGACGAGGCCGCCGCGCCGATCTCCTACTCCCTGAGCCCGGTCGCCGTCGCCTAGGGGCGGTATCAGGCCCGGATAGACCCTGGCCCGGTAAAGCGCCCATGACGGCGACTGAGGGCGTGGTGTAAGCTTGGGTTGCCAGGCAGATCTGCTTGTAGGAGGCCCGATCATGCAAACCGCAAAACAAGACGTTGAGCACCTGCTCGATCAGTTGCCAGATGACAGTACACTGGAGGACATCCAGTACCACCTTTACGTGCTGGAGAAAATCAAGCGTGGTCAGCAATCCATAGCCGATGGTAAGCGGTATACCGCCCAGGAAGCCCGAGATCGCCTGGGCCGATGGATTACTCCGTAGTCTGGTCGGGCGACGCACTCGACGATATCGATGCCCTGGCAAAGTACATCGCGCGGGACTCACTCTTTTACGCGCAACAGGTCGTTACCGAAGTCATGGCGGCGGGGGATACGCTTGCCGGGCAACCGACCCGCGGGCGGGTGGTACCGGAGCTGAAAGAGCCGTCGATCCGTGAGCGCTTCATCTACAGTTACCGGCTAATCTACGAAATCCGCGACGCTGAGCGAGAAGTGCATATGCTGGCGGTGTTGCATGGCAAACGCCTGTTGAGCTCGGTGGCTCGCTTCCAGGAACAGGACTGATTGAGCGCTGATCAAAGATCTATCCATATGCTGCTGCGCCGGGGGAAATGAAAAGTAGGCGCCAGGGGGAAGCGTTTCACATCCCTGGCCCCGGTGCATGGTCAAGGCGAGGCTTTTGTGGCATAGTGCCCGGCCGAACTGCCTCGTGTCCGCGTAGATGAAAGTAATTCTCATTAGTCGCAAGCACGGGGGCTCTCGCTCCGTGGAACTGGGGCGCTGGTCCCGTGCCCTGTTATCCCTGTGTTGCCTGGGTTTGCCCCTGGGCATGGTAGCCGGTGGCTACATGCTGGGGCAGGAGAGCGAGGCCAATGCCATGCGCGGCATGGCCCTGGACAGCCTGCAGGACGAGCTCGAGCAACAGCAGGAAGAGCTGGCTGAACTGCAGAACCAGGCCGAGCGCAAGATGCAGGCCATGACCCTGGGCCTGGCCCAGCTGCAGGCGCGAATGACCCGTCTGGACGCCCTCGGCGAGCACCTGACCGCCATGGCGGACCTGGAAGAGGGCGAGTTCGACTTCAGCCGCCCCCCGGCCATCGGGGGTCCCATCGGCACCGAATTCAATGTCGAGTACGACACCGCGGACCTGAGCGCCGAACTGGGGCTGTTTGAGGCCCGGCTGTCGGATCGCGAGCAGCAGCTGGAAATTCTCGAGTCCCTGCTCGCCAAGCGCAAACTCGAGGAGCAGAGCTGGCTGTCCGGACGGCCGGTGGAAAAGGGCTGGATCTCCTCCTACTACGGCAAGCGCAACGATCCCTTTACCGGCAAGCCGGCGTTCCACCACGGTATCGATTTCGCCGGCAAGGAAGGCAGTAATGTCATCGCCGTCGCCGCCGGCGTGGTGACCTATACCGGCAGCCGCTCCGGCTACGGCGAGATGGTGGAGGTGTCCCACGGCGACGGTTTTGTCACCCGCTACTCCCACAACAAGGAATCCCTGGTGACCCCCGGGGACGTGGTGCGCAAGGGCCAGGCCATCGCCCTGATGGGCTCCACCGGGCGTTCGACCGGCGCCCATGTCCACTACGAAGTGTACAAGCACGGCCGCTCGGTCGATCCCTCCAGCTACGTGCGCCGCACCCGGCGCTGAACCACCCGCAGAGCGCATGAACATGCTCCCGCCCGCCGCGCACCGGCCGGTGGGTCGACCCGTATTCGAGACAAGTAGAAAAAGTGATGATTAGCAAATTCCTGAAAATGATTTTCGGTTCCCGCAACGACCGGGAACTGAAGCGCATGGGCAAGGTGGTCAAGAAGATCAACGCCCTGGCGGACGATATCAAGGCCCTGAGCGACGCGGAACTGGCCGCCAAAACTGCCGAATTCAAGCAGCAGCTGGCGGACGGCAAGTCGCTGGACGACATCCTGCCCGAGGCCTTCGCGGTGGTCCGCGAGGCCGGCGAGCGGGTGCTGGGCATGCGCCACTTCGATGTCCAGCTGATCGGCGGTATGGCCCTGCACGAGGGCAAGATCGCCGAGATGCGCACTGGCGAGGGCAAGACCCTGGTGGCCACGCTGCCGGCCTATCTCAACGCCCTGACCGGTAACGGCGTGCACCTGATCACCGTCAACGACTACCTGGCCGCCCGTGACGCCGGCTGGATGGGGCCGCTGTACGAGTTCCTGGGTATTTCGGTGGGGGTGATCCGCTCCGGCCAGTCCCCGGAGCAGAAGAACGCTGCCTACAGCGCCGACATCATCTACGGCACCAACAATGAATTCGGCTTCGACTACCTGCGGGACAACATGGCCTTCACCCTCGAAGACCGCATGCAGGGGCAGCTGGCCTTTGCCATCGTCGACGAGGTGGACTCGATCCTGATCGACGAGGCGCGCACCCCGCTGGTGATCTCCGGCGCCTCGGAAGACAGCTCGGAACTGTACAAGAAGATCAATCGCCTCATTCCTTCCCTGAAGCCCGATCTGGAGGGAGAGGAGGGCCATTACACGGTGGACGAGAAGCAGCGCCAGGTGGAATTGACCGAGGCCGGCCACGAGTTCATCGAGGAGATGATGATTCGCGAGAAGCTGCTGGACGCGGGCGACAGTCTGTACGCGGCCACCAACCTCAACCTGCTGCACCACGTGTATTCCGGCCTGCGCGCCCACGTGATGTTTCACAAGGATGTGGAGTACATCGTCCAGGATGGCCAGGTGGTGCTGATCGATGAACACACCGGCCGGACCATGCCCGGGCGCCGTCTGTCCGAGGGCTTGCACCAGGCCATCGAGGCCAAGGAGGGAGTGACCATCCAGAGCGAGAGCCAGACCCTGGCCTCCACCACCTTCCAGAACTACTTCCGCCTCTACGGCAAGCTCGCCGGCATGACCGGCACCGCCGACACCGAGGCCTTCGAATTCCGCCAGATCTACGGCCTGGAAGTGCTGCAGATTCCCACCAATGTCAAGCAGCAGCGCCAGGACCTGAACGACCTGGTGTACCTGAGTCGGGAAGAGAAATTCGACGCCATTGTCGCCGACGTGAAGGAATGTATGGGCAACGGCGCGCCGGTGCTGGTGGGGACCGCCTCGGTGGAGACCTCCGAGGAGCTGTCCGCCCGGTTCCGCCAGGCCAGTATCCAGCACAAGGTGCTGAACGCCAAATACCACGAACAGGAAGCGGAAATCATCGCCCAGGCGGGCCGCCCCGGCGTGGTGACCATTGCCACCAACATGGCGGGCCGCGGTACCGACATCGTGCTCGGTGGCAACCTGGACGCGGAGATTGCCGCCGCCGGTGATATCAGCGAGGGCCGCCGGGCGGAGCTGAAGGCCGCCTGGGAAGAACGTCACAAGCAGGTGCTGGAGGCCGGCGGCCTGCACATTCTCGGCACTGAGCGCCACGAGTCCCGGCGTATCGACAACCAGCTGCGGGGCCGGGCCGGGCGCCAGGGCGACCCGGGCGTGTCCCGCTTCTACCTGTCGCTGGAAGACAACCTGATGCGCATTTTCGCCTCCGACCGGGTCAAGAACTTCATGCAGGCCCTGGGCATGGAAAAAGGCGAGGCCATCGAGCACCGCATGGTGACCAACGCCATCGAGAAGGCCCAGCGCAAGGTGGAGGGACGCAACTTCGATATTCGCAAACAGCTGCTGGAATACGACGATGTGGCCAACGACCAGCGCCAGATCATCTACGAGCAGCGCAACGACCTGCTGGGTGAGGCCGATATTTCGGACACCATTACCCTGATCCGCGCCGACGTGGTGAACGAGGCCATCGACAGCCATATCCCGCCGATGAGTGTCGAGGAACAGTGGGACGTGCCCGGCCTGGAGAAGGCGCTGGAAGCCGAGTTTGCCATCAGCCTGCCGGTTCGGCAGTGGCTGGCAGAGGACAACAAGCTGCACGAGGAAGCCCTGCGCGAACGCATCGTGGGCGCGGTGCAGGCGGCCTACGACGCCAAGAGCGAAGCGGTCGGCCCGGACATGCGCAAGATCGAGAAGCAGATCATGCTGCAGGTGCTGGATACCCTGTGGAAGGAGCACCTGGCGACCATGGATCACCTGCGCCAGGGCATTCACCTCAGGGCCTATGCCCAGAAGAACCCCAAGCAGGAGTACAAGCGCGAGTCCTTCGCCCTGTTCGAGGAGCTGCTCAGCAACCTCAAGCAGGAAGTGATCCGCTTCCTCAGCCACGTGCAGATCCAGCGCCAGGACGAGGCGGCGCTGATCGAACAGCAGCGGCGGGAAGCGGCCGAGCGCGAGAAGCTGGCCTTCCAGCACGCGGAAGCCTCCGGCATGGCCAGTCCCGAGGCCGGGGCAGAGCAGCAGCCGCCGCAACAGCAGCCGCTGGTGCCGGAAACCTTCGTGCGCGACCAGCCCAAGGTCGGCCGCAACGATCCCTGCCCCTGTGGCAGCGGCAAGAAGTACAAGCAATGCCACGGCAAGCTGTGATCGGGGAGCAGGTACATGGCTGTAGGTGAGGATAAGCTGCCCGCGCTGTTGCCGGTGCCCGGTGTGCGACTGGCAACTGTTTCGGCCGGCATCAAGACCCCGGGGCGCAAGGACCTGGTGCTGATGGAACTGGCAGCGGGCAGCCGCTGTGCCGGGGTGTTCACCCGCAACGCCTTCTGCGCCGCCCCGGTTACCGTGGCCAGGGAGCACCTGGCACAATCCGCCGGCCAGCCGGCCTACCTGCTGACCAATACCGGCAACGCCAATGCCGGCACCGGCGAACAGGGCCTGGCCGATGCCAGGGCCTGCTGCGAGGCGGTAGCGGCCGCGGCGGGCGCCGATGCCAGCCAGGTGTTGCCGTTTTCCACCGGCGTGATCGGCGAGCCCCTGCCGGTGGCGCTGATCGGCGCCGCTGTCCCCCAGGCCGTTGCCGCTCTCGCCGCTGACGGCTGGGCCGAGGCCGCCGCGGGCATTATGACCACCGATACCCGGCCCAAGGGCGCCAGCGTGCAGTTCAGCTGCGAGGGCCGGGACTACGTGGTCACCGGCATTGCCAAGGGCGCCGGCATGATCCGTCCCAACATGGCCACCATGCTGGGCTACCTGGCGACGGACGCGGCGGTGGGCGCTGAGCTGCTGCAGGGCATGTTGCGCCGGGCGGTCGACATGTCCTTCAACCGCATTACCATCGACGGCGATACCTCCACCAACGACGCCTGTGTGCTGGTGGCCACCGGCGCCGCCGGCAACAGCGAGCCGGGCAGTGCCGACGAGCCCCTGTGCCGCGCCCTGGCGGATGCCGTGGAGGAGGTCTGCGTGACCCTGGCCCAGGGCCTGGTGCGCGACGGTGAGGGCGCCAGCAAGTTTGTCACCGTCGAGGTGAACGGCGGCGCCGCCGAGAGCGAGTGCCTGGACGTGGCCTTTACCATCGCCCACTCGCCGCTGGTGAAAACCGCGCTGTTCGCCTCCGACCCCAACTGGGGCCGGCTGCTGGCGGCCATTGGCCGCGCCGGGGTGGCGGACCTGGATGTGAACCGGGTTGGCGTTTACCTCAACGAGGTGCTGATCGCGGAACAGGGCTGCCGGGCCGCCTCCTATACCGAGGAGCAGGGCGTGGCCGCCATGGCGCCGGAGGAGATCGTCATCCGTATTGAACTCAATCGCGGCGACGCGACCGCCAGGGTCTGGACCTCGGATTTCTCCTATGACTACGTGCGCATCAACGCCGAGTACCGCACCTGAGATGCAGCGGGTGCACGTGGCGGTTGGGGTGATCCTCGACCCGCAGCAAAATATCCTGCTTACCCGGCGCCACGGGCATGTCCACCAGGGCGGCCTGTGGGAGTTCCCCGGCGGCAAGGTCGAGCCCGGCGAGAGCCTGGCGACCGCACTGGCGCGGGAGTTGCGGGAAGAGCTGGATATAGCGCCCGAGCGCAGCTCGCCGCTGCTGGCCATCCACCACGACTACGGCGACAAGTCGGTGCTGCTGGACGTGCACGTGGTGTGGCAGTTCAGCGGCGAACCCAGGGGCCTGGAAGGGCAGCCCCTGGCCTGGGTGCCGGTGGCGGAGCTGCAGGATTACGCCTTTCCGGCGGCGAATGAGCCGATTATTCCGGCGATCAGGGAGTTACTCGGCTGAGCTTGGCCAGCCTGGTTGTTCCAATTCAATCCTTGAGTCTTCCCGCTGCTATTCCGGCGCTATTTTTGTCATTCCGACGCTTTTTTGGTCATTCCGGCGCTTTTTTGGTCATTCCGGCGCTTTTTTGGTCATTCCAGCGCTTTTTTGGTCATTCCGGCGTACGCCGGAATCCACCTCTCCGCCATTGCTAGAGCCCTGGGCAGTGGATCCCGGCGTTCGCCGGGATGACAAAATGCCGGTGTTAAGAGTTCCCGGGATGACAAAATGCCGGTGTTAGGAGTTCCCGGGATGACAAAGTGGCACAGGGTTGACGAAGTGGAACCGGGATGGCGTTGGTAAGAGCCTGCTTTAGCCGCCCCCAAGCTCCGCCCGGGCCAGGAACTCCTTGTGCAGTTCTGCCACCACCCCATCCAACTCTTCCAGTGACCGGGAATTGTCGATCACGATATCGGCCTTGTCCAGCCGCGCCTGGCGCGGCATTTGCGCCGCCATGATGCGCCTGACCTGGGCCTCGTCATTGTTGTCGCGGGCGACGGTGCGCTGCAATTGCACCTCCTCGGGCACATCCACCACTACCACCAGGTCCGCCAGATCTCCCTGGCTGGTTTCCAGTAACAGCGGTGAGGCGAGAATCACGTAGGGCGAGTCGGCCGCCTGCAACTGGTCGCGTATTTCCTGGCCGATCAGCGGATGGGTCAGCTGCTCCAGCCAGAGCCGCTCGCTGTCGTCGGCAAACACCTTCTGCCTGAGGGCGGCCCGGTCCAGGCTGCCGTCGGCGAGGAGGATGTCAGCGCCGAAGTGGCCGGCGATGGCGGCCAGGGCCGGCCTGCCGGGTTCTACCACCACCCGCGCCGCCAGGTCGGCATCGACCACGGTGATGCCCCTGTCCTCGAAGCGCCGGGTGACCGCGGACTTGCCGCTGCCGATGCCGCCGGTAATGCCGATTACCAGGCCCATGTCAGTTGAAGCCCGTGGCGCTGAAGTAGGCGCTGGTCAGTGATTCGCCCCAGAGCAGGGCGATCCAGCCTGCCGCTGCCAGGTAGGGGCCGAAGGGAATGGGAATGTCCCGGCCGCGGTTTTTGGCGATCATCAGGGCGATGCCCACCACCGCGCCCACCAGCGACGACAGCAGGATGATCAGCGGCAGCGCCTGCCAGCCCAGCCAGGCCCCCAGGGCGGCGAGTAATTTGAAGTCGCCGTAGCCCATGCCCTCCTTGCCGGTGAGCAGCTTGAACAGCCAGTAAACACTCCACAGGACGAGGTAACCGGCCATGGCGCCGATAACGGCGTCCTGGAGGTCGGCGAAGGTGCCGAACAGGTTGAGCAGCAGGCCCAGCCACAGCAGGGGCAGGGTGATATCGTCCGGCAGCAGCTGGGTGTCAATATCGATCATGGTCAGGGCGATCAGGGCCCAGGTGAACACCACCGCCCCCAACAGGGCGGGCGAGGCCGGGAAAAACCAGGCCAGGGCCAGGGTCAGCAGGCCAGTGGCCAGTTCCACCAGCGGGTAGCGCAGGGAAATTCTGATGCCGCAGTTGGCGCAACGACCGCCCAGCAGCAGGTAGCTCAGTACCGGAATATTCTGCCAGGCCCGGATCGGCGCCTTGCAGCTGGGGCAGTGGGAATTGGGAAAGGCCAGGCCCAGGGGTTGTTCCTGCGTTTCCCGCTCCAGTTCCAGCAGCTCACAGCAGTCACGGCGCCAGCGCGATTCCATCATGATCGGCAGTCGATGGATGACCACGTTGAGGAAGCTGCCGATCACCAGGCCCAGCGACAGCAGGCACAGGTAGAGCAGCCAGCTGTGCTGGTTGAGTGCGTCCAATGTACGGCCTAGATAACCGATCCGAGCATGAAGATTGGCAGGTACATGGCGATCAGCAGGCCGCCGACCAGTACACCCAGTATGGACATGATCAAGGGTTCCAGCAGGGAGCTTAAGTTGTCTACAGCGTCATCCACCGCCTGCTCGTAGTGGTCGGCCACCTTGCCGAGCATGTCATCCAGGGCGCCGGATTCCTCGCCGATGGAGACCATCTGCATCAGCATGTTGGGAAACAGGCCAGTGGCCTTGATGGAGTTGTACAGGGTGGAGCCGGTGGTGACGTCGTCCTTGATCTGGCGAATGGCCTTGGCGTACACCGAGTTACCGGCGGCGCCGGCGGTGGATTCCAGGGCGTCAACCAGCGGCACACCGGCGGCGAAGGTGGTGGCCAGGGTACGCGAGAAGCGGGCGATAATGGCGTCGTGGACAATACCGCCGATGATGGGGAACTTCAGCGCCAGCTTGTCCAGCCACTCGGAAAAGCGCACCGAGCGGAACTTGAGCTCGCGCAGCCCAAAGGCGATGGCGACCATGGCCAGTAGCCCGATAAACCACCATTCCTGCACGAATTCCGAGATATTCAGCACCCACTGGGTGAAGGCCGGCAGGTCGGAGCCGAAGTTCTGGAAGGTGCTGGCGAACACCGGGATCACCTTGATCAGCAGAATCAGGGTGACAATGACCGCGACCACCATCACCGCGATGGGGTAGGTCATGGCCTTGCGGATCTTGGCCTTGAGGGCCTCGGTCTTTTCCTTGTACGTGGCGACCCGGTCCAGCATCACTTCCAGGGTACCGGATTCCTCACCCGAGGCGATCAGGCTGCAGAACAGCTCATCGAAGTGACGCGGGTGCTTGGCCAGTGACGGGGCCAGGCCGGCGCCCGAGGCCACGTCGTTCTTGATCTCGGTGACCAGGGTGCGCATACGCGGCTTTTCCAGGCCGTCGGCGACGATCTCAAAGCTCTGCACCAGCGGCACACCGGCCTTCATCATGGTGGCCAGCTGGCGGGTGAAGATGGCGATGTCGGCGGCCTTGATCGCCTTGCCCTGGCCGGAGCCGAACAGCGGTTTGGGCTTCTTCTTGACCGTTCTCGGCTTGATGCCCTGCCGCCGCAGCTGGGCCTTGGCCATTGCACTGCTGCTCGCTGATATCTCGCCCTTGGAGTTGCGCCCGTTCTTGTCGACGCCGCTCCAGGTAAATACATCGCTACCTGTTGCCGTTGCCATAGTGTCTATCGCCCCTGTTCCAGTCCTTTAGTTATATTGTGCTCAGTCCACCGTGATCCGGTTGGCTTCTTCCAGCGTGGTGACGCCCTGGGCCACCTTGCGCAGGGCCGACAGCCGCAGGGTGTTGAAACCCTCGGCGGTGGCGGCTTGCTGAATTTCAATGGAGTTGCCTTCTTCCATGATCAGGGTGGCGATTTTCGGTGTTATCCGCACCACCTCGTAAATACCGACCCGCCCCTTGTAGCCGTCGTTGCATGCCTCACAGCCCACCGCCCTCATGATCCGGGCGTCGGCCAGCTGCTCCTCGCTGAAGCCCTCGTGGATCAGGGTGTCGTGGGGAATATCGGTGGCGGGCACCGCGCATTCCTTGCACAGCCGCCGCGCCAGGCGCTGGGCGATGATCAGGTCGACCGAGGTGGCCAGGTTGAAGGACGGCACCCCCATGTTGAGCATCCGGGTAATGGTCTCGGCGGCGCTGTTGGTGTGCAGGGTGGAGAGCACCAGGTGGCCGGTCTGCGCCGCCTTGATGGCGATTTCCGCTGTTTCCAGGTCGCGGATCTCACCCACCATGATGATGTCCGGGTCCTGGCGCAGGAAGGAGCGCAGGGCCTCGGCAAAGTTTAGGCCGACCTTGGGGTTTACGTGCACCTGGTTGACCCCAGCCAGATTGATTTCCACCGGGTCTTCCGCGGTGGAGATATTGCGTTCCGGGGTGTTGAGGATATTCAGGCCGGTGTACAGCGATACCGTTTTACCGGAGCCGGTGGGGCCGGTCACCAGAATCATGCCCTGGGGCTGGTTCAGCGCCTTGAGGTACATCTCCTTCTGTTCCGGCTCGTATCCCAGGGCATCGATGCCCATCTGGGCGCTGCTGGGGTCGAGAATACGCAGCACGATCTTCTCGCCGAACAGGGTCGGCAGGGTGTTGACCCGAAAATCGATGGCCCGGTTGCGCGACAGCTTCATCTGGATGCGGCCGTCCTGAGGCACGCGGCGCTCGGAGATATCCATCTGCGACATCACCTTGAGGCGGGCCGCCAGCCGCGCCGACAGGTTGCGCGGCGGCCGCACCATCTCCCGCAGCACGCCGTCGGTGCGGAAGCGCACCCGGTAATCGTGCTCGTAGGGCTCGAAGTGAATATCCGAGGCGCCCTGCTTGATGGCGTCGATCAGCACCTTGTTGACGAAGCGCACGATGGGGGTCTCGTCCACCGCGTCATTGCCCTCGTCGGCGTCGCTCTCGCCGGAAGAAACATCAATCCCCTCGAGGTCTGCCGCCTCGATATCGTCGAGCCCGTCGCTGAGGGAATCCTGGGTGTCCACCCAGGTGTTGATCATCTTGGTGAGGGCGCGCTCTTCCAGCAGCACCGCATCGGTACTGATGCCGGTGTTGAACTTGAACTCGTCCAGGGCCGCCAGGTTGGTGGGGTCGGAGACGGCGATAAACAGCCGGTTTCCGCGGCGGAGCAGCGGCAGGGCGTGGTGCTTGAGCACCAGCTCAACCGGCACCAGGCCCTGGGGCATAACGTTGAGGTCGAAGCAGCTGGTGTCGAACTGGGGTACGCCAAATTCCTGGGAGGCCACCGCCGCCAGGCGCTGGCTGTCCACATTCTTCTTCTCCACCAGGAAGCTGACCAGGGGAACCTGCTCCATGGACGCCTCGCGCTGTGCCGCGGCCGCCTCCTCAGCGGAGATCAAACCCTCGGCAACCAGCCTGCCCGCCAGACCACTGAGCTGCCCTATACCCTTGTCATTCATTGCCGCCCATATTCCCCGGATGTATGAATCGTGCTTTTATAGTTTCACCTGTTGAGTATAAACACTGGCCCCGACGCCTCATAGCCCCTGTCAGCCTTTGATTGGCGAAATCTACAGGTTTTCCAGCCGGTGCCAAAGAGCAGGCATCGCCTTTACTACGTCATCCCCGCGCTCCCGTCATCCCCGCGCTCCCGTCATCCCCGCGCGCCCCAGGGCACTTTCTCTTGCGCTTGCAGCGCAATTCACCTTGCAGGCGGGGATCCAGTGACTTCGAGTGCCCATCACAAGCCCAAAAGTGACAAAATTCGTCAGCTAGTGACAGTCGCGGCAGAAACCCAGGGGCACCGCCGAGACCAGTCGACTCGCCTGAATGTGTTTGTAAGCTCCTGATATTAAAAAGATAAAAATATTTCCTCACCCATCACCCACAAACCTGGCCCAATCCCTGCATCCATACCCGGGCACACTGGCGACACCGCATTGCCCACCGGCAGGCAGGTCCCAAACGCAATCATTCTCAATGGAGTAGGGAAACATGAACATTCAGAAAACAGCTCAAAAGGGTTTTACCCTGATCGAACTGATGATCGTGATCGCGATCGTCGGTATTCTGGCAGCCATCGCACTGCCCGCCTACCAGGACTATATCGTCCGGTCCAAGATGTCTGAGCCGGCTGCGGCACTAGCTGAGGCGAAGACGTCGGTGGCGGAGTTTTATGCAACGAATAACTATATGCCAGAAGATGCATCCAGGGCAGGGATCATCACCAATCCTGATAAGCCTTTCGTGACTTCGTTAGGTTATTCGTCCACTGTGCAGGCGGGTCTACCTTTTATCACGGCAGTCATTACTGATGGTGTGATTCCCGGTGGAACGTTCCCTCAGGGGTTTTCGCTGTCAGGTGTTACCGGAGCGGGCAATACCTTGAAGTGGGTCTGTAAAGGCTCAATCGCAGGGGTATATTCTGGCGGAGCTGTTGGTACGATTGAATCCAAGTACCTCCCATCTAATTGCCGTAACTGATTCTGAGCAGTTGAGATTGGTAGCCCGGTTCAACCGGGCTTTTTTTATTTCCCGGAAATCTCTTTATGATCGGCAAGCGATTGACTGGAGGAGCTTCGATCCGTGAGGTAACCGCGTTTTTGCTGTTATTTGTTTTGGTCAGCGGATCGTATTTTCCGGGCTTTTCTGGGCCATTATTGTTTGATGATGGCCCTGCACTGACCTCTAATCCATACTTGAGAATTCAGGGTGCAGAGCTCGATGAATGGCGGACCGCCACATTCAGCTCCGGTTCCGGAATCACTCGCAGACCCATACCCATGGCCAGCTTCGTGGCCCAACGGGTCAGCTCCCAGTCAATAGACGCTTTTGACCTGAAACTGGGAAATCTCGTCGTTCACCTGCTGTGTGGCGTCCTGGTCTTTGTTCTCGCGGGGCAGGTGCTCAGGCGATTGGGTGGTTCAGCGGCCGGGAATAACTGGCAGTGGGTTGCCCTGCTGGCGGCAGCGCTGTGGCTGCTGGCGCCCCTGCATGTGTCCACGGTGCTTTACGCCGTACAGCGAATGGCCCAGTTCAGCACCCTGTTCGTGCTCGCCGGGCTGGTACTGTACATATCCCGCCGCGAAAGCTGGGCCAGGGAAACGGCAGGTGCAGGCCAGATTGTCGCGACCTCACTCTGGCTACTCCTCATCCTCACCCTGGCTGTGTTCAGCAAGGAAAACGGGATTCTCCTGCTCTGGCTGATAGCGGTCATCGAGGTCACCCTGTTCCGGGGGATGTGGGGCGGGCGTCATTCGAAGGTTATTCACAATCTCGGCATCCTCGCGCTGGCGGCTCCCGCCTTGCTCTGTATCCTCATTCTTTTGCTGGCGCCGGAGATGCTGCTTGCCGGCTACGCGGGCCGTGAATTTTCGCTGGAAGAGCGGCTGTTAACCCAGGCCAGGCTGTTGTGGCAGTACCTGTACTGGCTGCTGGTGCCCAATATCAATCAGATGGGCTTCCAGCACGACGATATCGTGCTCTCCACCGGCCTCCTGGCGCCGCTGACCACCCTGTTTTCCCTGCTTGCCTGGGCCGCGTTAATCGTTGCTGCCTGGCTGCTGCGGATAAAGGCCCCGCTGCTGCTCTTCGCGGTGTTGTTCTACCTGGTCGGCCACAGCATGGAGTCAAGCCTGTGGCCGCTGGAGATGGTCTACGAGCACCGCAATTACTTGCCCAGCGTGGGAATATTTATCGCGGTTGCATATTATCTTTCACGGGCGCTAGCGCACGCCGCGAAGTATGTTAATCCGGCGGTTCCGGTGTTCGCTGTGCTGGCCACCTGCGGCACCCTGCTGTTCCTGCGGGTGCATGCCTGGGCAGAGCCGGTGCGGATGAATGCGATCAATGTCAGCAATCACCCGGAATCACCCCGTTCCCACTTTTTTATGGCCGAGGCGCTGTTGAACCGTTATAGCGCCGAGCGGGAGGCGGGCATTGCAAAACCGGAAGAGCTAACACCTTACCTAGTGCTTGCGCGACACCACCTGGAACTGATGTACAAGCTCAACCCCCGGGACGTGGCGGCCCTGGTCATGCTCTACTACATGGATAGCTACCATACAACCAAGTTACCGGGCTCGCAGGACTGGTACGGGGAGTTGCTCGCACTGTTAACAACCCGGCGCCTGCAGGCGTCTGATATTTCCGCACTGGAAACCCTGCTCGACTGCATTATCCAGGAGTATTGCCCGGCTTCAGACGCCCAGGTGGAGGCCTTGTTCTCCACACTTGCAAGCCGTTATCCCGACAATAGCAATTTCACCCTGCAGCGTTATCGCTACCTTGAAGCGAGGGGCTATCTGTCGGAGCAGCGCAAGGCCCTGCTCGCAACTGCGGAGCAGATGCAATCGGGTAATAAGCGTATCTATCAGACACAAATAAACGCTTACCAGCAGGCCAGCGATACCTCCGACGTTTTGGAGGCGACGCGCAAGTGGCTGCTGCATGATCCCAAGCGCAGGGACCTGACCGAGATTCGTCGTCTGTTCCGGGGTCCCGTCCAGGGTGGTGATATGGCAGTGCAGGGCGCAACGCCGGATGCCTGAGTTCAAACGCGCGCGCGAGACCCCGGCCGTTATCCTGAGTGTGGCGGCAGCGCTGCTGCTGGGGGCCCTGGCTGCCTGGATCTACGCCCCCGGTATTCACGGCCCCTACTTGCTGGATGATTTTTCCAGCCTGGGCCACCTGGACAATCTTGTCGATACGCCCACCTGGTCGCTGGATTATGTGTTCGGCGATACCTCCGGCATGCTGGGGCGGACGGTGTCCATGGCGACTTTTGTCCTCGATACCCTGGTCAGCGGCGGAGCGGCAGAAGCGGCGAAGCAGGTGAATATCTACCTGCACCTGCTCACCGGCCTGCTGCTGTGGGGGTTTCTCGCCCTGTTGCTGTCGTTTGTCCCGGTGCGCTTTCCGGTCACCGCGGCGCTGGCGTTTACCGCAGTGTGGTTACTCGCTCCCCTGCAGGTGAGCACCGTGCTTTACCTGGTGCAGCGCATGGCCATGCTGGCGGCCCTGTTTTGCCTCGCCAGCCTGGTTTCCTACCTGCTGTGGCGGCGCAGCCAGCTGCATGGCCGGCCGCAAGTACTGTATTTACTGTTTGTGCCGGTGTTCGGCGCGCTGGCGGCACTGTCGAAAGAGAACGGCCTGCTGTTTATCCCCCTGGTATTGCTGCTCGAGGCCTTCTGGCTGCAGTTTGCCGACGGCCGCGGCGGCATCGACCGCCGGCTGCGTACCATCACCCTGGGGCTGATCGGGCTTGGCTGTGTGGCGATTAGCGTACTGCTGCTGTGGCAGTGGCAGTGGCTGCAAGCAGCGCACGGGTTACGGGAGTTTAGCCTGGAGGAGCGCCTGCTGACCCAGTTGCGCATCCTCTGGGACTATGTCGGCCAGTTCTACCTGCCGGATATTGCCCGGCTGGGCCTGTTCCACGATGACTACCCGGTCTCTACATCGCTGGCGGAACCGGGCACCACCGGGCCGGCGCTACTGGCCTGGGCGCTGGTACTTGTCGCCTGCCTGGCGGCTTGGTTGCATCCATGGGCCCGCCGGATTGCCTTCGGCGCCCTGTTCTTTATGGCGGGCCATAGCCTGGAATCCACGGTGTGGCCGCTGGAGCTGTACTTCGAGCACCGCAACTACCTGCCGTCAGTGGGCCTGGTGATCCTGCCCATGGCGATTTACCTGGCTGCCGTGGAAAAATGGCCGGAGACAGGCAGGCCGCTGCTGGCCTGGGTCTGGGTATTCGTGTTCTGGCTGGCGCTGCAGACCAGTTCCCAGGTGCAGATCTGGTCCAGCGCGCCCCTGCTGGCCATGCAGCAGGTCAATGGGCACCCGGAATCATCCCGGGCCAACAAAGAGTACGCCTCGCAGCTGGCCACGGCGGGTGCGCGGGAAGCGGCTTTGAAATATTCCAGGCTGGGCTATGAGTCCGCCCTCAAGCACCCTGCGGCCGCCGACGAACACTTCGGTGACTACAAGCTGCGGGATGTTGCCATTGCCTGTATCGCCCGGCAGCCCCTCAGGCCGGACGAGTACCAGCAGCTGGGGTCGGTAAACCCGTCCCGGCCATTGGGGCAGGTGTCTACGCTGAGTGTGGTCATCAAGCTACGCCAGGGCGACGCCTGCCCCGCTTTCGACTGGGACGGCTTCCTCGATCACCTGGCGGGGCTGTACCTGCACGAGTACGACACCAGCCTCGCCTCGGCGCAGATGTTCTCCGCCCTGGCCATGCTGGCCAACGCCCAGCAGCGCTGGCAGGACGCCTACCAGTACACCGCACGATTCCTGGACCTGGCCCCGGACAATATCCGCGGCATGCTGATGCAACTACACTTCACCACCGCCCTCAATCGCCGCGACGAGGCCGATGCCCTGATCGCGCGGTTGCAAAAACTGCAGGATGCCGGGAAACTGAAGCGCAGCGAACAGGATACCCTGGCGCTCTACCTGGAGAACTAGCGTTTGAATTTTTCCATTGTGCTTCCGGCAAAAGACGAGGAACAGGGCCTGGCGGCGACTCTGCCGCGGCTGCGTGCAAGCTATCCGCAGGCGGAGATCATCGTGGTCAACGACGGCTCCCGGGATCGTACCGCCGAGGTGTGCGACGAACACGGGGTGACGGTGGTCACCCATCCCTACCCCAAGGGCAATGGCGCGGCGATCAAGTCCGGCGCGCGGGCCGCCAGTGGTGACTACATCGTGTTTATGGACGGCGACGGCCAGCACGATCCCGCCGATATCGAGAAGCTGCTGTACAAGCTGGAGGAGGGCTACGACATGGTAGTCGGCGCCCGCGGTGGCCGGGAGGACCAGGCCAACCTCGCCCGCTGGAGCGCCAACAGTCTGTATAACCGGCTCGCCAGCTGGATGGTCAACCGCAAAATCGACGACCTGACCTCCGGCTTCCGGGCGGTCAACCGCAAGAAATTCCTCAGTTTCCTCTACCTGCTGCCCAACGGCTTCAGCTATCCCACCACCTCCACCATGGCCTTCTTCCGCGCGGGCTACTCGGTGGGTTTCGTGCCCATCAAGGTGGCGAAGCGGCTGGGTAACAGCCACATCAACCTGCTGCGGGACGGGGTCCGCTTCTTCCTGATTATCTTCAAGATCGGTACCCTGTACTCGCCGCTCAAGGTGTATTTCCCGGTGGCGGTGGTGGTGGGCGGTCTCGGTATTCTCAATTACGTTTTGAGCTTGCTGACATCGGGGCACATGCGCTTCAGTAATATGAGTATGCTGTTAATCCTGTTCGGATTGATCGTATTTCTCATCGGTTTGCTTGCTGAGCAGTTGACCAACCTCCAGTACAAAGAACTTGACCATGATGGACATGAATAGACCGAATGGTTCTGTCTTTATCTTCGTCGCTTAATTTTTAGTAAGGACTTTGCTAGCCAGGGGCACCAGTTCCCTCACGAAGGTATCTGTCAAGTGTTGGCTGTCTCGAAAGGTCACAGTGCCTTGGGGCGAGATGGCCGAACAGATGCCGCCCGGGCAAACTAATTCTGTAAAGGCCAGTAAGTGGGCAGAGGTAAAGTTGCTGGCAGCTGTCGCCAGGTAACCATGAATCCTGGCTACGTGTTCTAGTGGTTTCGATGAGCCACAATGCTGGGCTAGTCGCTGTACTGTTGCGGGCGTAGCGCTCTCTGATTCAAGTGCCCTCATCAGGCACCCAGGTCCGTTAAATGGAAGTGCGGGCGTACCGACTAATATATAAGTGTTTTGGGCCGCAATTGTTACCTTGTCAAGGATTCGCTTGGTCCCCTCAATCCACTGGACGCGGTTAAACTTTTCAGTGTTGCCACTGCCCAGAATCAAAACGTCTGGTTCGATGTTTCCAATCGCCTCGATAACGCTGTTTCGCCAATTTGTACAAACCGAATATGTTGAGCCTATTCGTTCATAGAAAAAGTCTTCGTCCACGATTGGGCATGCCGATTTGGTGTAAACCAGAATTCGCCATTCAGGGGGAGAATAGATTTCTGCGAAAAGCGTGAACCACTGGGCAAGTACACTGTCACCCAGCAAAACAATGGTTTTACCATAGTTGTCCGCCCGAAATTCGCAGGGGACCGCTTTCTCACTGCTGTACCAGGTATCACACCCATATCCATAAATAATTGGCATGTCCTTTTTCGCCTGCTGGATATCAGCCGCGATGGTGGACTCATTGACCAGGTCGCCTTCCGTCTGTACGAGATTAATTGTCAATGTACCCAAGAGTACAGCGGTCAGTGATCCGGTGAATACAGTTCTGGGTTTAAAGAAACTAAATCGACCGTGCCAGAAAGGTCGCTCAATCACAACGTACGATATTGATGCGGCAATCAAGGAAATCAAAATCAGGATAAAAGAGGCAGCCGTGTCCTGAAAAATATTGAGAAGACCTGCGATAGTGAAAATCGGCCAGTGCCAGAGGTACCACGAATAGGATCTATCACCGATCCAGACGACCAGGCTATTTCCCAGTACAGAACTGTGGCGATTTGTGTTGATGCTCGCCAAAATCAATGCCGTACCCAACGTGGGTAGTATTGCCCAGAAACCAGGGTAGCTGTTCCTGGCAGGGTCAATTAGCGTTGCGGCGACGAGAAGAGTTGCCAGCCCAGCCCAGCGCAGGAACGTATCAATTCCTATTGTTTTCTGAAATGAATACCCTCCGGGTATCGCAGCGGTAAAGAAAAATACAAGCGCACCCAATGCGAACTGCCAGATCCTGGCGGGCATCAGATAGTACGCCCACATGGGCTTGATTTCTGTCCACCAAATGGAGGTAGCCATGCTTATGGCTGCGATGCTCAGGAGGTAGACCAGGACTGTTGGTCTCGCACGATATTTATCAGCAGCGTCAGGTTTTATGGAAAGGCGGAATATTGCGAGCAGCAACAGAGGCCACAACAGGTAAAACTGTTCCTCCAGCCCCAGTGACCATGTGTGAAGAAACAGGTCTGAGGTCTCCAACTCGTTAAAATAGTCGATATCACGGAAAGCGAAGAACAGATTGCTGGTCCACGTTAGAGCGAATAGCGCTGATCTTGAACTGGTGGAACTCTCCTGACTGGAGAGCAATATCGACGCGGCCACACTGGTAAGCAGTATCATCGTCAGCATTGCCGGTAGCAGGCGTTTTAGCCGACGCGAGTAAAAGTTGTGTAGGCGTATCGTTCCAGTTGAGTGGTATTCTCGGTAAAGAATTCCGGTGATCAGGTATCCAGATAGGACGAAGAATACGTCGACACCGATGAATCCCCCTTGCATGCCGGGGATACCAGCATGCGCCAGTATCACCAGAATAACCGCAATGGCGCGTAAGCCCTGGATGTCCCGCAAGAAAAAGCTATCCGTGCTTCTGACCACGTCCAATCCCCTGAATTATGTCTGTTTGGTTAGCCGCATATGCAGTGTACGGCTTTCTTTTGTGAGCATAGTAGCGTACATCAAACCTTGGCTACACATGATCCTCAGTAGGGGATATTGGTTACCACATCAAATATATTAGAGCACACTTCCTCTAATAAGTGTCCGTCCGGAAGCGCCGGTTATGATCCCCACCAGTCATTCCCGCGCAAGCGGCGGCCGGCGCTCCGGGAAGCCAGTGTCTGCAAGGGGTCGCTGGATCCCCGCGTGCGCGGGGATGACGAGAATGTAAGTTTCCGGACGTACACTAATTATTTATCGAAACCGCTTGTGGGGATTTTTCGATCAGCTTTTGAGGTATTTCGCCTTCGCCTCCCGCCGCCGGGCATGCAGCACCGGCTCGGTATAGCCGCTGGGCTGGTCCGTCCCCAGGAACACCAGATCGCAGGCGGCCTGGAAGGCGACGCTGGCGTCGAAGTCGGGGGCCATGTTGCGGTAGGCCGGGTCGCCGGCGTTCTGCTCGTCCACTACCACGGCCATGCGCTCCAGGGTCTCGCGCACCTGGGCTTCGCTGCACACACCGTGGCGCAGCCAGTTGGCCAGGTGCTGGCTGGAAATGCGCAGGGTGGCGCGGTCTTCCATCAGGCCCACATGGTTGATATCGGGGACCTTGGAACAGCCCACACCCTGGTCGATCCAGCGCACCACGTAGCCGAGGATGCCCTGGGCGTTGTTGTCCAGTTCGCGCTGGATGTCCTCCGGTGACAGGCCAGCGGCGCCCTTGAGGGGAATGGCGAGGATGTCATCCAGGGATGCCGGTGTCCGCTGCTTCAATTCTTCCTGGCGCTCGGCCACATTCACATCGTGGTAGTGCATGGCGTGCAGGGTCGCGGCGGTGGGCGAGGGTACCCAGGCGGTGCTGGCGCCGGCCATGGGATGGCCGATCTTGGCGCTCATCATCTCCGCCATCAGGTCGGGCATGGCCCACATGCCCTTGCCGATCTGGGCCCTGCCCTGCAGGCCGCAGGCCAGGCCCTTGTCCACGTTCCAGTCCTCGTAGGCGTTGATCCAGGGCTCCTGCTTCATGGCGCCCTTGGGGGTCATGGCGCCCGCTTCCATGCTGGTGTGAATCTCGTCGCCGGTGCGGTCGAGGAAACCGGTGTTGATGAATACCAGCCGTTCCCGCGCCACCCGGATGCACTGCTTGAGGTTGACCGTGGTGCGGCGCTCCTCGTCCATAATGCCCACTTTCAGGGTGTTGCGGGCCAGGCCCAGGGCGTCCTCGACGCGGTCGAACAGCTTGCAGGTAAAGGCCACTTCGTCCGGGCCGTGCATCTTGGGTTTGACGATGTACACGCTGCCCCGGCGGGAGTTGCGCGCGGCGCCGGCGTCCTTGTTGAGGTCGTGCAGGGCGATCAGGGCGGTGAACATGGCGTCCATGATGCCCTCGGGAATCTCCTTGCCCGCGGCGTCGAGGATGGCCTCGTTGGTCATCAGGTGGCCGACGTTGCGCACGAACAATAAGCTGCGGCCGGGCAGGGTGAGGGTGGAGCCGTCGGCGGCGGTGAATTCCCGGTCCGGGTTCAGTGTGCGGGTGGTGGTTTTGCCGCCCTTGTCGAAGCTGTCCTTGAGGTCGCCGCGCATCAGGCCCAGCCAGTTGCGGTACACCACGACCTTGTCCTCGGCATCCACTGCGGCCACCGAGTCCTCGCAGTCCTGGATGGTGGTCAGCGCCGCTTCCAGCACCAGGTCCTTGACGCCGGCGGTATCGGTGGCGCCGATCGGGCTGGCGGGGTCGATCTGGATCTCGATGTGCAGGCCGTTGTGGCGCAGCAGGATGCTGTCGGGCTGGTCGGCGCTGCCGCTGAAGCCGGCGAACTGGCTACTGTCCGCCAGGCCGGTTCTGTCGCCGCCTGGCAGTGCTACCTGCAGCTGGCCGCCCGCCACGGTGTAGGCTGTGGCCTGGCTGTGGTCGCCGGCCGCCAGCGGGCAGTGTTTGTTGAGAAAGTCGCGGGCATAGGCGATTACCCGGTCACCGCGCACCGGGTTGTAGGCGCCGGCCCGTTCAGCGCCGCCGTCCTCGGCAATGACGTCGGTGCCGTACAGGGCGTCGTACAGGCTGCCCCAGCGGGCGTTGGCGGCGTTGAGGGCGTAGCGGGCGTTCATCACCGGCACCACCAGCTGCGGCCCGGCGAGGGTGGCCACTTCCGGGTCGACGTTGTCGGTGCTGATGGCGAAGTCCTCGCCCTCGGGCAGCAGGTAGCCGATGTCCTGTAAAAAGGCCTTGTAGGCGGCCCGGTCGTAATCCGCGCCGGGATTGGCCCGGTGCCAGTCGTCGATTTTCGCCTGCATGTCCTCGCGCACCGCCAGCAGGGCGCGGTTTTCTGGGGCCAGGTCGCTGACAATGGCTTCCAGCGCCTGCCAGAAGTGCGCCGGATCCACGCCGGTGCCCGGGGCGATGTCGTTTTCGAGCAGCTGGTGGAGTACGGTGGCAACCTGCAGGCCACCTTGCTGGATGCGATCAGTCATGGTGCGTTCCTTGTAAAACGGAGGCGGAGGGCGGGCCCTCGTGGTATCGATGCTGATTCTAGGAGTCGGGGTAAGATTTAGCTAATTTATCGTTTTTATCACCGTCATTCCGGCGGTGAATCTAGATCGTGGGCGCCTGGCCGTCCAGCTCCCGCGCGGTGTCGGCGATCAGCTTGCGCAGCCAGCGGTTGGCCGGATTGTGCTGCAGCAGCGGGCTCCAGGCCATTTTCAGCTCCAGCGGCGGGATCTCCAGCGGTGGGTCGCGCAGCACCACCCGGGGGTTGTCGCGCTTGAGCATGGCGGCCCGGGTGGGCAGGGTGACGATCAGGTCGTTCTGCTCGGCCAGGGTCATGGCGGCCTGGTAGTGGCGGGTGAACACCCGGATCTGGCGCTTCTTGCCCAGCTTGTTCAGGGCCACGTCCACCCAGCCCAGGCGCTGCACATCGTCCGGGTTCACGCCCACGCCCACGCCCATGCCGGTCTTGCTCACCCAGACGTGATCGCCGGCGAGGTAGGTGTCCAGGGTGAAGTTCTCCAGCATCGGGTTCTCGGTATTGAGAATGCAGGAAAAGGTATCGTCCCAGAGGTGGATCTGGTGGAAGGACTGGGGCATGGAGTCGAAGCGGTTGATCACCATGTCCACCTTGCCCCGCTCCACGTCCAGGAAGCTGACATCGGAGGGGGTCATGATGTCCAGGGTGATGCCGGGGGCCACGCTGCGCAGCTTGGCCAGCACGGCGGGAAACAGGGTGGACTCGGCATAGTCGCTGGCCATGATGCGAAACACCCGCCGGGCCTCGGCGGGCTCGAAATCGGTGCGCGGCTGTACCGCCCGGTCGATCGTGGTCAGCACCTCCCGCACCACCGGTTCCAGTTCCAGGGCGCGTTCGGTGGGGGTCATACCATCGCTGGTGCGCACCAGCAGCGGGTCATCGAACAGCTCCCGCAGCCGGCGCAGGCCGTTGCTCATGGCGGGCTGGCTTAGGTTCAGCTGGTTGGCGGCCTGGGTGACATTGCGCTCGCGCAGCAGGGCATCCAGGTAGACCAGCAGGTTGAGATCGACACGGTTGACGTTCACGGGGCCCCCATATTCACATAGTGAATGATGAAAATACTGATGATAGCTTTCGGGAATTATACGCCTGGGGATAAAATTGCCAACGTTTTTGGGACAGCCATTTCCCTGGCTCCCTGCCTATACTACCGTCCGCACAGCCGCAATCATCAACGCCAGGAGACACCATGGGTACTTATCGCGCACCAGTTGAAGACATGAACTTTCTGATCGACGAGGTGCTGGACGTCCAGTCGGTGCTGGGCTCTATCCCCGATTTTGCCGACTTTGGCATCGGCCCGGAGCTGACCACCGCCCTGGTGGACGAGGCCGCCAAGCTGGCGGGCGACGAACTCGCGCCCCTGCGCCGGGTGGGTGATGAGCAGCCCGCGGTCTGTGCCGATGGCGCGGTCACCGCCTCACCCGGCTACGACGCCGCCCTGCGCCAGCTGGGCGCCGGCGGCTGGGTGGGTATCTCCTCCGACCCCGACTACGGCGGCCAGGGCCTGCCGGAAATTTACAATACCGTCGGCCACGAGATGTGGAACGGCGCCAACATGGCCCTGGGGCTGGCTCCCATGCTCAGCAGCGGCGCCGCGCTGGCGATTCACGCCCACGGCACCGAGGAGCAGAAACAGACCTACCTGGAAAAAATGCATAGCGGCGAGTGGATGGGCACCATGAACCTGACCGAGTCCGGCGCCGGTTCCGACCTGGGGGTGATGAAGGCCAGGGCCGTGCCCGAGGGCGACCACTACCGTATCAGCGGGCAGAAAATCTTTATCACCTGGGGTGACCACCAGGCCACCGACAACATCATCCACCTGGTGCTGGCCAAGCTGCCCGACGCCCCCGCCGGCAGCCGCGGTATCTCCCTGTTTATCGTGCCCAAGTTCCTGGTCAACGCCGATGGCAGCCTGGGCGAGCGCAACGACGTGTACCCGGTCTCCTGCGAGCACAAGCTGGGTATCCACGGCAGCCCCACCTGCGTCATGGCCTTTGGCGACAATGAAGGCGCCATCGGCTACCTGCTGGGCGAGGAAAACCGCGGCCTGGCCTGCATGTTCACCATGATGAATGAAGCCCGGCACAAGGTGGGGGTGCAGGCCCTGGGCGCCGCCGAGGGTTCCCTGCAGAAAGCCACCGCCTACGCCCGCGAACGGGTGCAGGGCGGGGTGCCGATTATCGAGCACGCCGACGTCAAGCGCATGCTGCTGAACATGAAGTCCCTGTGCGAGGCCATGCGCGGCCTGGCCTATACGGAAGCGGTGACCATGGATCTGGCCCATCGCGGCTCCGAGGAGCAGCGCGCCGGCCAGCAGGCCCGGGTCGACCTGATGATCCCGGTGATCAAGGGCTGGCTCACCGAGGGCGCCCAGGAAGTGACCTCACTGGGGGTGCAGGTCCACGGCGGTATGGGTTACGTGGAAGAGACCGGCGCCGCCCAGTACCTGCGCGACGTGCGCATCACCCCCATTTACGAGGGCACCAACGGCATCCAGGCGGCGGACTTGGTGTCGCGCAAGCTGGGCCGCGATGGCGGCTCGACCATGGCGGCAACGCTCGAGGAAGTGCGCGCGACCGTCACCGGCCTGCGCGCCGCCGAGGACCAGCGCATGAGCGGTATTGCGCACGCCCTGGAGGCGGCCCTGGTGGAGCAGGAGCGTGCCACCGAGGTGATTCTGCAGGCCCTGGCCAGCGACGCCAACACCGCCCTGGGGGCCTCCTTCGAGTACATGATGCAGACCGGCTACCTGTTCGGCGGCTGGCACCTGGGGCGCTCGGCGCTGGTGGCCCTGCAGCGCCTGCGCGACGGCAGCGACAATCCCTTCTACGAGGCCAAGATCGGCACCGCCCTGTACTACGCCGAGCAGATCCTGCCGCGCTGCACCGCCCACGCAGGTGCCGTGGCCACCGCCGGCGGCAGCCTGCAGTCCTACCCGCTGGACCTGATCTGATATGGCGGCAATAAGTACACCGGACCTCACAGACGAGCATCCCCGGGCCCGGGCGATAGAGCTGCAGTTCACCAGTTACGGTGCGGTAAAACGCTTCGGCGGCCCGGCGGTCACTATCAAGTGCCACGAGGACAATTCCCTGGTCAAGGCCTGTGTCGGCGAGCCGGGTGAGGGCCGGGTGATCGTGGTCGACGGTGGCGGTTCCCTGCGCCGGGCGCTGCTGGGCGACATGCTGGCGGAACAAGCGGCGGCCAATGGCTGGGCCGGGCTGGTGATCAACGGCGCCATTCGCGACGTCGACGAGATTGGCGAGACCCCGCTGGGGGTGCAGGCGCTGGGCACCACGCCGCTGAAAACCGAGAAACTGGGTATGGGCCAGCGCGATGTGCCGGTGTCCATGGGCGGGGTGACCATCGCCCCCGGCGAGTATGTCTACGCCGACAATAACGGCGTGATCGTCAGCGACACAGCCCTGCTATAGCAGAGCTGTCATAGCAGGCGCATGGACAGGTCCAGCGCCTTGCAGTCCTTGGTCAGGGCACCGATGGAAATATAATCCACGCCGGTCTCGGCAATGGGCCGCAGGGTCAGCTCGGTGACATTGCCCGAGGCCTCGAGCTCGGCGCGGCCGGCGGTGGCCGTCACGGCGCTGCGCATGTCCTCCAGCGAGAAATTATCCAGCATCACGCGGTCGGCGCCCGCCGCCAGTGCCTGCTCCAGTTCATCCAGGTTTTCCACTTCAACTTCCACCGGCTTGCCGGGGGCGGTGTCGCGGGCGGTCTCCACCGCCGCCGCTATGCCGCCACAGGCGGCGATGTGGTTTTCCTTGATCAGGAAGGCATCCCAGAGCCCCACCCGGTGATTGTGGCAGCGGCCGCAGTGCACGGCGTACTTCTGGGCGATGCGCAGCCCGGGAATGGTTTTGCGGGTGTCCAGCAGCCTGACGCCGGTATCGGTCACCAGGGAGGCATAGTGATGGCACAGGGTGGCGGTGCCGGACAGCAGCTGCAGGAAGTTGAGGGCGCTGCGCTCGCCGGTGAGCAGGCCCCGGGCCGGGCCCTCGAAGGTGAACAGGATGTCATCGGCGACGATCGCGTCGCCGTCCTGCTTCAGCCACTGCAGGCTGATAGCGGGATCCACGGCGGCAAATACTGCATCCACCCAGCGGGAGCCGCAGAGGATGCCGGGCTCGCGGGTAATGACCCGGCCGCGGGCGACAGCGTCGGCGGGAATCAGTTGCGCGGTAATGTCACCCGCGCCGATGTCCTCCTCCAGCGCGGCGCGCACGTTGGCGTGGATCTGTTCGGCGGTGGGTATTACGGAATTACTGCTGGCCATTGCTGCTGTCGGTTGCCTCGGGGGCGCTGATTGTAGCAGGGCTGCCACCGGCTTCGACAGTCCCGCCATTGAGGGGGCCGGGAGAGTCACCTATTATGGGGGTATGGGGAAAGATAATAACAAGTACAGGGTAAAGGACGGCTGGTTGCTGGCAGCGCGCCGGGTGCCGAGCGAGAACTGTGAGCTGCGCCCCGCCGGCTGTGCCCCCGACCTGCTGGTCATCCACAATATCTCCCTGCCGCCGGGCCAGTTTGGCGGCGACTCCATCGAGCGTTTCTTCACCAATTGCCTGGACTGGGAGGCGCACCCGTTTTTTGCCGGGATCCGCGGCCTGCGGGTGTCCGCCCACCTGCTGATACGCCGCGAGGGCGAGCTGCTGCAGTTCGTCAGTTTCGATGAGCGGGCCTGGCACGCCGGGGTGTCTGCGTTCGACGGTCGCGACAACTGCAACGATTTCAGCATAGGCATAGAGCTGGAAGGCACCGACCAGTTGCCCTATACCGACGCCCAGTACCAGGCCCTGGCCGCGGTCACCGCCGCCCTGTTCGAGACTTATCCGCAGCTGCGGCCGGAGCGGATTGTCGGCCACTGTGACATCGCCCCCGGGCGCAAGACCGACCCCGGCCCCGCTTTCGACTGGCGGCGCTATCGGCAGGCGCTGCCGGCCAACGGCAAGGAGTATGCCTGATGACTTTTCTCGCCCTGATTATCGCCATCGTCCTCGAGCGCTTGACGCCGCTGGAGGACTGGCTGTTGCACGACGGCTGGTACCGGCGCTGGCAGGGCCAGTTGCGATCCCTGGGCCTGGACGGAGCCGCGCTGGTGCTGGTGGCGGTATTGTTGCCGGTGATTGTCGCCGCCCTGGTGCTGGCAGAGCTCAGACCCTTGTTGTTCGGGCTGGCCTGGATAGCGGCCGCGGTCGTCATCCTGCTTTACAGCCTCGGCCGCAGCAACCTGGGGGCGCAACAGGAGCGTTATCGCAGCCAGTGCCGCCGCGGTGATTTCGAGGCGGCCTGGCTGGCGGCCTCCACCGAGTACGACTGGTTTCGCACCGAGGCGCAGCTGGACGCCCGCAGCATGCACCAGCGGGCCCAGCAGGGCTTCCTGTACCAGGCTTACCAGCGCTGGTTCGCGGTGTTGTTTTACTTCCTGGTGCTGGGGCCGGTGGGGGCCCTGGCCTATCGCCTGATCCACCTCAGCTGCAATGGCGACGCGGAGCGGCAGCGGCTGCTGTTCTATGTCGACTGGGTGCCGGTGCGCCTGCTCGCCGCCGCTTTTACCCTCACCGGCAATTTCGTCGCCAGCGCCGACGAGCTCTGGGAGGTGCTGCGCGCCGCGCGCATGCCGTCCACGGACGTGCTTTACACCGTGGCCATTGCCGCCACCGGCGAGGACGGGGTGCCGCAGGAGGAGGGTGAACTGAGCGGTCAGCGGGCGGCGGCCCAGAATGAGACCTTTGCCGCACTGGTTCGCCGGGCGAGCGTCTGCTGGGTTGCCGTTATTGCCGCGCTGGTGGTGCTGCTGTAAGCCGCCGGGCAAAATTCCCCGCAGCTGCTAAGCTGAACAAAAAACAAGCGGAAAGCGGCCCCGGTCGCCACAGCTCACATGCCGCGAGTCAACAGCGAGAAAACCTTACCGACCCTGAGCGATGTCGCCGTCGCCGCGGACTGCGCGGAGCACTTGCGTTGCACCATCGTCTTCCACCCCTGTACCGGGCGCATCGGCCAGAGCGCAGTGCTGGACTGGGCCAGTGGCGAGTGCCTGCTGGGCCGCCACAGCCCGCTGTTTGACGACGGGACCGGGGCTGTCGCGGCGCCGCTGGACAATCCCTATATCAGCCGCCGGGCGCTGCGATTGCAGCCTGAAGGGGACGGCATTCGCCTGGTGCGGCCGCAACGCGCCAGTCGCTGCCGGGCCGCGGGACGGGAAGTGCAGGGCGATGTCGTGTTCGATGGTGCGGCGCTGGCGGCGGGGGTGCCCTTGCTGCTCTCCCACTCGGTGGTACTGATGCTGAGGCGGACCGCGCCGGCCCCGGAGGTGGCCGCGGACGCCAACGGCCTGCTGGGGACAAGCCCGGTCATGCAGCAGCTGCGGGCGCAAATCCAGCGGGCGGCGCACAGTGATCTCGACGTGCTCATTCTGGGCGAGACCGGTGCTGGCAAGGAACTGGTGGCGCGGGCCATCCACGCCGGCAGTCGCCGCGCCAGCGCTCCCCTGGTGAGCGTGAACATGGCGGCCATTCCGCCCTCGCTGGCGGCGGCCGACCTGTTCGGCAATACCCGCGGGGCCTTTACCGGCGCGGACCGGGCGCGCCCCGGTTACTTCCGCCAGGCCGAAGGCGGCACCCTGTTCCTCGACGAGGTCGGTGATACGCCGGAGGAAGTGCAGCCGCTGCTGCTGCGGGCGCTGCAGCAGCGCGAAATCCAGGTGCTGGGCGGTGCCACCCGCAACATTGATCTGCGGGTTATCTCCGCCACAGACGCGCAGCTGGAAGGGGAGGGCTGTAGCTTCAAGTCGGCGCTGCGTTATCGCCTGGGCGCCCTGGAAATAGCGGTGCCAGCCCTGCGCGAGCACCCGGAGGATATCGGCCTGCTGTTGCTCAGCGCCCTGCAGCGCGCCGCCGGGCGGGACGGGCGCGGGCGCTGGCTGGAGGCATCGATGACCGAGGAACGCGACCTGGCGCGCTGGGCACAGCTGTTTCACCGTTTTTGCGGCTATCACTGGCCCGGCAATGTCCGCCAGCTGGAGAACTACGCTGCCCAGGTGGTGCTCGCCAGTGGGGCGGAGCCGGTGCTGCCGGAGACCGTGTCGGCGAGCCTGTGTGCCACCGGGGGGGAGCGCGGTACAGACCGCGCTGGTGGTAATGCGCCGGCGCCGGAGGAGCGGCGCTGGCGTCGCCTGAACGAGGTCAGCGAAGCGGAATTCGAGGTAGCGATGCGCGAGGCCCGCTACGAGGTTGCGGCGGTGGCAGAAGCGCTGGGAGTCAGCAGGCAGGCGCTGTACCGGCGCATCAGTAACTCGGACAAGTACCGCAGTGCCACTGACGTGCCCATCGCGGAACTGCGCTCGACCCTGGATGCCTGTGGCGACGACGTGCGCGAGGCGGCAATGGCCCTGCAGGTATCCGAGTCCGGCTTGCGGCAACGCTTGCGGGCCCTGCGCGCCCGCGCCTGAAGCTGTCGTGCTGGAGAACCGGGTTGGCCCCTACCGCATCGTCCGCCTGATCAAGGGAGGCGGCCAGGGCAAGGTCTATCTCGGCTACGACAGCCGCCTGCGACGCCAGGTGGCGATCAAAATCCACAGTTTGCCGGCCAGCCGGGCGGGCCGGCGCCAGGCACTGGCGGAGGCGCGCCGGGCAGCGCGGATCAGCTGCCCCCAGGTGGTGCAGATCTACGACATCATCGAATCCGCCGGTCACCTGGCGATAGTAATGGAATACGTGCCGGGTTGTGACCTCGAGGAGCTGCTGCAGCATCGCGCCCTCAGCATCGCCAGTGTTTTGGCCGTTGCCCTGGATCTGGTCGCCGCGCTGGCCGCGGCACGCCAGCAGAAAGTGGTTCACGGCGACCTGAAGGCGGCCAATGTCCTCATCACCCGCCGGGGGCGGGCCAAACTCACCGACTTTGGTATTGCCCGGGATGCCGCGGTGAACGCCATGCCCCGCCGGGGCAGCGAGAGCGCCTTGAGCCCGGAGCACCTGAGCGGTACCGGGCTGGACCTGCGCTCTGACCTGTTTGCGCTCGGCTGCCTGCTGTACCGGATGCTGTATGGCGAGCACCCGTTTTGGCGCCAGGGCTCGCTGGATACCCAGCGACTGTTGTCCGCTGCCGCGCCTGCCCCGGCGGACTACACGGCCGCCCGTGAGCGCCTGCCGATGGAACTGGCCGCGCTGGTGGCGCAGTTGTTGCAGCGCGAGCCCGGCGACCGGCCGGCCAATACCCATCCGGTGCGCCGGCAGCTGCGCCTGCTGCGGCAGCAGTTGCCGGTGCTGGAGGGGGAGCGCCTGCGGCAGGAGGCGGAGCCGGTGTTTCGGCTCGAGTCTCCGGCAGACCTGCCGTTGGATATTCCCGCCGGCCTGCGCGCGGGCGGCCGCTCACGGCTAAAACGCAGCCTCGGCGGCCGCGCCCTGCGCCACCTGCGCAGCCTGCGTCCCTCGACCCGCTTTACCCTCGCGGCCAGCCTGGCGGCGGCGATTGGTTTTCCCATTGCGCTGGCGATGCAGGAGTACCCGACCAGGGTGCATTTTGAGGCGCCGGGCATGCAGCTCCGTGCCACTGGCCTGCCCCGGGAAATCAGTGATGTGTGGTTGATGGACGGGGTTTACCAGGCCGCCGAGCTCGCCATCGGACCGCTGCATGCCAGCGGCTCGGTGCGCCCGCGGGCCTACTACGCCATGCTCGCCGATATGCCCCCGGCGATGGTGCTCAACACCAGCCTGCGCTGTGATGAGATCGCCTGCCTGTTTGCGATCTCCCGCGGCGCTGGCGAGACCTTTGCCTACCGCCAGGCGGTATTTTCGCCGCAGCTGCCGGAACCGGTCTGGCGCGAGCTGATCACGAGCACCACCCGCGCGCTGCTGGATTAGGCCGCCGTTTGCCAGGCCACGCTGGCGGCAAGCAGTAGCTGGGCGCCGAAGTACAGCGGTGTTCCCCACAGCCCGTTGCGCCGCGACGCATTGACAAACTGGCGGCGGGCAACCGCCAGGTCGGAGAAGGCAAAGCCCCAGGCGCCGGCCAGGATCAGCAGGGCGCCGGGCTGGCCCCAGGTGCCGCCGGCAAACACCAGCATGGCGACGATCACCAGGATGTACAGCGGCACCGCGGCTTTCATCGGCCACTGCAGGTGGGGCCGCAGCCAGCGCAGGGTAAGCACCATCAGCACCAGCGCCGGTGCCGCAGACAGCGCCAGGCCGCCGGTATTGACGGGGAGCCGGGTAAAGGCCGCGGCATACAGCAGGTGACCGCAGAGAAAGGCGAGCAGCCCGGCGAGGAAGGCGCGCTCGGCCTCGAACATCAGCAGCACGTCGCCCAGGGCGCAGAGCAGCAGGCCCGCCAGCAGCCACTGGCCGTAGCTGGTCTGGGTGGCGCCCAGCAGTACTGCCAGCCAGATGAATGACAGGGCCGCCAGCGGCTTGAACACAAACCGGCCCGCCAGCACGCGGCGCCAGTCGCTGGCCACCAGGCCGCTGACGGCGAGTGCCGCCAGCAGCAGGGCGGGGGCGAGGTCAGTAGAATTAACGCTCATGCCTGTCCAGCTCCTGTAATAGCCTACGATTCAGTGGCGCTGCCACGCCCAGGCGCTCGGCGGTGTCCAGCAGGTAACCGGTGATAAAAGCGATCTCGGTGGCGCGCCCGGCGAGCACGTCCTGGAGCATGGAGGAGCGGTTGTTGGCGGTGTTGGCGATCACTGTCGCTACCTCCCGGTGGATACTTGCCGCGGTGCGGCTAAAGCCGGCGGCGCGGCTAACCGCGCTGATCTCGTCGCAGAGCTGAGTGACCTGCGCCCGCAGCCTGTCGTCGCGGGCCAGCTCTCCGTTGCGGCAGCGATTGACGGCGGTCAGGGGATTGATAGCGCAGTTGATCGCCAGCTTGTGCCACTGGGCGTCCCTGATCCGGGGTTCCCAGCGGGTGTCGAGGGTGCTCGCGGTCCAGTCATCCAGCCATGCCGGGGCAGGGAGTCCCGCGGGGCTGCCGATCAGGTTGCTGCCGCGGCCCGCGTGATGGACCTTAAGTGGCCCGGTGCGATAGGCGCCCTCGGTGCTGAGGCAGCAGTACAGCGGCTGTCCCGGCAGCTGTGTGTCGAACCACTCGAGATAGCCCAGGCCGTTGGCCGCGAGCACGACGGGGGTGGCCGGGTCCAGCCGGTGGGCAATACCGGCCACCGCATCGCTGATGTCATAAGCCTTGGTGCAGACCAGCAGGTGACCGATTGCTGCGCTGCCAGCAGGGCTGTCCAGGATAACCGGGCAGCTGCTGCTGCCCGCCCCGGTGGTCACCGTGATCGCGCCCTGCTGCTGCGGCCGGGATGCGCGCAGCAACAGGCTGACCCGGCAGCCCGCCTCGCCCAGCGCGGCGGCGAACAGGCAGCCCATGGAGCCGGCGCCGAGTACGTGCCAGTGACGGCTCAAGGGCGCGGTTCCCCTGGCGCTGCTGAGGTCTGGTGCCCGGCGTCTGCCTGCAGCAGTGCCTCCAGCGGCGGCAGGCGCTGGGCGCTGACGCGGTGGATATCTTCCGCTTCGGCCTGTACCAGGTGCCAGAGCAATTCCAGGTAGCGGTAGCCCAGGCGCTGCAGCGCCAGCTGCTGCCAGTCGTCAGCTGTTGGTTGGCGCTGCAGGTAGGCGGACAGGAAGAGCTCGAAGTCATCGCGGGAGAAGCCCTGGCCGTCACCGGCCACGGCCAGGTCGAACCAGGGGTTGCCCATAGCGCAATACTCCCAGTCCAGGGCGTGCAGCCGGCCGCCGCTGTAGAGCAGGTTGGCCGGCAACAGGTCGTTGTGGCACAGCACCGGGTTCCGGGTCTGGCACTGGGGCAGGATACGCTCGATCCGGGCGCGCAGCCGGGCAGGCGGTAAGGGCTTTGCGCATCGTTCCAGCAGGCTGCAGTAGCGGCGTACGCGCGCGTCGAGGTCGAAACGGTGGTGGCGCCGGGGCAGGCGATGTATCCGCCGGCACAGCGCGGCGAGGTCTGCGGGTGTCACCTGTTGTGCGGTGTCCGCGGGCAGATACTGGCAAACCAGCGCGCCCAGCTCGGGATTGAAATAACAGGGTCCGGGGGCGATGCCGGCAGCGGCGGCCGATGCCAGGGCGCGGTATTCCGCCTGGCGGCTCAAGCCGTGCTGGCGCGGGCTGATGCCGTCTATGCGCACCACAAAGTCCCGCCCCGCCGCAGTCACCAGGAAGTTATGGTTGCTCAGCCCGCCGGGCAGCGTGCCCTGCACATGGGGCGCGCCGGGCAGGGGCGGCGTGCAGCGCCACTGCGGCCACTGGGCCAGGGCCTGTTCGAGCCGGACCCGGGGCGCAGGGCCCGCGTCAGCCGCTGATTTCAAGTTCGCCCGGAATAAACTTGCAGACCAGCACCTGTTTACCAAAGCGTTGGTGGCTGGCCCTGAGACAGTTGTTCACCAGCGCCATCACTTCGTCCCAGTCGCCACAGACCTGGGTGCTCATCGCATTGCTGACCAGGCTGATGCCGGGCGTTGATGCCGCTGCTTCGATGAATGACTTGATCACGGGAATGTAATCTTCCCGCAGTGGATAGAGGCTCATTTCGACGGTGAGTTTCAAGGCTGGAATCTCCGGACCAGTGGCGGTTTTTGGCTGACTTGCGCTGGGCGCCAGCATTGCATAGGCATTATAGGAAGCATACACTTGGCAGCCAATAACAATCAGCCCGTCATCTCAAGTGCGGGTGTCCACGCGGATGTAGTATGGCGGAAGACAATAGCTATGGCGGGGTCCAGCGCGAAGAAATCGAGGGGGCGCCACCTGTCGCCTCGGGCGCGGAGCTGCGCGAGCGCCGCCTCGTTGAAACCATCCAGTTAAACCGTTACCTCTATCTCCAGGCACAGCAGCTCGAACATATGCTGCTGGACGCCGTCGATTTGCAAAGCCTGCTCGAAGTCCTGCTGGTGAGTATGCCCAGGCATTTTTCATTCCGGGTATCCGAACTGTGGCTGCACGATCCCGAGGACGTGCTGGCCGGGCTGATTGTTGGCGGTGAACGTTACGGCCCTTACCTGCAGTTGCAGCGTGATGCTTTCGACATGCAGGAGCTTTACGGCCTGGAACCGGACATCGAACTGATTGATGCCACCGACTCGCGGATGTTCGAAGTGCTGAAATCCGAGCACGGCATCGACTACGCACTGCTGCTGCCGCTGATGGACGCGGGACGGCTGATCGGCAGCCTGCACCTGGGCGTACAGGAAGACAGCCTGGTGCTGGGTGAGGCGGAGGCGGATATGCTGGCGCACCTGGCCAGCATTGTCTCCCGCTGTTTTACCCGCGCGGTCACCCACCAGCAGATTTCCCAGCTGACCATGCTCGATCCGCTGACCCAGATCAGCAACCTGCGCGGATTCGAGCGGGATATCGCCCGGGAAATCGCCCGGGCCCGGCGGGCGGACCAGCCCGTCACCGTACTGACCATGGAGATTGACGAGTACGATGAACTGCACCAGCACTACGGTGAGGTGCGCGGTCACTTCGTGCTGAAAAAAGTCGCCGAGCGTATATCATCCGACCTGCGCGCCACCGACATGATGGCCCGTCTCTCGCGCTCGCGCATGGCGGTGCTCATACCGGGCAGCGGTGAAAGCCTGGGCGAGGAAATTGCCGAGCGGATGCGCCGGGATGTGGAGGATTTTGCCATCGATGATGGCCGGGGTGCCGTGCTGCAGGTTACCATTAGCGTGGGTATGGTCACCTGGGAGCCGCAGCAGTACCCGGCGGTAGATATGAGCCAGTTGGCCAGACAAATGGAAACCGTCGGCCTGAAAGCGCTGGAGGATGCCCGCGCCAAGGGGGGTAATTGCACCGCGCTTTCAAGATTAACGACACTGCTTGTGTAAGGAATGGCTGTGCCGGATACGCTGGATAAACTGTTTGCAAATAACCGCTCCTGGGCGGACACCGTGAAAACCGACGACCCCGGCTTTTTCGAAAAGCTGGCGGGTCAGCAATCGCCCGAATACCTGTGGATAGGCTGCTCCGACAGCCGGGTCCCGGCCAACCAGGTGGTAGGCCTGATGCCGGGTGAGGTATTCGTCCACCGCAACGTCGCCAACATGGTGGTGCACTCCGATTTCAACTGCCTCTCTGTACTGCAATACGCCGTGGAGGTGTTGCGGGTCAAGCATGTGATGGTGGTCGGCCACTATGGCTGTGGTGGCGTGCAGGCTGCCTACGAGAATGGCGACAACGGGCTGGTGGACAACTGGTTGCGGCATGTGAAGGACGTCATCCATCGCCACGGGGAAGAACTGGACGCCATTAGCGATGAGGAGGCGCGGGTCGCGCGGCTGTGCGAACTGAACGTCCAGGCGCAGGTGGCCAATGTTTGCTCCACCACCATCGTCCAGAATGCCTGGTCACGGAACCAGCCCGTTTCTGTGCACGGCTGGATTTACGGCCTGCGCGACGGCCTGCTCAAAGACCTCGGCTGCACCGTCAACGGCGCCGACCAGATCGCCGCCGCCTACCGGGTCGAGGGCTGATCGGCGACGGGCCACCTTGCCAGGGACATGACACCCGAACGTATTGCCAGGCTGCGCGCCGTGCTCGACAAGCGTCAGCCGGACCTCACCGTAATCACTGATTTTGTGCACAAGCAGCGCAACCTGTCGGCGATCGTGCGCAACTGCGATGCCGTGGGTATCCAGACCGTCCATGCGGTGATCGGCGACGAGGACTACCGGGCCTTTCGCGGCACCGCCATGGGCTCTCACAGCTGGGTCGACGTGGAACGTCACCGCGAGCCGCTGGCGGTCCTCGCTAGCCTGAAGGCCGAGGGCTACCAGGTCCTGGCGGCCCACCTTGGCCAGCATACTGTTGATTACCGGGCGCTGGACTACACCCGGCCCACGGCGATTTTGTTGGGAGCCGAACGGCGCGGGGTAAGCGATGCTGCCCTGAGCCGGGTTGACCACTGTATCGCCATTCCCATGGTGGGTATGGTTGAGTCGTACAATGTCGCGGTGGCGGCGGGTATCATATTGGCCGAAGCCCAGCGCCAGCGCGCAGCCGCCGGTATGTACCAGTCACCGAGACTGGACGCGCCGACCTGGCAGCGACTGTTTTTTGAGTGGGGGCACCCGAAAGTGCGCGATTACTGCCGTGAACGCGGGCTGGCCTACCCGCCGCTTGACGCAGACGGGGAAATCGACAATCCCGCGGCCTGGTATGCCAGGGTCAGGGCCGGAACCGCGCCCATGGAGGAGGGAGCATGACTAATCTGTTGTTGCTGCTGCTGGCGATATTCGGTGGTATCGCCCTGTTGTCCGTGGTGCTGCAGCGCTTTGCCAGTCCCATGGAACCGGAGCGGGTGCAGCGCCTGAGCCGCTGGATATATCCGCTGGTGGGGCTGGCCCTGGTGCTGGCGACGGCGCGCTACTTTTTCCAGGGATAGTGTCACCAGTGATCACCAGTTGCACGATTCCAGCCGGCAACAATCGTCATTTGCCGCGGTTTTAACTTTTACCTTCGCCCCCTATAATCGGGGCATTCCGGCCGGCTTGCCGGCAACCGACATGCGAGTAGACCTTGCCAGCCCAATGGCTTAATCAATCCAGCGATCTTGGTTCGCGAATCGGCGCATCGCTGACCGCTGCCGTACATGCGCTGGCCGAACCGGTGCGGGCGAGGCGCCTGCGCCAGCTGGTTATGGCGCTGCTGGTTTTCTGGCTGCTGCTATCGGTGGCCAGCCTGTTCTGGACGATTTACCCGGCCCAACCGGCGACTGTGCCGGCGGATATCCAAATCGTGAATCCCGTTACCCGGGCCCCGAGCAGTGCCGGCCCGGCGTCGGTGGATATCGGGCGGCTGCAGGCGCTGCACCTGTTTGGCGAAGTCGGGGCCGATGAACCGGTGGTCGCGGCGGTCGAGGAACAGCCGCTTGCCGACACCAGCCGCGAGGGGATAGAGAAAGGCGCCCGGGAAACCAGCCTGCAGCTGGCGCTCCGCGGCGTGGTGGCCTCCAGCGAGGACGGCCTGGGCCATGCAATTATCGAGCACCGGAAAAAACAGGCGGTGTATGCGGTGGAGGACGAGCTGCCGGTTGGCAACAAGGTTGTGCTCGCCAAGGTCATGCCGCGGCAGGTGGTGCTGGACAATAACGGCACCTACGAGTTGCTGAACCTGTTCGAAGAGAATGAACTGGATGCCCAGGTAGCGGCCCCTGCTCCCGCCGCGCGCCTGCCGCTGCCGGTTAATCGCGAGGCCCCGGCGCTGGTGGACAAACGCAACGACGCGACGGCCACCCAACTGGCCCAGTCCTACCGCGAGCAGCTGTACCAGAACCCGCAGTCGCTGGCGGAGGTGGTGTCGGTGAATGCGGTGCGCAGGGACGGCCAGTTGCTCGGCTACCGGGTGTCCCCGGGCCGGGACCGGCAGCAGTTCACCCAGCTCGGCTTCGTGGCCGGTGACCTGGTGACCAGCATTAACGGTATCGACCTCAATGACCCGGCCAACACCATGCGCCTGTATCAGACCATGCGCACAGCCAGCGAGGCAGTATTCGATTTACAGCGGGGCGATGAACTGGTTTCGATCAGTGTCAGCCTGGGCGAGGGTGAGTAAACACAGATGACAGCCAATCCAACCAGAGGAAATTCCTGCGTGAAACAAGCCCTGTGGCCTATTCGAGCCGCTGTTATGGCGCTCCTGCTGACCCTGGCCGCGGGCCCGCTGGTCGCCCAGGACTTCACGGTCAACCTGAAGGAAACCGACATTCAGGAGTTGATCAAATTCGTTGCCGAGGTCACCGGTACCACCATCGTTGTCGACCCGGCGGTGAAAGGCAAGGTCAAGGTTGTTTCCAGCAAGCCGGTTTCCAGGGACGAGCTGTACGACCTGTTCCTGTCGATACTGGAAGTGCACGGTTACACGGCGGTGCGCTCCGGCGGCGTGGTGCGCATCATCCAGAACAAGGACGCTCGCTCATCGCCGGTGTCGGTGGCCGATGACGGCCCCCGCGGCAGTGACGAGTACGTCACCCAGGTTATCAGGCTGGACAATATATCCGCCGCCAAGTTAATCCCGGTACTGCGGCCGCTGGTGCCGCAGCAGGCGCACATGGCGGCCTATGCCCCCAGCAACGCCATTATCATCTCCGATGTCTCGGCCAACATCGACCGCATCCGCGACATCATTGAACGCATGGATCGCTCCGCCGTGCAGAAGACTGACATCGTGCGCCTGCGCTATGCGGTTGCCGACGACGTGGTGGCCATGCTCGACAAGCTCAACAAGTCCGAGGCCAAGCAGAGCGGCGGCGAGACCGAGGTGCTGCTGGTGGCCGACAACCGCACCAACAGCGTGCTGGTCAGCGGTGACGAAATGGAGCGGGCGCGAATGGGCCAGCTGATCAAGCACCTGGATACGCCGCTGGAGCAGAGCGGCAATGTGCGGGTAGTCTACCTCGAGTACGCCCAGGCCAAGGACATCGCCGAGGTCCTGACCAAGGTGATGCAGAATATCGAGCGGCTGGAAACCGGCGATGGCAAGGTCTCGCGCAGCAGCGGCAAGTCCTCCACCATCGAGGCCGACGAGGGTACCAACTCGCTCATTATCACCGCCGACGCCGATGAAATGGCGGCGATCGAGGCAGTCATACACCGTCTGGACATCCGCCGAGCCCAGGTGCTGGTGGAAGCGATCATCGTGGAGATGACCCTCAGCGAGGGCCAGGACCTTGGCCTGCAGTGGCTGTTCGCCAATACCGATAGCGGCTTTTATGGCAGCAATATCAATGCCCCCAGCCAGGCGGAACGACTGGCCGGCGCGCTCAACCCGGATAACGGTGATGATGAAGTCAGCAGCGACGATGAGGAATTCGATGTTGCCGCCCTCGCCGGTGCCCTGGCCAATACCCCGGGGCTGTCACTGGGCTGGGGCACGGTGGACGATGACCTCACCATGACGGTGATTCTCAATGCCCTCAAAACCCAGGGCAACGCCAATATCCTCTCCACCCCGAGCCTGCTGACCCTGGACAACCAGGAGGCCTATATCACCGTGGGCCAGAACGTGCCCTTCGTCACCGGTTCCTATACCAATACCGGAGCCAGCGATGGTGCCGCCAATCCCTTCCAGACCATCGAGCGGGAAAACGTCGGCATCACCCTGTCGGTGACGCCGCATATCAATGAGGGCGACTCGGTGGTGCTGGATATCGAGCAGGAAGTCTCCAACGTGATCATCGGCGCCTCGCAGATTTCCGAGGCGGCGGACATTATCACCAGTGAGCGCAAGATCCAGACCAAGGTGCTGGCCCGGGACAGCCGGGTGGTGGTGCTTGGCGGGCTGATCGAGGACAGTGTCCAGGACGGCCAGCAGAAGGTGCCCCTGCTCGGCGATATTCCCTTCCTCGGTCGCCTGTTCCGATCCGACAGCGTGGACGTGAGCAAGACCAACCTGCTGATCTTTATCCGTCCCACCATCATCCGTGATGACGATGAGCTGGATGGCGCCACCGCGGAGAAATACCGCTATATTCGCGATCAGCAGCTGTTGCGCCGCGAGCAGGGCCTGATGTTCCTCGATGACGGCAACCTGCCCCTGCTGCCCGAGTGGGAGCAGCAGATTCAGCAGCTCGAGGAAATCAGGGAAGAGCGGAGTGCCGCCGAGGCTGGCGCCGCCGCCGCCGACGCCGCCGCCGCCGGGGCCGGGAGCAACTGATGGCCGAGCCCGATATCGCAGCGGAACCCGTGCTTGTCGCCCAGCCCGCGGGGCAGCGTTCGCTGCCCTTCACCTTCGCCCAGCAGCAGGGCGTATTGCTGGTGGACGGCAGTGAAGGCCCCCACGTGCTGACCCAGGGACAGGTCGGCTGGCGGGTCCTGAGCGAGGTCAGGCGCATGCTCGGCGAGCCCTTTACCACCGAAAGCGTCGAGCCCGAGGAGTTCAAGCGCCGGCTGACGGTCGCCTACCAGCGCGACAATAACGAAGCGGTGCAAATGGCGGAGGACATCGGCGCCGATGTGGACCTCAGCCGGCTGGCGGAGGAGATTCCCGACACGGGCGACCTGATGGATGCCGAAGACGACGCGCCGATCATTCGCCTCATCAACGCCATTCTGTCCCAGGCGGTACGGGAACAGGCCTCGGATATCCATATCGAGACATTCGAGGACAGGCTCAGCGTGCGCTATCGCATCGACGGCGTCCTGGCGGAAGTACTGTCACCGAAGCGCGCACTGGCGCCGCTGCTGGTGTCGCGGCTGAAGGTCATGGCCCGGCTGGATATCGCCGAAAAGCGGGTGCCCCAGGACGGCCGTATCTCGGTGCGAATCGCCGGTCACGCGGTGGATATCCGTATGTCGACCATCCCCTCGGCCCACGGCGAGCGGGTAGTGCTGCGACTGCTGGATACGGCGGCGGGGCAGCTCAAGCTGGAACAACTCAATATGAACGAGCAGGTGGCCGAGGCCTACCGCCGCCACCTGCACAGCCCCCACGGCATCATCCTGGTTACCGGACCCACGGGCTCCGGCAAGACGACCACCCTCTATGCCGGGCTCAGCCACATCAACGAGAGCTCGCGCAATATCATGACCATCGAGGATCCGGTGGAATACATGCTCCCCGGCATTGGCCAGACCCAGGTCAATAGCAAGGTAAACATGACCTTTGCCCGCGGACTGCGGGCGATCCTGCGCCAGGACCCGGACGTGGTGATGGTGGGCGAGATACGGGACCTGGAAACCGGCGAGATTGCGGTACAGGCATCCCTGACCGGCCACCTGGTGCTGTCCACCCTGCATACCAATACCGCCATCGGCGCCATTACCCGGCTCAAGGACATGGGCATCGAGCCTTTCCTGGTGTCGTCCAGCCTGCTCGCGGTCATGTCCCAGCGCCTGGTGCGCCTGCTGTGCCGGGTCTGCCGCGATAGCCAGCCGGTGACCGATGCCGAGCGCCAACTGCTGCAGCTGGCGGACGAGGAGGTGGAGGAACTGTTTCACGCCAGGGGCTGCGACAAATGTAATTACACCGGCTACCGCGGCCGTACCGGCATATATGAAATGATCGAGGTCGATGAGCAACTGCGGAGCATGATTTACCAGGATGCCAGCGAGCAGGAAATGCTGGCACACGCCCGCAAGCGTTACCCGTCCATCCAGGCCGACGGGCGGCGGCGAGTCCTCACCGGGGAAACCAGCCTGGCCGAGGTCATGCGGGTGACCTCGGTGGACTGAGGTCGCTGTCTGCCTATGACCGCCTACCGCTACCGCGCGCTGAACGACAGGGGCAAACTGGTAAAGGGCTTCCTCGAGGGGGACTCCGAGCGCCAGGTGCGGGGCCAGTTACGTTCCCGCAACCTGCGGCCGGTAGAAGTCGAGGAAGCGAACCGGGCCGCTGCCAACAACATGTCCTGGCGGCCGCGGCTGTTCCAGCCGCGCATCTCCGCCGGGGATCTGGCCATGGTCACCCGGCAACTGGCGACGCTGGTGTTGTCCAACCTGCCCCTGGACGAGGCCCTGCAGGCGGCCGCCCAGCAGAGTCGCAGCGCCCGCATCAAGGGCATGCTGCTGCAGGTGCGATCGCGGGTCTCGGAGGGCTATACCCTCGCCTATTCAATGGCGGAGTTTCCCCAGGTATTCAATGAGATGTACCGGGCCATGGTGGCGGCCGGCGAACACGCCGGCCACCTCGGTCCGGTGCTGGAACAGTTGGCCAGCTACACCGAACAGCGCCAGTACACCAGCCAGAAGCTTAAAATGGCGATGATTTACCCCTTCATCCTGGTGGGTGTGGCGATCGCCGTGGTGGTGGCACTGATGGTATTCGTGGTGCCTGAGCTGGTGGGCATTTTCGCCCACTCCAGCCGGGAACTGCCGGTGCTGACGCAAATCCTGATTGCCTGCAGCGATTTCTTCCGCGAGTCCGGCCTGTGGCTGCTGCTGGGAATAGTGACGCTGGTGATTGCGGTGCGGCAGTTGCTGCGCAGCGAATCGCGGCGCCGGCAATGGCACCGCCTGCAGCTGAAAATCCCGGGCTGGTCGCGGCTGGTGGTGGCCATCGATACAGCGCGGTTCGCCTCGACCCTCAGCATATTGATGGCCAGCGGCGTGCCGCTGCTCGACGCCCTGCGCATAGCCGGACAGGTGTTGACCAATCTGGTGTTGCGGGAAGACAGCAAGGTGGTCGCGGAACTAGTGCAGGAGGGCAGCAGTCTCAGCAGGGCGTTGCAGCAAAGCGGTCGCATCCCGCCGATGATGGTGCACATGGTGGCCAGCGGCGAGGTCAGCGGCGACCTGGAAAGCATGCTGGCGCGCTCGGCGGACAACCAGGAGCGCGAGCTGGAAATGACCCTGGGAACGATGATGGCCCTGTTTGAGCCGCTGATGGTGGTGGTGATGGGCGGCATGGTGCTGTTGATCGTGCTGGCGATCCTGCTGCCGATATTCGATTTAAATACGATGGTGAAGTAATACTATGAACAGAGACAGAAACAGCGGCTTCTCGCTGGTGGAAATTCTGGTGGTGCTGGTCATTATGGGCCTGCTGATCAGTGTGGTGGCGCCCACGGTACTCAACCGTGCCGATGAGGCGCGGGTGCAGAAAGCGCAGGCCGATTTCAAGGCCATCGAGACCGCGCTGAAGATTTATCGCCTGGACAACTACGTCTACCCGACCACCGAGCAGGGGCTGCAAGCGCTGGTTGAGCCCAGCTCCCTGGACCCGGTACCGCGCAACTTCAAGAAGGGTGGTTACCTGCCGGAGCTGCCGCTGGATCCCTGGGGTCGGCCCTACCTGTACCTCAGTCCCGGTGAAAACGGCGAGGTGGACATCTACACCCTGGGTGCTGACGGTCTGTCCGGTGGCGAGGACCAGAATGCGGACATTGGCAACTGGAAGTCAACGGACGATTGAGGCAGCGCTGAACAGTGGCAAGCGCGCTCAACGGCAGCCCTGGCGTGAGCGGTCACCGTCAGCGCGGCTTCAGCCTGCTGGAGCTGCTGGTGACCCTGTTCGTGGTGGTGCTGGTTACCTCCCTGGTGACGCTGAATATCGGTTCCGGGGATCGCGACGTACTGTTGCGCGCGGCGGTGGAGGAGCTGGCAGACAGCGCCAGCTATGCCCTCGATGAGGCCCAGTTCACCGGCATGAATTACGGCCTGATGCTGCACATGGAGGACGATGGTGGCCAGTGGCGCTACCGCTACGACTGGTGGGAGCAGACCCCCGTGGGCTGGCGTGCGCCTGCCAGCGGCAAGGATGTATTCGCTCCCGGCGAGCTGCCCGCGGGTATCGAGTTACAGCTGGAGCTGGATGGTCTCATCCAGGAGCAGGAATTGCTGGTGAGCAACAGCGCCGCGCCGCAGCCGCAAATCATCCTCTACGCCAGCGGCGAAACCGTGCCCGGTGCCATCGAATTACGCGATCGCGACAGCGGTGAAATATTGTGGCGGATCGAGTGGAGCCTGCTGGGGGACTTCCAGCTGCTGCACCGCGGGCAAGCGCTGGATGAGGCAGCGTTTTGACGCGACTGGCCAGCAGTCGCGGTTTCACTCTGGTGGAGGTGATGGTGGCGCTGGCCATTGTCGCCCTGGCGCTACCGGCGCTGATGTTTGCCCTGCAGCAGCAGCTTGATGCCACCGGCTACCTGCGGGACAAGTCTATCGCTCACGCGGTGGCGGCGAATAAATTGGCGGAAGTGCGCATACTGGCCCTCGCCAGCGCCACCCTTCCGGAGGACCGCGAAAGCGGCGTGGTCACCATGGCCGGGCGCGAGTGGTACTGGTGGCTGCGCAGTGAACTCACCGAGGTGCCGCTGTTTTATCGCCTGGAAATTGCCGTCGCCCTGGGCGAGGATGATGAGCAGTCCCCGCTTTACAGTCTGGTGGCGTTCCTGCCCGCGGATCTGGAGGCGGAACTGGAGGTGCCCCTTGAGTAGGCGCATGACGGCGCGCGGCTTCACCCTGGTGGAAGTGCTGATCGCCCTGGCTATTTCCGCCTTCGTCTCGGTGATTGCCTACAGCAGCTTCTCCCGGGTAGTCGATGGGGTAGAGCGGACCCAGGCCACCGCCGAGCGCGTCTACGCGATCAACCGGGCGTGGTTGATCATATCCCGCGACCTGGAACAATTCGTGGCGCGCCCGGTACGCGATGAATTTGGCGAGCTGGAGCCGGCCCTGCACGGCGGGATGGCGGCCCGCTTTCTGCTGAGTTTTACCCGCTCCGGCTGGCACAACCCGCTGGCGCATGCGCGCTCGGAACTGCAGCGGGTCAACTACCGACTGGAGGCAGACACCCTGTGGCGCGACAGCTATCCCGTGCTGGACCGCTCCGGCGATACCCCGGCGCAGGAGGTGGCACTGTTGACGGGGGTGGAGGAAATGCGCGTGTTGTTCCTGGACAGCACCGACAATGCCAGGACAGTGGGCCAGAGCACGGAGCTGGACACCCGCAGCTGGCCGGAGAACTGGGTTGCCGACACCAGCCAGCCCGGTCAGGTACCCGACCCGCCACTGGCGGTGGAGCTGCGCTTGCAGTTGACGGACTGGGGCGAGATGAGGCGCATTTATGCACTGCCGCCGCTCTAGCCGGCCTGCGCGGCAAGGGGGTGCTGCCCTGGTTCTTGCCATGCTGATCTTCGCGCTGTGCGCGGCGCTTATTGTGGCGATGAAAAGCGACTTCGAGCGGCTGTACCAGCGTGGGGGCAATATTTTCGTCACCGAGCAGTCCCGGGCTTACCTGCGGGGAGCGGAGGGCCTGGCGACCCTGGCGCTGCTGGCGGACTGGGACGTGGACCAGCAGCAGGGCGAGGCAGCAAAGGACACTCTGGAGGACATCTGGGCGCGGGAGGAAGTGCCCTATCCCCTGGACGAGGGCGGCTGGCTGTCCGGCCGGCTCGAGGACCTGCAGGGCCGCTTCAACCTCAACCACCTGGCGGATAAGGCAGAAGAGGGTGAGGGCAAGCCGCCATATACTGCTGCCCAGGCCCAGTTTGTGCGCCTGTTGCTGGCGGTGACCGATGAGCGACTGGGGGAGTCCGAGGCCATGGCCATCGCCCGCTCGATCGGCGACTGGCTCGACGCCGACAGCCAGCCGCGTTTCGATGGCGCCGAGGATGATTACTACGCGGGCCTGACGCCCGCCTATCGCGCCTCCAACCAGCCCATGCTCAGCGTGACCGAACTGCGGGCGGTCAAGGGGATGAGCCCCGAGCTGTACCAGGCCCTGGAGCCCTGGGTTACCGTCTGGCCGCTGCAGCCCGGCCCGCTGAACATCCACACCGCGCCGGCCATGGTACTGCGCTCGCTGGGTCCCGACGACAGCCTGCGCCCCCTCGGCGAGGCGGATGCCCTGTCCCTGGTCGCCCAGCGCTGTGACAGCGGATTTGCCGACATCGGGGAGTTCCTCAACCACCCCGCACTGGCCGACAGCAAAGACCGGATGACTGCGTCCCAGGCCCTGCTGGACGAACAAACAGGGTATTTCCTGCTGCGCGCCCGGGTGGAAGTTGCCGGCAGGAACCAGCGCTTGTACAGTGTGCTGGAGCGTAAAAACCGCCGGGTGAGCGTCCTCAGCAGGGCCACCGATGGCAGAATGTTCCTGCCGGAAACCGGGAGAGTAGAGACTTGCGAGACCTTGTAGTAATCCGGCTCATTGCCGGCCGGCTGGCCTGGTACCCCCCGGGGGCCAGCGAGGGTGCCCAGTGGCTGGACCAGGAGGAGGCCCAGGCTCGGCTGCGCGCGGTGATCAGCCAGCGCAAGCTCACCCCGGTTTTTGCCGTGCCCGGCGAAGCGCTGCGCCTGCTGCCACTGCAGATTGCGGCGGAAGAGCGCCGCCACCTGGCCCTGTCACTGCCTTTCATGCTGGAGGAAGAGCTCAGCGAGGATGTCGGTGAACTGCATTTCGCCAGTGTGGCACGGGGCAAACTGGACTACGCCGTTGCTGTCTGCTCACGGGATAAAATGGCTGGCTACCAGCATCTGCTGGAGCCCTTTCCCGGTATTAACCAGTGGTTGCCGGAGCCGCTGTTACTGCCCTGGCAGGCGGGCGAGTGGTGTCTTGTGCTGGAAGCGGAACGGGCCATAGTCCGCCTCGGAGAATGCGAGGGATTCGCCATCGAGCGGCAGATGCTGCCAACCATGCTGGACGCGGCCCGGGTCGAGTCAGGCTCACCGGCTGCTATCGTCATCTACGGCCAGGACCAGGCGGCGGACACTGCCCTGGTAGCGGAGGAACTGCAGTCCCTGGTGCAGTGGCGCCAGGGCGACCTGTACGCGGCCATGCTGGTCGCCGAGATGCCTGCCCAGCCGCTGAACCTGCGCCAGGGGGAGTGGGCGGTGCGCCTGCCCCTGGAGCGCTGGTGGCAACAGTGGCGGGTCGCCGCGATGTTGTTCGGCGCGGCGGTAGCGCTGCACATGCTCGCCACCTGGAGCGATTACCGGCAACTCGAGCAGGAGAACCTCGCCCTGCGCGGTGCGGTGCAGGAGAGCTATCGCCAGGCCTTCCCCCGGGGGGCAGTAGTGGATGCGGAAAAACAGCTGCAGCGCCAGCTCGACAGTATGACGGGCTCGCCCCAGGGAAGCGGTTTTGTCGGCCTGGTCGCCCGGGTGGGTAATGTCGTGGCCGCCGCCGACGGCAGTATCGTCAGCATCAATTACAACAGCAAGGCCGCCGAAGTCCGGTTAAATCTGCTGGCGGCAGACTACGATGCCGTTGAACGCATCCGTTCCGGATTTGTCAGGGACGGCCTGCAGGCGACACTGGAGAACAGCAGCGCCCAGGGCGACCAGGTACGCGCACGCATGCGGGTGGGAGGCAGCTCATGAAACAGTGGTACGCCGCATTGACCCAGCGAGAACAGTTGAGCCTGCTGGTGATGGGCCTTGCACTTGCCCTGTACCTCGTCTTCGTCCTGCTGCTGGCCCCGCTGGCGGATGCCCGCGACCGCATGGCGCAGCAGAACCGGGGCGTCGCGGAAACCCTGCAGCGGGTGGATAGCCTCGTTTCACAAATTCTCCACCTGCGTAAGAGCGGCAGCGACAGCGGTGCCCGCCGCAATCTGACCAGTCTTATCAATCGCTCCACCGGCGAGTTCGGACTGCAGGTTAACCGGCTGCAACCCAACAGCCGCGGTGAGGTCCAGGTGCGGCTGGAGAATGCGTCCTTCGATGAGCTCATCGCCTGGCTGCACCAGATGGAGTACAGCGAGGGCCTGTTGGTCAGCGAGGCCTCTATTACCCGGGCAGGCAGCGTCGGCAGGGTCAACGTGACGGTGAGGTTGGCCCAGGCAGGATGAAAGTATCCAGAGTTTTGACTGGTCTGGCGGGCGGCCTGGTCCTGGCATTGCTGCTTGTGGCCACTGCGCCGGCGCGGATACTGCCGGGCATCCTGCCCGGGCAGATCAAGTTACAGGGCCTGAGCGGCACGCTCTGGCAGGGCCATGCCAGCCGCACACTGGTTGCCATCAATGGCGGCTGGTTGCAGCTGGGCGCCAGCGAATGGCGGCTCAGCCCGCTGTCACTGCTGCTGTTGTCACCGGGCCTGGAACTGCAGAGCCAGTGGGGCCGGCAGACACTGCGAGCCGACCTGACGCTGCGCTCCGCGACGGATGTGGACCTGGAGAAGGTGGACCTGTTGCTCGATGCCGGGCTGTTGCGCCAGTTCCTGCCGGTCGCCCTGGCGGGCGATATCGCGGCCCAGTTCGAGCACTTGAAGATTCGCCAGCGAGCCCTGCAATTCGCCGAGGGGCGCGTGGTCTGGCAGGGGGCCGGCTGGCTGTCGCCCGAGGGTCGCCGCCCGCTGGGCAGTTACGCGGTAGATGTCCGCACCAGCGACGAGGGGGTTATCAGCGGCAAGATTATCACCCTGGCGGGCGAGCTGCAGGCGCAGGGCGACCTGCGGCTGCAGCAGTCGCAGTACGAAATCGACCTGAGCCTGCAGGGGAAAGCGCTGGATGATCCGCAGCTGCGGCAGGCCTTGCAGCTGGTGGCCGCGCCTGCTGGCGATGGCTTCAGGGTTGAACTGGAGGGCGGGCTCTAGACGCTGGTTCAGCAGAGTAGACGGTGGCTTATCGCCAATGTTCATGGCCCCGCCTTATAATTTACGAGCTAACCGACACGGTGACTGGAACCATGGCTGAAACTGAGTTCAGGAAGTACGAGTGCGTAATCTGCGGCTTTATCTACGATGAAGCCGAAGGACTGCCGGACGACGGCATCCCGCCGGGTACGCGCTGGGAGGACCTGCCCGAGGACTGGGAGTGTCCGGACTGCGGTATTTCCAAGGAGGATTTTGACCTCTACGAGGAATAGGCTGCGCCGGGGCGGACCCGGCTGCCGCCGCGCTGCAAGCGGGGCTTGTTTTCGGGTACACTGGCGCCCAAATCACCCCGGAACACACACATGACTGTTATAGCTGAGCGCCTGGCCGGCGTACGCAGGCTGATGGCGGAAGCGGGCTACGATGCCCTGATCGTCCCGCGCGCCGACGAATACCTTGGGGAGTATATCCCCGCCCACAACGAGCGCCTGTACTGGGTATCCGGGTTCACCGGTTCCGCCGGCGCCGTGGTCGTGCTGCCTGAGCGAGCGGCAATTTTTGTCGATGGGCGCTACACCGTACAGGTGCGCAACGAGGTCGACAAGGAACTGTTTGAGTACCATCACCTGATCGAAGAGCCTCATGCCGGCTGGCTGGTAAAGCAGCTCGACAGCGGTGCGCGGGTGGCCTGTGATCCGCGCATGCACAGCCTCAGCTGGTTCCAGGCCACGCGCAGGACCCTTGAGAAGGGTGGCCTGGAACTGGTGGCCACCACTGATAACCTGATTGATCGCAGCTGGCATGATCGCCCGGAACCCGCGATAAGCCCGGCGTTGCTGCTGGGCGAAGAATTCACCGGCAGTTCCTCTGCCGCAAAACGCCAGCGCATTGCCGCCGACCTGGCGCAGCAGGGCGCCGATGCCGCCCTGGTATTTGCCGCCGACTCGGTCAGCTGGCTGCTCAACGTGCGCGGCACCGATATTCCCTGTCTGCCCATTCTGCAGAGCTTTGCCCTGCTGGAAAGCAGCGGCGAGGTCACCGTTTTCGTCGAGCCGGGACGGGTGCCCGAGGGCTTTGCCGCTCACGTGGGCGAGGGCGTGCGCACGCTTCCCGAAACCGCGGCGGAAGAGTTCCTGAGCGGCTATGGTGGCAAGAAGGTAGTTGCCGATCCCGACAGCGCCAATGCCTGGACCCAGCTCACTCTTGCAGCCGGGGGGGCGGAACTGGTGGCTGCGCCAGATCCGGTGTTGTTGCCGAAGGCCGCCAAGAACGCGGTGGAAGTGGCAGGCGCGCGCAGCGCCCATCGCCGCGACGCCATCGCCGCAGTGCGATTCCTGGCCTGGCTGGACGCCGAGGTGGCCGCCGGCCGCCTGCACGACGAGGCGGCGCTGGCGGACAGGCTGGGGGCGTTCCGCGACGAGGGCGAGCAATACCACGGGCCCTCCTTCGATACCATTTCCGCCGCCGGCCCCAATGCCGCGATGTGTCACTACAACCACCTCAACGTGCCCCGACCCGGCGCCGTCAGCCTGGGCAGCGTGTACCTGGTGGACAGTGGCGGTCAGTACAGTGACGGCACCACAGATATCACCCGCACGGTCGCCATTGGCGAGCCCCCGGCGGAGATCCGGCGCATGTTCACGCTGGTGCTCAAGGGGCATATCGCGCTGGACCAGGCGCGTTTTCCCGCCGGTACCACCGGCAGCCAGCTCGATGTGCTGGCCCGCCAGTTCCTCTGGCAGGAGGGCTTTGACTATGACCACGGCACCGGTCACGGGGTAGGCGCCTTCCTCAGCGTACACGAGGCTCCCCAGCGTATCGCCAAGGCACACAACCCTTTTGCCCTGCTGCCGGGGATGATTGTCAGCAACGAGCCGGGCTATTACCGGGATGAGGGGTTTGGTATCCGCTGCGAGAACCTGGTGGTGGTGCGGGAGGCCGAGACCGCCGGGGAAACACCGATGTACGAATTTGAGGCCCTGACCCTGGTGCCTTTCGACCGGCGGCTCCTCGACCTGGAACTACTGACAGCCGTCGAGCGCGCGTGGATTGATGACTACCACGCACTGGTGGCGCGGGAGATCGGGCCCCTGCTGGCGAGCGCGGAGGACCGTGGCTGGCTGGAACAGGCCACCCGCCCGCTGTAGACTGCAGGCACAAGCATAACAACAAGGGGTTAACAGCATGGCCGGATCAGCCTCAGAACACTGGTCTTCCCGGTTCGCGTTCATTATGGCTTCGGTGGGCTTCGCCGTGGGCCTGGGCAACATCTGGCGTTTTCCCTATGTGACCGGGGAAAACGGCGGTGCCGCCTTCGTCATTATCTACCTGGCCTGCGCTTTCGGTATCGGCGTGCCCATCCTGATGGCGGAGATTCTCATTGGCCGTCGGGGCAAGGGCAGCCCCCCCAGCGCCATGGCGGCGGTTGCCCGGGAGAGTAAGCGCAGCACTCACTGGAAGGTGGTTGGCGCCATGGGCCTGCTCGCCGCCTATACCATCGAGATCGTCTATGCCGGTGTGGTGGGCTGGGTTCTGTGGTACCTGTACAAGGCGGTTACCACCGGGTTTGTCGGCGTTGACGCCCAGGTGGCGGAGGCGACTTTCAGCGGCGTACTGGCGGACAACCTCGGCATGCTGTTCTGGACTCTGGTGGGCCTGGCGATTACCGGGCTTATCATCTATTCCGGCGTCAAGGGCGGTATCGAGCGCGCGGTGCGGGTGATGATGCCGGCGATGTTCCTGCTGCTGGTGGGGCTGGCGACCTACAACTACTTTGCCGGCGGATTCGGCAAGGCGCTGGAGTGGCTGTTTACCCCGGATTTCAGCAAGATAGGGCCAACCACGCTGCTGGCTGCCATCGGCCAGGCCTTCTTTTCCATTAGCGTGGCCATGGGGGGGATGATGACCTACGGTTCCTACCTGCCACGATCCATTTCCATCACCCAGTCGGTGATGATTATTGTCGTCGCCGATACCCTGGTGGCAGTGCTGGCGGGGCTGGTGATCTTCCCCGCCGTATTCAATTACGGCCTGGATCCGGCGGCCGGCGCCGGGCTGATTTTCCAGACCCTGCCGGTGGCCTTCGCCCAGATGCCGGGCGGCTACGGCTTCAGCATCCTGTTTTTCGTCATGCTGTCTGTTGCCGGCATTACCTCGATGGTGGGCCTGGTGGAGTCGGTCAACTCCTGGGCCGAAGAGCGCTTCTCCATACCGCGCCACAAGAGCGCGCTCATCGTGGTGGGCTCCGTGGCCGCGCTCAGCGTGATCAGCCTGATGTCGTATAACGTCATGGGCGACCTGTCCATGGGGGGACGCAACTTCAATGACATCATGGATTACTTCTCCAACCAGATCCTGTTGCCCCTGGGCGGCCTGCTGATCGCGGTATTTGCCGGGTGGGTGATGCGCCGGGATTACAGCCGGGATGAGCTGGCGATACAGAACGGTTTCGGCCATAGCCTGTGGTACCTGTCGATACGCTTTATCGTGCCGCCGGCGCTGCTGGTTATTTTCGTTATGGGCGTCAGCGGCTAGCGGGCCGGACCCATGCCCGGCTGCCGCTACAGCACCGGGGCAAACAGGCGGGCGATGGCCATGGCGACGATAAACCAGGCGGGCCTGGTGGCGAATTCATCCAGGCCAACCTGGCGGCTGCGGCCCATGTCCCGCTCCAGCATTGCCTCCACTTCGCGGGCGAATACCTGGTCGTGGGCCAGCACCGTGATTTCGAAGTTGAGCCGGAAAGACCGGTTATCGAAGTTGGCAGTACCAATACCTGCCAGCTGGTCGTCCATCAGCAGCACTTTCTGGTGCATGAACCCGCCCTGGTAGCGGTAGAATTTGATACCTGACGCCAATAGCTCACGGGTGAAGGACCAGTTGGCCATGGCAACCATGGGGCCGTCCGGTTCATCGGGAATAATCACCCGCACGTCCACGCCGCGCAGGGCCGCCAGCTGCAGGGCCGCCACGATGCCCCGGTCAGGGACGAAATAGGGGCTGGCGATCCACACCCGGTGCTCGGCGCCGACGATGGACTGGTGGTACATCAGTCCGGCTTCCTCGTACTCACTGGCCGGATCCGAGGGAAACACCAGTACCGTGCTGTCGCCGCGGGCAGCGCGGGAAAAATTCCAGGGAATTTTCAGCTGCTGGCGGGTGGCCCACAGCCAGTCCGTGGCAAAGGCCAGTTCCGCCCCCAGCACCGCCGGGCCCTCAAAGCGCACGTGGGTATCGCGCCAGTGGCCCACCTTGCGGTCCAGGCCCAGGTACTCGTTGCCGACGTTGTGACCGCCGATCCACGCCACGCTGCCGTCGACCACCACGACCTTGCGGTGGTTGCGAAAATTCAGCTGAAAGCGGTTGCGCCGGCCCTGGGTAGTATTGAAGGGGGCTGCTTCCACGCCCGCCAGCAACAGTTGCCGGCGCAGCCGCGAGCGGTGAAAGCTGCGGCTGCCGATCTCGTCGTAGAGCAGGGCCACCGTCACGCCCGCGCGAGCCTTGTCGGCGAGGATGCGGCACAACTGGCGGCTCAGGTCGTCGTCGCGGATGATGTAGAACTGAAACAGGATGTAGGTCTCGGCGCTCTCCAGCCCGGCGCGGATATCGTCGAAAGTAGCCGTGCCATCAATAAGCAGGCGCAATTTGTTGCCGCGGGTGGCCGGCATCCGCGCCAGGTTAAACAGGCTGGTATACACCGGCTGGCCGGCAATCCTGGGGACCACGTGATCCTCGATCCTGTCACTGGTCGCTGACAGCAGGCGCCGTGAGTGGGTCTCCATCTCGTCGCGCTGCTCGAGGTAGCCATCGAAGCGGTTGCGACTGAAGATCAGGTAAAAGGGCATGGTCAGCATGGGAAAGGTGAGCAGCGAGAGGGCCCAGGCGATGGCCCCCTGCGGTGTCCGGCCCTTGAGTATGGCTTCCACCGCGCAGGCGATCGCACCCAGGTATAGCAGTACCAGGCCGGCGGCGATCAGCTCTCCCAGTAATGGAATCTCCATGCTTTATGCCAGCGGTACGCGGTGCAGTTGCCGGATGCTGGCCGCATCCAGGCCCTCGTGAGGGCAGGCGCCAAAGTCTCCGTGGTGCAGGTCAATGGTGTCGCCGGCGAGCTGCAGCCAGGGCGCTTTTGCGCCCCGCAGGGCCGCCAGTGGGTCGGCGGCCTCCCCGCTTTCTTCCGCCGGCAGTTCGTCGGGAACGGTCACCGGCGCCGAGGGAATAAACTGGATCAGGGCAAAGGCAGTGGCCAGGACAGCGAAAGCCAGCCACCACAGGAATTGTTTGTTCAAGGTACGCTCCGCCAGCTGCAGTTGATGGGCACGCGATCGAGCATAGCACTGCGCGCCAGCGGGCGCATCGCGGCTGGTATGTCATTTGCTACTGCGGCGCTGGCATATCCCCTATACTGAGGCCAGTGACTGCACTGGACCAACACTATAAGGAGATCGGCACCTGCCTGGTCATTGTCGACCGGGGCAGCCAGCTTGTGCTGGCCAGTTTCGGCAAGCTGCCCTTTGTGGTGGGCGACGGGCTGGTAGGGCGCGACTGGCGCGATGCACTGGCGATCCCGGCGGACAGCACCGCCGTCGTCAGCCAGGCGATCATCGCCGGTATCGCCGCCGCCCTGCCACCGCTGATTGTCGGCGCCGGGGCCGACGGTGACTTGCTGATGGCCGGGCTGCTGGCGCCGCAGCGCTGGCAGGGCGCTGATGCGGTACTGATGTTCCTCCGCCCGCTGCACACCCCCTGGGGTATGCAGGTGGAGGAGCAAGTCCAGCCCGAGGATATTGTTGCCGTGCTGGGGGTGGACCGGCTGGAATTCAGTCCGGCCTGGGGGGTTCCGGAAACCGAAGGCCTGATGATGGAATTGCGGGTTGGCCTGCAGCAAATCCTGCGTGATGAGGACTGGCTGGGGCTGCCGGAGGGCAGCACTATAGCGGTCGTTCTCCGGGGCCTGGACCTGGAGGCGGCGCTGGATGTCAGTCGCGCCCTGTCCTCCCACCTGCACCAGTTTCTCGCCGGCTGCAGCGGCGGGGCCCAGTACGCCCGGGCCTGTATCGGCCTGTCCCAGCGGCTGGAAGGTCAGCCTGCGCTCAGCGCCCTGGTGGCCGCCAACGGGGCCCTGCTCCAGGCCCAGGCCGGCAGTGAGGAGCGCATTCGCTATTCCAGCCCCTGGGACCCGCTTGCCCAGGCGGCCCGGGCACTGAGCGCGACCGGTATTTTTCGCGATGCTGCGATCGACCCGCGCCAGCGGCAGTTGTTGGCCGACCTGGTGGCCCTGCCGCCTCCGACCCGGCGCCTGGATGACTATGCCGCCAGGGTGCTGGCCCTGGTCCTGGCGCAGCCGGGACTGGCGGCCGCCGCCCTGCTGCAATTCCTCCATGATGGCCAGGCCGATTGCCTGGCGGCCGCCACCGCCACCGAGGGCGATGTCGAGCCGGTTGCGCCGTCGCAGTTGCCAAAGGCGATGCAGGCGCTGCTGCGCCAGCTGGATATACCCACGCTCTCGGCCGGTGAGCCGACGCTGCCGGAGAACATCGAATTGTGCCTGCTGCGCAGCGGCGGGCATCTGGTGGGGGCCTTGCTCGTATTGCAGTGCGGGCAGGCGGCCTTTCTCCCTGGTGCCGGCGCGCTGCAGCATCTGGCGACCCTGTTGTACCAGGGCCGCCAGAGCAAGCAGTCGGTGGCGAAACCGGCCGCTGCCCTGGTACCGGCGCCGAGGGAAATGGAAAAAGGCATCCAGGGCTATGTTCTGGACAACATGGAAGGTGCGATCGACCAGGCAATGTTCCTGGCCCGGGTCAACATGCCGGTGGCCGTGGAAGGTGAGCGGGGCACCGGCAAGTACTATGTTGCCCAGGTCGTGCATAACGCCAGCGGCGGTGACCCCGACGGCCTGGTGCGGCTGGATTGTCGCTCTTTTCGCACCCGCAGCGAAGCCTGGGCCACAATCAGCCGGGAGCTGCGGCAGGGGGATGGCCGGACTCTGGCGTTCAAGTCGCCCCAACTGCTGCACATGGAGACCCAGGGCAAGCTCGCGCGCCAGTTGGCCACCCGCACCACCAGCGATGACGGCGGCAGCCAGTACCTGGCGCGCAACCGCTATGTCGGCTTGTTCCCGGCGTCACTGGCGACGCTGGTGGAGCGCCGGGAGCTGGATCCGCGGCTGGCCAGCGTGTTCGGCGGTTACCCGATCCGGGTGCCGCCCCTGCGGGAGCGGCCGCGGGCGGTGCTGCGCTGGGCCCACAAAATCCTGGAACAGGAGAGCACCCAGCAGGACCGGCGAATATCGGGTTTTACGCCGGACGCCGAGCAGGCCCTGCTGCGGCACAGCTGGCCGGGTAACATCAGCGAGATGCGGGAAATGATCAGGGCCGCGGTCGAGCGCACCGACAAGGAGTGGGTGACGCCGGTGGACCTGGGACTCTTTGTTGGCATTTCCGCTGACGGCCTGGCGACGCCGGTGCCGGAGCAGCGGCCTTTCCTGAGCGCCCGCGCCGAGGTCGAGGTCGAGGCGGTGGGATACAGTCCCTCCGTCCAGGAAGAGCTGCGCCTGGCACTGGGCCAGGCGCTGGCGGCATCGCTGGAGACCGGGGTGTTGCGCCCCCTGGGAGCCTGGCTGGATGACGAGCTGATCGAGGCCGCCCTCGACCGCTGTGGCGGCGATGGCAGGGGTGCCGCGGAATACCTGCAGACCCGCAACCGCAATATCGGGCGCTGGCTGCCGCGGGTTAAAGCCAGCGGGGCTGAACGCGAGGCCAGCCTGCTGTGGCAGGAGAGCCGCCGGCTGGTGCGTGAGTGGGTGATGGAATCGGTGCCACCGGAGCAGCCGCCGCAACAGGTGGCCCAGGATATGCTGCTGGCGCTGGTGCTGCAGCAGTGCAGCGACACCAGTGTCGCCGACAGGGCTACAATCATGGGGGTGTCGACCCCAACGTACCAGAAACGCGTCAAGCAATTGCTGGAGGACGTTTAAGCGTGGCAGACGATCGCAAGAGCCTGGAACAATGCGCCCGGGAGTATGAGCAACTGGCCGGCGACAAGCTGCCGCCCAGCCTCGGCTTTTCGGCCCGACTGAACATGCTGTGGGACCTGGCCGGTGTCGCCCCATCACAGTTTGAGGGCAGGGTCCTGGGAGTGATGGGCATTAACAGCCGCTGGCGGGAGTCGGATATACGCAAGTGGTTGCAGAAAGATGTGCTGCCGCCGCGTGAGGATTTGCGCAATATGGTGCGCTTCCTGGTGGCCCAGCTGGACGATGAACAGGACATCGAGCGCTGGGAGGCATTCCTGATCTACGGCTCGCCGGTGGTTTCCTCGCCGGTCAATCACAGCATGTACCGGGAAGACCAGACCCGCCGGGAGATTGCCTCGCTGATTTTCGCCCAGCTCACCGATGAGTACGGCATCCCGCCGTCCTCCTACGACGCGGACAAGGCCTTCCAGCGCTGCCTTAGCCTGATGCACAAGTTCAACATCTACGAACTGCAGGACTTCCAGCCCGGCCATCTGGAGCCTTTTCGCAACTACATGTTCCCCAGCGAGTAGCCTGCAAACGGCAAAAATGCCGGTGATTTGACCCTCCTTATCCCGCTGGCACCGTTTTGTGCGCCAGATCACATGTCCCCCGCCATTTTCTGGAGAAAACTCCAGTTTTTGGTTGCTGGTCGATTTCGCCCACTGAAATACTGTGGAGGCTAGAACCCCATGTGATCCGACTCACATTACTGACGCGAAGTGAGGGCAGAATGAACGAACAAACCGAAGAAATGGACATCAGCGGCGTAAAGATCGCCATTGTCGATGATGCCAAGACCATCCGCATGATGATGTCCCATACCCTGAAGGGTATGGGCTGCGAGGTTGAGTGTGCCGAGGATGGCTACAAGGCGCTGGGCATGCTGCGCCGCTTCAAGCCGGATCTCATTTTCCTCGATATCACCATGCCGGAGCTGGATGGCTACCAGACCTGCACCCTGATCCGCAACGCCGAGGATACGCGCAACACGCCGGTGGTCATGCTGTCTTCCTCCGATGGCATTTTTGACATCGCCAAGGGCCAGGCCCGTGGGGCCACCGCCCACGTCACCAAGATTCCGCCCGAGAGCGTGCTGCGGCAGCTGATTTTCAACCACACCAAGCAGCGCGTCGCTGCCTGAGCGCATGAGTACCCCGGCTATCCAGGCGCTCGATGCTCTCGCCCAGCGCTTCCGGGAGGAGGCGGTAGAGGCACCGGTGCGGAATCTGGAACGGATGGAGTGGGTGGGCACCTGCCTCGGAATCGCCGGGGTGCCGCTGCTGATCGGCGAAGGCGAGCTGGAAGAAATCATCGAAACACCGAATGTGATGAGCATCCCCGGTACCAAGCCATGGGTGCTGGGTGTGGGTTCGCACATGGGCGGACTGATCCCCATCATCAGCGGCGATGTGTTTTTCCGCCAGCGTCCCTATGTGGGCCGGGTGCGAGACTATTGCATGGTGCTTCGCCGCCCCGGTTTTTACTTTGGTATCACCCTCAGCGGGCTGGAGCGGGATATGAAGTTCCCGCTGGAAAACCGCGACATGGAAACCGAGGTCGACCCCGATTTTGCCGGCTACACACTGGGTGGCTTCGGCGACGGCAAGCGCTTTCTGGCGGTGCTCGATATCGACAAACTGATTACTGACGGCGACCTCTCCAATGCCGCTGCCAATGACCCTTCTTCAAGTGAGGAACAAGCCAATGAACAAGACTGACAAGATCGGCGCCGGCAAGTTGCGCGCCCTGCTGATGGGGCTGGGCATCGTCGCCTGCCTCGGCGGCGTAGCCTACAGCTTTCTCACTATCCAGCAGGAGTCTGGCCAGGAGACGCAATACGGACAGGCAGCCGATGAACTGGCCAGTCTGGCGCGTCAGGTAACGATCAGCGCCCGGGCGACAGCTCTCGGCAAGCAGCAGGCCTTTACTGACCTCGGCCAGCAGGTGCAGCGTTTCGAGGCACAGCTCGCGCTCATCGATGCCCCCGAACTGGTGGATGAAGTCAGCATGGTGGACCTCAACTGGCAGCCGATCAAGCGGGCATCGCAAACCCTGCTGGAGGCGGCGCCCCGTATTGTATTCGTACAGGGAGTGGCATCCGAGCTGGAAACCAATATCGAGCCCATGCAGCGCGAACTGTCGACCGTGGTCAGCGTCCTGCAGCGCCAGAGTGTCTCTACCGAAACCCTGCTGGCGGCGCAGAAAGCACCCTGGCTGCTGGAACGTATGGCGCGTAACGTTGACCGTACCCTGGTCGGCAACGCGGACAGCCAGGTAGCCGCCGACGAGTTTACCAGCGACGCCGCCGACTTCTTCCGAATTATCGAGGGCCTGACCCGGGGTGATGAACTGATCGGTATCGACAAGGTAAGCAATACGGCGGCTATCGAGGCTCTCAGCAACGCTTTCCGCTTGTTCTCCGGGGTTTCCACCTCGATCGACCGGATCGCCGGCGCCTCCGGTGAGTTGCGCCAGGCCGCCGCCGCCCGTCGCGCGATCAGCGAAAACAGCGTGGCCCTGATTGACTCGATTGCCGCACTGCAACCGGCTATCGCCAGCCTGGCCGTTGGACGGCTGTACAATGAGGGCAGCCTGCTGGTGCTGTTCGTGGCCCCCGGACTGCTGGCAGTCGTGTTGCTGGTGACCATGATGCTGGGCCAGCGTCGCCGTGATTCCTACACTGCCCGCGGTGTGGCCGAGATCAACGGCGTGCTCAAACAGATTTCCAAGGGCGACCTGACCGTGACCGTGGCCGAAGAGAACTCGGTAACCAGCGATATTGCCCAGGGCCTGAATGCAGCCACCAGGCACCAGTGCCAGCTGATTCGCGACATTCGCACTCCCTTCGAGAGTTCGGTAGAGGCGATTAATGCGATTGGCGAAAGCGCCCGGGCCCAGGTGGAGAAAGGCCGGGAGATGACGCAATCGGTGGTGGAGACCACGGAAACCGCGACAGAGATGGTGCGCACCAGCGAGGAGATCAAGTCATCGACCGCCCAGGCGGCGGAAACCTCTGACAGCAACTGCGAGAAGGTTGCCCTCGGATATGAGCTGACCAAGGATATGTCCAAGGCTTCGGTCGACGTGCGCGAGTCGGTCCAGGAAACCTCCAAGTCTGCCAAGCGCCAGAGCGAGCTGATTCAGTCGGTAACCGCCGCTGCTGAGTACATCCAGGCACTCAACACCAAGATCTCGGTTGTGGCGATCAACACCCGCATCGAGGCCGAGAAAGCCGGCGAATACGGTCGTCCCTTCCTCGGTATTGCCGAGTCTATCGCCGATCTGCTGCGCGAAGCGGAGGAAGAGGGCCGCAAGATTATTTCCGAGGTGAGGATGCTGCAGAACATGTCCGCGGACAATCTGGCCAGTATGGAGAATACGGTGGGCACGGTGGTGACTATCCTCGAGTATATCGATCGTCTCGACAATTCCCTCGAGGAAATCAACGCCGGCTCGGATGCAATCAGCAAAATCATCCGCAACGTGGATGACGCCGCCGGCAAGTCGGCGGTCAGCGCCCTGCACATGAGCAGCTCAATGGCGGAAATCGCCGAGCGTAACCTGGAGATTACCGAGTTGAACGCGGTAACCCAGAAGGGCGTGAACTCGCTGCAGCGCTCCATGCACAGTGCCGTCACAGGCCTTGCCCAGTTCCGGATCGACGGTGACGGCGCCTACAGCGCGCCGGTGGTGAGCGAGGTGGACGAACTGGAAAGCATCAGCGGTGCAACCAGGATTTACCGCGAAGAGGAAATGAGTGCGCTGGAAGGCACCGAGCAGAAAACAGCTTCACTATAAGGACAGCAAGCGGCGGATCCATGCCCCGCCCTCGCGCACACAAGAACCGGAGGTTTAGTAGTGGCCAGTAAAACTGACATCGTAGCCCTGAAGTGGGTTGTCGGCCTGATGAATAAGCAGGCTGAGAATGCCGAGGCTTCCCTGGTCGAATACAGTAATGATACTACCCAGAAGCGGCCGCTGCTGCAGTGTATGTGGGCGGTGCACCAGATTACCTCTACCCTGCGGGCGCTGGGTATGCGCAAGGGTGAGATGCTGACCCTGGAGATGGAACGCAGCCTCAACTACCTGTACAAGGACAAGGTGGTCGGAGAGCGGCGCAAGCTGACCATGGGCGGCCTGATGCAGGCCCTCAAGGTGCTCCCCGCCTACCTGGCGCATGCCCAGAACGCGCGCGCCGATACCGGCCAGGGCCTGGAACAGCACGTCAACGACCTGCGCCGCTGGATCGGCGAGCGTCCCCGTCCCAAGGCGTTCTTCTTCCATATGGATATCCCGGAAGGCCGCGGCATTACCGAGGGCGGTACCCTCGCCGATCATGAAGAGATCCGGGAGCGGGCCAATGTCATGCTGGCGCTCTACCTGGAGATGGCCAAGATGGCCCTGCGGCGCAAGAATGTGGGCGAGAGCATGAAGACCGTGGCCCGCATCTCCCGGCGCATGCAAACCATGTTCAGCGGCAGCGAACCGGAGCGCTTCTGGTTCACCATGGTGGGAATCTGTGAGGGCATGGCCGGCGGGCTGATCGTTCCCGACGAATGTATTGCCCAGATCTTCAAGTCCGGCGCCTTCATGATCAAGTATGCGCGGGAAAACGGTGCCCAGGTCGATGCCGCGGTAGATTACGACAACCTGCAGCAACAGATGCTGTTCTACATCGCCAGCTGCAAGGCGCGGCCTGTCCATATCAGTCGCATTCGCGAGGTGTTTTCCATCGACGACAACACCCTCGAAGAGGCCAATCGCGGGCTGATTCACATGGATGCGCTGGTTACCGCGCTCAGCTCGGCACTGGACCAGCTCAACGGCGTGATCGATTACCTCAACGCCAGGGACCTGACCGCGATAGCCAATGCGGGTAACGAGGAGCTGGACCCCGGCGCGCTGGCTGGCATAGAGGCCACCCAGTTCCGCCTGGAGGCGGCCGGGCAGATGACCCATGCTGAATCCCTGCGCACCGTGCAACGGCGGCTGGAGAGCCTGTTTAACGGCGCCTACAACAATTCTCCCGCCCAGCTCAACCAGGTAATCAACGAGATCATCCGCGGCATCGTCGATGTGAAACTGGATATAGAGCACAAGCTGGAACACGGCTTGTGCAGCTCCTTTTCCAGCCGCGAGTTTGAGCTGCGGGAAAGCGTGGTAACCGCCACCTTCAATCACATGGGCCTGGTGGAAAACTACATGCACCAGATCCTGCGCCGCAAGGAGCTGGCCAGCGCCCTGGCGCGCAAGCCGAACGACGCCGAGAGTACCCTGCGCCTGACTGTGGCCCTGAACCGTCACCTGAACAAGACCGACCAGGGCCATGAGCCGCTGCGCCAGGCGGTGCGCGATGCCGACGCTGGTGACCCGGACCTGGACCTGCTGTTCGACCTGGCGAGAGAGTTCCTCAACGAACAGGAGACCATCCCCGACCGCAAGGCGATCGACATGTCGCTGGAACTGCTTGCGGAAATTTCCGGCGCCCTCGGTTTCGCCGGCATGGAGCGCGAGGCGCGGATAATCGATCACTGTCACCAGTGGCTGGGTGCGGCCAGCAAGGGCGGCGCGGTGCGTGAGGACGACGCCTTCCGCTGCTTTGCCGAGGCCTTTGCCCAGCTGGAGCTGCACCTGCAGCGCTCCATCGTCGACCCGCTGGACGACACCTCCCACATGCTGGCGATTGCCGAGCAGCGCGCTGCCGAGCTGGACGGCTACGCCAGCGGCCTTTCTACGGGCGCCGACGTGGCAACCACCAGCTGGACAGAGCCCCGCAACTATGTCGAGGACGCCGAGGTTCCCGCCGAATTCCGCGAAGTCTTCATCGAGGAATCCGAGGAGATTGTCCAGGAGATCACCCGGCTGACACCACTGTGGATGGCCGACCAGGCAAACCTGGACATCCTGCGTGATATCCGCCGCCACTTCCACACCTTCAAGGGCAATGGGCGGGCGGTTGGCGCGAATATTCTCGGCGAGCTGGGCTGGGCGGTACAGGATTTGCTGGACCGGGTCCTGGACGGTGACATGCCAGTATCGGATCCGCTGCGCGCGCTGCTCAACGACGTGGTTGCCTGCCTGCCTGACCTGGTGATGTCCTACCGGGAAGGCAATGCCTGGGACCCCGCCCATGTCCGCGAGCTGACCGACCGAGCATTCCGCATGGCCGAGGTTGGGGCGGAGGACCTCGCCCAGGGCCTGGTACAGGTCGAAGATAATGTACACGGTGGTGCCCCTGACGCACCAGTCTCCGAAACGCTGGGGCAATAGGCCCGGCAAAAAAAAGACACAATGGAGAACTATCGTGCAATCTGACAAAGAACATGCAGCAACATCGGACGATGCCATGCTGGATACCGTTGAGAGCTCCAAGGAAAGCACGCTCGAATGGTTGATGGAACTGGATCGTGACGAACCGGAAGAAAACCTGTTCGTGGTCGAAGGTAAACGCTCGGCAGATTTCTCGCTGAGCGCCTATGAAGCAGAAGTGGCGGCGCGGCCGATGGTCCGCGGGCGGGCCGGCGCAGATGACCTTGATACTTACATCGGTGAAGAGATCGTACTCTCGGAACCCGGCGGCAATGATATTTACAGCACCAGCGCCAGCGCCGAGACAGACACGGCGCAGGCGAAAGAAGAGGAAGCCTTCGAGGGCCTGATGGCCATTGAATTCTCCCGCGCCTCCAATGAAGAGGCAGAAGGTCTTGCCACCAATGTCGTTGACGGCAGCGATATTCTCGGCCTGCAGGACGACGATGACATCGGTGACTCCTATCTGGTGGTCAAGCGGGTCAAGAAGGCCGCTACAGCGGATCCGCAGCCTGAAATCGCTGCGGCGGCGGAGCCGGCGCCGCTCGTCGAGGCGGAGCCGGTGCCAGAGCCGTCGCTGGCCGAGGTCAATGCGGCGGATTTTGGCGAAGAGATTACCCTGGAGGCTCTGCCGTTGGAGCCGGATGTCGAGGATGCCATCGATCTCAGCGTCGAGACGGTGGTTACCGAAAGTCTGCCCGAGCCCACGGGCGACGCGCCGGCTGACCTGGCGGGCACTGAGCCTGCCGCGGCGGAAGTAGAGCCCACGGATGTCGACGATTACGTCAACAGCGTGCCGCTGCCGGACGATGACCAGGCCTTTGACGACTTCCTGGTCGCGGGCAATAACCTGGCGGTTGGCGAGGACGATTTCGACGGGCTCAGCCTGGAGGCCAGTAACGACCAGTTCCGCGCCGACGCCAGCGTCGACAGCGATCTCGACCTGCACGAGGACTTCGCCGCCATGGCGGGCTTTGGCGATGACCTGATGGCCGTCATCACCCCGCGTCTGGCCGATTTTATGGACGAGGTCAACGCCGCGATTACAGCCCGGCTGTCGGCTCTGGGCAGACCGTCAGGGTCGGTAATTGCCGATGTGTCGATTGCGACCGATGAACAAACTGCGTCGCTGGCGGTGAAGCAGGGCTATGAGCCCGTCTCCAGCATTTGCACCGAGGTGCCGGAAGCATTGACGGGACTTGAACGTCGGCAGGTGGAGGCAGTCCTGTTGCGACTGGTCGAAGTGGCCAGCGGCGCCAACTGCAACCGCCTGTTCCAGGATGAGCCCGCCCCGGCGGCGGCAGCGGACGAGTCGGTACTGACGGTGGTGGAGAGCAGTATCCCTGGCGACGACATATTCGCCGATGAGTTTGACACCGAACAGCTGCCGCCAGCGGACTGGGCGCCCGATGATGGTGAAATTGACGCCTTGTTCGATGATCTCGACGGCGAGGAACTGGACCTGGTTGCGGACAATATGGCGGCCGCATCCGGCGAGGACATCGACCAGTTGTTCAGCGATCTCGGTATGGCCAGCGAGAACAGCGGGGAGATCTGCGGCGTCGAACTGGAGGAGTTTGCCGGGACCGAGGGCGAGTCTGGCAGCGAGCCAGTGGCCGCGGAGCCGGCGGTTGCCGCAGCTGCCACCGCCACCGATGAGGATATGTCCTGGTGCATACCGGCGGGCATTCACTTCAGCCACAGCAGCCCTGGCGGTGGTGAGATTTTCGCCGAGTTCCTGGACGCCTTTATCGAGGAAGGCTCATCCGAACTGGAGAAGCTCGAGGACGCCATCAGCGGTTGGGAGGCGGACATCGGCTCCGATGCCAGTTACACCCAGGTGGCGCGTATCCTGCACACCATCAAGGGAATTGCCAAGGGCGTCGGCCTGCATTACTACGGCACCCTGATCCACAACTTCGAAACCCTGCTCGACGCCTTGTCGCGGCCTGCCGCCGAGGGCGCCGCTGATTATTTCCGCATCGTCAACGCCTGGCTGGACGCGGCGGTCCGCGGTATGGATTTTGTCCAGGACCAGCGCCGGGATATTGTCAGTGAGTTCCCCCACCGCAGGGTGAGCCCCGCGGCCGTCGCGGAGCCGGTCGTCGCAGCGCCGGCGCCAGAGGAGCCGGCCGAGGAGCAGCCAGTTACTGCTGCCGAGGTCGTCGACCCGGCCCCGCGACCCGCTGGCGACAGCAGGCGCAAGCAGGAAGACAAGAAACTCGCCGACGAGGGCGCCCGGGCGCTGGCGGCACAACAGTCAGTGCGCATTACTTCGGAGAAGCTGGACCTGCTGCTCAACCTGACCAACCAGGCCCAGCAGCTGGGTGTGCGCACCGCCCAGAGCACCAACCGCAACAAGCGGGCCTCGGCGGAACTGCAGGGCCGGCTGTCATCGGTGCGGGCGCAGATCGCCGATATTGCCGACCGCGCCCTGTTCAACGTCAACGCCAGGACCAGCAATCACTCGGCGGAACTGGATGCGCTGGAAATGGACCAGTACAGCGAGCTGCAGGAGGCCGCCAATATTCTGCGCGAGGGTGTGGAGGACCTGGCGGACCTGATCGAGGTGGCCAGCCGCCACAACGCCCAGGCGGAGGCGCTGTTGAAGCAGCAGGCCACCGTAATCGGCTCTATTGGCTCGTCTATTCGCGCCGCCCGGGTGGTGCCCGTGTCGCGGCTGATGCCCGGCCTGCGCCGTCTGGTGCGCACGGTCAGTAACGATCTTGGCAAAGACGTCGCCTTCCGGGTCGCCAACGAGGTGGGCACCCTGGACCGGGATGACTATGCCCGCTGCCAGACTATCCTCGAGCACATGGTGCGCAACGCGCTGGACCACGGTATTGAATCCGTCGCGGAACGCAAAGCCAGCGGCAAGCCCTCGGTAGGGCAGATAACCCTGGATGTGCGCATGTCCGGTTCCGATTCGATCATCGTGCTGTCCGACGATGGTCGCGGTATCGACCCGGAAGCAATGCGCGAATCTGCAGTGCGCAAGGGCCTCGACGTCGACGCCTATGCGCTCAGTGACGATGAAGCTCTCAACCTGATATTCCACAAGGGCTTTTCCACCGCCGCCCAATTGAGCCAGATCTCCGGGCGCGGGGTGGGTATGGATATCGTCCGCAGCGAGCTGCAGGAGATGGGTGGCGATATCCGCATTGAGTCGCAGGTGGGCAAGGGGACGTCTTTCCATGTGCGCATACCCACCAACGTCACGGTCAACGGCGCTCTGCTGGTATCCGCCGGGGAGAACTCCTACGCCATCCCGCTGGGCGGCCTGGTTTACGTCGACGAGGTGCCGGTCGAGCAGTTCTTTGCCGCGGTCGAGCGCGGTGAGCGCCTGCAGCTGTCGGGCATGGACTGTGAACCGGCCTACCTGGGCACCCTGTGCAACAGCGGCAGCCTGCCCGATCGCTCGAGCTGGCGCAGCACGCTGCCGGTGATTGTGGCGGGATCGGAAGCCCGCTACATGGCCATCGCCATCGACGACGTGGAAGAGGCGCTGGAACTGGTAATTCGCTCACTCGGGGTCCAGTTCGCTTCTGTGCCGGGCGTGGCCGGGGCCGCGACCACGGCGGATGGTGAGGCGGTGGTTGCCCTTGACCTCAATGTCCTTGTCAGCTGTTACGGCGAAGGCCAGGCTATTGCGGTGCCGGATGACCAGCCCGATGAAGACAAATTTGTCGCACTGGTGGTTGATGACTCCAGGACTCAGCGGATGGTGGCCACCAGCCAGCTGGAGACCGTGGGCATAGAAACAGCGACGGCGGAGAACGGGGCGGTGGCCATCGACTGGCTCAATACCACCGAACAGCTGCCCGATGTCATCCTGCTGGATGTAGAAATGCCGGTGAAAGACGGCATCCAGACTCTGCGGGAAATTCGCAATTCAGCCCGCTTCAACCACATACCCGTGATAATGATTACCTCCCGGACCGGTGTGAAGCACCGTACCCTTGCGGAGGAGGCCGGCTGCAACGGTTACATGGGCAAGCCCTTCAATTTCCGCATGCTGATCGGGCAGATCAATGAACTGACCGGTCAGCGGCTGGAACTGGGCTAGGAGGGGGCAAGGGTGAGCGATCAAGTGGAGCGTATGTGCGTACTTCTGCCCTGCGGGCCCGGCCGGCAGTGGGCAGTGCCGCAGAACTGCCTGGCGGAGATTCTCACGCTGCCGGCCGATGCAGACCTGGCGCCGGTGGAGGTGAACTGGCGCGGCGTGGATATCCCGGTGATGGATCCGGGCGCTGACAGCGGCACGCCCTGGCGCGAGAGCGGCAATAGCAGCGGCCTGGTCGCCGTTATCCTGGGCGTGCGGGGTAATGGCCCCGACTACTGGGGGGTGGCCCTGCGCGGCACCGGCCTGTCGGTGCGGAATATCGATGCCGCTGACTGTGTCGACCTTCCCGCCGTTGAAGAGTACTACCTGGCGGCTTTTGAAGTGGGTGGACAGGTCTGCCAGGTGCCCGACCTGCCTGCCCTGCAGGGACTGTTCTCGCAGCCCGATACCAGCGCCCGGGTGGCGACCTAACGGAGAAGATGCATTGAGACTGGACACACTGGTAGAGCGGATAGAGAGCGCATTCGGCGATAATCCGCCATTCACCTCAGCGGGCCTCGCTGACAGCGACCGGGATGTGCTGTTGCGGGTGTTCGGCGATGAGGGCTACCAGGTTTACCTGCAGGATCAGGTCAACCGGCAGATTATTCGCGACTATCTCACCAATGCAGTCATGCTGGGTTTTATTCCCGAGGATGAGTTGCCCGGTTTTGACCCCATGATCGCCAGTAAGGATGCCCGGGCGTCCCTGTCGCTGCACATGCTGATGAGTTCCGTTGAGCAGGCGCCGGACCTGCTCTCCCGGGGGGTGCCCGGGAAGCTGGAACAGCTTAAACCGGGTAAGGATTCCCCTCCCGATATTCGTCTTATCCGCGGCTGACATCAAAAATTTGGCAATTGATTGCGGTTTATTGCCAAAAACCCAGGCCAAAACATAAAAATCTGGCCAATAAATACCAATATTGTGTAATTAGCTAAAATTTTGGCCAAATTCACGTTGCTGCAACTCCCGCCACCCCTTATAACTTGTCCAACACGCGGACAGGAACTGCGTGCAGTGGGCAAAAGGGGCCTTGCGCCAGGGGGCGCCCGCTTTCGAGGGATTGGATAACAAAATTCAGGGAGTCAGCCATGTTGACGATCACACCTACAGCGGTACTGGAACAACAGCCCGACAGTGAACTGGAAGTGTTTGCCGTCATTGACGGTAAGAAGGTCTACCTGCCGGAAGACGCCAATTACATCATGCAGGACCGGCGCGGTCTGTGGTACTACAGCACCCGCAAGCCGCGTCCCAAGGAAGGCGACTGGACACCTAACAAGACCAGCATCTCCTGCAAGAGTGAGGGTGGCTATGTGCGGGCACTGAAGACGGAGACGGTCCAGCCCTGGCTGGAGACCTGCCAGCGCACCGTGCGCATGGTAACCGGGTCATCTGCCGCGGAACGGCGTCCGGCCGACGCCTGATCGGGGGCCCGTCCTATATGGCGACGGTGTGCTCTATGTGGGGTTCTGCCGTCGCCAGCCAGGCGTCCAGTTGTTCCGCCTCTGACGCCAGGATCGCCACCATCGCGGTTTCCAGTGACCGATAGGCCAGTTGCCAGGTTTCGATGTGCATCAACATGCTGCAGCGCTGTCTGAGGGGCATGCTCTGGGGCAAGGCCAGCGGGTCCAGCTGCCGGTTGCGAAAGCCGGCGCTGAGGACCGCGGCAATGACTTCATTTTCGCGGTTGTCCCGCAATTCGCCTTCAAAGCGCCGCAGGTGCATCAGCAGCCGGTCCCGGGCCGGAAATCCCGGATCGGTGATGCAGTTGTGTACCCACAGGGGCAGCTGGCTGGCCAGCAGGGTCTTCAGTTCCCTCTGATCCATGTGCTGGAACTCGACTGCGGCAGCGGGCGGCAAAGCGCGACGCATGCTCAGGTCGCTGCGGCTGCGAAACCCCAGTGCAGTAAACGCCTCGATTCGCGCCCCCACCAGCGCTACATGGGTCATCTGGAATTCCGACATGTGCCTGTCCGGTCCCGGTTTTGTCTATCCGGGAATTCAATCACAGCGGTCGTTGTGCGCTCCACTGAAAATAGGCAAAAAGTGGAGATAAACAGGCTTGGGCTTTTGTTTGGCTTGTCACATACTGTAGCGGAACCCCCTGACAACGATGACCGGAGTGAAGCAACACCACCGTGACTATCGCCGGAAGAATCAATGCATTGGTAATTGGCATACTGCTGAGCATGACCCTGCTGGTCAGCGGTTTCGCCAGTGTTCGCGAGTACCGCCTGGAGCGGGACCGACTGCTGACCCAGTTGCAGGAAGAGGCGACCCATCGCCCGGACGTGGCCTTTCACTTTTATTTCAACAACCGGGAGGCCCTGGAAACCAGCCTGTACCGGTTGCTTGAACCGGCTGCAGTCGCCTACGGTATCGTCCGCGACAATGGCGGCGAGGCGGTACTGCAGCTGCCGCCGGGCGCCGCCGTGGCGCCGAAACTGGCGGCATTGCGCGGTGGTTTAGCCGACGCTGACAGGGGGCTGGCCAGTCTCGATGGCCAGGGCCGGGCGGTGGGGGATGGTTTGCTCAGCGCCCTGCTGGGCGGCGATCGCCATTTCCAGTTGACGCTGCCGATCATCTCCCCGGTAAATCCACTGGCCGCCAGGGTCAGCCAGCAGGAGTTCCTCGCGGCCGCCGCCCAGCCGCGGGAGGACAAGGTGCGCCACGTCATGGGTTACCTGCAGCTGGCGGTGAACCAGCGCGATCTGCTGCTGGCAGTGCTCCCGGGGATTTCGCTGGTGGTGTTCGCCTGTATCGCTTTTGCCCTGCTTTGCCTCGTATTCAGCCTGTCCCTGACGCGGCGCATTACCGCGCCGATCTCCCGGCTGGCGCGGCTGGCAGACGGCATCGCATCCGGGCAGATGCAGGAACCGCTGAAGGTCAGTGGCGGCGGTGAGGTTGAGGAGATTGCCAACATTCTCAACGGGGTGGTTACCGGGATCAGCAATTACAAGCGGGAAATGGACGTGGACCACCAGTTGCTGAGCATGAAGGTGGAGGAGCGAACCTCCCAGCTCAGTCGCCGTAACGCCGAACTCAACAAGGCAGTGGAGCAGGTGACCCGCACCAAGAACCGCTTGCGGCAGATGGCTTACTACGATTCCCTGACCTCGCTGCCCAACCGCCGCTTGTTCACCGAGCAGCTTTCATTGCTGCTGCGACTGTCCCAGCGTAACAGCCAGACCCTGGCCCTGTTATTTCTTGACCTCGATAATTTCAAACGCATCAACGATTCCCTGGGCCATAGCGCCGGCGACCTGTTGCTGCGCGAGGTGGGCCAGCGACTGAGCAGCTGCGTCCGCGACAGCGATGTGGTCGCCCACTATGTGGACTCGTCGGCAAAGATCGATGTGTCGCGCCTTGGCGGCGATGAATTCACCGTGGTGTTGAACCAGCTGGACAAGCCGGAGTCGGCTGCTATCGTGGCCGAGCGCCTGATCAGCTCACTTGCCAGGCCCATGCTGATCAACGGTCACGAGCTGGTGGTCACTCCGAGCATCGGTATTGCCCTGGCACCGGATCACGCCACCGATGTCGAGGGGCTGTTGCGCTGCGCCGATACCGCGATGTACCAGGCCAAGTCCACCGGGAAAAGCACCCATCTCCTTTACGATGCCAGCATGGAAGACGAGGGTCTGGACCGGCTGGCCCTGGAAAACGACCTGCGCAAGGCGATGGACAACAATGAGCTGGTGTTGTTCTACCAGCCGCAGGTGGATACCAACAGCGGCAAGGTGGTAGGGGTCGAGGCTCTGCTGCGTTGGCAGCACCCGGAACACGGGCTGGTGCCGCCATTCCGCTTTATCCCGCTGGCGGAGGAAATGGGCCTGATCGGAGAGATGGGCGACTGGGTTATTCGCGAGGCCCTGCGCCAGGTGAGGTCGTTCGAGGACCGGGGTATTCACCTGCCGAAGGTGGCGGTCAACGTGTCTGCCCTGCAGTTCACGCCCAGCTTTACCCGCCGCGTGCGCGCCATGCTTGACCAAGCCCGGGTCGATCCCAGCGTGCTGGAACTGGAATTGACTGAGGGCGTGGTCATGGGTGATACCTCCGCATCGATCAAGGCCCTGGCGGAATTGCGCGAGCTGGGAGTCAGCCTGTCAATCGATGACTTCGGTACCGGTTATTCCTCGCTGAGCTACCTCAGCCGCTTCCCGCTGGACGAATTGAAAATAGACCGCAGCTTTGTGATCGGTGCCGGTAACAGTGTCGAGGATGCCAGCCTGGTACGAGCGATTATCGCCATGGCAAGGGGGCTGGGGCTGAAGCTGGTGGCGGAGGGGGTGGAAACCGATCAGCAGTACGCTTTTATGACCGGGGAGGGCGCCTCGGTGATTCAGGGCTATATGTTCAGCAAGCCGGTTCCCGCCACGGAACTGGAGCCACTGCTGGCCCCCTGGCATTTCCATGAGCAGATCAAGCAGCTGGAATCCCGGCTGCAGCGCGACCAGCCCGCTGCCGGCGCGTCCTGAGCCGGGGGCCGGGCTGGCTCAGCCCCAGTAGGCTTTCATTTTCACTACCTTGCCGGCGTCGTTGAATTCGAACACATCGATCGGGGCGATGGTCAGGTCGCCGATGATGACCTTGAAGGGGAATGCGACCGTATTGCCGGCGCAGCGCACGTCACCGGTGAGAGTCAGCCTGGCCCCGGTCGCGAAGGCGCCCTCATAGAAGCTGATGATGGCGTCGATACCCACGTACGGCTCGCTGCCCACCGGATCCTCGACCACGGCGTCCGCGGCGTACATGTCCCGGATCAGGCTGATGTCCTTGTTGTCGAAGGCTTCCACGTACTTGTTTACGACCGCAATTTTGTCCGCGTTTTCCATGCTGCGTCCCTGTCAGTAGCCACAGAGTGTGGCATAGCGATTCTTGTGAAACCCGGTGTCACCGAAGACCTGCATGACAACCCGGGCGCGTTTGAGAAAGAAACCGATGTCCAGTTCATCGGTAACACCAATGCCGCCATGCATTTGCACCGCTTCATTGGTAACCAGCTGTGCCAGCTGGTTGAGCATCGCCTTGGCCAGGCTGGCCAGCAGGGGTAGTTGCTCCGGTGCCTCGTCGACCGCGGACAGGGCCTGCAGCACGACCGAGCGGCACAGCTCGAGCCGCGACTGTATATGCGCCGCGCGATGCTGCAGGGCCTGGAAACTGCCGATCCTGACCCCAAACTGCTCACGCTCCTTGAGGTATTCGACGGTGCGGTCAAAGACTTCCAGCGATAAGCCCATCAGCTCGGCTGCGAGGGCCACGCGCCCGCGGTCGAGCACCGGTTCCAGTACCTGCCAGCCCTTGTCCAGTTCCCCCAGCAGGGCGGAGCCGTCCACTTTCACCTGGTCGAAGCGGATGTTGGCGGCGTTGCGGCTGTCGGCCATCAGCGTGCGCTGTACGCTGACGCCCGCGGCGTCGCGATCCACCAGCAGCAGGCTGAGGCCCTCGCTGTCATCCTCTGCGCCGCTGCTGCGGGCGACCACCAGCAGCTTGTCGGCGCTGTGTCCGTCGAGGACAAAGGTTTTTGCGCCGGAGATAACAAAGCCGTCGCCTTCGGCGCTGACTGTGGTCGCTATCTGGCAGGGGCGATGATGGTGGCTCTCCTCCAGCGCCAGCGCCAGGGTCAGCTCGCCGACGGCAATTGCCGGCAGCAGGGCATTTTTCTGGGCTTCGTTGCCGGCCAGCAGAATGGCCGAGGCGCCCACCACCGCAGACGCGAACAGCGGCGAGGCGGTGAGGGTGCGCCCGGATTCCTCCATCACCACGCCCAGTCCGCTAAAACCGAATTCCAGGCCACCGTAGGCCTCGGGCAAAATAATGCTGGCCCAGCCCAGCTCGGTCATTTGTTTCCACAGTTCAGGGTCGTATCCCAGCGCATCGCGGGTGTCCCGCAGCGTGCGCAGGGACGCTACCGGGGCGTTGTTCGTCAGGAACTCCCGGGCGCTGTCCTGCAGCAAGCGTTGTTCTTCGTTGAGTACCAGTGCCATTGTTCTCTCCTGGGGCCCGGGGCCCGTTCACACTAACTGAGCTGGCCCTAGGACCGGGGCAGTTGCAGTACGTTTTTGGCGATGACGTTCAGCTGTATTTCCGAGCTGCCGCCGGCAATGGTCAGCGCCTTGGACATGGCCCAGGTGCGCAGAGTATCCAGTTCCGAGGCGGAGAAGCCCTCGCCCTCCCAGCCCAGGCCCTGGCTGCCCATGATTGCCAGCAGCAGTTCGCTCTTGGTTTTTTCCGCCTCGGTGCCGACGTATTTCATCACCAGCGGTGCCGCGCTGCGCACGCCGGCGATCTTTTCCTCGAAGGTGCGGAAGTGGGTCAGGCCGATGGCGTGCATTTCCATGTCGTAGTCCACCAGTTGCGAGCGCAGTTCCGCATCGGCAATTCTGCCGTTTTCAAAGGGCAGGTACTCGCGGGCGGCCGCGTTGGGCTGGACCGACTCGCGCGGTGTGTCGCTGCCCATTTCCGCCATCAGCTTGCGCTCGTGCACCAGCAGCGCCTTGGCTACTCCCCAGCCTTTGTTGAGTTCGCCCACCAGGTTTTCCCTGGGCACTTTCACGTTGTCGAAAAACGTCTGGCAAAACTCGGATTCGCCGCTAATCAGCTCGATGGGGGTGGTGCTGACGCCCGGGTCGGCCATGTCTATCAGCAGGAAGCTGATGCCTTCCTGGTTTTTGGCCTCCGCGTCGGTGCGCACCAGGCAGAATATCCAGTCACACTTGTCGGCCGCCGTGGTCCATATTTTGCTGCCGTTGACCAGGAAATGGTCGCCCTTGTCCTCGGCCTTGCACTGCAGGCTGGCCAGGTCGGATCCGGCGCCCGGCTCCGAGTAGCCCTGGGCCCAGCGTATCTCGCCATTGATAATGGCGGGTATATGCTGTTGCTTCTGGGCCTCGTTGCCGAATTCAAGCAGCGCCGGTCCCAGCATCCAGATGCCGATGCCGTACAGGGGCGTGCGCGCCCCCAGGGCTTTCATCTCTTCGCTGATGATTTTTGCCTGTTGCGGGTCCAGCCCGCCGCCACCGTACTCGGTGGGCCACTCCGGGCAAATCCAGCCCTTGTCGCGCATGCGCTCAAACCAAAGCTTGGCGTCGGCACTGGGAAATGTGCTATTGCGGCCGCCGTAGTACTGCTCGCCGGCGGTCATCGGTTGCCGCTGGGACTGGGGGCAGTTGTCCTCCAGCCACTGGCGAACATCGCGGCGAAACTGCTCAAGGTCGTTCACAATATTTCTCCTGGCGGGGGCGTTCATGAGGTCTCCGTCTTCAGTTTAGCGCGAAGCGGCCCCGGGTAGTTACGGCCCTGGAAATCGCTTCTATTGACGCACTGTCAGATTAGCGCTGCCCTCTGCTATGGCAATGGCTTAATAAGTCAGCCCGAATGACAATATGGGACAGGGTCCGCCCCGGATTGTGTTCACCCCAGTGGGGTATAGCGCTGCATACCGGCGGGTTTGACGCTGGCCTGGCGGCTGGGCATATTCAGGGTTTTGACCGGGGAGAGTGAGTCGTGCAGCGACTGGCGGACAGGGTGGTTCTGGTAACGGGCGCGGGCAGCGGTATTGGCCGCGCCAGCGCACTACGCGCGGCCGCGGAAGGTGCGCGTGTTTACTGTGTCGATATAGACGAGTCGGCAGCCGGGGCGACCGCCGCTGACGTTGCCGCGGCGGGCGGGCAGGCGGCCGCACGGCGCTGCGACATCAGCAGGGCCGCCGATGTCCAGGCGGCAGTGGATGACTGTGTCGCCAGGTTCGACGGCCTGCACGCGCTGGTGAACATGGCGGGCATACTCAGGTTTGACGATACCGGGCAGCTGTCCCTGGACCGCTGGCAGCAGGTGCTTGACGTCAACCTCACCGGCACGCTGCTGGTGTGCCAGGCCGCGCTCCCGCACTTGCTCGCGACCCGCGGCAGTATCGTCAACGCGGCATCCACCGCAGCCCTTGCCGGTCTTCCCTGCGGCGTGGCCTATTCGGCGAGCAAGGGCGGGGTGCTGGCGATGACCCGCAGTCTTGCCGTGGAGTACGCCAAGCGCGGTGTGCGGGCCAATTGTGTTTGCCCGGGGGATATCAAGACCGACATGACCCGTGACGTCGACTTTCCCGCGACCATGGACTACAGCCTGATGGGGCGCATCTCGTCGCTCACCGGGCCGCAGGGCGCGGAAGTCGTTGCCGGGGTGATTGCCATGCTGATTTCAGATGACGGTGCCCACATCACCGGCGAGGACATCCGCATCGACGGCGGTACCCTGTCCTGACTACTGGGATTCGATCAGCTCCACCTTGAAACTGAGTTCCCGCTCGCCGCGTCGGGTGTCGATAGTGACCGTGTCGCCCGGTTCGAATTTTTCCAGCGCGGTCAGGTAATCATCGCTGGAACGAATCGTCTTGCCGTTGATACGGGTAATGACATCGCCGAGCTTGATTTCGCGTCGGCCCACCTGGCGGGCGCCCTCCATACCCGCTTCCGCGGCCGGCAGCCCGGGATAGACGTGGACGATGGGCACACCCTCGATGCCAAAGCGGCGGATCCAGCGGTCGCTGGCCAGTTCAACCCCGATAATCGGGTGCAGCACCTTGCCGTAGGCGATCAACTGGGGCACCACATCCTTCACCGTGTTTACCGGTATGGCGAAGCCGATGCCGGCACTGGCACCGCTGGGGCTGAATATCGCGGTGTTGACGCCGACCAGTTGCCCCAGGGAATTGAGCAGCGGGCCGCCGGAATTACCGGGGTTGATAGCGGCATCGGTCTGGATAACCCCGCGGATGGTGCGCCCGCTGGGGGCGCGGATTTCCCGCCCCAGGGCGCTCACCACGCCGGTGGTCAGGGTGGTGTCCAGGCCGAAGGGATTGCCGATGGCAAGCACCTTGCGACCCACCGACAGCTCCGAGGAGTCTCCCAGGGGCAGCGCCTGCAGGTCCTCCGGCGGATCCTCTATACGCAATACGGCCAGGTCCTTCTCCGGGGCCACGCCCACCACCTGGGCCTCGAATTCCCGTTGGTCGCCCAGGGTGACGAGCAGCCGGTGGGCGCCGGCGATAACATGAAAATTGGTCACCACCAGCCCGCTTTCAGCCCAGACAAAACCCGTGCCCGAACCGCGGGGAATCTCCTGCACATTGCGCGAGAACAGGTTGCGCCTGAGCGCGGTGTTAGTCACGTAGACCACCGACGGACTGGCCCGGCTGAATATCTCGGTGGAATTTTGTTCATCCTCGGTGGCGAAGCTCAGGTAGTCGGGCTCGGCGGCAGTTGCCGCCAGCGCGGGAATGAGCAGGGCGCCGATCAGTAGTCGCAGTTTTCGCACGGTTCAGCCCCGTTCCTTAAAGGCCTGGAAGAAAGCCCTGATGCGTGCCGCATTGGCCCCCAGGTCGCTGATGCCCACCCGGGACACCGAGCGCAGGTCCACCAGGGTGCCGTCGGCGTTGGTGTTCAGGCGGATAACCACATCGTCCTTGAAGCCCATGATCGCGGTAGTGTCCACGGCCTCGATCACACCGCTGTTCAGGTCCTGGTGATAGACCTCCCAGCCGAGTTCGTCGGCGGTGGCCAGTGCCCGTTCAAACGCGGTCTCTATGGAATCGTTGATGACCAGGGTTTGCAGGTCCGGGTAAGCCCGCGCCTGCATCTCGATGACCTCTTCCTGCAGGGCCAGGCTGTTGCTGGCGTTACCGCGCACTTTTCCGGCGGTGACGAACTGCGGCGGGTTTTGCAGGTCGGTAGAGATGTTGTGAATGGGCGGATAGTCCCCGCGCCCCGCAAGCAGCGACAAGAGCAGCAGGGTGCCCGGAATCGCAAACAGGGCCCGCATCCGGGTGTCTTTGCGCCAGAGCGCATAGCGGGGCAGCGCCATGAGCAGCAGGGCGAGCAGCAGGGCCAGCGCCGATCCGGCGCAGGCGACCGCGTACAGCAGCAGTCCCTGCTGCCAGGCCCCTGAGCGCACGGTCAGCACCGCCAGCGGAATAGCGACCAGCAGGGTGATGGCCAGGTAGCCGGTCCAGTTGATCACGGCCGGGGTTTTGCTTGTTGTGGTCACTGTTCTCTCCACGAGCTTGGCTGCGGTACAAGAATACTACCGGCGCCGGCTTCTGGCGAGGCGGCGCATTGTGGTGCGGATGCCGTTTTGCTTTACTGGTGGCTCACTGGATTTTTTCAAGGGTGCACAATTGTGGAAAAGCTGATTTACCCCCTGTGGAAGGCAGAGGCGGCGGACAGTGACGGTTTTCGGGACCAGCTGCTGGCCAGTCTGCGCCAACTGGCGCCAAACCCGGCGATTCGCGGGCTGCGGCTTGCTGTGTCCGATTCCGCCGTTGCCGCCGGTGCCCAGCGCCGCATGGCCGCCACCCGACCGCTACCGGACGCGGTGCTGTCGGTGTGGCTGGATGCGGCCGCGGGCCAGCGCGGTGACATAGAGGCCAGCCTGGTTGACCCGGTATCGCGCCATCACTGTTACCTGGTGACGGAGGCCGAGCCCCTACTCAATCGCAGCCAGCAGCCGGGTAATGACGACCGCGTGCCCGGCATGTGCCAGGTGGTGTTCCTGCAGCGCCCGCCGCGACTGTCGGAGAGCGAATGGCTGTCCATCTGGCAGGACAGCCATACCCAGGTGGCGATCGACACGCAGTCCACCTTTGGCTACCGGCAGAACGTTATCGTGCGCGGGCTCAGCTACGCGGCGCCCCCGCTCAACGCCATGATTGAAGAGAATTTCCCGGAGGCCGCCATCACCTGTAATCACGCCTTCTACGGCGTTGCCGAGGATGACGATGAGGGCCTGGCCCGTAACGCCCAGACCATGATGGAGAGCGTGGCCCGCTTTATCGATTTCGACCGCATCGATGTTATCCCGATGAGCGAATACCTGCTCAAGCCGCTGGCCTGATCAGGCGGCCTGCAGGGCCCGGATACGCTCTTCCAGCGGCGGGTGTGAGCGCAGCAGGCCGCCAATGCCCTGCTTCAGCTGTTCGCTGATGCCGAAGGCGGTCAGTTCCCCGGGTAAATCCTGGGGCAGGCCCTGCTCCTCCCGGAGCCGCTGGAGTGCGGCGATCATGTACTGCTTGCCCGCCAGCCGGCCACCGGCGGCGTCGGCGCGATACTCACGCCAGCGCGAGAACCAGAACACGATCATGCTGGCGAGGAAGCCAAGCACCAGTTCGGCGACGATGGTGACCGCGTAGTAGCCCAGGCCATAGCCGCGTTCGGTTTTGAATACCACCCGGTCGACCGTGTGGCCGATGATCCGTGCCAGGAACATGACGAAGGTGTTGACGACCCCCTGGATGAGGGTCAGGGTGACCATGTCGCCGTTGGCCACGTGACCGATTTCGTGGGCCATGACCGCGCGGGTTTCCTGCGGGTGGAAACGCTGCAGCAGGCCGGTGCTCACCGCGACCAGGGCTGCATTCCGATTCCAGCCGGTGGCAAAGGCATTGGCTGCCTGGGAGGGGAATATACCCACTTCCGGCATGCCGATACCGGCCTCGTCGGCCAGTTCCCGTACGGTGTCCAGCAGCCACTGCTCCTCGCGGTTGCGGGGGCTCTCGATGATATAGGCGCCGGTGCCCCGCTTGGCCATCCACTTGGACAGGAACAGCGAGATCAATGAACCGCCAAAGCCGAACAGGGCGCAGAATATCAGCAGGCCCTGCAGGTTCAGGTCGACGCCGTTGGCAGCGAGAATACCTTCCAGCCCGAGCAGGTTGAACACCGTGCTGACCAGGACCAGCACCGCCATGTTGGTGGCCAGAAACAGCAGTATGCGCATGGTCTCAATTTGTCTCCTGTGTCGTTGAGCCGCTCGTTTCGACCGCTTCTCCGGCGCCGGGTTCCGCCGCCATGGCGGGTTCCTCGAGAGAGGGGAGGGGCACCTGGCTGGGCTCGATTAGCGGTTCGCCGCGCTCGGACAAGGGCGCCGCAACAACCTCTCCGCGCAGCTCGATATCCTTTGCCGACAGTTCGAACAGGATATTGATTGCCTCGTCCTCGTGCTTGCTGCGCAGGACGGTCCTGGCATCCTCGCCGCTCTGCCACAGCTTGCGCTTGCCCCAGTAGTGGCCGTGCTGGTTGCGAATCACGTAAACATCGGTCATTGCTTCTTGGTCCTTGCAGTAGGGATGGCGGCAAGTTTAAGCGCTACCCGGGCGGGTTGCCAGAGCGCCGGTGCTCAGCCCAACAGCAGGTCCTTGGCCTGGTTGATCTTGGCGGCCAGGTAGTCATTGCCACCGCGATCAGGGTGCAATTTCTGCATCAGTTTGCGGTGAGCGGCGACAATTTCCTCCTCGCCGGCATTGTCTTCCAGGCCCAGCACCGCCAACGCTTCTGCCCGGCTCATGGCATTGCCCGAGTCCGGGGGCGCTTGCGCGGCGCCGAAATCCGTTGCCCCCGGAAAACGTTGTTCCAGGTAGCTTTGCAATAGCTGGGCGGAATCGGCGTCTTCGCTGTGGCAGTAGGCCAGCAGGCTCTGCAGCTGGGCGCGGTCCATGTCCCTCAGGCGCCAGCCGCTAAACTGCCCCTTCAGCACCTCGCCGCCCAGTTCACCGCTGTCGTGGTCCAGCTGCATGGACAGAATGTCGGTGGCCACCGTGGATTGCTGGCCGCTGCTGGCGGCGGCCTGCCCCAGCCGGGAGGCCAGCGCGGGGAAAAAACGCAGCAGGCTGGGCCCGAGCTGCCGTAGCAGCACCAGCAGGCCGGTGAGCGCAACGCCAATCCAGTGCATCTTGCCGGCCAGGGCGAGTATCACCACGGTGACCACGGCAACCGCCAGCCCGAGTTTGATGTATTCCCCGCGGCGTTTGTGTGGCGGCGCCGCCTGGGCGCGCTTGAAAAGGATGAAAAGGGCGAAGGCGATAGCCGCCAGCAGTATCAATCGGGGCACAGTGGCTCTCAGTCTTTCAGTTGCTGGAGCAGCAGTTTAGCACCCTCGGTCCGGTGGCGTTCAAGTGCCTTGACCCCGCCCGAGGCGTAGCTTGCCACCGCGCCCAGCAGCGAGGCCAGGGTGCCGGGGCTGCTGTTGTCAAAGCTTGCCCAGGCCCCCTTGCTGAGCCTTGCCATGCGGGTGAAGCAATCCCGGGCATCGGCCAGCTGGCCCTCCTGGAAAATGAACAAGGGAAGCTGCAGCAGGCCGCACTGGCCAGCGAGCTGGCACAGGGTGTCCGGGTTCTCCTCCAGGGCGTCACCGATGAACACCAGCGCCCGGATCCGGTTTTTTCCGTGTTCGGCCAGAGCGTGACGCAGCAGACGCTGAATCTGGGTATGACCGCCCTCGCAGCTGACCCGGCCCATCTGGCTGGCCAGGGCCTGCGAGTCCGTGGTCCAGGGGCCGGCGTGGAAATCGGCGAAACCGCGATAGTAACACAGCTGGACACAGAGCGTCTCACCCTGCTGGGTGGCGAGGAACATCTCCTGTTGCAGGTGGCTGGCGCGGTCCCAGGTGGGCTGGCGGCTGGCGGTCGCGTCGATCGCAAACAGTAGCCTCGGCTGCTGCTGGCGAACTGTGGCAATGGTCTTGCTTTTGTTCAGGAAGCTTGCGATTTCCGTTGCTGTGGAACGGCGGGAAGGGGTTCGGGCCATAGCTGGAGGTTCGTGCCGGGCGCCGCCCTCAGGCGTTGTGGAGTTTTCCCAGGCGGGATAATTCTGCCAGGTAGTGGCGGCGGGTAGCCAGTTCCTGAAGGGCCTGCTGCAACTGATCGCGGGACGTGCTGGCCTGCGCTTCGCTGTTGACGATTTGCCAGAGCTTGCGGCTGCAGAGCTCCCGGGCGTTAAACTGATTGCGCTGTATTGTCATTGTTCTCTCTTGGTTGCTGTTGCCGCTGCGAAACAAGGCAGGGAGTTTGGCTGTCAGCCTAGTCGCTGGATATGACACCGGTATTACGGCTGGTTCTGCGGCGAGCCGGCTACTTGAATTTTTCACCGGTAAGGGTGTCTACTCTAACCCGGTGAACACAGATTGCAACCAGGCATCCTGAGCGGAGGAGACATGTCCCTGTTTGAATTACGCAAAAAACACGCAATGCCCAGTGCCGATACCGCGCTTGCGGGGCGGGAAGAGCCGCTGCCGGTGCCGGACACCCATTATGTCAACGGCAATCCCATGCGCGGCCCCTGGCCCGAAGCGATGCGCCTGGCAATGTTTGGCATGGGCTGCTTCTGGGGTGTAGAGCGCATGTTCTGGCAGTTACCCGGCGTGTACTCCACCGCTGCCGGTTATGCCGCCGGCCTGACACCCAACCCGACCTACCAGGAGGTCTGCACCGGCAAGACCGGGCACAACGAGGTGGTGCAGGTGGTTTTCGACCCGGCGCAGCTGAGTTACCAGCAGTTGCTGCAAACCTTCTGGGAGGGCCACGATCCCACCCAGGGGATGCGCCAGGGGAATGACCTTGGCACTCAGTACCGCTCGGGAATCTACACCTTTGGCGATGAGCAGGCGGAACAGGCGCGGGCTTCACTGGCGGCATTTCAGCCGGTGCTGCGCGAGGCCGGCTACGGTGCAATCACCACGGAAATTCTGCCGGCTCCGGCATTCTACTATGCCGAGGAGTACCACCAGCAATACCTGGCCAAAAACCCGGGTGGTTACTGCGGCCTGGGTGGCACCGGTGTCAGCTGCCCGATCGGCGTGGCCCGCCAGCGCGCTTGAAGCCGGCGCAGGGCGCGTTCCCTTAGTGCGAACGGGCCCTAGTAGCCATCGTCGAAATCCTCCGCCACCGGCTCGACCTGCTCCAGCTGTTCCATCAGGTTGATGGCGACGGCAACGAAGTCGGAGTCAGTAACAATGCCGACCAGCTGGTCGTCTCTTGTTACTGGCAGGCAGCCCAGTCGCTGCTGCTGCAAATGCATGGCCGTGCCTCGCAGGCTGGCGTGTTCGTCCACGGTCTGGACAGGAGAGGTCATGACACTGGAGAGGGCGATGTAGCGCTCTTCCTGTTCCCTGCCCGACTGGTTTGGCAGCACGCTGGAATCAGCGGCGGCCAGCACGTCCCGCTGTGATACCACCCCCACCAGAATGCCATTGCCGCTGACAATGGGTATGTGCCGGATGTGATGATCGGCCATCAGTTTCCTGGCCTGGGCGAGGCTGTCGTCCGGTGTCAGGGTGTAGGGCTCGACGGTCATGATCTCTGCAACGCTTAACATGGCTGGTTACCTGGCGGTTTGATCGCTTATTCCACTGTGAAGCCTAGCCTGTCTCGCGCTCCGGGTTGTTGATTCCCGTCAACATAGTTCTTTTCAGCCCGTCTTGCGGCTGCCCTAGAACAGGCGCCCAAGCAGTGCGGTCACCGCAGTCTCCACCCGGAGAATGCGGGGGCCCAGGCTCACCGGCTCGCAACCCGCGGCCTGCAGTTTCTCGACCTCGTAGGGGATGAAGCCCCCCTCCGGCCCGATAGCCAGCAGCGCCGGGCCGGAAATACCGCGCGGGCAGGGTGGATGGTCGCCGGGATGCGCCAGCAGGGCCTTGCGCCCCTCCGCCAGCCCGGGCAACATGTCCTCGACGAAGGGTTTGAACCGGCGGTGGCAGTGGACCGGGGGCAGCACCGTGTCCCGCGACTGCTCCAGGCCCTCGAGCAGGTAGTGGCGGATGGTCGCTGCCGCCAGCACCGGGGTCTGCCAGAAGCTTTTCTCGACCCGGTAGGTATTGACCAGGTGCAGCTCGGCCACGCCCAGCTCCGCCACCGTGCGCAGTATGCGGCGCAACATTTTCGGCCGGGGCAGGGCAACCACCAGGGTCAGCGGGAGTTTGTCCGGGGGAGGGGTGGTCAGTACCGGGTCCAGCACTGCCGCCTGCCTGTCGATGCTGACGATCGTGGCACTGCCGGTCATGCCGTTTATCTCACCGACCCGCAGCGATTCGCCGGCTGCCTTGCCGTGTACCTGCAACAGGTGCTGCAGCCGCGGGCCGGCAATGCGCAACAGGCCGCTGTCGCCGCGGTCCCGGTCGCTGAACAGCAGCAGGTTCAAGCGTTCAACCTGCCCACAGGTCGTATTCGTTGGCGCCTGTCACCGTGGCCCTGACCATGTCGCCGGGATTCAATTGGGTGGCGCCATCGAGGAAGACCTTGCCGTCAATTTCCGGCGCATCGGCGCTGGAGCGCCCTATTGCCCCCTCGGCGTCGACCTCGTCGATGAGGATGTCTATCTCGCGGCCAATTTTGTGCTGCAGTTTGGCGCTGCTGATCTCCTGCTGCAGGGCCATGAAGCGCTCCCAGCGCTCCTGCTTGAGGGGCTCCGGCACGTGGTTGGGCAGGTCATTGGCCCTGGCGCCCTTGACCGGGGAATACTGGAAACAGCCCACCCGGTCCAGCCGGGCCTCGCGGAGGAAGTCCAGCAGCACCTCGAAATCGGCATCGGTCTCGCCGGGGAAGCCAACGATAAAGGTACTGCGCAGGGTGAGGTCCGGGCAGATCGCGCGCCAGGCCTGGATCCGCTCCAGGGACTTTTCCGCCGCTGCCGGGCGCTTCATCCGCCTGAGGACGTCGGGGCTGCCGTGCTGGAAAGGGACATCCAGGTAGGGCAGGATTCTGCCCTCGGCCATGAGCGGTATGACCTTGTCCACATGGGGGTAGGGGTAGACGTAATGCAGCCGCACCCACACTCCGAATTCTGCCAGGGCCTCGCACAGCTGTTGCATGTGGGTCTTCAGCGGGCGCCCGTTCCAGAAGCCGGTGCGGAATCTGGTGTCGACGCCGTAGGCGCTGGTGTCCTGGGAGATCACCAGCAGTTCCCGCACCCCGGCGCGCACCAGGCGCTCGGCCTCTTCCATGACATCGCCAATGGGCCTGCTCACCAGGTCCCCGCGCATGTCGGGGATGATGCAGAAGCTGCAGCGATGGTTACAGCCCTCGGAAATTTTCAGGTAGGCGTAGTGGCGCGGGGTGAGCTTGATGCCCTGGGGCGGCACCAGGTCGGTATAGGGGTCGTGATTGACCACCGGCGGCACGTACTGGTGCACCGCCCCCACCACCTCCTCGTAGGCGGCAGGGCCGCTGACCGCCAGTACCTTGGGGTGCAGCTCGCGGATGGCACTGGCGTCCTCGCCCTTGCCCATGCAGCCGGTGACAATCACCCGACCGTTCTCGCTGATGGCCTCGCCAATGGCGTCCAGCGATTCCTGTTTGGCGCTGTCGATGAACCCGCAGGTGTTGACCACCACGACTTCGGCGTCCTCATAGCTGGGAACGATGTCATAGCCGTCCAGTTTCAACTGGGTAAGGATGCGTTCGGAGTCCACCAGCGCCTTCGGGCAGCCAAGGCTGATGAAACCGACCTTGTTTTTTACGGTTTGGGTCATGGCAGGAACTGCCCTCGAAAGATCGGGGGCGCATTGTACCGCAGCGCGGGACTGCCTACACTGGTGTTTTTGCCGGAGAATGCACCATGAGCGTGAGTGTCGAACAACAGGGCAGGGTTACCGTGATCACCCTGCAAAGGCCGGAAGTACGCAATGCGGTGGACGGCGTCACCGCCCGGGCGCTGGCGCAGGCGTTCACCGATTTTGATCAGGACGACGGCAGTGATGTCGCGGTATTTCATGGCGCCAACGGCACCTTTTGCGCCGGCGCGGACCTGAAGGCCCTGGCCGCCCAGGCGGGGTCGAATCCACTGTCGGAACAAGGCGATGGCCCGATGGGGCCCTCGCGGATGCTGCTGGGCAAGCCGGTCATTGCTGCGGTGTCCGGTCACGCCGTGGCCGGTGGCCTGGAGCTGGCCCTGTGGTGCGACCTGCGGGTAGTGGAGGAAACCGCGGTTTTGGGGGTATTCTGTCGCCGCTGGGGGGTACCGCTGATTGATGGCGGCACCGTCCGGCTGCCCCGGCTCATAGGCCACAGCCGGGCCCTGGACCTGATTCTTAGCGGCCGCCCGGTGGCGGCGCAGGAGGCGCTGGCCATGGGTCTGGCCAACCGGGTAGTGGCGGAGGGTGAGGCCCTGGCGGCCGCCCTGAAGCTGGCCCGGCAGTTGTGCGCTTTTCCCCAGAATTGCCTGCGTTCGGATCGCCTCAGCGCCTACCGGCAGTGGGACATGGATTTTGAGGCGGCCATGAACAATGAGTTCCGCCAGGGGATGGCTGTAATTGCGTCGCAGGAAACCGTGACCGGGGCCCGGCGCTTTGCCGCCGGGGCCGGGCGCCACGGCGACTTCAAGGATCTCGGCGACTAGAACTCACGGCCCTCCCGGGGGCTGGTGCTGTTAACCCGCAGCTCCTGGCGCAGCAGGGCGATCAGCTCCCTGGCCTCGGCGGGGCCGAGGAACTCGCCGATGCCCACGCTTTCCCGGCTGTCGTGGATTGTCAGTACCGGGCTGTCTCCGGGACGCCTTTCCGGGGTGATGCTCAATCCGGTGTGCTGACGGGCGAAGCGCCAGCACTGCCTGGGGTGGTAGTGCCCCTTCTCGATTTGCACGCTGTCGTCGCTGAGGGTGATCACGTGGCGGTACTGCAGCTTCCAGTTGACGTAGTACAGGGCGCCGCCGAGAGCGAGCAGCTCCAGCCCGGCGAACGGCAGAATCGGCCAGGCCCCGAGCAGGCTGAAGCCGATGGCAGCACCGAGGGAGGGCACGGCAACGGCCATCAGGGCGTAGAGGTTGGCCCGCCAGCTGGACGAGTGGTTGGGGCGGGCAACAATCATCAATGTCCCGGCTTCGCGGTCGTGGCTGCTGGTGACCACCGTGCTTTTCTCCTGTCAGGGATTTGAGTGTAGTGAAAAACCCGATACTCGCCTACTATCGTAGGCATTGTGTCCAGGCGGAGCAGCCATGCCACGTGAACGATTACTGATTGAGGCCGACGCCCTGCGGGACGCCGCCGATGTGGTGGTGGTCGACTGCCGCTTTTCCCTCCAGGACCCGGCGGCCGGCCGGGCCAGCTTCGAGGCCGGCCACATACCCGGTGCCTGCTACCTGGACCTCAACCGGGACCTGTCCTCGCCGGTGCGACAGCACGGAGGGCGCCATCCGCTGCCGGAGGCGGCGACTCTGGTGCGCACCCTGGCTAGCTGCGGTATCGGCAGCGAGACCCGGGTGGTCGCCTATGACGATTCCCGGTTTGGCTTTGCCGCGCGCCTGTGGTGGCTGATGCGCAGCCTGGGTTATCGCCAGCCGAGCCTGCTGAACGGCGGCTATGGCGCCTGGCTGGACGCCGGCGGCGAGGTGGAGCGGGGCGCTGGCCGGCCCCTTGCCAGCATCGATGTCCGCACCGACGCCGGCGCCGGGCTCAACGGCCATTGTGATATCCGCGAGCTGGCACAGTTACAGGCGGCGGGGGCGCTGCTGGTGGATTCGCGGGAACCGCGCCGCTACCAGGGTCTGGAGGAGCTGATCGACCCGGTTCCCGGCCACATTCCCGGGGCGGTAAATCATCCCTGGCAGGGGGTGACCGATGGCACCGGGCGGGCCCTCGATGAGGCCGGCCAGCGCGCCCACTGGGGCAGCACCCTGGATGCCCCGCAGCTGGTGGTCTACTGCGGCTCGGGGGTAACCGCCTGCGTCAACCTGTTCTCCCTGGCCTTGCTGGGTCGCGAGGACGCGACGCTGTACGCCGGCAGCTGGAGCGACTGGTGCAGCTACCTGTAGCCGCAGGCTGCCGGCGCAGCAGGTAATATTCGGGCTAGGCCCGGGGCGCCCGCTACGGTAAAATGCGCGCCCTTTGGATACTGCGGGCCGGAACATGCTTGAGATCAACCCCCTGATACAAACCCTGAAAGACATCGAGGCGCGCACCGACGTGCTCAGGGGGTATCTTTGACTTCGCTAATCGCAAGGAACGCCTGGCAGAAGTAGAGCTGGAGCTGGCGGAGCCCAGCGTGTGGGAAGACCCCGCCCGGGCCCAGGAACTGGGTCGCGAGCGCGCCGCGCTGGAAACCGTGGTGCACACCATCGAAAAGCTCGACAGCGGCGCCGCCGACGCCGGTGACCTGCTGGAAATGGCCGCCGCCGAGGATGACGAGGACACGGTGGCCGAGGTCAGCGGCGATATCGATGTCCTGGTCGCCCAGCTGGAGCGGCTGGAATTCCGCCGCATGTTCGACGGCGAAATGGACGCCAACAACGCCTTTCTCGATATCCAGGCCGGCTCCGGCGGCACCGAGGCCCAGGACTGGGCGGAAATGCTGCTGCGCATGTACCTGCGCTGGGCCGACGCCAAGGGCTTTAAGGCGGAACTGGTGGAATGCAGCGCCGGCGATGTCGCCGGCATCAAGAGCGCGACGATTTTTGTCGAGGGCGAATACGCCTTTGGCTGGCTGCGCACCGAGATAGGCGTGCACCGGCTGGTGCGCAAGTCGCCCTTCGATTCCGGCAACCGCCGCCACACGTCCTTTACCGCGGTGTTCGTGTCGCCCGAGATCGACGACAACATCGACATCGAGGTCGACCCCTCGGACGTGCGCACCGACACCTACCGCGCCTCCGGGGCCGGCGGCCAGCACGTCAACAAGACCGACTCCGCGGTGCGCCTGACCCACGAGCCCAGCGGTATCGTGGTGCAATGCCAGAGCGAACGCTCCCAGCACCAGAACCGGGACAAAGCCTGGAAAATGCTGCGCGCCAAGCTCTACGAGCAGGAAATGATGAAGCGACAGGAAGCGGCCCAGGCCACCGAGGACAGCAAGTCCGACATCGGCTGGGGCAGCCAGATCCGCTCCTACGTGCTGGACGATTCCCGGGTCAAGGACCTGCGCACCGGCGTGGAGACCAGCAACACCCAGGCAGTGCTGGACGGCAGCATTGACCAGTTTATCGAGGCCTCGCTGAAGAGCGGCCTGTGAGCCCCTGACAGTGAACAGCAGAGAAGCGAACAATGAGTGAACAGGACCAGTCCCCGGAAGCCCAGGACGAGAACAAGCTGATTGCCGAGCGGCGCGCCAAGCTGGCGGCCATCCGCGAGCAGCGCAACGCCTTCCCCAACGATTTTCGCCGTAGCGCCGAGGCGGGGGAGTTGCAGCGCGAGTACGGACAGAGCAGCAAGGAAGAGCTGGAGGCCGCGGACCGGCATTTTTCCGTGGCCGGCCGCCTGATCCGCAACCGCGGCGCGTTCCTGCTGATCCAGGATGGTTCCGACCAGATCCAGCTCTATGTCAACCGCAAGGGGCTGGATGAGGACACCCTGGCCGAGATCAAGAGCTGGGACCTGGGCGACATCGTCGGCGCCAGCGGCCCGCTGCACAAGTCGGGCAAGGGCGACCTGTACATCAATATGGAAGAAGCGCGGCTGTTGACCAAGGCCCTGCGGCCGCTGCCTGACAAGTACCACGGCCTCGCCGACCAGGAAATGCGCTATCGCCAGCGCTATGTCGACCTGATCGTCAACGGGGAGTCCCGTGCGGTGTTCCGCACCCGCTCGCGGATTATCGCCTTTATCCGCGATTTCATGATGGAGCGCGGCTTCATGGAAGTGGAGACGCCGATGATGCAGGTGATTCCCGGCGGCGCCACTGCCAAACCCTTTGTTACCCATCACAATGCCCTTGACCAGGACATGTACCTGCGTATCGCCCCGGAGCTGTACCTGAAGCGGCTGACCGTGGGCGGCTTCGAGCGGGTATTCGAGATCAACCGCAGTTTCCGCAACGAGGGCCTGTCGACCCGCCACAATCCCGAGTTCACCATGCTGGAGTTCTACTGGGCCTACGCCGCCTTCGAGGAGGCCATGGATCTCACCGAGGACATGTTGCGCCAGCTGACCCTGGAGGTGCTGGGCAGCACCACGGTGGAATACCAGGGCAACAGCTACGACTTCTCCAGGCCATTCACCCGGAGGTCGGTATTCGACGCCATACTGCACCACAACCTGGATATCAGTGCCGGACAGCTGGGCGATGACAGCGCGGCCCGGGACATTGCGCGCGGCCTTGGCATCGAGCTCAAGGACAGCTGGGGGCTGGGCAAGGTCCAGGTCGAGATTTTCGAGAAGACCGTGGAGCACCGGCTGGACCAGCCGACCTTCATTACCCACTACCCGACCGAGGTTTCGCCCCTGTCGCGGCGCAATGACGAGGATCCCTTCGTCACCGATCGCTTCGAGTTTTTCATCGCCGGACGTGAGCTGGCCAACGGCTTCTCCGAGCTCAACGACGCCGAGGACCAGGCGGAGCGCTTCCTGGCCCAGGTGGCGGAGAAGGACGCCGGTGATGACGAGGCGATGCACTATGACGCCGACTATATCCGCGCCCTGGAGTACGGCTTGCCGCCGACGGTCGGCGAGGGCATCGGTATCGATCGCCTGGTCATGTTCCTGACCGACTCGGCCTCCATTCGCGACGTGCTTTTGTTCCCGCATATGCGACCTGAGTAACAGTTTCCGGGGTGCTAAGGGCAGGGTGAATAGGCTACACTCTGGTTTTCACCGAGATAGAGGAAGCGTCCTTGCTGCCATGTTCCCTGTTGCGACCTGGCCTGCTGTCCCTGCTGCTGGTGCTGCAGGCCTGCGCCCAGACCCCGACCGAACCTGAGCCCCCGCAGGACACGGTTGCCGCCGGTGAAAGCAACAGCGCCGGACAAGAGGTGCCGGAAATCATTCTCAACCTCCCCGATGGCACCAGCTGCGCCTGTGAAGAGGAGGTGAAAGTGGATTACACCTTCCTCGAAAAAGGCTTTGTGGCCATGGCCAGGGGCGATCACGAGGAGGCGATGGAGTACTTCAGCCGCTACCGGCGCCTGGAGTCATCACCGGCGGCAGACTGGGAGGCGGCTGTCGCCATTGCCTTCATTAAATCCCTGGGCGACAGCCCCTATCACGATGCCGAGGAAGCGCGAAAGAGCTACCGCGAGCTGGTGAAAGAGGACTGGCAGTCAATGCAGCTGCACGAACAGACCCTGCTGATGCGCCAGTCGCTGGAGAACTTTCGCGATATGGACCGGGAGATCGCCAGCTTGAGAGAAGCCAACAGGACCCTGCAGGAAGATTTGAAAAAGCGTGAGGAAGCTATCCAGCGCCTTCGAGAGCTAACTCTGGGTCAGCCGGCAGCAGCACAGTAAAGGTAGAGCCAGCCCCGGGGCTGCTCTCGACCCGGATACTGCCGCCCATCAGTTCACAGTAATCCCGACAGATAGCCAGGCCCAGGCCGGTACCGCCGTAGTTGGCACTGGTGGAGGCATCTGCCTGGACAAAGGCTTCAAAGACCTGGTTCTGCTGGTCCTGATCCATGCCGATGCCGGTATCCGCAACCGCAATCTCCACCCAGCCCGGGTGGTCCTCCCGTTCCCTGGCGGCGACCGTCAGTTTGCCGTTGTCGGTGAACTTGCAGGCGTTACTGAGCAGGTTGGTGAACACCTGGCGGAACTTGGCAGCATCGTTGTACAGCGTCGGCAGGCCGGAGAAGCCGGATTTTTCCAGGGTGTTGTTGCGGTCGCGCAACTGCGGGGTGATGGCGTCGCAGGCCTGCTCCAGCAATTCTCCCGGCTTGAAGGTCTCGCAGTGCAGGATCATCTTGCCGGTCTCGATCTTGGACAGGTCGAGGATGTCATTAATCAGGTTGAGCAACTGGCGTCCGGAGCGGATGATCTTGTCCAGGTCCTGCTGGAACTGGCCCTTGTCCACTTCGCTGTCGTCGGAGAGCTCGTCGTGCAGCATTTCCGAGTAACCAATAATGGCATTGAGCGGGGTGCGCAGCTCGTGAGAGACATTGGCCAGGAACATGCTTTTGGCGGCGCTGGCCTCGTCCGCCGCATCCCTGGCCTTGCTGACATCGTACATGGCGTTGCGCAGCTTCTCCGACATGTCGTTGAAGGCGTTGGCCAGGTCCCCCAGTTCACCGGTGTCGTCGATGTTATCGATGCGGTAGTTGAGGTCGCCGCTGCCGATTCTCTCGGTGCCCCGTTTCAGGTGCTTGAGTGAGCGGTTGGTGTAGCGGACCAGGAAAAAGCCCAGGGTGGCGGTGAGGAAGATGGAGGCCAGGAACCCGATTACCGTGATCCGGTCGGTGAGGGCGATGGTGCGGTCGATAATATTGGCCCGCTGGTTGGCGATAAAGGCCTGGCGCTGTTCCAGTTCCTTGAGTCGCTGGCTGGCCTGGATGTAGGGCACGGGGTCATCCACGTCGGAACTGAATTCCGGATCGTTATAATTCCGGTAGAACCGGGCCCACTCATCCAGCAGGGCGTTACTGCTTTCCTGCAGCCGGTCATAGTGCAGGCGGGTCACATCGTGGCTCAGCTTGCCCAGCTCCCTGATCCGCTGGCGAATGCCCTCCAGCTGCGCTTCGGCCTGCCGCAGTTCCTCGGCATCCAGCTGGTCACCGGTATTGGCGCGGATGGTTGCCAGCACCAGGATGGTCTGGCGCTGGTCATTGAGCAGGCTCTCCACATCGGTGGACAGCTGGGCGGCGGTAACCGAGTTGCGGTAGGCCTCCATGCTTTCATTCCGGGCGTAACTGCCCCAGAAGTGCGTGCCCACGTTGATGGCGAACAGCATCAGGATGGTCACCAGGGACAGGGTCAGGCGGCGGCGTAAGCTCATGCTCGGTTGGGCTTCCTCAGCGCGGGCCAGTGAGTTTTTCGATTTTGATCAACAGCCCCGGGAAATCGACCGGCTTGGTGGCATAGTCGTCGCAGCCCGCGGCCAGGGCAGCGAGCCGGTCGGCGTCGGAGGCGTGTGCGGTCAGGGCAATAATCGCTATGTTGCTGATGCTGTCATCCTGGCGCGCCTGGCGGCAGGCCGTCCAGCCGTCCATGACCGGCAGGTTCATGTCCATTAACACCACGGCCGGTTGTTGCTGGCGCATCAGCTCCAGTGCCTGTTGCCCGTCGCCGGCGGAAATGACCTCCAGGCCGGCGCGGGAGAGCCTGCGGATGAGCATGTCCCGGTTGAGTTCGTTGTCTTCCACCAGCAGGACTTTCACGCTCACTGGACGCACTCCAGGAGCTGGTGAACCTGCACCAGTTCATCGATGCCCTTGACGTTCAACTCGCGGGTCTCGCCGGTGCAGTACTCCCCCTTGAGGGACTCCAGGGTGCTGGCGGCGATGAGGATTTCGCCGCCCGCGGTGACATCCTCTATGCGCGAGGTGACGTTCATCGGGTGGCCGACGAAGCCATACTTGCTGCGCCGCTCCGAGCCAATATTGCCGGCGATGACATCACCGGTGTTGAGGGCAATACCGGTGCTGATCTCCGGCAGGCCGTCCTCCCGGTTGAGCCGGTTGATCTCCTCCATGGCGGCCTGCATCTCCAGCGCGCACTGGACGGCGCGGTCGGCGTCGTCGTCCCGCCGCATGGGCGCCCCGAACACGGCGAGAATGGCGTCACCGATAAACTCGTCGATGGTGCCCTGGTGGGCCATGATGATGTCGGTCATGGCGCCGAGGTAGCGGTTGATCAGGGTGACCACCTGGGCCGGGGCGAGCTGCTCGCTGAGGGTGGTGAAGCCGCGTATGTCCGACATCATGATAGTGACCCGGCGCAGGTCACCGCCCAGTTCCAGGCCCTCGGGGCGCTCCAGGATATCGGTGACGATCTCATCCGAGAGGTAGCGGCCAAAGGTCGCGCGGATAAACTTTTCATTGCGTTCCAGCTGCTGGCGGTACAGCTCCTCGCGGTCGTGCCAGCGTTTGCGTTCGATGCCGGCCTTGATCCGGGCCTGTAGCAGTACCGGGTTGAAGGGCTTGAACAGGTAGTCGTCGGCGCCGGCCTCGATACACTCGATAATACCGTCCATGTCCTGGCTGCCAGAGATGACGATAACCGGGGTGGCGCGCCACTCCGGGTGCTCCTTGATCCGCCGCAATACCTCCCTGCCGTCCATGTCCGGCATGACCAGGTCCAGCAGCACCACGTCCACGTCGGCCTGGTTGAGGGTACGCAGGGCCTCCTCGCCGCCGGCAGCGGTAACCACGATATGGCCGGAGCGCGACAGGTAGCGGGCGACCAGCTCGCGGTTTTCCTGCAGGTCGTCCACTGCCAGGATGAAGCCCGGCTCCGAAGTGATGTTGCGCTGGCCTTCGCTGGCGGGTTCCGGCGTGTCGCCACTATTGGCCGCCTGGGTGGCCTTGAGCAGGCGGGTGAGGGCGGCGTCCAGCTCGGTGTGGCCGGCATCCAGGTCCTCGCGCAGCATTTCACCATAGCCGCGAATGGCCGAGAGCGCGTTCATCAGGTCGTGCCGGTCCGGCGATTCCTGCTGCAACATGTCCCCCAGCCGCGCCGAGCCCTCGAACAGGTGGGCGAAGTCGTCACGGACCCCGGCGTCCAGCCTGTCCTCCAGCGGGTAGTACAGCTCTCGCAGCTCGGCCATTGCGCGCAACAGCAGGTCACTCCACAGGGTGGTGCTCTGGCGGGGGCCGGTGGTCACGATACAGCGGGTTCCTCGGGAAAGTTGCCAGGCATGAGTATAACGAGGACAGCAGGATTGTGGGAAATCGGATTTCGTTCGTTTAAGAGCTCAGGGGGAATAAAAAGCCGGGGCTATTTTTGCCCTCACAAGGTGCGTTTTCACGAAACTTTGGGTTACTATTGTCCACATAGCTTCAGGGAACAAAGCTGAAAGGGGATCAGGTACATCAATGTTGCAGCAAGTTGAATTATTCCAGGGCCTTTCTCAGGAAGAACTGGAGGCGCTGTCGGCCAGCAGTACCAGCCGTTCATTCCCCAAGAATACGGTCGTTATCCACGAAAATGACCCCGCCGATTCCCTGTTCATCATCGAGAGCGGCAAGGTAAAGGTTTACTGCTCCGACAAGAACGGCAAGGAGTTCATCATGAACACCCAGGGCGTCGGCGACTACTTCGGTGAGCTGGCGCTGCTCGATGACTCCACCCGTTCGGCCTCCGTGCGCACCGTGGAGAAATCCAGTTTCTGTATCGTCTACAAGGAAGATTTCAACCGCGTCCTGGACGAGCACCCCAATATCGGCCGCAAGCTGGTCAGGAACCTGGCGCAACGGGTGCGCAAGCTGACCGCCGATGTCAAAAGCCTGGCCCTGCAGGATGTGTACGGTCGCGTGGCCAATGTGCTGATGGATCTGTCCGAAGAGCGCGGCGACGGCACGCTCTACATTCCCGAGAAGCTCACCCAGCAGGATATTGCCGACCGCGTGGGTGCCTCCAGGGAGATGGTCGCCCGCATCCTCAAGGATCTCACCATTGGCGAATATATCCGCTTTGAAGGGCGCCACATCATCATCAACACCCGGCTGCCGGCAAAATACTAGCGCCGGCCCGGTCAGGGTGAACAGGTCCCGGCAGCTGGCCGGGGTTTAGCGCGGCCCTGGTCCCATGACCGGGGCTTTTTCGTTCTGCTGCTGGTGATTTTGCCGCTGGAACCGCTGACTCAGGTGTCGTCTTCCAGTGTGGCGGCCTCGACCCTGAGCGCCAGCCGGCCCCGGGCCAGCCGGGCCTCCAGTTCACTGCCCGCCTGCACCGTGGCGGCATCGGTGATTACCTTGCCCTCTTTATCGCTAACAATGGCATAGCCGCGGGCCAGGGTGGCCAGCGGGCTGAGAGAGTCCAGCATCCCGGCCAGGTGGGCAAGGCGGCTTTTCGAATCCTGCAATTTGCCCTGCATGGCCGATTCCAGGCGCTGCTGCAGGCCTGCCAACTCGCCCCGCAGGCGCTGGATGCGCGGCAGCGGAGAGCGGGCGGCCAGCCGCGATTCCAGCAGGGCCAGTTCGCCGCGCTTTTTCGCCAGCAGGTTGGTTTGCGCCAGCACCAGGCGCTGTTCCAGATCGTCCAGGCGCTGGGACTGCTCCCGCAGCTGGGCGCCCGGGTGCTTGAGGCGGGCACGCAGGTGGTCCAGCCGGGTCCGGGCGTCGGCCAGCTTGCGCCGCATCAGCCGGCCCAGGTCCGCCTCCAGTTTCTGTAGCTGCTGCAGCTGTTCGCGCTGGTCCGGGCTGAGCATCTCGGCGGCCGCCGAGGGTGTGGCGGCGCGCTGGTCGGCGGCCATGTCGGCAATGCTGAAATCGACCTCGTGGCCCACCGCCGACACAATGGGCAGTTCGCTGGCGGCGATGGCCCGCGCCACAACCTCCTCGTTGAAGGCCCACAGGTCCTCCAGCGAGCCGCCGCCGCGACCCACGATCAGGGCGTCGAGGGCAATCCTGCCCTGGGCCTGCCAGCGATTGGCCCGCGCTATGGCCTCGGCAATTTTCTCCGCCGCGCCCTCGCCCTGCACCGGCACCGGCAGGATCGATACCTCGATAGCGGGACAGCGCCGCCTGAGCACGGTGAGAATGTCGTGAATGGCGGCGCCGGTGGGGGAAGTGATGACGCCCAGGTGGGAAACACAGGTCGGCAGCGCTTGTTTGCGCGCCGGGTCGAACAGCCCCTCGGCCAGCAGTTTTGCCTTCAGCCGCTCGAAGGCCGCCTGCAGGGCCCCGGCTCCCGCCTGTTCCATGTGCTCCACGATGAGCTGGAATTCCCCGCGGCCTTCGTACAGCGACACCCGGCAGCGCAGGCGCACGTGGTCGCCACTGGCCGGGGTGAAGCGCAGGCGCTGGTTGCGGCCGCGGAACATGGCGCAGCGCACCTGGGCGTTACCGTCCTTGAGGGAAAAGTACCAGTGCCCGGAGGAGGGGGTGGCAAAATTGCTGATTTCCCCCTCGACCCAGACAAAATCGAAGTGGCTTTCCAGCAGGGACCGGGCCTGCCGGTTGAGCTGGCTGACGGTCAGTGCCTGGGGCTGGCTGTGGTCGCTGAAGGGGTTTGACAAAGGTGAACTTATGTTTACTGGGCGAGTGGCAAAAAGTTATAATTGCACGTTTAACTCAAACCCGCCAGCCGGAGACTCCTCAATGCTGCGAATCGCCCAGGAAGCCCTGACCTTCGACGACGTACTACTGCTGCCCGGTTACTCGGAAGTGGTGGCCACCGACGTCTCCCTGAAGTCCCGGCTGACCCGCGAGATCGAGCTCAACATTCCCCTGGTCTCCGCCGCCATGGACACGGTGACCGAATCCCGCCTGGCCATTGCCATGGCCCAGGAAGGCGGCATCGGCATCATCCACAAGAGCATGACCATCGCCGAGCAGGCGGAGCAGGTGCGCAAGGTCAAGAAGTTCGAGAGCGGGGTGGTCAAGGATCCCATTACCATCCAGCAGTCGGCCACCATTGCCGAGCTGATCGAGCTGACCTCCTATCACGGTATCTCGGGCGTGCCGGTGTTGAACGGTGAGGACCTGGTGGGCATCGTCACCCGCCGGGACCTGCGCTTCGAGTCGGACCACAGCAAGCTGGTGTCGGACATCATGACCCCGCGGGACAAGCTGGTGACGGTAAAAGAGGGGGCCAGCTCCACCGAGGTTCAGAGCCTGCTGCACCGGCACCGGATCGAGAAGATCCTGGTGGTCAACGACGATTTCGACCTGGCCGGCATGATTACCGTCAAGGATTTCGACAAGGCGGAGAGCTTTCCCGATGCCTGCAAGGATTCCCTGGGCCGGCTGCGCGTTGGCGCCTCCGTGGGCACCAGTCCGGACACGGATGACCGCGTGGCAGCGCTGATCCATGCCGGCGTGGACGTGCTGGTGGTGGACACCGCCCACGGCCACTCCCGCAACGTTATCGAACGGGTGCGGATGATCAAGGAAGCCTACCCGGCCATGCAGGTCATCGGCGGTAACATCGCCACCGCTGATGCCGCCCTGGCCCTGGCGGACGCCGGCGCCGACGCCGTCAAGGTGGGCATAGGCCCGGGCTCGATCTGTACCACGCGAATCGTTACCGGCATTGGCGTGCCGCAGATTACCGCCATTGCCAATGTCGCCCAGGCCCTGGCGGAGCGCGATATTCCGCTGATTGCCGACGGCGGCATCCGGTTTTCCGGCGATATCGCCAAGGCCTATGCCGCCGGCGCCCACGCGGTGATGATGGGCAGCATGTTTGCCGGTACCGAGGAGGCCCCTGGCGAGGTCGAGCTGTACCAGGGCCGGACCTACAAGGCCTACCGGGGCATGGGCTCCCTGGGCGCCATGTCCCAGACCCAGGGCTCGTCGGACCGCTATTTCCAGGATTCCAGCAAGGGAGCGGAGAAGCTGGTGCCGGAAGGTATCGAGGGGCGGGTTCCCTACAAGGGCCCGGTGACCGCGATTGTGCACCAGTTGATGGGGGGCGTGCGTTCCGCCATGGGTTATACCGGCAGTGTCGACATGGACACCATGCGCACCCGGCCCCAGTTTGTGCGGGTCACCGCCGCGGGGGTGTCCGAGAGTCACGTCCACGACGTATCGATTACCAAGGAAGCACCGAACTACCCGGTGCGCTAACAGATACCCCGGCTGCGCGTCGTGTGACTGAACCGGCGTCGCCCACCCATCAAGCGTCATCCCCGCGCATGCGGGGATCCAGCGACTACCAGGAACCACCATGAGCGCAAACATTCACGCCCAGAAAATCCTCATTCTCGATTTCGGCTCCCAGTACACCCAGTTGATTGCCCGCCGGGTGCGTGAGGTCGGGGTTTACAGTGAGATTCGCGCGTTCGATATGAGTGAGGAGGAGATTCGCGACTACGACCCGAAGGGCATCATTCTCTCCGGCGGGCCGGAATCGGTGGCGACGGCGGCCTCGCCGCGGGCGCCGCAGCTGGTATTTGAACTGGGCGTGCCGGTGCTCGGTATCTGCTACGGCATGCAGACCATGGCCGAGCAGTTTGGCGGCAAGGTGGCCTGTTCCAATGTCAGCGAGTTCGGTTATGCCCAGATTCGCCAGGTCGGCAATGGCGGCCTGCTGCACGACATCCGCGACCACATCGACGAGCAGGGCAATGGCCTGCTGGACGTGTGGATGAGCCACGGTGACAAGGTGGTGGAGCTGCCCGGCGAATTTGAACTCATCGCCGAGACCGAGAGCTGCCCGATAGCCGGCATGGCCCACCGGGACAAGCCGTTTTACGGCATCCAGTTCCACCCCGAAGTCACCCACACCCTGCAGGGCAAGCGTATTTTTGAACATTTCGTGCTGGAACAGTGTGGCTGCGACCCTCTGTGGACCCCGGCCAATATCGTCGAGGATGCGATCGAGCGGGTGCAGGCCACCGTGGGCGAGGACAAGGTACTGCTGGGGCTTTCCGGCGGCGTCGATTCCTCGGTGGTGGCCGCCCTGCTGCACCGGGCCATCGGTGACCAGCTGACCTGCGTTTTTGTCGACAATGGGCTGTTGCGGCTGCACGAGGGCGATGCGGTGATGGAGATGTTTGCCCTCAATATGGGAGTGAAGGTCCTTCGCGCCGATGCCGAGGACCTGTTCCTGGGCAAGCTGGCCGGCGAGGCGGACCCGGAGGCCAAGCGCAAGATCATCGGCAACACCTTTATCGAGGTGTTCGACGCCGAGGCGACCAGACTCGAGGATGTGAAATGGCTGGCCCAGGGCACGATTTATCCTGACGTCATTGAATCCGCCGGCGCCAAGACCGGCAAGGCCCATGTGATCAAGTCACACCACAACGTGGGCGGACTGCCCGATGACATGGCGCTGGAGCTGGTAGAGCCCCTGCGCGAACTGTTCAAGGACGAGGTGCGCAAGATCGGCCTGGAACTGGGCCTGCCCTACGACATGGTGTACCGCCACCCCTTCCCCGGGCCCGGCCTGGGGGTGCGCATACTCGGCGAGGTAAAAAAAGAATACGCCGACCTGCTGCGCGAGGCTGACGCCATATTCATCGAGGAGCTGCGCCGGGCCGGCTGGTACGAAAAAACCAGCCAGGCCTTCGCCGTGTTCCTGCCGGTGAAGTCGGTGGGGGTGGTGGGCGATGCCCGTCGCTACGAGTACGTCATCGCCCTGCGGGCGGTGGAAACCGTGGACTTCATGACCGCCCGTTGGGCCCACCTGCCCTACGAGTTACTGGAACTGGTATCCAACCGCATTATCAACGAGATCAGCGGCGTGTCCCGGGTCACCTACGATGTCAGCTCAAAACCGCCGGCGACGATTGAGTGGGAGTGACCGGCACTGACAGGCAATGACTGGCAACAGCAGGCATTCCGCCTGAGGACTTTTGTGTGAGCAACCAGAAAACACACAAATGGATATTCCCCGCACGCTTCCGTTCAGGCGCTTATGGCTGGAAATCTTCAAGATTAGCTTGCCAGCGTTTACGTGAAGCCGTTTCCGAAATCAAAAAGGTGGCGAAGAAAGAACCTGACATAGCTGCAGAAGGTGCTGTTCGCCTGATCGAAAAGCTCTGGCCCGCGTTGGAGCATGTGGACAGTTCCAGTGGTGCCCTGGGTTCCGCGGTAAACAAAACGCTTGATGACCTGATTCCCCTCATTGTCAAAGCCAAGGCCGATGCCAAAACTCGTAACAAATGGCTCGAACGCTTATGGCAGGCCATGGAGGATGACGGTGTCGACTATCTTGGGCTTGTGGGTGACCGCTGGGGATATTTATGCGGTTCGGTGGAAACGGCCAATCAGTGGGCGGACGAATTGATGCCGACACTGATTTCATGTTGGACCGACCCGAATCCTGGCAACTATTTCCACGGCACAACGGCCTGTCTGTCCTGTCTACTGGTGGCGGGGCGTTACCAGGAACTGCTCGATCTGTTGGCGCTGGGCCGCAACCCCTTCTGGCATTACCGCCGCTACGGGGTCGAGGCACTGCTGGCGATGGGCAAGAAATCAGAAGCCCTGAAATACGCCGAGGCGTCCAGAGGGCTGAATCAACCGGATTCGGCCATTGATCAGACCTGCGAAGAAATCCTGATCTCCTCGGGCCTTCATAATGAGGCCTATCGGCGCTATGGTTTGTGGGCTGCCCAGGGTAATTCGTACCTTGCGCGGTTTCGCGCCGTGGCGAAACGCTATCCCATGATGGCGCCGGAAGACATTCTCGCGGATCTGATCAAGACCACACCGGGGGAAGAGGGCAAGTGGTTCGCGACCGCAAAGGAACTCGAGCTATATGATCTGGCACTGGAACTGGCCAACCAGGGTCCCTGTGATCCGAAAACGTTGACCAGGGCGGCCAGGGATTATCTCAACTCGGGACCGGCGTTTGCCCTCGGCTCGGCCCTGGCGGCACTGCGCTGGTTGACTGAGGGGTGGGGTTACGAAGTGACCTGCGTCGATGTGATAGAAGCTCATGACCGGGCGATGGACGCTGCAAACCGATTGGATAAGGCTGACGACGTCGCCGAGCGGATCCGGCAGCTCGTCGGGGCGAACGACAATTCCGGTGCGCAGAACGCGGCGAGACAGTTTGTTCGTAATGCCTTGCAGGGGCGAGTGCGAGACTATGCGGACGACAATTCCCCCGTGGCATAAAATGGATCGTTGTTCGGGTATTGATGAAGGTAACATATATGATACTATATGGGTCATATGACAGAGGTTAGGGAATACCTCGATGCTGAGGGAAGCAGTCCTTATGGCAAATGGTTTGATCGTCTGAATGTGACCGCTGCGGTCAAGGTGACGACAGCAGTCCATCGGATGGAGCAAGGAAATTTCTCGAATGTGAAAGGGGTTGGCGCTGGCGTCTATGAGTACCGGATTGATTTTGGTCCTGGTTATCGAATCTACTTCGGCAAGGACGGGGATCGGTTGGTGATATTGCTAGCGGGCGGTACCAAGAAGCGTCAGGACGCGGATATTTCCGACGCAAAAGGACACTGGCGCGATTATAAGCGCCGAAAACGGCAAGAGGTGTAACGATGGCTCTGACAAAAGATTTTAAGGACACCATTCAGGCACGCGCCCAACGGGATCCTGCTTTCCGTAAGGCTCTGCTGCAGGAAGGAGCCGAATGCCTGCTCGCCGGTGACGTCGATACCGGCAAGGCAGTGCTGCGTGACTATATCAATGCGACGATCGGATTTGAGGAGCTCTCCCAAGTATTCGACAAATCGAGCAAGAGTCTCATGCGCATGTTCGGGCCTAAAGGGAATCCCCAGGCGAGTAACCTGTTTGCGGTGATCCATTACCTGCAGGAGCAGGAGGGGATACACCTGGAAGTCAAGGCACGGAAAGTGGCCTAGGGCGCTGTGAATCAGAGTTCAATCGGCAATATTTTTCAAGTATTTTGAAGGATTTTCCGAGCATGGTATTTTCCATGGTATTACGAAATAGAGGGAAAATAAGCCATTGAATATAAACGATAAAAAGGGCTTATTTACAATAGAGTGGGAGTGACTGGTACGGGCAGGTATTGTCTGGCATCAACGCGCATTCGCGCCTTGAGCGGTATCGCCAACTATGCGCGGTTTTTGGTAACCATCTACATACGCTGAATGGGTTAACTCCATCAACCTGTATATCTTCTTGAAATATTGTTCGAATGAGACATTCAGTACTCACAGATTTGTGGAAAAAATGAAACGAATTGAAGGAATTTCTGAACATGGTGTTTTTCATGGTATTGTCGTAGTCTGATCATAATTAACGGGAAAGTAGGAATAATAAACGCCTGTTTCCAATCGAGTGGGTAGGCGGCCGTCTGGCACTGTTTAGTCAGGAACTACTTTCACCAAACCCGGTGTCAATGCTTTTTTTTGCTTTCCTATTAGGGGTGATGCCGGTTGTTGACCCGAGGATGTAGCACTCGCCAGGCATGCAAACTGCTCAACTTCTACTCTGTCTGACCTGGAATTCCCTCGACCGTCCTGGCCCAGCGACATACGAGGAGTTCCTGTTTACTGGCCAGCGGTGACAGGGTGACGCGTTATTTGGGGCCGAGCAGGTGGGGCTGAGGTTGGTCCGGTTTCCCTTGGCACTGCTGGTCGGGGTTTGTGAAACTAGACGCTCACTGGCACTATGGCCCTTTTCATGGATTATGACTTTCTTACCACTCTCCGCCGTCAGCATCCCGGTTGGCGGTTGCTGGCAGCCGACCATGGGCCGATGGTGGTGGCCTTTCTGCACCGCTATTTTATCGAGCCGAACCAGCGGACGTTCGCCGAGTCGGAGTTGGCATCGCGGCTGGAGGATTTTCTGTTCCATTTGCGCGAACGTTTGGGAGAGAGCGCTTTTCCCAAGCCGGCTGGACAGTATCTGAACGACTGGGCGGCGGACGAGCGCGGCTGGCTGCGCAAGTATTACCCTCGCGACAGTGACGAGCCTCATTACGATCTGGCGCCAGCCACGGAGAAAGCGTTGCATTGGCTGGTGTCGCTACAAGGGCAGCGATTTATCGGCGCGGAGTCGCGATTGCTGACGGTGTTCGAGCTGCTGCGCGAGATCACCGAGGGCACCGAGACCAATCCGCGCGTGCGTATCGAGGAGTTGACCCGGCGCAAGGCGGACATTGAGCGGGAGATCGAAGAGATCAATGCGGGCCGCTTGCGGATGATGGACGACACCCGGCTGCGCGAGCGGTTTTTACAGATGTCGGACACCGCCCGGGCGCTGCTGGCGGATTTTCGGCAGGTGGAGCAGAACTTCCGCGATCTGGATCGGCAGGTGCGGGAAAAAGTGGCAGTGTGGGACGGCGGCAAGGCCGATATGCTGGCGGAGGTGTTTGGCGTACACGATGCCATTACCGACACAGATCAGGGCCGCACCTTTCGTGCGTTCTGGGATTTTCTGATGTCCGCGAGACGGCAGGAGGAGTTGTCCGCGTTGCTGGAGAAAGTTCTGGCGCTGGACCCGGTGCGCGAGCTGGAACCGGATCCGCGCCTGCAGCGGGTGCACTACGATTGGCTCGAGGCCGGCGAGGCGACGCTACGCACGGTGGCGCGGCTGTCCGAGCAGTTGCGCCGTTATCTGGACGATCAGGCCTGGCTGGAGAACCGCCGCATCATGCAGTTGCTGCACGAAGTAGAACAGCATGCCCTGGCGGTGCGCGAGGCATCGGCTCCGGTGCCGGGTATGACAATAAACGAACAGGCGCCGTCGGTGGTGCTGCCCCTGGAGCGGCCGCTGTACCGCCCACCGTTAAAGCCGCGTATTGCGCAGAACGAGCTGGCCACCGGTGACGCCGACCTGGACGCCGGCGTTTTGTTCGACCAGTTTTATGTGGATCGGGCGGCGCTGCGTTCGCGGCTGCAACGGGCGCTGCAAACCCGCGACCAGATCACCCTGGCGGCGTTACTGGATCACAGTCCACTGGAGCGCGGCCTGGCGGAGCTGGTGGCCTGGTTGACACTGGCCGCCGATGATCCGAAGGCATTGGTCGATGAGGCCGCCGAGTGCGAGGTGAGTTGGCGCGACGATCGTGGCATGATGCGCCGCGCAACCGTTCCCGATGTGCTATTTAGCCGGTAAATGCATGAGTGACACCGATATCGATACCGACTCACAATTGTCGCCTCTGTTGATTCATCTGCTCAAAGGCGTGCTTTATCGCGATCAGCGGGAGGTGCTGTGGCAGGCGCTGTTGACGCTGCAAAGCCGGGTGCGCGATCACGTGGCGTTGCTGGGGCTGGAACTGGTGCTGGACGAGCCGGAGGGCTACGCCTACCTGTGTCAGGTGGAGCGCGGCGATGACGAGCAGGGTCCCCCACGGCTGGTGCCGCGCCGCCAGCTATCCTATCCGGTCAGCCTGTTATTGGCACTGTTGCGCAAGAAACTCGCCGAGCACGACGCCAGCGGCGGCGACCCGCGTCTGATACTGACCCAGGAGCAGATCGTCGAGCTGGTGCGGCTGTTCCTGCCGGACACCGCCAACGAGGCGAAACTGGTGGACCGCGTGCAGGGCGACATCAACAAGGTGATTGAGCTGGGTTTTCTGCGCCGGCTGCGCGGCCAGAGCGACCGTTACGAAGTGCGCCGCATTCTGCAGTCCTTTGTCGACGCGCAGTGGTTGGGGGAATTCGAACAGCGCCTCAAGGCATATCGGGAACAAGCCGGTGAACAGTGAGAATCTGGGGCTGGATTTTGCCGCTTCCAACGAGCAGGCCGGCTTTCGGTTGCAGCGGCTGGAGGTGCTCAACTGGGGTACCTTCGACCGTCAGGTATGGGCATTGAATCCGCACGGCAACAATAGCCTGCTGACCGGCGACATAGGCTCAGGTAAGTCCACGCTGGTGGACGCGGTCACCACCCTGCTGGTGCCAGCGCAGCGTATCACCTACAACAAGGCCGCCGGCGCCGAGAGCAAGGAGCGCTCACTGCGCTCCTACGTGCTGGGGTATTACAAATCCGAGCGTGGCGAGGCCGGTCTTTCCGCCAAGGCGGTGGCGCTGCGCGATCACAACAGTTACTCGGTGATTCTTGGCCATTTTCACAACGCCGGTTACGACCAGAACGTGACCCTTGCCCAGGTGTTCTGGATCAAGGACAGCGCTGGCCAGCCGGAGCGCTTCTATGTAGTGGCCGACAGGACACTATCGGTGATCGATGACTTTGCCGATTTTGGCAGCGACATTGCCGCCCTGAAAAAGCGCCTGAAAAAGCAAAGCGGTATTGAGGTGTTCGACGCCTTTCCCGGTTACGGTGCAGCCTTCCGCCGCCGCTTTGGCATCGACAATGAACAGGCCATGGAGCTGTTCAACCAGACCGTGTCGATGAAGTCGGTGGACAACATCACCCGCTTCGTTCGCGATCACATGCTGGAGCCGTTCCCGGTGGGCGAGCGCATCGAAGCACTGATTCGTCATTTTGACGATCTCAATCGCGCCCATGAGGCAGTGCTCAAGGCCCGGCGGCGCATCGACATGCTCGAGCCGCTGGTAGCCGATCTAAATCACCATGAAGAGATCGAACGTCAAGTGTCTGACTTGCGGCAAAGCCGCGATGCCCTGCGGCCCTGGTTCGCCGGTTTGAAGATGAATCTGCTGGACAAACGCCTGGACAACCTTTCGGTAGAGGCGGAGCGTCTGGCCCAGCGGCGCACTGCCCTGGAAACCCGCCGCCGTGATCAGCAGGCGCGCCGCGATGATCTACGCCAATCGATCGCCGACAACGGCGGTGACCGGCTGCAGCGGCTGAAGGCGGAGATGCAAAGCTGCCAGCGGCAAAAACAACAGCGGCAGGACAAGGCGGAGCAATACCGTGCATTGGCACAGGCTTTGTCGCTGCCCGATGCTGACACCCTGGACCTGTTTGTCGACAACCGGCACCAGCGTGAACGGCGCCAGGGTGATTTGCAGGAGCAGCGCGCGCAACTGCAGAACCAGATCAACGAGACCGGCGCGGATCTGCACCGGCTGAATGATCAGCACGGCGAGTTGGCAGCGGAACTTGATTCCCTGCGCCGACGTCGTTCCAACATTCCCGGGCGGGTGCTGGCGATCCGAGAAGCCCTGTGTGAGGCGCTGGAACTGGACGAAGATCAGGTGCCGTTTGTGGGTGAGCTGTTGCAGGTGCCCCCTGAGGAGCGGGATTGGGAAGGCGCCATCGAGCGCTTGCTGCACAATTTTGGCCTTTCGCTGCTGGTGCCGGATGCCCTTTATGAGCAGGTCTCCGGCTGGGTAGAACGCACTCTCTTGCGCGGTCGCCTGGTGTATTTCCGGGTTCGCGAACCGCGCGGCGAAGTGCAGGCGGCGTCACCAGAGTCGCTGGTGCACAAGTTGCGCATTCAGCCGGACAGCGCTTTCTATCCGTGGCTGGAGCGTGAGCTGCTGCGGCGTTTCGACTACGTCTGCTGCGAGGATCTCATTCGCTTCCGCCGCGAGCAGCGCGCCGTCACCCGTGCCGGACAAATCAAAGCGCCCGGTGGTCGCCATGAGAAGGACGACCGCCACCGGCTCGACGACGCCAGCCGCTATGTGCTGGGCTGGGACAACCACGCCAAAATTCGCGCACTCGAAGCGGAAGCAGAATCTCTGGCCCGGCGCGGGCGGGAACTGGCCGGTCAGGTGCAAAGTTGGGAGACAGAGCGCAAGACCCTGGAAGATGCCTTGCGCTATCTGGATCAGCTGGCCATGTTCAGCGATTTCGAAGAACTGGACTGGAAGCCGCTGGTTTTGCAACTGGAGCAATTGGAGAACGAGTGCCGGGCCCTGGAGGCCGCCAATGATCTGCTGCGGGAGTTGGAAAGCCAACTTGAGGAACTGGAAAGCGGTTTGAAGGAGACTGAGGACACGCTCTCGACCCTGGGCAAGGACGAGGGCGCCAACCAGAACAAAACCGAAACCGCCAGTGCCCAGCGCCAGGAGAGCGCCGCGCAATTGGCTGAGGCCGATGAGGTGCAACGGTCCTGCTTCGAGACAGTGTCGGGCTACCGCGACGAGGCGCTGGCCGGGCGCACCCTGACCGTGGAATCCTGCGACAACCAGCAGAGTGAACTGCGGGACTGGTTGCAAAAGCGTATCGATCGGCGCGACAAACAACTGAAATCCTTGAGAGAAAAGATTGTTAGCGCCATGCAGCGCCACCAGCATGAATGGCCGCTGGAAAGCCGCGAGGTGGACGCCACCCTGGCGGCCGGTGGCGATTACCGCACCATGCTGGAGGCATTGCAGCGCGACGATCTGCCGCGCTTCGAGCGCCGCTTCAAGGAACTGCTCAACGAGAACACCATCCGCGAGGTGGCGGCATTTCAGGGGCAGTTGCACAAGGAACGTCAGGCGATCCGCGAGCGCATCGATATCATCAACCGCTCCCTGAAAGGCATCGACTACAATCCGGGCCGCTACATCACCCTGTTGGCGGAGCCCGCCACTGACAATGACGTGCGCGACTTCCAGCAGGAGCTTCGCGCCTGCACCGAGGGTGCCCTTAGTGGCAACGAGGAAGAGCAGTACACCGAACAGAAATTTCTGCAGGTGAAACACATCATCGAGCGGTTTCGAGGCCGCGACGGCACCGGGGAGCTGGACAAACGCTGGACCCAGAAAGTCACCGACGTGCGCAACTGGTTCGTCTTCTCCGCTTCGGAGCGCTGGCGCGAGGATGGCCGGGAGTACGAGCACTATTCCGATTCCGGCGGCAAATCCGGTGGCCAGAAGGAGAAGTTGGCCTACACCGTGCTGGCAGCCAGTCTGGCTTATCAGTTCGGCCTGGAATGGGGTGAGCAGCGCTCCCGGTCGTTTCGCTTCGTGGTCATCGACGAGGCCTTTGGCCGCGGCTCTGATGAATCCGCTCGCTATGGCCTGGAGCTGTTCAAGCGGCTTAATCTGCAGTTGCTGATCGTCACGCCACTGCAGAAGATTCACATCATCGAGCCCTATGTCCACAGCGTCGGCTTCGTGCACAACCGCGAGGGCCGCGAATCCTTGGTGCGCAATCTCAGCATCGAGGAATACCGGGCGGAAAAAACCGCTCGCGAACGGATTCGCGTGGAGTCATGAGCTGGACCTCGTCTGCCGATCTGCGCGGCCAATTGGAAAAGTACTGGCGGCGCGGTGACATTCTACGAGCGCGTCTGGCTGGTGAAGCGCTGTTTCCCTTGACGCTGCGGCTGCACAAGCCCGACGCCCGGGATATCACCGAGCGCTTCGCCGACGTGGCCGACTGGGTGCGCGGCCTGCGCGAGGATGCGAAAGAAAAAAAAGGCTTCGGCTATACGGTACACTGGCGCCAGCAACGCCACCGGGTACAGGGCGCCAATGATTTACCCGACGTCATCACCGTGGATAGCGAGGATGACGCCCTGCACTGGCTCGGTCGGCATCGCGACGCGGCACGTTTTTCCGAGCTTGCCGACCGGACTCTGGTGATCTTTCCCACCTTGCGAAGCTGGCTTTGTCAGTACCCGCTGAAAGTCCTGGAACACCAGCCGATCTGGGACGACCTGCTCGCCGTGCTGGCCTGGTTCCAGGCGCACCCACGTCCCGGTGTCTATCTGCGTGAACTGGATATTCCCGGCATCCACACCAAGTTCATCGAAGCCCATCGCGGCCTGCTCGGTAAGCTTCTCGACGCCATCCTGCCCGCCGAGACGATCGATGCCAGCGCCACCGGGGTGCGCGGCTTTAATCGCCGATATGGACTGCGCGACAAGCCAGCGTTGATCCGTTTCCGGCTGTTGGAAGACCGGTTGGCCATCAGCGGCCTCACTGATCTGACGATACCGGTGGACCAGTTCGCCCGCCTGGACCCGGGGGTGGACACAGTGTTCATCACCGAAAACGAGATCAATGGCCTGGCGTTCCCGTCGTTTCCCAGGGCACTGGTGATCTTCGGCCTCGGCTATGGCGTCGACGCGCTGCGTCACCTTCCCTGGCTGGCGAGCAAGCGGCTCTATTATTGGGGCGACATCGACACCCATGGCTTCGCCATTCTCAACCGCTTCCGCCAACCCTTTCCGCACGCGCACTCGCTGCTGATGGACCGCAACACGCTTGAGGCTCATCGGGGTGTTTGGGGGCGGGAAGCGGACGCCAAGCGCTTCAATGGCGCGCTCGATAATCTGACCGAGGCAGAAACAGCGCTGTACGAAACGCTCCGGGAGAACCAGCTGGCGCCCGGCCTCCGGCTGGAGCAGGAGCATATCGCCCAGCGCTGGTTGCTGGATGCTCTGAGTTGTCTTTAACGGTTTGGGCTAATCCTGATCAATCAGCACCGGGTGCCCACCTTGCACCGGGCAGTAGTGCTTGAGCTATGTTCCGCCGCTGCAGAGGCAGGGATCATTACATTCGGTGCCCGGTATTTTCAACTCACGAATTTATACCTCGATACCGGCGGGTCGGCCGCTGGATTTCAGAAAATCCAAGGGTTATTCGTCAAAATGCCAGTTGCATCTTGCTTGCAACTTTCGTCAGTCGTTTGTCGCCTGTCCATAGCAAGGTATTTTCCGCCAATGCGGTTGCAGCAAGCAGGTGGATATCAATATAACCGACTCCCAGTCCCATCAGTCGATTACGTTCGATAAAGTACAGTGCCTCTGCCGGGGAGGCGACAGGTGCGTGTGGAAGGTCATTGAGCAGTCTGAGAATCTCATCGCGGTTGTGCAAATTTCCGCAGGCCAGTTCACCTATTACAAAGGAGTGTGTCAGTACCTGGCTTCGGTCAAGTAAGTCAGCAAGCCGGGTATCACCGGAGCGCAGATGGTCAATCCAGATCGAACTATCGACCAGGATCATTTTGCAGGATCGGGCTGGCGACGAGATATTGGTTTAAGTTTAGGCTCGCTTCCCCCCAGTCGCGCCAACCGGCGCGCGCTTTCTCGCTCAACAAGGGCGCGCAGCCCCTCTCGAACGAGAACAACTTTCTCGCTCACCCCGGTAATCCGCTGAGCCTCTGCCAGTAATTGGTCATCAATGTTCAGTGTGGTTCTCATGAGTAATCTCCCTCATCAGGAGCCATAAAAAATGACATCATGTGATGATAAATTAGATGCAGTTATTGCGCAAGAGTGTGTCGTTGAATAGCGCTTGAGCTACTGTGGTCTATAGTGAAAGCTGACAGAGCCTGCCTTTGCATGTTGAATTTCAAGTTCTCTTCCCATAAGGCTACCAGGGTCGACTTTGCGATGATTTTCACGAGTCCGGTATGAAGGTCCCAAAACGTTACTTCTTCGATAGTTTATAGCTACACTGATATGGCCGACTTCATCAATCTGGATATCTTCGTGGAATAGTGTGCGGATGTGAGGTTCAGGGATTATTGATTTGTGGGAAGACGAAGCTCTTTGGATAAAATTCTGAGCATGGTATTTTTCATGGTATTTCTGATTACGCGTAACTCAAGGCGTTGAATATAGTAGATAAAAATAGCTTGTTTACAATCGAGTGGGAGTGAGGCGTACTGGGGGCGGAGGTCTGGCACTAACTGACATTCCGCCTTCTCCCTGATTGTTTAACCAGGGAGAAAATATGTGCTGATATCCATCTCCTTATGCGGGATGCCAATAATATCTATGCCTTTCTCTCCAATAATGTAGAAGACAACATGTTCGCCCTGCGGGAAGCTGTAATAGCCTTCAGTCACATCCGCGTGCGATGTTTACCCAATTGCGGGTCTTCCGCTAACCAGCCAAAGCGTTTTTCGAGTGCTCTCAGGCAGGTGTTGCGTTGACGTTTACCCCATTGTTGTTCGGTATATCGACCGATATTTTTCAAGTCCTCTTATTGGAGCTGTGATTTTATGAGCAAAAACAGCCATTTCCTGAACACGGTATTGCCAGTTATCAGGGAAGCAAGCCATAGCAAATATAAGATAAAAAGTTCTTGTTTATAATCGAGTGGGAGTGGCAGGCTCTAGTAGTCAGTGTGTCCGGCATTGCTAGTCATGGCGCACTGGAAGCTGGGTAATAACGCAAGCAAATCGCAGGTTTGCGCTGGGCACTCCCACCACGCACCTGACCGCCTGGGGCGGCGGTGACGCCTCGGGCAGCGTGGACCGGGCGCCATCCAGGAAAAGCGCCCGGTGTGCGCGCTTAAAGCAGGTCTCCCGCCGCATTGGTGGCGTTTAACTGCAGGGCATCGGGGCCGGAGCCGTACTCGGGCACCCACTTGCCAACACATGCCCGGTCCTCGACGCAGGGGTCGGTAAGGGCGCGGAGGAAGCTGACCAGATCGTCAATCTGCTCGTCGCTGAGTTCAGCCTGAGTCAGCAGGGACCGCCCGCTTTGCCATTGATCCCGAAGCTGCTCCAATGCCAGCGTGGTGTTGGCCTGCGCGTTGTCGTACTGAAGACCCGCTTGCGCGCCGCCCAGGGAATAGTCGAAGCCGGCCAGCGCATCCTCCACCGCCACGTGGTGGCGCACGATGGCCGCCAGCTCAAGATAGGCGCCTGAGTGGCCCCAGGGGCCGGTGACTGCCACGTTCAACAGCGTGGGCGTGCGGAAAGCATAGCGGTCAGCGGGCTCACCGGTTTCGCGGAAGCGGCCGAAGTCGTCATCCCCCGTTGCGCCGTCGCCCTTGCCCCGGCCAATCTGGGGTATGGCCAGCACGTGAAACTTCTCGTCGGTGTAGAAGTCGCCACTGTGACAGGCGACGCAACTGGCACCGTCATCCTCGGCAGTGGTGTGGAACAGTATCGCCCCGCGCTTGGCACTGTCACTGATGGCGTCGGTATCGCCCTGGATATAGGCCTTCCAGGGGGTGTCGACAAACACCTGGGAGTTCTCGTAAGCCGCCAGGGCACGGCTGATGTTTTGGTAGGTCATCAGCTCATCGCCGCCAGCGGCGCTGTCAAAGGCCAGCTGGAAGTCGTCCAGCCAGGAGTTCGCTATCTCCTGGGTTGTCAGCCGTTCGGTCAGTGCGGCGCGCAGCTCGGCGTTGCTCGCGCCCGCCGCGAATTGCCCGCGCATCTCCTCTACCGAGGTAACCGGAAACAGGGCCTGGGCCTGGGTCAGGTTCTCGGCGTCGGGAGCCGCAGTGCCAAATGCGGAATCGGGGGTGCGCACTCCCTGGCCGTCATCGCCGTTGGCACCCGGAGTCTTGCCGAGGCTCTCCACCCGGCCGTCGTGGAACAGCACCTGGTCCCACAGCGCGATATTGAAGGTTGTCGGGGCGTTGCGCGGTACCGTGGGGCCGCCGTCGAAGTGGTGCCCCCAGCTGGCGTGAACCCTTCCCGGTCCCAGCAGGTCGGGGAATTCGGCCTCCACCCCGATTGGCAGGGGCAGGTCGTCACCGCCGCCCATGGTTGGATGGTGGCAACTGACACAGGCGGTGTCCAGCGGCCCACTCAAGGACTTGCTGAAAAACAGCTTCATGCCCAACTGTGCGAGAGGGTCGGTAATCGACGGCAGCTCGCGCCCGGTGCTGGGATCGCCGGTGAGCCCCCGGTCTTCAATTACCTGTCCCAGTTGCTCATCCAGGCTCGGCTGCACCGGGGGCGGCTCGGGGTCGGGCGTAGCCGGGGGCCGGATGCCATCGGTACCGTCGCTACAGGCGGCAAGGGTGCTAAAAAGACCAACGCACAGCATCTTCAGGCAGGGGAATCGGGCAGGCATGAGAAAACTCCTTTGTTTTACCGTGCGCGACGGGCGTCACGCACATTCCTTGTTATTGGCATACTCACGGGGCAGGGATAGTAACCCGACGGGCCTGTTTCAACGCGGCAGGCTGTCCACCTTTTCTGCACCAATCTTCCAAATTGTGAGCCAGCGCACTTTTTCCAGCGGGGCCAGGCCGTTAGCTGCCCAGGCTTGATTGGGCATGGCAGTGCTTGAACTTCTTTCCGCTACCGCAGCGGCAGGGATAATTGCGACCGATGGCGGGTGTTTTCATTTCAAAATCTTCTCGGCATTGATTTCATGCCAGGGCAGAACAGTGACATCGGAACGGGATTGTCGGCTGTCACCACCATAAATAAGCCACGCTTTTCCGGTGGTTTCACCGGCCAGTTTTCGCCAGAATTCCAGCGCTTTGAAGTAATCCTTGTTGATGGTTTGCCCGGATTTGATTTCCAGCGGTGACAGGTCGGTTCCATGGTCAATCAGCAGATCGACTTCGTGCCCCGAACGATCGCGCCAGAAATAAAGGTTCGAGGTTTCTCCCGCGTTATAGCGGGCTTTGAGCAATTCACTGATCACCCAGGTTTCGAACAGGGCACCCCGTTGAACATGGGTCGGCAGTTGCTCGCTGTTTTGGATACCGAGCAGCCAGGTGGCAAGACCAGTATCCAGGAAATAGAGTTTGGGCGTTTTTACCAGGCGCTTGTTGAAATTCTGGTGATGCGGCGGCAACAGATGCACGATATAGCTGGCTTCCAGAACGGAGATCCAGGCCTTGGCCGTATTATGTGTAATACCGCAGTCATTGGCCAGCGACGAAAGATTGAGCAGTTGTCCGGTCCGACCTGCACACAATTTCAGGAAGCGTTGAAAGGTTCCCAAATCCTGTACTTTGATCAGTTGCCGGACGTCTCGTTCCAGGTAAGTGCGTACATAGTTTCCATGCCAAGGATGCGATTCGAGTCCGCGGTCGAAGATAGGGGGGAACGCCCCGTCAAAGAGTATCTTGTCGAGGTCCTTGCCGATTTTTCCTGAACGCTGTAACTCGCCGTAGGTCATGGGTAGCAGCGTCAGCATTGCAGCTCTGCCGGCCAGGCTCTGCGTGATGCCTGATAACAGGCCAAACTGCTGGGAACCTGTCAGGATAAATTCTCCGGGCTGTTGCCGTTCATCGACGCGTGTCTGGAGATAAGAAAACAGGGCAGGGCAGCGTTGCGCCTCATCCAGGATGGCGCCCCCACCAAATTGATTCAAAAATCCACGCGGGTCCGTTTCAGCAAATTCTCTTTGGTCCAGATCTTCAAGCGATACATAATGGTGATCGGGAAAGGCGTGCTTCACCAGGGTGGACTTGCCGGACTGGCGAGGGCCGGTGACCACAACCACCGGATAGCCGCTGGCGAATTGTTGAAGCCTCGATTCTGCGTTCCGGGGGATGTAGGTCATGGTGGTTTCTGATTGCTTTACACGCGCACATTACGAGATAAAATGGCTGATTGTCAATTCTATTGCCAATTAGCCTAAATGCAGCGCTTGGTATGGTGATCCATTATCTGCAGGAGCAGGAAGGGATACACTTGGTCGTGCCCTTCGCGGGCGAGTGGGTAGTTCGGCATGGTAGCCATGGCAGCTTAAACCCAGGGCAGGCATCCACTTAATATAATCGGGTATTGCTGTTCAAAGAACTGGTGCAACCTCTAAAGTGATCTGCTGAACGACCGGAATCAGGCTTGGAGCGGCCTCCGCAACCTGTTTAAATAGCGGCCTTGTTTATTCTCCCGGCCCCTCATGTTTTTCATCGACGAGCGCAGTCAGTTTTTCCGCCCTCTCACCGGGAAGTACCGCGAGCAAATCGTCGAGTGCCTGCGGTTGTTGCACGAACGGCTGTACAGCTCTCGCGCCGATTACGGTGAGTCTCTGCGCCGGGAGCAGGTGCTGGACCTGTTCACAGAGGCGCTGGAGCGGGCGCCGCTGCTGGAGGGCGATGACGAGGGCCGCTTCAGCAGCAATCGCGAGCAGGCGGCCTGGATCCTCAATCAACTGGTGGACTATGGCTGGCTGAAACGCGACAAGGACGAAGCATCCTTTCAGTCAATCTATCCTTTCAGCCGCACCGGACGCCTGTTTACCCAGACGCTCGCGGAAGTGGATGGCCGCAGTGTGCGCACCCGGCATCGCAATACCCGCAATACCCTGAACGCATTATCGGCCTTTCTCGATCGCGGCGAAGTTTACGACCTGCTGGACGCCTATGAGCACTCCGAGCGCATCATCGCCGACTTTACCGATATCATCGCCGAACTGGAAGAGCGCAAGCGCGAGCTGGTGCGCGAGGTTGAGGCCCAGCAGCTGGTGCAGCAGGCCTCTGACCAGTTCTTCGAGTTCATGGAAAAGCGATTCCAGCCGGATGTGGCAATTCGCCTGTCGGCCGACAGTGTGGAGAAGCACCGCGACAGGATCCAGAGCACCATCGGGAAAATTCGCCGCAAGCAAAAAGCCTGGAAGCAGAACGTCGAACGCGAGCTGCGCCGGCTGGCACCGGATCTGGTGGTGAGTGAGGATGCTTCGGTGCTCTGGCAGCTGCTGGACAGCATCGAAACACGCATGCGCAACGCCTCCGAGATCATGTTGCCGGCCCTGCGTCGCACCCTGCAGGGCTTCACCCGCCGCGCCGATATCATCATCCGCCAGCTCAGCTACCTGCACAGCCAGAAGCACAACGACATCGTCGGTCTGTGCCGCGAGTTGGCAGACCTCGATGGGGCCGCGTTCGAGCGTCGCCTGGCCGCCGCGGGTGAACTGATGGCCCAGTGGCGTCTGGGCCTGGTGGATCCGGCCCACAACCGGCTGCGGGACAAACCCCAACGGCGTGCCGTGCGGAACCGGATTGCCGACATCGAGGCCCCGGATGCGGATACCCTGCGGGACTTGTATACCCAGCAACTGCTGGAAAAGGCCTTCAGCGTCAACAGCGGCGCCCTGCGCGACTACCTGCGCGATGCCCTGGGCGCAAGCCGGCGCATCGAGAGCCGCGACCTGCCCGTTAACAGCGCTTCCGATCTGCTGGCCCTCAGCCACGTGATCGAACTGGGTAGCGCCGAACACCGCGCCGGCGGCTTCGGCCTGAAAATTGAAGCGACCAATGAACCGGTTACCGGTGAACACTATTTCGAGCGCAGGGACGGTTTCCTGCTGGAACTGGAACAGGATGACGATTCGAAACAACCTTGATGAGGCCGCCACCGCCCGCGGCCTGACCCCGGAACAGTTTTCCGAGCTGATCATCCGCCTGTTGGATAACGGGGTGCTGTGTCGCGATGAAAGCAAGCGCGAGGCTGAACTCTACGACCGCTACCTGCGGGCGGAGGATTTGGTGGAGGACTACCTCCAGGTGCTCCGCATTCGCATCCTCCACGAGCCGCGTTTCAATTCACTGCGCCTGTTCCCGCCGGGGGCGGAGGTGCCGGGTCTCGCCGATGCCGAAGACAGCTTCAACAGCGGATTGCGGGAGCGCCTCAGCCAGCAGGAGGTGGCCGTTATCCTGGTACTGCGGGCCGAGTACGACAAAGCCCTGCGCGAGGGCCAGATCGACGAGAAGGGCCAGGTGGTGTTGCCGCTGGAGGCCCTGAGCCTGGCCCACAAGAACCTGCTGGGCAGGGCGCTGCCGGAAGGGCTGGTGGAGCGCCGCCAGCTGTTCACACGCCTGCGCCAGTTGCGCCTGATTCGCAGTGCGGGGGATGAGGCCCTGGCGGATGCCGAGGCCTGGCTCACCATCCGCCCGGACATCACCAGCCTGGTAACAGACAGCGTGCTCGCGCAGCTGATCGAGCCTGAGGACGGCGGGAAAACTGCCGACCAAGGGGCCGAGGAGGGGGGCGAAGCATGTACCTGAAACGCTCCATCACCGTGAACTGGGGCAACCTGCCCGCCGAAGAACTGGAATACGGTCCGGTCAACCTGTTTTCCGGTGGCAATGGCTCCGGCAAGACCACCGCCGCCGACGCCCTGCAAACCCTGATGACCGCGGCCCACGATAACCTGTTCAACTACAATCCCGGGCAGGATGAAACCACCCAGCGCGGCCGTGGCGGCAAGCAGGTGCGCACGCTCGCGTCCTACATTCTCGGTTGTGATGACGGTGCTTTCGCCCGGCCCTGGAATTGCGATGGCTATATTGCCGGCATATTCCATCCCACCAAAGGCGAGACCGCAGAGCCTTTTACCGCTGTGATTGGCGTCCGGGCCCACCTCGACCGGGCGGGCGCGCATGCCCAGGCGCGGCAGGATGAACTGCTGCTGATGATCGTACCCGGGGAGATGTTGAGCCTGTCTCACTTGGTGCGTGATTACCCCGACGGCAAACACGTGGTCCCCGTGAACGAGCTGCCCAACCTGTTGCGCATGGAGTTCGGCAAGAAGGCGGTGGAAGTATACGACAACAAAAAGGGCACCTACCTCGCACGGTTGTATGGTGCGTTGCGTGGCAAGCGCGACGCGGTATCACAGCAGGAGAGCAAGAACGCCGCTCGCACCTTCGCCCGTTTCATGGCCTACAAACCGGTGCAGTCTATCGACCAGTTCGTCGCCAATGAAGTGCTGGAGGCCCGCGACTTTGGCGATACTATCCGCCGCATCCGCGACCTGTTGCGCACCGTACACGGCATGGAGCAGGAGGCCAGCCAGCTGCGCATCGCCGTGGCCCTGCTGGAGCAGGCCAGGCAGCATGCCGGGGATTACCTCGAATGCTGGCTGCAGCGAACCACCCTCGGCTATGGCGCCGCAGCGCAGAAATACCAGCGCAACCAGCGGCACTATGTGCGGGAAAAAGAACAGCAGATAGCACTGCGCCAGCAGCAGAGCGACCTCGCCGAAGAGCAGGAACAGACCAGTCGTCGGCTGGAGCAGGCCCACCGGGAGCTGGTCAGCCTGGAAGCCCGTATCCAGGGTATTCCGGCACTGCGCAGTAAACAGGAACTGGAACAGCGCGCCACAGAGTTGGGAGAGACGTTGCGGAACGGCGCCCGCCCGCTGCTGGAGCAGGATCACCAGCGCAGCGGCAATCTCGGCGCCCTGCGCAATATCCGCGAGCTGCTGTCGCGCCATAGTCTGGAGCTGCTGCTGCCGGAACTGGCCAGTCGCGGCTGGCGCGACAAGGTCAGGAGCCTGCTGGAAAGCACCGAGGCAGACCTGCCGGACCTCAACCAGATGCTGGCCCGGGACTGGATCGACCTGAGTCCGCTGGAGGTCAGCCTCGACCGGGCGCGCAGCGAGCAGCCCCTGCACAACCAGCTGGCAGACATGCTGCACCGCCCCGGCGAGGCGGACGCCAGCGGCGATCCGGCGCCCTCCCTTGCCCAACGGCTGGACCGCCTGGTGTCTGAGCGGGAGCGCGAGGTGCGCGGCAATGAACAGCAGGCCAAGGAGGTTGAGCAGCACATCGCGACACTGGAAGCCCGGCGGGTCAGGTACCCCCGCGATGTGGAAGAGGCCCTCGCCGCAATCCACAGTGAGTGCCCGGGGGCGGACCCACGGGTGCTCTGTGACCATGTCGAAGTGGTTGAAGCGGAGTGGCAGATGGCCATCGAGGGATACCTCGGCGGCGCTCGCTTCGGTATTCTGGTGGAACCGGAGTACGAGGCCGAGGCCATCCGCATCCTGCGCCGATTGGCGGGCCGCAGTCGCAACCGGGCCCGGGTCATCCAGGGTGAGCAGGCGCGGCGGGATGCTGAACGCCAGTCCCTGCCGGAGGATTCCGTATTCCACGTCCTGCGTTTCAGCCACCGCGGCGCCGAGCACTACCTCAAGGCCTCCTACGGCACTTTGCAGCGGGTGAAGGATGCCGATGCCCTGCGCCTGACCCGCCGCGGCCTTACCAGCGACGGTCTCGGTTCCGGCAACTATGCCATGTTTCGCTGTGATATCGACGACGATCAGCTGGTGTTCGGCGAGGCCGCCAGGGAACGCAACCTGCGGGCCCAGCGGCTCAAGCTCGAGGACCTGCAGCAGCAGTACCAGCAGGCCAGCAATGCCTACCGGGCAGTGCAGCAGATGCAACAGCAGGTTTACCAGGTGAAGCCCCTGGCCTGGGTGGAGAGCGTGGGCGCCATGCTCGATGCCCAGCACAAGTTGCGCGATGTGGAACAGCAGCTGCAGGCGCTGGACCTCAGTGCCCACAGCGACCTGGAGCGGGAGCAGGAGCAGCTGCAGCAGCGCTACGGCGAACTGGAGCAGCACCAGCGCTCACTGGATACGCGGGAAGGGGAGCTACGCAGCGAATGCAATCACTGTGATCAGCAGGTGCGCAAACTTGCCGACGCCAGTGACGCCCTGTTGGAGGCCCGCGATATTGCCGAGACCGACCTGCTCGCCAGCCAGCGCCACTGGCCGGGCCTGAACGTGCAACCGCGCGTCGAGGCAATGGATGCGCGGCTGAGCCAGGCCCATCTAGACATAGATTTCGCCGCTGAAGAACAGGACTGCAAAAACCGGCTCGGAGAATTACTGGTATCTTTGCAGAAGGTCATCAACGACTACAACCAACAGGCCCAACCCGCGGACCAGCTGTTCGCCGACAGCGCAGAGGAATGGCACAGCGCGCCCTTTTTCGGCCATGTGCGCGGCCTGCACCAGCAGATTGACAATCTGCACAACCGGCTGCACAACAATGTGCTCCTGGAGCACCAGGAGAAACTCGGCGGTCTGCGCGACAGCTTCAACACCACTTTCATCAGTGATCTCTGCCACGAGATTCACCAGGCCATTCGTGAGGGCGAGCGCAGTCTGAAGAACCTGAATAGCGAGCTGGAACACCACCAGTTCGGCGCCGACCGGGAAACGTTCGCCTTTGAGTGGCAGTGGCTGCCGGAATTCAGGGAGTACTGGGATTTCTTCCGCGAGGTGATGGACATTCCCAACCTCGGTGACGGCAGCAGCCTGTTCGAGGCCGGCCTGTCGGAGAAAGGGGCGGCGGTGCGCGATCGCCTGCTGGGCCTGCTGCTGGACGGGGATGAACAACAGGCCCTGCGGGAACTGGAACGCATCAGCGACTACCGTCGTTACCGCCGCTACGACATCCTCAAGACGCCGGAGAACAAGACGCCGATCCGGCTCAGCCAGTACGGCACCGGATCCGGTGGCCAGTTGGAGACCCCCGCTTACATCATTCGCGCCGCAGCCATAACCAGCGCCTTCCGCTTCGGCGAGGGCGACAGCCATCTGCGCATGGTGATTGTCGACGAGGCTTTCATGCACATGGACGAGGCCCGCTCGCGGGAAGTGATCGGCTACCTCACCAATACCCTGGGCCTGCAGCTCATCTTTATTATGCCAACCAGCAAGGCCGGCCCCTTCCTGGACCTGGTCAGCAACCAGTTCGTGTTCAGTAAAGTGCCCAGCCCCCAGGCGGTGGGGGAGCTTAACACCCGGGTGCTGGTGGACCGCCAGCAGCTCAATGTGGAGCGGGTGGCGCAGCTGTGGGCCCAGCACCGGCGGGTTATCCGCCAGCAGGGCGCGCTGGATTTTATGGAAGGCCTGTAAATGCCGGCTAACGGTGACCAGGCCCAGTTACCGCCGCCGACGTGGCTGGCGGAGGAGGCCTGGCTCAGGCAATTGCTGGGCTGGTTCCTGGATCGTCTGGAGCAGCCGCGCTCGCGGGCGGTTACCCGCCGCGTTACCCGTTCCACGCTGCCGCCGCTGTTTCGCTTTGACGGCGAGGCGGATTATCGCTGGCAGCTGCTGGAGCGTCTCGCATCCGAGTACCGGGTGTTCACGATCCGCTATGCGCGAACAAGCAGCGCTCACCAGGAGCGCTACGAGAACGCCCAGTTGCGTTTGAATAGCGAGAGTGAGGACCTGCTCCGTCACTGGCTCGGGCGGCCGCGCATCGACCCTGTTCAGGCTGCATGGCGGGCGGCGGTGATGGAGTGCCGCGATCGCTTTGACGACGGCGGCGCGGCTCTCCTGGCGGCCCCGATTGTATCCGAGGGCTACGAACCCGGGGAGATTGTTCGCGCTTTCGCGGCAGTGGGGGGCTGGCTGGACAGGGGGCTGACCCTGCGGGAAATTGCCGCGCGCTGTTTTCGTGGCGATTCCAAGTTTCTCGATGGCCGCCAGGATCTGCTGGCGAAGTGCTTTGGCCGGTCACTGGCCGCTATTGAATCCCGGCCACTGCTGCTTATTGCATGCGCCCCGCCGGGATTTGAGCGCCTGTTGATCGTCGAGAACCAGGACAGTTTCCTGCGCCTTGCCAGCCGGCCGCCGCGCGGTCACGCCCTGCTCTACAGCGGCGGCTTTCGCGCCAGCGCCCAGCGCCTGACCAGCAAATCTACCCGCTTTGCCTTCCTGCCCGGCAGTGACAGCGACCGCTTCGGCCAGCTGTGGTTGAATCCATCCCTGCCGGTGAATTTCTGGGGCGACCTGGACTTCTCGGGTATGGCCATCCTCAAGGCCCTGCGTCACAGCCTGCCAGCCCTTGCCGCCTGGCGGCAAGGCTATGTCCCCATGTTCGATCTGTTGCAAAGCGGTGGTGGGCACAGCGCTCTCCAGGCAGGAAAAACCGGCCAGGCTGACCCCGGTGATACCGGCTGTGACTATGCCGATACAGTGCTGCTGCCGGCCTTGCGCCAGTACCGGCGGTGTGTGGATCAGGAATGGTTTGCGCCGGATCGGTGAGCCTGCGCCCTGCCTGCCGCGCGCTCAGCTGGTTGCCAGAATCCCCGCCAGCCGCTCACCGCGCCTGCCGTTAACGATGTCCGCCAGCGAGTAGCCGTCGAGCACGTTGAGGAATGCCGTCAGCGCCTCGCGCAATATCGGCTGCAGGGCGCAGGCTGGCGTCAACAGGCACTGGTTGTTGTCGCCAAAGCATTCGGCAATAACCCAGTCGTTCTCCATGGCTCTCACCAGTTCGCCGAGATTGATGTCCTCCGGTGCCATGGCCAGTCGCAGGCCGCCGCCCTTGCCCCGCTGGCCGATAATGTAGCCCTGTTGGCTCAGCTCAGGTACAACTTTCATCAGGTGATTGCGGGAGATACGGAATTTTGTCGCTATCTGGGCGATAGTGGCGGGCTGGTTATCGTTCGCGGCGAGGTAAATAAGCACCCGCAGGGCATAGTCGGTAAAACGTGTGAGGCGCATGATCGTTCCCCGGGGTCGGCGAGGGCCCCGTATATCAGTGGATGACTGGCTGGTCCGAGCGGATAAGCGAGCACAATTTCATACGCTGGTCACTGCGCTGCAGATTAGCCACCTGTGTTTTTATCATCGTGTTGCAATCAGGGGTTTCCATATGCATCATTATTAATGCATAATACATGCATATTATAGAGACTGTAGGCCCGGGCGCAATCAGGTAATTGGCGGCGGGGCATGGCCTGACACGCAAAGCGAGGGTATCGCAATGGCTGAAGCACTGACCAGATCGGCGGCACGCAATATTTTCTTCGGCGGATCGCTGTTTTTTTTCATCGTTTTTGCCGCGCTCACTGCGCACACCCACTGGTATATGCTCAACGTTTCCACCGATGAGGAGGCGCTCACCGAGCAGGTCAAACTGGGCAAGCACGTCTGGGAACAGCACAGCTGTATCAACTGCCACAGCCTGCTGGGAGAGGGCGCCTATTTCGCGCCGGAGCTGGGTAATGTGTGGACGCGCTACGGCGGACGGGAGAATCCGGACGCGGCCCGGGCCGGGCTGAAAGGCTGGATCCGGGCGCAACCGCTCAACGTGCCGGGACGGCGCGTTATGCCAAAAATCGATCTAACCGATGAGGAACTCGACGCACTGGTGGAGTTTCTTGCCTGGACCGACTCCATTGACACCCAGGGCTGGCCGCCGCACCCGGCGGGTTAATGGCCAGAACAACAGTAGCGGAGAACAGAAGCGATGAAGTATGAGACCCAGCGCGTAGCCTATCCCTTTTTTATTGTGGCCATGGCCCTATTCGCCCTGCAGGTGATATTCGGCATCCTGGCGGCCACGGTGTATATCCTGCCGGAATTCATGGCCGAAGCCATGCCGTTCCACATCATCAGGATGAGTCACACCAACCTGCTGATTGTCTGGCTGTTGCTGGGCTTTATGGGCTGCACCTACTATCTGATGCCGGAAGAAGCCGAGGCGGAGATTCACAGTCCGCTGATCGCCTACCTGCAGCTGGCAATTTTTGCGGTGGCCGGGGCTGGCGCCCTGCTGAGCTATCAGCTGGGTATCCACGAGGGCAGGGAGTTTCTCGAGCAGCCACTGTGGTCGAAGATATTGATCACCGTGTCGTTCCTGATGTTCCTCTATAACACCAGTATCACCCTGGCCAAGGGCCGCAAAACCGCCATCAACTTGGTGCTGATGCTGGGCCTGTGGCTGGCGGCCGTGTTCTGGTTGTTCGCATTCTACAACCCCAGCAACCTGGCGGTGGACAAGCTGTACTGGTGGTGGGTGGTGCACCTGTGGGTCGAAGGTGTGTGGGAGCTGATCATGGCTTCTCTGCTGGCCTACCTGTTGATTAAGATGACCGGGGTGGATCGCGAGATCATCGAGAAGTGGCTGTATGTCATTATCGGCCTGGCGCTGTTTTCCGGATTGCTGGGTACCGGGCATCACTACTACTGGATAGGCAGCCCCGGTTACTGGCAGCCACTGGGCAGTATTTTCTCCACCCTGGAAGTGTTGCCCTTCTTCGCCATGGTGATGTTCGCCTTCTTCATGTTCTGGAAAGGGCGTAGAAACCACCCCAACAAGGCGGCCATGCTGTGGACCCTGGGCAGCGCCACCGTCGCCTTTTTCGGTGCCGGCGTGTGGGGCTTCATGCACACCCTGTCGTTCGTCAACTACTACAGCCACGGTACCCAGGTCACCGCGGCCCACGGTCACCTCGCCTTCTTCGGCGCCTACGTGATGATGATTCTCGCGGTTATCACCTATGCCATACCGCAGCTGCGCCGGGTGCAGCCCTTCAACCAGGTGCTCAACATGTGGGCATTCTGGCTGATGACCTCGGCCATGTGCTTTATGACCTTCACCCTGACCTTTGCCGGCGTGGTACAGACCCACCTGCAGCGGGTGCTGGGCATGAACTACATGGAAGTCCAGGCGCAGCTGGAACTGTTTTACTACATGCGCCTCGGTACCGGGGTGGTGGTTGCCGTTTCCGCGCTGATATTCTTCTACGCCATCTTCGGACCGGCGCGGCAGCAGGCGCCTGCAACGCCCGAGGGCGGCCTGACAGTAGGCGCGGCCAGCTGAGATGGGGCCGCGCCTGACCATCTCTCCTGCCGGGCTTGAGAGGCCACAGCTATGACCGCCAGTGTTGTCGAGCAGGAACACCTGCCTGCTGACGTTCCCTACTACCAGCCGGTTGGCAACGAGTGCGAGCTCTTTGAGCAGGCATACCGGCAACGACTGCCGATGCTGCTGAAAGGGCCGACGGGCTGCGGCAAGACCCGGTTTGTCAGCCACATGGCGGCAAAACTGGGGCGTCCGCTGTATACCGTGTCCTGCCATGACGACCTTACCGCTTCGGATCTCACCGGCAGGTACCTGCTGCAGGGCGGTGAAACCCGCTGGGTTGATGGTCCGCTGACCCAGGCGGTGCGTGAAGGCGGCATCTGCTACCTGGACGAGGTGGTCGAGGCGCGCAAGGACGTCACCGTGGTGCTGCATCCACTGACCGACGACCGTCGGCTGTTGCCCCTGGAACGCACCGGCGAGCTGCTGGAAGCGCCGCCGGAATTCATGCTGGTGGTGTCCTACAACCCCGGGTACCAGCACATCCTGAAGTCGCTCAAGCCCAGCACCCGGCAGCGCTTTGTCGCCCGCAGCTTTGATTTTCCCCCGCCCGACGTGGAACGTGACATCGTGTCCCGGGAGAGCGGATTGGCGGCGCCCCGCTGCGCCGCCCTGGTCAACCTGGCGGCGCGACTGCGGGCCCTCAAGGGACAGGATCTCGAGGAGGGGGTATCCACCCGGCTGTTGATCTACTGCGCCACCCTGGTTGCCAATGGCCTGCCGGTACTCGAAGCTGCCCAGGCGACCCTGATCGAGCCCCTGAGCGATGACCTCGATGTTCAGGAGGGACTGCTGGAGGCGGTAAAGGCCACCTTCGGCGACGATTGAGCACGGGCGGGAATCATGCTGGAGTGGCTGGAATTTGAGGAAAAAGTAGGCCGGATCTGGCACAACTGGGCGTCGTCCAACAGTGCCAGCTACCCGCGCTATCCCGATGCCGCCGTCAGCCTGGAGCAGCTTGCTCCGGCCCTGGCGGTTTTTTTTCGCCTGGCCGGTGGCCCCGCAGGTGTTGCGGTCTCGGCCCTGGCGGCCCGGAGCTCGGGGCATCGGCTCAGCCTGAGGCAGCGCCTGGGTGTCGACCGGGAGCAGATGGCCACGGCGCGCCTGGATGAGGAAAACCTGCTGCTGCCGCCGGAAATTGCGCTGTTTCAGGCGTCCGGCCTCAATCGCGATCTCTACTTCTGGCTGGCGGCGCTGCTTGCGGTGACAGAGCCACCCGCCGAAACATTCAAGGACCCGCTGCGCCAGGATATTACCGCACTGCGCGAGGCGGTTCGCTCGACCGAACTGGCCCTGGCCACGTTTCCCGGCCTGCAGGCCCGCTATAACCGCCTGCGAGCGGCCCTGCTGGCCGCGCGACCACAGCGCCAGCTGCCGCCGGCCGAAGCGGCGGTAGAGGCAGTGATCTGCCACTTGCTCGGGGCCGGCCAGCCGCTGGATGAGGCAGCCGGGCGCCTGCTGGCAGCGGTGCTCGACCCGGCCATGATATTGCGCGAGTTCCGCGCTCCGGCCAGCTATCGCAGGCCGCTCCCGGTGCCGCTATGGGCCAGCTATTCCCCGCAGGGGCACAGTGAACGCCCACCCGCCGACGAGGACGACGAGTTGCCGCGGGCCCCGGATGCCCAGGCCGAGGTCAAACACAAGCGCAAGGCGGAGCGGCGCCACCAGGACCAGGCGGAGCGCGATGATCCCCTGGTGTTGAACCGCTTCGAAAAAATCCTGTCGCTGGCCGAGATGGTTAACGTCAATCGCGCCATCGACGATGACGAGGACAAGAACGCCAGCGACAATGCCGGGCAAATGGATGAGATTACCCTCAGCCGCAACAAACAGCGGGCTTCATCGCAGCTGAAAATGGACCTGGACCTGTCCCCGGGGGAGGGCGAGTCCCAGCCCCTGATAGCCGAACTGACCTACCCCGAGTGGAACTTCCGGGCCCAGGCCCACCTCCCGGACCACTGCCGGGTGATCAGTGAGCCGCCTGCCGAGGAAGCCGAAGGGCGGGCAATGGACGAGCAGACCCGGCGGCGCATTCGCCGGGTACGGCGCCAGTTTGAGGCCCTGCGCCCGCGTCGGGAGTGGCGCCGGGCCCAGCTCAGCGGCTCGGAACTGGATATGGATGCGGTGATTCGCGCGCACTGCGACCGTGCCGCCATGGGCGACAACAGCGAATGCCAGTACATGGACGCCAGGCCGCAGGCCAGGGACCTGGCGGTGTCCATACTGGTTGATGTGTCCCTGTCCACCGATGCCTGGGTGGAGGATCGCCGGGTAATCGATATCGAGAAAGAGGCCCTGCTGGTGCTGGCCCACGGGCTGGCCAGCTGCGGCGATGATTACTGCATCCAGAGCTTTACCTCTCATCGCCGCCAGCGGGTCTGGGTAAATACCCTGAAATCCTTTGGCGAGCCCATGGGTGAGCGCATCCAACGCCGAATCGCGGCGCTCAAGCCCGGTCGCTATACCCGTATGGGAGCGGCGATACGGCACAGCGCCGAGCAGCTGCGCCAGTGCCCCAACCGGCATCGCCTGCTGCTGGTATTGAGTGACGGCAAGCCCAGTGATGTCGATTACTATGAGGGGCGCTACGCCCTGGAGGACACCCGGCGCGCCGTGCTCGAAGCGCGCCGCGCTGACCTGCGGGTGTTCGGCATTACCATAGACCAGGATGCGCAATCCTATATTTCACACCTGTTTGGCCGCGGTGGCTACGCCATGGTGCGCAAGCCAGAGCACCTCGCACAGGCGCTGCCGGGCATTTACCGGCAGATCGTATCCAGCTGAGATGACGACACATTCGCGCAAGGTAGTGGCCCTGCTGCTGGGTCTGCTGATCACCGTCCTCGCGGTGTCGGCTTTTGCCCTGGCGATCAATCGCTACGACTGGGGCGTGACCCTGATCCTGCTGGCGCCACTGCTGGTCTGGCTGGTGCTGCGCATGGGCAAGTGGCTGGAACGCTGGGCGAACGGCACCGGCAGGCTCGACGACAGCGACCCCGATTTCCCCGACGAGCCACCGGCAGCATAGTCAGTCGCGGGTCTTGCCGAGGCCAAACAGCCAGCTGTCGGGTGCATCGACCGCCCGGTTGGAAGTGAGCCGGTGGATGCCAACGGCGCAGCGCGCCATCATCCAGATCATGCCCAGGGTGGCAAAGAGGTAGCCCAGCAGCCAGGCGTAAACCGGAGGCAGGTCGAGCTGGCCGAGACCCTGCCACGCCAGTACCGCGATAGCGGCCCCCGCGAGACCCAGCCAGAAGGTGCGAATCTGGAAGCGCAGGTGGCTGTCCAGCCAGCGGGCGCCACGACCCAGGCGCAGGTGGGCAATCAGCACGCCCAGCGGCGCGGTCACCACGGCCATAATGCTGCCCAGGTAGAGACCGTAAATCACCACCACGTAACCCCGCCCCGGCGTATTCTTGTCATGGACGGACGCCTCGGGGGCCAGCCCCATATACTGCGGGTCGACCTCGTGCGCCGAGCAGGGGGGTGAGCTGGGCGGGTTGCCGGCTGGGGTCCGATTGTTGTCTGTCATGGGTATTGCAAGGCCTCCTGGTCAGTCCGCAGTATCGCCCGCGCCGCCCTGGGCATCAACCGGGACCGCGTCCCACGTATTGACTGACAATGTAAGCCAATGGGGCGGCGACAGAGGATCTGTTGCATGATATTAGCGCTAACTCAAACGTGAGGGCTGTGATATGGGTCAACAGCAGCGCCAGGTTTCCCTCGGGGCCATAAGCATGGCGCGATCGTTTGGCAGCAACTGCATGGCGTGATATTTTCCCGCCTGCTTCATTGCAAGCGGGCCGCAAGCGATTGCAGCCAGACCGTAACCAGAGCCCCGGCGGGCGGGAAGATAATGACGTCGATAGCAGAACACGAGCAATGGATGCGCCGGGCCCTGGCGCTGGCCGACCGCGCCGAAAATGAGGGCGAGGTGCCCATTGGCGCCGTTGTGGTTCGTGACGGCGAACTGTTGGGCGAGGGCTGGAACTCGGTGATCGCCTTCCAGGACCCCACGGCCCATGCCGAGATTGTCGCCATGCGTGACGCCGCCCGCCTGCTCGGCAATTACCGGCTCCCGGGGGCCACGGTTTACGTCACCCTGGAACCCTGCACCATGTGCGCGGGGGCGATGATTCACGCCCGTATCGAATGCCTGGTATTCGCCGCCAGCGAACCAAAGGCCGGCGTGGTCTGCAGCACCTGCAGCCTGCTGGACGAGCCGCGTTATAACCACCGGGTCAGCTGGCAGGGCGGGGTGCTCGCCGAACAGAGCAGTGCCCGCCTGCAGGCGTTTTTTCGCCAGCGCCGCCGTTGATTACAGCGCGTTCAGCCCTACCCGCCGCAGTACCGCTGGCAGCAGCGGATCGGTTGCCACCGGCGGCAGCGGCTTGTTGCGGGCGATATCCTGCCACGCCAGGATGCCGCGGTAGTGGCGGATATTCTGCACATAGGTCGCCGCTTCCCGGCCACGGGCGTAGCCGTGGCGCAAGGTCTGGTAATACTTGCTGTTCTGCAGCAGGGGCAGGCGCTCCATGACGTCACGCCAGAGGTGGGGGTCTCCGCCCTGGCGATCAGTGAGCAGGCGCGCATCCTCCAGGTGGCCGCGGCCGATGTTGTAGGCGGCCAGGGCCATGTAGGTGCGGTCGGGTTCGTAGATGTCGTCAGGCAGGCGCCGCTTGATCTGCTTGTAGTAGCGGGCGCCCCCGCGCAGGCTCTGGCCCGGGTCGAGGCGGTCCGTGACCCCCACTTCCCGGGCAGTCGGCGCGGTCAGCATCATCATCCCGCGGACCCCGGTGGGTGATTCCGCCAGGGGGTCCCAGTGTGATTCCTGGTAGGCCATGGCCGCCAGCAGTGGCCAGTCCATCTGGTACTCGGCCGCCACCTGTTCAATCAAATCCTGGTACCCGGGCAGTATCCGCTCGACGTTAAGGTTGAAGGTATGGGAGCCGATGCGGGATACGGTCCGGCTGTGCCCGAAGTGCTCCTCGCGCAGTTTGTCCAGGGTGCCCTGCTCCTGCAGGCCTGCCAGAAACTGGTTGATGCGCAGCAGCAGCGCCTCGTTGTCACGCTCCGGCGACAGGTACCAGACCATATCCTGCGCCGAGCCCAGCTCGAAGGCCAGTTTCAGGCGCGGGTAGAGGCTCTGCTGGACCTCGAACTCGCTGGAATCGATAACCGCCAGTTGCGCCTCGCCATTGTCGACCATGGCCAGCAGCTCCGTTGAGTCGGCATGGTCAACCTCCCGCCAGTTGAGCTGCGGAAAGCCGCCATTGGAGAGTGCATCCAGCGCACTGCTGTGGGCGGACCCGGTTAGCACTACAATTGACATGTCCTCGAGGTCTCCGGGGTCCCGCGGCCGGAAACTGCCGGCCCGGTACACGATCAGCGGCCGGAGCTGATAGTAGGGCGTGCTGTGGGGGTAGTCCGCTTCTCTCTCACCGGTCAGCGCGAGACCGGCGGCAGCAATATCGGCTTCTCCGCGGTCCAGGGTGACGAAGATGTCCTCGAGGCCGAAGGCGGGAACAATCTCCAGTTCGACCCCCAGCTCAGCGGCGAACATTGCCGCCAGGGTGTACTCGAATCCGGTGGGCAGGCCCTTGTCGAGGTAATAGGTGGTGGGGCTGTTGCGGCTGACCACGGTGAGTTTACCGCTTGCCTCAATGCGCTCCAGGCTGTCCTCGCGGGAGCAGGCAGCGAGCAGGCTCAGCAACAACAGGGGCAACAGGCGATGGAGGGGCTTCATGCCCCTATTCTAGCGAGCGCCGCCGATTCCGGCACGGTGATAATTACCGTGGTATCGGCCCGCTATTTCGGTTAACGGGGCGGTGTTGAATACAGTACAATACCGCCTCGATAAACCAGCCCCTCCCGGAGTCCTCCCCAGCATGCTTACCCTGCGCGGCGCACCGGCTTTGTCGGCATTTCGCCTGGACAAACTGAGTCACAAACTTTCCGCTCTCAATCCTGACATAAAACTCCTGCACACCGAGTTCGTGCACTTTGCCGATCTCGACAAAGCGCTGTCGCCGGAGCGTCGCCAGGTGCTGGAGCAGTTACTGGACTATGGGCCGACCATCGACGAGGCGGGGCACGTGGCTGAGGGCCTCGAGGGCCGGTTACTGCTGGTGACCCCCCGGCCCGGCACGATTTCGCCCTGGTCCAGCAAGGCGACCGATATTGCCCACAACTGCGGCCTGGCCGAAGTGAAGCGCATTGAACGCGGCGTGGCCTACCAGCTGGCCCTGCCGGAGGGCCTGGACGGGGATACCCTGGCGGCAGTGAAGTCCCAGTTGCACGACCGCATGACCGAGAGCGTGTTCGACACCCTGGAGGATGCCCGGGCGCTGTTCCTGGCCGCTGAGCCGGCGCCGATGACCAGCGTGGACGTGCTCGGCGGTGGCAAGCCCGCCCTGGAGGCGGCCAATGCCAGCCTCGGGCTGGCGCTGGCGGACGATGAGATCGACTACCTGGTGGCGAGTTTCAGCGAGTTGGGCCGCAATCCCAACGACGTCGAGCTGATGATGTTCGCCCAGGCCAATTCGGAGCACTGCCGGCACAAGATTTTCAACGCCAGCTGGAGCATCGACGGCGAGGAGCAGCCGCTGTCGCTGTTCAAGATGATCCGCAACACCAACGAGCAGGGCGGCGAGAACGTGCTCTCGGCCTATTCCGATAACGCGGCGGTGGTCGCCGGCCATCGTGCCGGCCGCTTTTATCCCGATCCCGAGAGCTTTGAATACCACTTCTCCGAGGAAAATATTCACCTGCTGATGAAAGTGGAAACCCACAATCATCCCACCGCGATAGCGCCCTTTCCCGGCGCGGGCACCGGTTCCGGCGGAGAAATTCGCGACGAGGGCGCCGTGGGTCGCGGCTCCAAGCCCAAGGTCGGCCTGACCGGCTTTTCAGTGTCCAACCTCAACGTTCCCGGGTATGGCCAGCCCTGGGAGAGTGAATACGGCAAGCCCGGGCGTATCGTCTCGGCGCTGGACATCATGCTCGAGGGCCCCATTGGCGGCGCGGCCTTTAACAATGAATACGGCCGCCCCAACCTCTGCGGCTACTTTCGCAGCTTCGAGCTGGAGGCCCCGGGCGTAGACGGCCCGGAGGTGCGCGGTTACCACAAGCCGATCATGATCGCCGGGGGCTACGGCAATATCCGTGAGGAGCACGTGGAGAAGGGCGAGTACCAGCCGGGGGCGAAGCTGATCGTGCTGGGCGGGCCTGCGATGCTGATCGGCCTGGGGGGCGGCGCCGCCTCGTCCATGGCCAGCGGCCAGAGTGCCGAGGACCTGGATTTCGCCTCGGTGCAGCGCCAGAACCCGGAAATCGAGCGCCGCTGCCAGGAAGTGATTGACCGCTGCTGGCAGCTGGGCGCCGACAACCCCATCGCCTTTATTCATGATGTCGGCGCCGGTGGCCTGTCCAACGCCTTCCCCGAACTGGTCAAGGACGGGAATCGGGGCGGCCGTTTCGAGCTGCGCAAGGTACCCAATGACGAGCCCGGGATGTCGCCGCTGGAAATCTGGTGTAACGAGTCGCAGGAGCGTTACGTGATGGCGGTGGAGCCGGAAAACCTGGCCCGCTTTGAAGCGATCTGCGCCCGTGAACGCTGCCCCTACGCGGTGGTGGGCGAGGCCACCGAGGAGATGCACCTGCAGCTGACCGACAATATTTTCGGCAATGCGCCGGTAGACCTGCCCATGTCGGTGCTGTTCGGCAAGCCGCCGCGCATGCACCGCGAGGTGACCCGCCGGCAGGTGGCGAGCCAGCCCCTGGCCATCGACCTGAGCGTGGCCGATGCCGCCGCCCGGGTGCTGCAGCTGCCCACGGTGGCCAGCAAGAACTTCCTGATTACCATCGGTGACCGCACGGTGACCGGCATGGTCGCCCGCGACCAGATGGTCGGCCCCTGGCAGGTGCCGGTGGCGGATTGCGCGGTGACCACCGTGTCCTACGATTCTTTCGCCGGCGAAGCCATGGCCATGGGCGAGCGCACACCGCTGGCGCTGCTGGACGGCCCGGCATCGGGACGAATGGCGGTGGCCGAGGCCATTACCAATATTGCCGCCGCCAGCATTGCCGATATTCGCGACATCAAGCTGTCCGCCAACTGGATGTGCGCGGCGGGCCATGGCGCCGAGGACGAGGCGCTCTATGACACCGTCCGTGCGGTGGGTATGGAGTTCTGCCCCCAGCTGGGTATTACCGTTCCGGTGGGCAAGGACTCCATGTCCATGCGCACCACCTGGAACGATGGCGAGGACAAGGCCGTCACCGCGCCCATGTCGCTGATCGTCTCCGCCTTTGCGCCGGTCACGGATGCCCGCCTCTCGGTGACCCCGCAGCTGCAGCCCGGCGCCGCTGCCAGCCTGGTGCTGGTGGACCTGGGGCGCGGCGCCAATCGCCTGGGCGCGTCGGCACTGGCCCAGACCTGCGGCCAGCTCGGCGACGCCGCCCCCGATGTCGATGCTGGCGACCTGAAAGCCTTTTTCCAGCTGGTGCAGCAATACCTGCAGGCGGGGAAGTTACTGGCCTACCACGACCGCTCCGACGGTGGATTGCTGGTTACCCTGGCCGAGATGGCGTTCGCCGGTCACTGTGGCCTGGATATCGACCTGCAGGCGCTCCCGGGTACGGATCTCGAACGCCTGTTCAACGAGGAGGCCGGCGCGGTACTGCAGCTGGCCAGCGTCGATGTGGAGGGCTTCCTGGCCAGCGCCGCCGCCCTCGGGCTGGGCGACTGCAGCCACCTGCTTGGCCGCGCGCTGCCAGGTGAGCAACTGCTGTTGCGTGACGGCGAGCGCGAAGTGCTGGCGGGCCGGCGCCCCGACGTGCAGCGCCTGTGGGCCCGGACCAGCTATGAAATGCAGGCCCTGCGGGATAATCCTGACTGCGCCCGGGAAGAGTTCGAGCGCATCGGCGCCGAGGGCGCCGGGCTCAGCGCCAGCCTCAGCTTTGATCCAGCCGAGGATATTGCGGCGCCTTTCATCAATAGCGGCGCAAAGCCGCGCATCGCGGTACTGCGCGAGCAGGGCGTAAACGGCCACGTGGAAATGGCGGCGGCCTTCCACCGGGCGGGCTTTGCGCCCTTCGACGTGCACATGAGCGATATTCTCAGTGGTCGCCAGCAGCTGGCTGATTTCAAGGGACTGGTCGCCTGTGGCGGCTTTTCCTACGGCGACGTGCTGGGCGCCGGGGAGGGCTGGGCCAAGAGCATTCGCTTCAATGAGGCGGTGCGGGAGCAGTTCAGCGCGTTTTTCCACCGCGACGACAGCTTCACCCTGGGGGTCTGCAACGGTTGCCAGATGGTCTCCACGCTCAAGGACCTGATCCCCGGGGCAGAGCACTGGCCGCGTTTTGTGCGTAACCGGTCGGAGCAATTCGAGGCCCGCCTGGCCCTGGTACAGGTGCAGGAGAGCCCCTCCATCCTGTTGTCCGGCATGGCGGGTTCGCACCTGCCGATCGCGGTGGCCCACGGCGAAGGCCGCGCGGAATTCACCGATGATGCGGCCCTGCAAACCTGTGAAGCCAGCGGCACGGTAGCGCTGCGTTACGTGGAGAGTGACCTTGCCGTGGCGAGCGCCTATCCCGCCAATCCCAATGGTTCGCCCAATGGCATTTCCGGGCTTGCCAGCCTGGATGGCCGCGCCACCATCATGATGCCGCACCCGGAGCGGGTGTTCCGCAGCGTGCAGTATTCCTGGGCGCCCGCGGACTGGCCGGAGGACGGGGGCTGGATGCGACTGTTCCGCAATGCCCGCGCCTGGCTGGGCTAGGGCGGGCGGCTCCCCCTTGAAATAGGGAAGCGGCGCCCCCACCACTGGGGTAGCGACCTTGTGGCGGGGGGGCTAATCCTTATAATGACGCCTTTTTCGGGACGGGACTGCCGCCCGTTTCATTGATCGAGCAAATTACATGCTGAACAAGTATCCCCTGTGGAAATACCTGCTAGTGCTTTTTGTGCTCTGCCTGGGTTTCTTTTACGCCGCACCGAACCTCTACAAGCCCGACCCCGCCCTGCAGATTACCGGAGAAAGCAGTGCTCAGGTGATTGATGAGGCCACCCTGACCCGGGCCCACAAGGCGCTGGAAGAGGCGGGAATCGACTACTTTGGCGAGACCATCGACCCCGATGGCCGCAATGCCCTGATTCGCCTGCGCGACCAGGAAGAACAGCTCCAGGCCCAGGCCCGGGTATCCCGGGTGCTGGGCGACGGCTTTATCGTCGCGCTGAACCTCGCCCCGACCACGCCTTCCTGGCTCAGCGATTTTGGCGCCCAGCCGGTAAAGCTGGGACTTGACCTGCGCGGCGGCGTGCACTTCAAACTGGAAGTGGACGTGGACGCCGCCATCGAACGGCGTATGGAGTACTACCTCAACGCGACCAAACGGGCGCTGCGCGAGGAGCGTATTCGCGGCTTGGTCGACATCGATGGCGACAATCGCCTGGAGACCCGGTTCCGCTCCGAGGATTTGCGGGAGCAGGCCCGGGCGGTGATCGCCGAGAATCACCCCGAACTGGTGCTTGACCGGGTGGATGAAGAAGGCAGCTGGAATCTTTACGCGGTGATGACCGAGGCGACCCGCAAGGAGATTGCCGATTACGCGGTGACCCAGAACCTGACCACCCTGCGCAACCGGGTCAACGAGTTGGGCGTCTCCGAGCCGCTGGTGCAGCGCCAGGGGCAAAACCGCATCGTGGTTGAACTGGCGGGGATCCAGGACACCGCCGAAGCCAAACGTATTCTCGGCAAGGTGGCCAACCTGGAGTTTCGCATGGTGGCCAGACTGGAAGCGGCACCCTCAGAGAAGCAGCGCTTCGAGTACCGCAGCGCCGACCGCGCCGGGATGAGCGAATGGCTGGAGCGGGAGGTGATCCTGACCGGTGAGCGAGTCACCAACGCCCAGGCCAGCTTCGACCAGAACGGCCGGCCCAACGTGCAGATCAGCCTCGACAGCGAGGGCGGCCTGCTGATGAACCGCGCCACCCGCGACAATATCAAGCGCCGCATGGGCGTGCTGTTTATCGAGCGCAAATACCGCACCACCTACGAGCGCGATGAGAACGGCGAGGAAGTCGCGGTCAAAACCCCCTACGACGAGAAAAAGCTGCTGACCGCGCCGGTCATCCAGTCTGCGCTGGGAGCGCAATTCCAGATCACCGGCCTGGACAGCCCGCTGGAGGCCTCCGAGCTGGCGCTGATGCTGCGGGCGGGCGCCCTGGCCGCGCCGATCAACTTTGTCGAGGAGCGCACCGTCGGTCCCTCCCTGGGCGCGGAAAATATTCGCCTCGGGGTGAAATCGGTGCAAATGGGCCTGGCCCTGGTGGTCTTGTTCATGGTGCTCTACTACCGCGTGTTTGGTGTTGCGGCGGTCATCGCGCTGAGCTGCAACCTGGTGTTGATGATTGCCTTCATGTCGATTATCGGCGCCACCCTGACCCTGCCCGGTATTGCCGGTATCGTGCTGACGGTGGGTATGGCGGTAGACGCCAACGTACTGATCTTCTCGCGAATACGCGAGGAGGTGAAGAACGGGCTGTCGCCGCAAATGGCCATCCATTCCGGTTTCGAGCGCGCCGTCGCCACCATCCTGGACGCCAATATTACCACCCTGATCGTGGCAATTATCCTCTACGCCGTGGGCACCGGCCCCATCAAGGGCTTCGCGGTCACCCTGTCGGTGGGGATCGTGACCTCCATGTTCACCGCCATCATGGGCACCCGCGCCCTGATCAACCTGGTTTACGGCGGTCGCCGTGTCGAGAAGCTGTCAATCGGAGGAGGCGTCTGATGAAAGTGATCAACTTCATGGGGCAACGCAAGCTGGCCCTGGTCTTCTCCCTGCTGTTGCTGGGCGCCTCGATCGCCTCGCTGGCGGTCAAGCAGCTCAACTGGGGCCTGGATTTCACCGGCGGTACGCTGGTGGAAGTGCACTACAGTGAAACCGCCGACCTCAACGGCATCCGGGAAACCCTGGAAACCGGCGGTTACGCCGGCGCCATTGTGGTCAGCTTCGGCACCGACCAGGACGTACTGATACGCCTGCCGCAGGGCTATTCCGACAGCCAGGGCGCCGAGTTGCTGGCCAAGCTGCAGAACGCCTACAGCGGCAACGTGGAACTGCGCCGGATCGAATTTGTCGGCCCCCAGGTGGGTGACGAGCTGCGCGAACAGGGCGGGCTGGCCATGCTGCTGGCCCTGGGTCTGGTGATGCTTTACATCGCCTTCCGCTTCCAGCTCAAGTTCGCGGTGGGCGCCGTGGTCGCGCTGATGCACGATGTCGTGGTGGTGCTCGGTTTCTTCTCCATTACTGGTATGGAATTCGACCTCACCGTGCTGGCGGCGCTGCTGGCGGTGATCGGTTACTCCCTGAACGACACCATCGTGGTGTCCGACCGTATCCGCGAGAACTTCCGCAAGATCCGCAAGGCGGGCCCGGTGGAGGTGATCAATATCTCCCTCAGCGAGACCCTGGGCCGGACCCTGGTGACCTCGTTGACCACCATGCTGGTGCTGATGGCCCTGGCCCTGTTCGGCGGCGAGATGATCAACGCGTTTGCGATTGCCCTGCTGGTGGGTGTCTTTATCGGTACCTACTCGTCCATTTATGTGGCGGCCAATGCGCTGTTGATCATGGGGGTCAGCAAGGAAGACCTGATGATCCCGGTTAAAGAGGGCGCGGAGCAGGACGACTTGATACCCTGAGGGGCGCATCGGTCGTTCTGGTACGAGCCGGTCCGCCGCCCGATTGCTTTCGGGTAGACGTCGGCGGGCCTCCAAGTCTCCCCGAAAGCAATCGGGCGACGAACCTGGATCATCACCGAAATTCACGAGGGCGCTCAAGTTAGGTTCGTTGCCAATTCTTCGTTAGCGTGCCGTTGGAGGCTGCTTTTGCGCAGCCATGATTTTTGGGGGCTTTCCGCGAGGACTGTCTGAGGCCGCCTATGGGTTGCGCCCAGCAACCCATGCCGAGTTCCGCAGTGGCCCAAAAAACATGGCGGAGTTTGCCGACCGGCGCGCTAACGAAGAATTGGCAGCGGACCGGAGGGATATTAACGATCGGCTGGTTTTATCCTAACAGTGGCTTGGTCACCTGCAGCACCGCCTTGAAGCATTTCGGATTGCCACAAACAATATTGCCGGACTCCATGTAGTTATCCGATGCGTCGATGTCGGCTACCAGCCCGCCGGCCTCTTTTACCAGCAAGGCCCCGGCCGCAATGTCCCACTGAGCGAGACCGATTTCCCAGAAGGCATCCAGCCTCCCCGCGGCCACATAGGCCAGGTCCAGCGAGGCGGCGCCGGCGCGGCGGATGCCGGCACATTGCCCGGCCAGCAGCTCCACTGATTTGGCGTAGGCTTCCAGTTTGTCGTCGCAGTGCCCCTTGAAAGGGATGCCCGTGCCCAGCAGGGCACCCTCCAGGCTGGTGCGCTTGCTGACCCGCAGGCGGCGGCCATTGAGTTGGGCGCCGCGGCCGCGGGAGGCGGTGAATTCCTCCCGGCGCACCGGGTCGACAATCACCGCGTGTTCCAGCCTGCCCTTGTGCAGGCAGGCGATCGACACCGCGTAGTGGGGGATGCCGCGGGCAAAGTTGGTGGTGCCGTCCAGGGGGTCGATAATCCAGCGGTAGTCGGCGTTCTCGGCGCCGGTGAGGCCGGTTTCCTCGCCCAGGATGGCGTGGTCCGGGTAGGCCTTTTGCAGGTGGTAGATGATCTCTTTTTCGGCGCTGACATCCACCTCGCTGACAAAATCGTTGACGCCCTTGGCGACGATATCGACCCGCTCCAGATCATCGGAGGCACGTACGATTTGTTCGCCCGCCTTGCGGGCGGCGCGCAGTGCAATGTTGATCATCGGTTCCATGGGGCGTCCTTGGTCGGTTGCGGGCGCGCGATTATAGAGCAAGTGGGGCAGAAAATCTGCTAAACTTCGCGCCCCGTTTCCGGCTCGCAAGCGTTCATGAATCTCGACAATATCCGCATCGTCCTGGTCAATACCAGCCATCCCGGCAATATCGGCGGTGTCGCCCGCGCCATGAAAAACATGGGGCTTTCCCGCCTGGTCCTGGTCGCACCGCGGCAGTTCCCCGATGAGCAGGCCGACTGGCGCGCCGCCTCGGCGGTGGATGTGCTGGAGCAGGCCGCGGTCACCTCGACCCTCGACGAGGCCATCGCCGATTGCCAGTTTGTGGTCGGCACCAGTGCCCGTGGGCGGCGCATTCCATGGCCGCTGCTGGACCCCAGGCAGTGTGCCGGGCGGATGGCGGTGGCCTCTGACCAGGAGCAGGTGGCGGTGCTATTCGGTCGCGAGGACCGGGGCCTGACCAACGACGAGCTGAAAGTCTGCAACCTGCACCTCAATATCCCCACCTCCGCCGATTACAGCTCCCTGAACCTGGCCATGGCGGTGCAGGTGGTCTGCTACGAGCTGCGCATGTTGCTGGACGCGCCCTCGCTGCCCGCCAGCGAGGATGCCGAGTGGGATACGCCCTTTGCGACCCGGGACAACATGGAGCGTTTTTACACCCATCTGGAAGAAACGCTGGTCGACGTGGAATTTCTCGATCCGGCGGCGCCCCGCCAGCTGATGGCGCGGCTCCGGCGCCTGTACAGCCGGGTGCGCCTGGACGAGATGGAGCTCAATATTCTCAGGGGTATTCTCACTGAAACCCAGAAATGGGTAAGCAGGGCAAAGGCGTCCGATTCCAGTCCGGGTTCTGGCTAAAGACCGACTAAATTACTTGGTTTTATAGTTGACCAAATTACTCGGTTATTGCATACTTCCCAGGTCGAGAATGAAAGGGTTGGAACTATGCGGCTCACCACCAAAGGGCGGTACGCGGTTACCGCAATGCTGGACCTGGCACTGCACGGCAGTGACGGGCCGGTAAGCCTCGCTGATATCTCGGGCAGGCAGGATATCTCCCTGTCCTACCTGGAGCAACTGTTCGCGAAATTGCGCCGCAACGACCTGGTGACCAGTGTCCGCGGCCCCGGCGGCGGCTACCGCCTGAGCCGGGATATGGCGGAGATCTTCGTCGCCCAGATCGTCGATGCGGTCAACGAGGCGGTGGATGCCACCGGCTGCGGCGGCACCAGCAATTGCCAGCAGGGCGAGGTCTGCCTCACCCATCACCTGTGGTGCGACCTGAGCGAGCAGATTCACGGCTTCCTCAGCCAGATCAGCCTGGCCAACCTGGTGGAGCGCCGCGAAGTACAGCATATATCGGCGCGTCAGGATGCGCGGGCAGAGCAGGGCGAAACCCTGGTGCTGAGCCAGGCCTGAGTGCAACAACGGAGCTTTTGAGAATGCAGAAACCGATTTATTTTGACTACCTGGCCACGACGCCGGTTGACCCGCGGGTGGTGGAGAAGATGGTCCACTGCCTGTCCATGGAGGGCAACTTTGGCAACCCGGCCTCACGCTCCCACCTGTATGGCTGGAAAGCGGAAGAAGCGGTGGAGAATGCCCGCCGCCAGGTGGCCGACCTGATCAATGCGGACCCCCGGGAGATCGTCTGGACCTCCGGCGCAACCGAGTCCGACAACCTCGCCATCAAGGGCGTGGCCCACTTCTACCAGAAGAAAGGCAAGCACATTGTCACCTCCAAGATCGAGCACAAGGCGGTGCTCGACACCTGCCGCCAGCTGGAGCGCGAGGGCTTCGAGGTCACCTACCTGGACCCCAACGAGCAGGGCCTGATTACCCCCGAGGCGGTGGCTGCCGCCCTGCGCGATGACACGGTGCTGGTCAGCATCATGCACGCCAACAACGAAATCGGCACAGTCAACGATATCGCCGGCATCGGCGAAGTGACCCGTAACGCCAAGGTGCTGTTTCACGTCGACGCCGCCCAGAGCGCCGGCAAGATCGAGCTGGATATGGAAGCAATGAAGGTTGATCTGCTGTCCATGTCTGGCCACAAGATGTATGGCCCCAAGGGCATAGGCGTCCTGTTCGTGCGCCGCAAGCCGCGGGTTCGCCTGGAGGCGCAAATGCACGGCGGTGGCCACGAGCGCGGCATGCGCTCCGGCACCCTGGCCACGCACCAGATTGTCGGCATGGGCGAGGCCGCACAGATTGCCAGGGAAGGCATGGACGAGGAGGCGGTGCGCCTGACAGCGCTGCGCCAGCGCTTCTGGGACGGCATCAAGGATATTGAAGAGGTTCATGTCAACGGTGATATGGACCAGCGCCTGCCCGGTGCGATCAACGTCAGCATTGCGTTTGTGGAGGGCGAGTCGCTCATCATGTCGCTCAAGGACCTGGCGATTTCCAGCGGTTCTGCCTGTACCTCCGCCAGCCTGGAACCGTCCTACGTGTTGCGCGCGCTGGGCCTGAATGACGAGCTGGCGCACAGCTCGCTGCGCTTCAGCTTCGGCCGCTTCACTACCGAGGAAGACGTCGATGTGGCGGTCGAACAGTTGCGCAATGCGGTAGGCAAGTTGAGGGAGCTTTCGCCCCTCTGGGATATGTATCAGGACGGTGTCGATCTGAACACCATCGAGTGGGCCGCCCACTAGCGGTAAAGGAGAGAAATCATGGCATACAGCGACAAAGTACTGGATCACTACGAAAACCCCCGCAATGTCGGCAAGATGGACGCTGGCGACGCCAGCGTCGGCACCGGCATGGTCGGCGCGCCGGCCTGCGGTGACGTGATGCGGCTGCAGATCAAGGTCAACGACGAGGGTGTTATTGAAGACGCCAAGTTCAAGACCTACGGCTGCGGCAGCGCCATCGCCTCCAGTTCCCTGCTCACCGAGTGGGTCAAGGGTAAGCGGCTGGACGAGGCCGAGCAGATCAAGAACACGCAAATCGCCGAGGAACTGGCCTTGCCGCCGGTGAAGATTCACTGCAGCGTGCTGGCCGAGGACGCCATCAAGGCCGCCGTCAAGGACCTGCGCGAGAAGCGGGGAGACGCTTGATGGGTAGCATTACCATCACCGAGGCGGCAGCCAGGCATGTGGCCTCCCAGCTGAAGGGGCGGGGCAAGGGCCTGGGCATACGCCTGGGCGTCACCACCTCCGGCTGCTCCGGCATGGCCTATGTCCTCGAATTTGTCGACGAGGCGGCGCCGGAAGATGCGGTGTTCGAAAATCACGGTGTCAAAGTGTTCATCGATCCCAAAAGCCTGGTTTACCTGGACGGCACCGAGCTCGATTTTGTTCGCGAGGGGCTCAACGAGGGTTTGCAGTTCCGTAACCCCAACGTCTCCGCAGAGTGCGGTTGCGGCGAAAGCTTTACCGTATAATCCGCGGTCCGATACCTGAGCGGCGCTGGCGGCATGTCATCACCTGATTTCTCCCAGAACTACTTCCAGCTGTTTGATCTGCCAGTGCAGTTCGCCATCGACGCCCGGATGCTGGGTGAGCGTTACCGGCAGCTGCAGCGGCAGCTGCACCCGGACCGTTACGCCAGTGCGGCGCAGCATGAAAAGCGCATGGCGGTGCAGTACTCCGCCTTCGTCAACGAGGCATATGCCGCCCTGCGCTCGCCGCTCAAGCGCGCCCTGTACCTGCTGCAGCTGGAGGGCCTGAGCGCAGAAGAAATATCCGCGCAGCAGGTCGATGGTGGTTTCCTGATCGAGCAGATGGAGTTGCGTGAAAAGCTGGAGTCGCTGCACGACCTGGTGGACCCGGACACGGTGCTCGACCACCTGGTGAGGGAAATCAGCGGCGATATCAACAGCCATCAGGCGGAGTTCGAAGCCGCATACAATCAATCAGATCTGACCGCGGCTGCCAGCGCCTGCGTTAAAATGCAGTACCTGGAGAAGCTGTTGCAGGAAGCGGAACAGATCGAATCAGAGTTAATGGATAGCTGACGTGTTACTGCAAATAGCCGAACCGGGCCAGTCACCACTGCCGCACCAGAGCAAGCTGGCGGTGGGGATAGATTTGGGAACGACGAATTCGCTGGTGGCCACCGTGCGCGGCGGTCGCGCCGAGGTGCTGGTCGACGAGGCCGCCCAGTTTATGCTGCCTTCGGTGGTGAACTACTCCGGCGCCGAGGGACCCGTGGTAGGTGCCGCCGCCCTGGAGCTGGCCAGTCAGCATCCCGCCGATACCCTGGTGTCGGTCAAGCGCTTTATGGGTCGGGGCAGGGTGGATGCCGGTAAGGATGCCGAACGGGCGCACTATCGGCTGGCCGACGGTGACGAAGGGATGGTCAGCTTTGTTACCAGCCAGGGTAACGTCAGTCCGGTACAGGCCTCTGCCGAGATCCTCGGGGCGCTGGCCGGGCGGGCCCGGCAAACCCTCGGCGCAGACGTCGAAGGCGCGGTAATCACCGTGCCCGCCTATTTCGATGATGCCCAGCGCCAGGCCACCAAGGACGCCGCGACCCTGGCGGGACTGCCGGTGCTGCGGCTGCTGAATGAACCCACCGCCGCCGCCGTTGCCTATGGCCTGGATTCCCAGGAAGAGGGGGTCATCGCCGTTTACGATCTCGGCGGTGGCACCTTCGATATTTCGATATTGCGCCTGCACCGCGGGGTGTTTGAGGTGCTCGCCACTGGCGGCGATACCGCCCTGGGGGGCGATGACCTCGATGCAGCGATCGTCAGCTGGGTGCTGGAACAGGTGACCGGCAGCGGGCTCCACGGCGGCCAGTACCGGGCCCTGCACCGTATGGCGCGCGAGGCCAAGGAGACCCTGTCCGGCGCGGCGTCGGTGGAGCTGCCGCTGGTGGAGGTAATCCCCGGCGCCGGGTCACTGACGCTCGACCGGGAACAGTTCGAGGCGCTGGTCCAGCCCCAGGTGAAACGCACCTTGCGGGCCTGCCGCCGTTGCCTGCGCGATGCCGGCGTCGACGCCGTCGACGAGGTGGTCCTGGTTGGCGGGTCCACCCGGGTGCCGCTGGTGCGCGAGGCAGTCGAGGGTTTTTTCCAGCGTCCGCCGCTGGTCGATATCGACCCGGACCGGGTAGTGGCCATCGGCGCTGCCATCCAGGCGGATATCCTGGTGGGCAACCGGCCCGAGGGGGACCTGTTGCTGCTGGATGTGATTCCCCTGTCCCTGGGCCTGGAAACCATGGGCGGACTGGTGGAGAAAATCGTTCCCCGCAATACCACCATTCCGGTTACCCGGGCCCAGGAATTTACCACCTTCAAGGACGGCCAGACCGCCCTGGCGGTGCATATTGTCCAGGGTGAGCGTGAACTGGTAGCGGATTCCCGCTCCCTGGCACGCTTTGAATTGCGCGGTATCCCGCCAATGGTGGCCGGTGCGGCCCGCATCCGGGTGACCTTCCAGGTAGATGCGGACGGGCTGCTCAACGTGACTGCCCGGGAGGAGACCACCGGTGTCGAAAGCGCGGTGACCGTAAAGCCCTCCTTCGGCCTCAGCGATGAGCAGATTACCGATATGCTGCAGTCCTCCTTCAGTCACGCCGAGGAAGACAAGAGCGCCCGCCAGCTGGCGGAACAGCGGCTGGATGCCGAACAGCTGTTGCAGGGCCTGGAGGCGGCGCTGGCGGCCGATGGCGGCGAACTGCTCAGCGAGGCCGAGTGCCAGGCCCTGCATCAGAAAATGCAGGCCCTGCGGGAACTGGCGAGCGGTGAGGATGTGGCGGCGATTCGCACCCTGACCGAAGAACTGGGCCGGGCCAGCGAGGCATTCGCCGCCCGGCGCATGGACAAGAGCATTCGGCAGGCCCTGGCGGGCGTAAGCCTGGAAGAACTGGATCAGGAGGCAAGTGAATGACCCGCATAGTGGTTCTGCCCAACGAAACCCTCTGCCCCGACGGCGCAGTCGTCGAGGCGGAGCCCGGCGAGAGCATCTGTCGGGCCCTGTTGCGCCATGACATCGAGATCGAACACGCCTGCGAGATGTCCTGTGCCTGCACTACCTGCCATGTGATCGTCCGCGAGGGCTACGATTCCATGGAGGAGCCTGATGAGCTGGAGGATGACTACCTGGACAAGGCCTGGGGGCTGGAGCCGGACTCCCGCCTGTCCTGCCAGGCCCTCGTCGCCGACGAAGACCTGGTGGTGGAAATTCCGCGCTACACTATCAACATGGTGTCCGAGCGCCATTAGGTCCGCGGGCCATCGGGCCGCCACGCCGTCATCCCGGGGCGAGCCGGGATCCGGTGTCTTCGATTCACGAGCTGGAGTTATGCCATGCACTGGACCGACATAAACGACATCGCCATCGAGCTCAGCGAAGCCCATCCCGAGGTGGACCCGCTGACGGTCAACTTCGTTGACCTGCGCAACTGGGTACTGGCCCTGCCGGGTTTCGATGATAACCCCGACCATTGCGGCGAGAAGATCCTGGAAGCGATACAGGCGGCCTGGATCGAGGAACTGGACTGATTTCTGCGCTCCCGGGCGGGCCCGATACGGGAGCCGGCGGCGATCGCGCGGGTGCTTTCGCCAGTCACTGCCGGTGTGCATTTTGCCGTATCGCCTAAGTTGTTGATTTTTTGAGAAATTAATATCTGCCTCGAACCACTATCTGGGTGAAACCCGCACCCAAAATCCGTATAATTGCGCGGCTTTAATCTCACCTGCCCGGGCGGGGCCCGCAAGGGCGTCTGCGAGGCGGGTGTTTATCCTTGAAATCCCACTGGAGAATTTCCCATGGCTGTAGAACGCACACTGTCCATCATCAAGCCGGACGCGGTCGGCAAGAACATTATCGGCAAGATTTATTCCCGCTTCGAGAGCAATGACCTGCAAATCGTCGCCGCGAAAATGCTGCGCCTGTCGGACGTGGTCGCCGGCGGTTTCTACGCCGAGCACCGCGAGCGCCCTTTCTTCAAGGACCTGGTTGAATTCATGACCTCAGGTCCGGTTGTGGTCCAGGTGCTGGAAGGCGAGGACGCCATCGCCAAAAACCGTGAGCTGATGGGCGCCACCAACCCCCAGGAAGCTGCCGCCGGCACCATCCGCGCCGACTTCGCTTCCAGCATTGACGCCAACGCCGTGCACGGTTCCGATTCGCCCGAGTCCGCGGCCCGCGAAATAGCCTACTTCTTCGCCGCCAGCGAGATCTGCGAGCGCTAGGCAATTACCGTGACCTCCGTCATCGCCACTTCTGTCGACCCCGGCCAGCAGGCACCGCAAAAGGTGAACCTGCTGGGCCTGCCGTTGGCCGCCATGGAACAGTACTTCCTGGAACTGGGGGAGAAGAAGTTCCGTGCCCGGCAGGTACTGAAGTGGATACATCACCACGGGGTGACGGATATCGATGACATGACCAATCTCGGCAAGGCCCTGAGGGAAAAACTCAAGGCCCGCGCCGAGATTCGCCCGCCGCAAATCGTCAGCCAGCACGACTCCAGCGATGGCACCCGCAAATGGGCCATTCGCGTGGACGGTGGCGGCCTGGTGGAGGCGGTGCTGATTCCGGACGGCAACCGGGCGACCCTGTGCGTCTCGTCCCAGGTCGGCTGCAGCCTCGACTGCAGCTTCTGTTCTACCGGCAAGCAGGGCTTCCAGCGCGACCTCAGCGCCGCCGAAATCATCGGCCAGGTGTGGCTGGCGATCGATTCCTACGATGCCTTCCAGTCCGGCAAGGGCCGGGTGGTCACCAACGTGGTGATGATGGGCATGGGCGAGCCCCTGCTCAACTTCGACAACGTGGTGGCGGCCATGGACCTGATGATGGAAGACAATGCCTACGGCATCTCCAAGCGCCGGGTCACCCTGAGCACATCCGGCGTGGTGCCGGCCCTGGACCGGCTGGCCGCAGTCAGCGAGGCCTCCCTGGCGGTGTCCCTGCACGCGCCCAACGACGCCTTGCGCAACGAACTGGTGCCGATCAACCGCAAGTACCCCATCGCGGTATTGCTGCAGAGTGCCCGCAACTACATCGACGCCCAGAGTGACAAAAAGCGGGTGGTGACCATTGAGTACACCCTGATCGCCGGGGTCAATGACCAGCGCGAGCACGCCGAGGAGCTGGCCCGGCTGCTCAGGGACTTTCCCTGCAAGATCAACCTGATACCGTTCAACACCTTCGATCAGTCCGACTATCGCCGCCCCAGCGGCAATGCCGTGTCCCGGTTCTGGCAAGTACTGGTGGATGCAGGATATATTGTCACCGTGCGTACCACCCGCGGCGACGACATCGACGCCGCCTGTGGCCAACTGGTCGGCCAGGTGGTGGATCGCACGCGCCGCAGCGAGCGCTATCGCGAGGCGGCGCAGCAACAGAAGAACGATGTACAACCGGGGCAGAGGTAGTCACAGGTATGGGCAAAGGATTACGCATTTTGGCGGCGCTGGCGGTAACACTGCTGTTGGCTGCCTGTGTCACCACCACCGATAGCGTTTTCACCGAAAAAGCCGACCCGGAAAAAGCCCTGGAGCGGCGGGTGGAGCTGGCTCGCAAGTATATTGGTGAAGGCAACTGGGATAACGCCAAGCGCAACCTCAAGCTGGCCTACGAGCTGGACCCCGACAACGCCGAGGTCCACGAGGCCTTCGCCCTGGTCTACCAGAGCACCGGTGAATTCGAGCTGGCCGAACAGAGCTACCGGACCGCGATCAAGCTGGACCGGAACTTCTCCCGGGCCCGCAATAACTATGCGACCTTCCTGTACTCCCAGCAGCGTTATGAGGAAGCGGCGGCGCAGCTGGAATTCGTGGTCAGGGACTCCCTGTACAAGGCCCGGCCCCGGGCATTTGTAAACCTGGGCCTGTGCCGCCTGCAGCTGTTTGACAGCGCCGGTGCCGAGGAGGCCTTTCGCCGGGCCCTGACCATGGACCGCACCAATGCCATTGCCTTGCTGGAGCTGGCCCAGTTGCGCTTCGATGCCGACGATTTCCGCACCGCCCAGACTTATTACGACACCTACCGCACCGTGGTGCGCCAGCAGTCGGCGCGCGGTCTGTGGCTGGGTATCCGCCTGGCGCGGGAAAACGACGATCGCAATGCCGAGGGCAGCTATGCCCTGGCCCTGGCCAACCTGTACCCGGATTCGATCGAGTACGACGCCTACAAGCGGACCAGGTGACATGACCAGTGATGTTGCTTTACAGGCCGATGCGTTTGTGACCCCGGGTATGCGTCTGCGCCGGGCGCGGCTGGAATCGGGAATGTCCGAGCGGGAAGTCGAGGAACGGCTCAACCTGGTACCGGGCTACGTGGTCATTCTGGAGCGCGATGATTACCAGTCCCTGCGCAGCCCCGCTTTCGCCCGGGGGTATGTGCGCGCGTACGGCCAGTTGATGCAGCTCGACGAGCAGGTGTTGCTGGCGGCGTTTGATGAACAGCGGCAGAACTGGGAGCAGGAAAAGCAGCGGGTGGAGACCCGTGCGCTGCAACTGCAGAGTAGCGGACTGAGCGTGGTGATTGGCCTGGCGATACTGTCGCTGCTGGTTTTCATGCTCTGGTGGTGGTTTGGGCGGGAGGACGAGCCCGCCGCCGAGCCCCTGTCGCAACAAGCCAATGAATTCGTGGTTGCCGGTGCCGAAATACCGGCAGGTGAGCAATGAGTACTGAATCCCCGATCAAGCGTCGCAAGTCCCGGCAAATATACGTCGGTGATGTGGCCGTTGGCGGCGATGCGCCGATCAGTGTGCAGAGCATGACCAATACCGAGACCTGCGATGTGGCGGCGACTGTCGCCCAGGTCCAGTCCATCGCCGACGCCGGCGCTGACATCGTCCGGGTGTCCGTGCCCAGCATGGAGGCCGCGGAAGCCTTCAAGCAGATTCGGGCGCAGGTATCGATCCCGCTGGTGGCCGACATTCATTTCGACCACAAGATCGCCCTCAAGGTGGCGGAATACGGCGTCGACTGCCTGCGCATCAATCCCGGCAATATCGGCCGTGACGACAAGGTGCGGGAAGTGATCAGCAGCGCCCGCGACAAGGGCATCCCGATCCGTATCGGCGTCAACGCGGGTTCCCTGGGCAAGGACTTGCAGCGCAAGTATGGCGAGCCGACCGCGGCGGCGCTGGTGGAATCAGCCATGCGTCACGTGGACATCCTCGACAAGCACAACTATCCGGACTTCAAGGTCAGCGTAAAGGCCTCGGAAGTGTTCATGGCTGTCGAGGCTTACCGCCTGCTGGCGCGAGAAATCGACCAGCCCCTGCACCTGGGCATTACCGAGGCCGGGGGCCTCCGTGGCGGCACGGTGAAATCCGCGGTCGGTCTGGGGATGCTGCTGATGGACGGCATCGGTGACACTATCCGTATTTCCCTGGCGGCGGACCCGGTGGAGGAAGTGAAAGTCGGCTTCGATATCCTCAAGAGCCTCAAACTGCGCAGCAACGGCATTAACTTCATCGCCTGTCCCAGCTGCTCGCGACAGAATTTTGACGTGGTCGGCACCATGAATATCCTCGAACAGCGGCTGGAGGATGTGCGCACCGCCATGGATGTGGCGGTGATTGGCTGCATCGTCAATGGCCCGGGCGAGGCGCGCGAGGCCGATGTGGGTCTGACCGGCGCCAGCCCCAGCAACCTGATTTATGTGGACGGCGAACCCGACCACAAAATCAGCAACGAAGAATTTATCGATCACCTGGAAGCGGTGATTCGCGACAAGGCCGCGCAACTGGAAAAACAGCGGGCGGAAAACGCCGAAAAGCTGATCATCAGTGCGCCTGCCAGTCGCGGCGGGAACTGAACCCGCTGACCGGAGTAGAGTAACTGTGAGTAATATCCGAGCCATCCGCGGGATGAACGATATCCTGCCGGACGAGACACCCTACTGGCAGCACATTGAAGGCGCGGTTCGCCAGTTGATGGCGGGCTACGGTTACAGCGAGATCCGCCTGCCGGTTGTCGAGCAGACAGAGCTGTTCCGGCGTGGCGTCGGTGAGGCCACTGACATCGTCGAGAAGGAAATGTATACCTTCGCCGACCGCAATGACGACAGCCTGACCCTGCGCCCGGAGGGCACTGCCGGCTGTGTCCGCGCCGCTATCCAGCACGGCATGTTGAATACGCCGCAGCGCCTGTGGTACGCCGGTCCCATGTTCCGCTACGAGCGCCCCCAGAAGGGACGCCAGCGCCAGTTCCACCAGGTGGGGCTGGAAGCCTTTGGTGTCGCCAGCCCGGACATGGATGCGGAGGTCATTTTGCTGACCGCCCGCCTGTGGCGCGTGCTGGGTGTCAGCGACCACGTCGAACTGCAGCTCAATTCCATTGGCAGCGCGCGGTCGCGGGATGACTACCGCGAGGCGCTGGTCAGCTACCTGCGGGATCACTTCGACGCCCTGGACGAGGACAGCCAGCGGCGCCTGGACAGCAATCCCCTGCGCATCCTGGACAGCAAGAATTCCGCTACCCAGGCCTTGCTGGACGGGGCGCCTTCGCTGGCAAACTACCTCGACGAGGAGTCCCGCGCTGACTTCGATCGGCTGCGGGCCCTGCTGGATGCTGCCGGGCTGAAATATACGGTCAATCCGCGCCTGGTGCGTGGACTGGACTATTACAACAAGACCGTTTTCGAATGGGTCACGGATCGCCTGGGTGCCCAGGGCACCGTGTGCGGGGGTGGGCGCTACGATGGCCTGGTTGCGCAGCTCGGTGGCAAGCCGGTACCGGGTGTGGGTTTCGCCATGGGGATCGAGCGCCTGGTGTTGTTGCTGGAAGCCTGTGACACACTGCCCGCGGCCGCTGCCGACGCCGATGTCTACGTGGTCAGCTTTGGCGACCTGGCCCAGGACGAGGCGCTGGCGGCAAGCGAACGCTTGCGCGATGCTTTTCCTGCCCTCAGAATCGTCCAGCACAATGGCGGCGGCAGCTTCAAGAGCCAGATGAAGAAAGCCGACAAGAGTGGCGCCCGGCTGGCGCTGATCTGGGGTGATGATGAGGTGGCCGCGGGAACCGTTAGTCTCAAGCCACTGCGTGAGGATGACAAGGAGCGGGTAGGGCAGCAGACCGTACCGCGCACAGACCTGGAACAAATGCTGCAGACTTTGCTGGCAGATTGAGAACTTAGAGGAACAGAAACACGTGGAACAGTACCGCTCGGAAGATGAACAGGTCGAGGCACTCAAGAAGTGGTGGCAGGAAAATGGCCGCTCCACCCTGGTGGCTATTATCGTCGCCCTCGGCCTGGGCTTCGGCTGGCAGGGCTGGCAGAAGTACCAGCAGGGCGAGCTGGAAGGGGCATCCTCCAGCTACCAGGCCATGCTGCAGGCGCTGTCCACCGACGACAATGACGCCGCTGCCGGGTTGGCGGCGGATATCAAGCAGGAGTTCAGCCGCAGTACATACGCCCAGTTTGCGGCCCTCCACCTGGCCCGCATCGCGGTCAATGAGGGCGATCTCGCGGGTGCCGAGGCGGAATTGCGCTGGGTGCTCGGCCGGGCCGACAAGGGCAGCGACACCATGCAGCTCGCGCAACTGCGGCTGGCCCGGGTGCTGGCTGCCGCAGGCGATACCGCCCAGGCACTGAACATTCTGGAAAGCGCCGACCCTGGCGCCTACGCCGCGGCCTACCAGGTGGCACGGGGCGACATCCTGTTGCTGGAAGAGCGCGCTGCCGACGCGCGGGAAGCCTACAGTTCGGCGATGATGCTGGCCTCCCGTGGCCAGGGCCAGCTCAACATGGCCATGCTGCAGCAGAAGCTGCAAAGCCTGAGCCAGCAGGGGCCGCGAGAGCTGCCGGCCGCCGCCGCAAGCGAGGCCCCGGCTGGTGCCGCCGCGGATGCCGTCGCAGCAGATACGGAGAACTGATCGATGCAGCGTCTGTTACTGCTTCTACCCCTGCTGTTGACCCTGGGCGCCTGTAGTACGGTAAAGGGCTGGTTTGAGGTAGACGACGAGGACCCAACGGCCCCGGTGGCGCTGGTGGACATCGAGGAGAAGGTCAAGGTCCGCAAGCTGTGGTCCACCGGGGTGGGCGACGGCCAGGGCAAGGGCCTGTACAAGCTGCAGCCGGTCATGGACGGCAATACCCTGTATGCCGCCTCCGCCGAGGGGGAAGTGAAGGCCATCGATCGCAGCAACGGCAGGACGCTGTGGAAAACCGACCTCGATACCGGGCTCTCCGGCGGCGTGGGCCACTACGGCGATGCCCTGTTCCTCGGCAGCTCCGACGGTTTCGTCCTGAAAGTGTCTGCCGCCAGCGGCGAACTGCTGTGGTCAACCCGGCTCCAGGGCGAGGTGCTGGCGCCGCCCCAGGGCAACGGCGAGGTGGTAATTGCCCAGACCTATGACGGCAAGCTGCAGGGGCTCGATGCCGGGACCGGCGAAAAACTCTGGACCTACGACAGTGACGTGCCGGTGCTGACCATTCGCGGCACCAGTACCCCCATTCTCAACGGCAATACCGCCTACGCCGGATTCGCCAATGGCAGGGTGGTGGCCTTTGACGCCCAGACTGGCGGTGTCCTGTGGGAAGTGCGCGTTGCCATTTCCCAGGGCCGTTCGGAAATCGAGCGGATCGTGGATGTGGACGGTCGCATGGCGCTGATCGGTAACGAGCTCTACGCCGCCAGCTACCAGGGCCGGATAGTGGCCATCGATGCCACCGCCGGCCGCAAGATATGGCAGAAAGACGTGTCCTCCTTTTCCGGGGTTTCCCAGGGCTTTGGCAACGTCTACGTGACCGATGAAGACGGCACCATCAGCGCCTACCTGCGCAATGGCCAGGGCCTGCGCTGGGCCCAGGATGCTCTGGGCTACCGCGAGCTGTCCCGACCGACGCCGGTCAGTAGCTACGTTGCCGTGGTCGACCTGGATGGTTACCTGCACCTGGTATCCCAGGTCGACGGCGAACTGGTGGGCCGGGCCAAACCCGGTGGTGGTGGCGCCCGCGCCGACATGATCGCCGATGGCAACCTGCTCTACGTATTCACCAACAAGGGCAAGCTGATCGCCTACGAGATTACCGCGAAAAGCTGATGATTCCCGTGATCGCCCTGGTCGGGCGCCCCAATGTCGGTAAATCGACGCTGTTCAACCAGCTCACCCGCAGTCGCGATGCGCTGGTGGCCAACTTTCCCGGGCTGACCCGGGACCGCAAGTATGGCGAGGCGCGGCTGGATAACCGCCCCTACGTGGTGATTGATACCGGCGGTATCAGCGGTGACGAGCACGGCATTGATTCGGAAATGGCCGAGCAGTCGCTGGTGGCTATCGAGGAGGCGGACGCGGTACTGTTCCTGGTGGACGCACGTGAGGGCCTCAACGCCGCAGACGAGGCCCTTGCCCGGCACCTGCGGCAGAGCAACAAGTCTTTCCATCTGGTAGTCAACAAGACTGACGGCATGGATGCCGATGTGGCCACGGCAGATTTCTATACCCTGGGTGTGGAGTCCATGTTCGCCATCGCCGCCAGCCACGGGCGCGGCGTGCGCAGCATGATTGCCGCGGTGATGGATCAGTTCCCGGAGCCGGAAGCGCCCGCCGAGGACCAGTTCCCGAACAGTACCCGGGTGGCCGTGGTCGGCCGGCCCAATGTCGGCAAGTCGACCCTGGTCAACCGCCTGCTGGGTGAGGACAGGGTTGTGGTGTATGACCAGCCCGGGACCACGCGGGACAGTATTTACATCGATTACCAGCGCGGCGACAGGGACTACACGCTCATCGATACCGCCGGTGTGCGCCGGCGCAAGAATGTAAAGGAGACGGTGGAGAAGTTCTCCATCGTCAAGACCCTGAAGGCGATAGACGATGCCCATGTGGTGATACTGGTCATGAATGCCCACGAGGGCATTGTCGACCAGGACATGCACCTGCTGGGGCACTGTATCGAAAAAGGCCGGGGGCTGGTGCTGGCGGTCAACAAGTGGGACGGCATCGAGCCCGACCAGCGTGACTGGATCAAGAGCGAACTGGGCCGCCGGCTGGCGTTTGCCGATTATGCCGATACCCACTATATCTCGGCCCTGCACGGGACCGGGGTGGGGCATCTGTACAAGTCCATCGACGCCGCCTATGAATCGGCGACGCGCAAGCTATCCACCAACGCCTTGACCCGGATTCTCGAGGGCGCGGTATTTGACCACCAGCCGCCGATGGTCAATGGCCGCCGCATCAAACTGCGTTACGCCCACGCCGGTGGCCAGAACCCACCCCTGATCGTGATTCACGGCAACCAGACCGGGAAAGTGCCCAACAGCTATGCGCGCTACCTGGAAAAGGTGTATCGGCGCGAGCTGGACCTGGTCGGTACACCGGTCCGGATCGAGTTCCGTACCGCCGAAAACCCCTACTCGGACAAGCGCAACAAGCTGACCCAGCGCCAGGTGCAACGCAAGCGCCGGATGATGGCCCACGTGAAGAAAAACAAGAAAAAGAAGAAATAGCCCGGATTCGCTAGAATCAGGCTATGAGCCAGCCGCTACAGCCAGATCTCGACAGCCGCCAGCAGGTGGAGCAGTTTGTCGACCGCTTTTACCAGCGGGTGCTGGCGGATGAGCAACTGGCACCGATTTTTCTCGATGTGGCCTCCATCGACCTGGAGGTGCACCTGCCGCACATCAGGAACTACTGGTGCAAACTGCTGCTGGGGGAGCAGAACTACCGCCGCCACACCATGAATATCCACCGGGCCCTGCATGCCCAGCGCCCCCTGACCAGGGCCGATTTCGACCGCTGGCTGGAGCTGTTCACGGCCACACTGGATCAGTACTACAGCGGCCCCTACACCGAAAAAGCCCGCCGGATCGCCACTGCTATCGCAGCGAATATGCAGCAAAGCCTGCCCGAAAACACCGATTCCTGAGCCCTAAGCTGTTGATTTTTATGCGGAAGATAAATTTCTGCAGCTATTTGCTTGCGGTTTTCAATTATAGTGTTATAGTTATGCATAACACCATATCAATAAGGGTTTGCAAAATGTCAGTCAAACCGAGAAAAAACGTATTTGCCAGCAGTGACCAGCGCATCATCCTGCACGCCGGGCTGTTCCTGATCTGTTTCACGCTCAGTGTCGTTGGCGTGGGTGCCATGGCGTTTCTCTGCTTCCCGCCGGCGGCGGGGCTGGTGGAGCTGCTGTCCGCCATCTCGCCCACCGGTATCAGCCGCAGGATGTAGGGGTAATGGTGATGTTACGTGGATTGATGTTGCTTGCTCTGGTGGTTGTCGCCAGCGTCCTGGTGCGCGCCGATGGTGATCCGGCGCGGCCTACCAATGCAGAGCTGGTGCAGATCGAGGATTGCCTGGACCTGCGGATTGCGCAGGCACCTGCGCGGCAGTCAGCCGCTCCCGATGGCGGTATCTCGCTGCGGGGGCTGGCAGCCATGCTCGGGATTGGTGCCCTGACCATTATGTTTTTCGTGCCGGCCGCGCTATTGTCGGAACTGTTAATGCGCCGGGGCAAGAGCCCGCGGCGACCTGAAGCCCTGGGAGGGACCTTGAAATGATTGGCAGAGCAAGTGTTATCGCCCTCGGGCTGCTGTTTGCCGCCGGGCTGCAGGCGGAGACCCTCAGGGTGACTGACCTGGATATCGACAAACTGCGGGTGCAGGGCAGCGTTGAAGTGCAGGTCAGCCAGGGGGAGGAAACCGAGCTGCTGGTGCGCGGTGACAGCGATGACCTCGCCAAGCGTCCGTTTTATACCCGCGATTCCACCCTGGTCCTGGGCCATTCGCAGGACTACCGGCAGGAGAACTTCTCCTCGGTGAAGTACATGCTCACGGTACCCGAGCTGAGCGAGATTCGGCTCAGTGGCAGCGGCGATGTGTTCGTCAAACCCATGGCGGTGGACGAGATGCTGATCAGCGTGGAGGGCTCCGGCGATATCCGCGTGTTTGCGTTGAGTGCGGACGACGCCAGAATCAGCGTGGCGGGCTCCGGCGACATAAAAATCGCCGAGCTGAAGGCGCCCCTGCTCGACCTGATGGTCTCGGGCTCCGGTGATATCAGTATTGGCGAATTGCTGGTGGACGTGGTTGAGGCGACCATCAGTGGTTCCGGTGACATCGGCATCGAGAGCGCCCTCGAGCGCGCCTCGGCGATCGAAATCAACATTATCGGCGGCGGCGAGGTCAACTTTACCGCGCTGGCGGCGGATGTCGCCGAGATCAATATCATCGGCTCCGGTGACGCCAGGGTAGGCGAACTGGATGCGCTGGAGGTGAACATTATCGGCAGCGGCGATATTTACTACGCCGGCGAGCCGGAACTCGACAGCAATGTACTGGGCTCGGGCGACCTGCATCGCCAGCGCTAACCGGGGGACCCGCCAGTGACTGTCGAGTGGAACGACAACCAGCCCATCTACCGCCAGCTGCGCGACCTGGTCGCCCAGCGGATCATGGATGGCAGCTTTCCCGAGGGGGAGGCTGTACCCTCGGTGCGCCAGGTGGCCGCGGACTACCAGATCAATCATCTGACGGTGGGCAAGGCCTACCAGGAACTGGTGGATGCCGGCGTGCTGGAGAAGCGCCGGGGCCTGGGCATGTTCGTCACCGCCGGGGCCTGCAAAGCGCTTACCAGTAACGAGAAAGAGCAGTTTATCGACGAGGAAGTGCCGGCGTTCCTGGAACGGGCGCGGGTACTGGGCCTGGATGTGAATGAGGTGGTGACATTGTTGCTCGAAACAGGGGGAAGGGACTGATGGGCAATATTATCGAGGCGAGGGGGCTGACGCGCAGCTTTGGCGACCTGCGAGCCGTCGATCATGTGGATTTCTCGGTGCCCGCCGGGGCCGTGTTGGGCCTGATCGGCCCCAATGGCGCCGGCAAGACCACGCTGTTGCGAGCGCTGCTGGGCCTAACCGAGTACCGGGGCGAACTGGAGGTGCTGGGCAGCCAGCCACGCTCGCAGCGCTCACGGCTGATGGAAGAGGTCTGTTTTATTGCCGATACTGCGGTATTGCCGCGCTGGATGACGGTGGCCCAGCTGCTGGACTACGCCAGCGGCGTGCATCCGCGCTTCGATCGCTTGCTGGCGGAAGACTACCTGAAAGACACCGATGTGCGGCTGAAGCGGCGCATCCGCGACCTGTCCAAGGGCATGATGGTGCAGCTGCACCTGGCCCTGGTCATGGCGATCGACGCCCGCCTGCTGATTCTCGACGAGCCCACCCTGGGCCTGGACATCCTGTTTCGCAAGCGCTTTTTCGAGCAGTTGATCGCGGATTATTTTGATCAGGAACGGACCATTATCATTTCCACCCACCAGGTGGATGAAGTGCAGCATATCCTCACTGACGTCATGTTCCTGAACCGGGGCAGGCTGGTTCTGTCCCGTTCCATGGCCGAAATCGAGGAGCAGTTTGTCCAGCTCAACGCGGTGGGTGAGGCCGCGGTCAAGGCCCAGGGCATTCCCCACCTCGGTGCGCACAGTATTCTCGGCGGCAAGGCACTGATTTACGAGGGGATCGAGCGGGCGTCGCTGGCGCCACTGGGTGACCTGCGCACGCCCTCGGTGGCGGACCTGTTCGTGGCCATGATGGGAGGGGAAAAGTCATGACAGCCTCAGCGAGCCTCAGGCGTTTCACCCTGCTGCAGAAAGAATTGCAGGAGTACAAGCGCTCCCTGGTCTGGACCCCGGTCGTCATTGCCGTGCTGTTGACCCTGCTGATGCTGGTCAGCGTGCTGGTGGCCAATCGCATTACCGTCATGACTGACACCTTCCTGGAAGTAATTGCCCAGGAGGAGTTCGGGGTGTCGCCGGTGGTGGTTATCGACCTGGATGACGACGATGACATCGAAGTGGCCAGTGCCCCGCAACAAACACTGGAAATCGAAGTCAGTCCACCGGAGGAGACCCCCGCGGAGGAGGAGTGGAATTTCTCCCGGGAGTGGCGCTTCGAGCCCAGCGAGCGCGACAAGCCCGACTATGAACCCACCGAAGTGGGCAGCCTCAATCCGGTGCTCAACGTGATTCACGGATTCCTGCTGGTGGTGCTGGTGCTGGTAACGGCCAACTACCTGCTGGGCTGTCTCTACAATGACCGCAAGGATCGCAGCATCCTGTTCTGGAAATCCATGCCGGTGTCCGAGTGGGAGGAGGTGCTGACCCGGCTGGCGGTGGCGCTGCTGGTGGCACCGGCAATCTACATCTGCGTGTCCCTGGTGCTGCAAATGGCCTTCGTGCTGCTGGCGATGCTGCTGGTATGGCGGCTGGATATGGATCCCTTTGCCACCATCCTGGAAAATATTTATTTCGGTGACCTGTTGCTGCAGCAGGTGGGCGGCTGGCTGATGACCGCCTTGTGGGTGGCGCCGGCCTATGGCTGGCTGCTGCTGGCCTCCGCTTTTGCCCGACGCTCGCCCTTCCTGACTGCCGTAGCACCGGTCATAGGCCTGATGGTGCTCGAGGGCATCGTGTTCGGCAGCAACCATGTGGTCTCGGCCGTGGTGACGCATATTCCGCACTACATCGGCGGCGATAGCGTGGTTGGTTTCTATTTCGATGGCCTGTACTGGCAACAGGTCGATCTGCTGCGCATGGTCGCCGGGCTGGCGTTTGCCGGGATCACCGTTGTAGCATCGGTGTATTTGCGACGCTATCGATTTGACCTCTGACCCCGATTCCAGGGCACAGCGTTCACGCCGCGGCCTGTTCGGCCCGGGGCTGCTTGTTGCTGCCGCGTTTATTGGCCCGGGCACGGTGACCACGGCCACGGTCGTCGGCGCCGGCTTTGGCTATGCCCTGCTGTGGGCGCTGCTGTTCTCGATCGTGGCCACTGCGGTACTGCAGGAAATGGCAGCGAGGCTGGGGCTGGCCACCCGCAGGGGGCTCTCCGAGGCGCTGCGGGAAACCCTGTCCGGGCGCTGGTACGGCACCCTGGCCGTGCTGCTGGTGGTCGCCGCGGTGGGCCTGGGCAACGCCGCCTATGAGGCTGGCAACATCACCGGTGCGGCGCTGGGCTTGCAGGGCATCAGCGGGCTCCCCATGTGGCTGTGGTCGCTGGCAGTGGGTTTGTCCGCAGGGGCCCTGTTGGCCAGTGGGCGCTATCGGCTGATAGAACACGTGCTGGTGGGCCTGGTGCTGCTGATGAGCCTGGTGTTCCTGCTGACTTTCCTGATGGTGCGCCCGCCCCTGGGGGTGCTGCTGTCCGGGCTGTTCCAGCCCTCCCTGCCCCCGGGCTCGCTGTTGACGGCCCTCGCCCTGATTGGCACCACCGTGGTGCCCTACAACCTGTTCCTGCACTCGAGTGCGGTACAGGAGAAGTGGTCCGAGGACTTGCCCCTGCGGGAGTCGCTGGCTGCGGCGCGGATGGACACCGGCCTGTCCATCGGGCTGGGCGGGCTTATCACCCTGGCGATTATGAGCACCAGTGCGGCGGCGTTTTTCGGTTCCGGGGCGTCAGTGTCGGCGGTCAATATCGCCCAGCAACTGGAACCCCTGCTGGGCCCTGCGGCCCGCTACTTCTTTGCTGCCGGACTGTTTGCCGCGGGGCTGAGCAGCGCGGTGGCCGCTCCGCTGGCGGCGGCCTATGCTGTTTGCGGGGCCCTGGGCTGGGAGCGCAGTCTGTCCTCGCCGCGGTTCAGGCTGGTATGGCTGGGGGTGCTGGCCTGCGGTACGTTTTTTGCCGTCATCGGCACCAGACCCCTGGCCGCGATCCTGTTTGCCCAGGCCGCCAACGGCCTGTTGCTGCCGGTGTGCGCACTGTTCCTGTTGCTGGTGATGAACCAGTCGCCCCAGCTGGGCGAGTACCGCAACGGTATTATCTCCAACCTGCTGGGATTGATGGTGGTGCTGGTGACGATAGGCCTGGGAGGGCTCAAGCTGCTGCAGGTATTCGGGCTCGGCGGCTGATTTACGACGGTAACAGCGTGTGCAGAGCCGCGACCAGCTCGTGATGGGCTTCTGCCATGATGGTATGACCGGTGGCCGGCAACACCACCATCTCGGCGTGGGCCAGGGCTGCCCGCAAGGGTCCGGTGCCATCGGGCGGGGTCAGCCTGTCGTCCGCCCCGAGGACCAGCAGCGCCGGGCAGCTTACCCGGCTTGCCTGCGCCAGTCCCGCCTGGTAATGACTGCAGGCGCTCAGGTCGGTGTGCAATACCCCGGGCGCACTGTCCTCGAAGATCCGTAGCGTGTTGATCTGCATAAAGGCGCCAGCCCCGGTGTTGGCGCCATAGAGGTAGCGCTTGCTGTAACCGAGCTGGGTGAGTATCTGGAAGGCGGCCGGATCATTATTGCCGGCCATGCTGAGAATGGCGGTGGACACCGGCATTGGCACGGTGGTGCCCACCAGTGCCAGGGCCTGTACCCGGTCGGGATAACGGGCAGCCCCGTCCAGCGCTACCAGGCTGCCCATACTGTGACCCACCAGGATGGCCCGCGGCACTGCCAGCGCATCCAGCAGCGCCAGCAACCAGTCGCTCATCGACGCAATGTCGGTGAGCGGAGGGCCCTGGGAAAGGCCGTGGCCGGGCAGGTCCACGGCGATCACATTACAGCCCTGGCGGGAGAAATGGCCTGCGGCGAGCTGCCACACCCGGTGATCCATGGCCGCGCCGTGGATAAACAGCAGAGCCGGCTGGCCCGGCTCGCTGTTTTTATTACCGGTGTGGCAAAAGGCTTCCCTGCCGTTTACCGCCAGCTTCATCTAGGCCTCCGGGGCGCCTTGCTGCTGCAGGGGCCTAGAAATGCACGCCTTTCATCAGTGCTGCCAGGGCCACCTGCTCGTTGGAGACTTCCACCTTCTCCGGCTTCTTGTCGCCGCGGGCCGCGGCGGAGTCGTTGAACATGCGGAACACGATGTTCATCACGATTTCCGACACGCGCGGTGCCAGTGCGTTCTGCACCTGGAGGAAGATACCCATGTTGGTGGCGATGCGCTTGGGCTTGTTGATGACCGCGTCTACCACCATATCGGTGGCTTCATCGGGGGTCAGCACCGGCATCGAGTCATATACCGTGGTGGCCTCGATCATCGGGGTGCGTACCAGCGGCATATTGATGGTAGTGAAGCGCACATTGCGGTCAGAGAACTCCACCGCGGCAGCGCGGGTCCACGCATCCAGGGCGCTTTTTGAGGCCGTGTAGGCCGAGAAACGCGGACTAGGCGTCAGGGCCGCGATAGAGGACATGTTGATCACGTGTCCCTGCTTGCGCGCACTCATCGACGGCAACAGGGCCAGGGTCAGGCGGATCGCGCCGAAATAGTTCACCTGCATGGTGCGTTCGAAGTCGTGGAAGCGGTCGTAGGACAGCTCCAGCGAACGGCGGATCGAGCGGCCGGCGTTGTTGATCAGGATGTCAACGTGACCGTGGGCCGCCAGCACTTCCTGGGCAAGGCGATCACAGTCCTCCAGCACGGAAACGTCAGCCTGGTAGATCGAGGCCACGCCGCCAAGCTTGGCGATCTCGGCCGCGGTCTCCTCCAGCTTCTCGGCGGTTCTCGCCACCAGCAGCACGTGAGCGCCGGCTTCGGCGAGGCGAATGGCCGAGGTCTTGCCGATGCCGGAAGATGCGCCGGTAATGAGCACAATTTTGCCGCCGACGTTGCCTTCCAGCGAGTGGTCGACAAACAGGTCCGGGTCGAGATTGCGCTCCCAGTAATCCCAGATGACCGGGGCGTAGTCGCTCAGGTCGGGACACTTGATGCCGCTGCCCTTCAGTGCCCGCTCGGTATCGCGGTTGTCATAGCGGGTGGGGTAGTTGGTAAACATCATTACCGATTCCGGCAAGCCCATATCGGCGAGGATGGTATTGACGATGCGCTTGATGGGCGGCAGGCTGGCGACAGTATCGCGGACAATTCTGGGGATGAAGGAGAACATCCGGGTATCCAGACGCATGCTGAAACGCGGGGCGTGGCCGGCGTCGGCGAAGATATTGAGCATGTTGCCCATGCTGTGGTGTTCGGTGTCGGTGAGGTGGAAACAGCGCCCGTCCAGGTCATCCAGGTGGACGATATGGTCCATGGCGTCCACCACGTAGTCCACCGGTACCACGTTGAACTTGCCACCCTCGATGCCGATCAGCGGGAACCACGGCGGCAGCACATTGCGTATCTTCTGCAGCGACTTGAAGAAATAGTAGGCCCCGTCGATCTTGTCGATTTCGCCGGTTTTGGAATGGCCGACAACCATGGCCGGGCGATAGACCCGCCAGGGCACCTGGCACTCCTTGCGCACCACACCCTCGGAGTCGTGCTTGGTGGAGAAGTAGGGGTGGTCAAGGTTTTCCGCTTCCTCGAACATGTCCTCCCGGAACGTGCCGTTGTACATGCCGCCGGCGGCGATGGAGCTGACATGGTGGAAGCAGCCTGCCTCGAGCGCGCTGGCCAGTTCAACGGCGTTACGGGTGCCATCGATATTGGTGCGGGCCTGCTCCTCGGCGGAGGCCGCCAGGTCGTAGATGGCGGCAAAGTGACAGAAGTGCTTGATCTGGCCCTTGAGGTCGTCAATGGTGGCCTGGTCCAGTCCCAGGTTGCTTTCGCGGAGATCGCCCTCCACCGGGATCAGTCGCTCGCCCTGGTCTCCCAGGCGCTCCTGCAGCGCGTCAAACTTGCTCCGGGAGCCGGCGCGGGTAAGGACGTAGATGTCGCCCTCGCGCTCCTTGAGTTTATCAATAAAGAAACGTCCGACAAATCCGGTGCCACCGGTGATGAAGTAGGCCATTGTGCTGCTCCTGTTTTTTGATTGATTGGCAGGTAAGAGTTTAGCCAGCGTCGACAATCTTACAATTGCACTTTTTTGCAAAGCACAGGGGCAGGAATTTTCAGCCGCAGTGGCTGGCTCGATAGTCCTGGGGGGTCAGGCCGGTCCATTTCTTGAAAGCGCGGTGGAAGGTGCTGCTGTCAGAAAAACCCATCAACTCGGACAATTCGGCCGAGGTGAGTTCACTGCTGGTGAGATAGCCAATCGCGGCGTCCCGTCGACACTGGTCCTTGATCTGCTGGAATGAGGTGCCTTCCTCCCGCAGCCTCCGATGCAGGGTCGGGGTGGTCATGTGCAGCCGCTGGGCAATTTCCTGCAGGCTGGGCAGCGGCCGCCGGAAGTCGTTGCCTATCAGGTTGCGGATCCGCACAGCCAGGCTGTGCTCTTCCGGGCTGATCTTGAACAGCTCGGCCGGGTAGGTAGCCAGCATGGTGTCCAGGGAATCCTCGTTCTGGACGATAGGAAAGTCCAGGAAGCGGCGATGAAAGGAGAATGCGTCGTGCTCGGCGGAAAATTTCACCGGCAGGCCGAACACCTCTGAGTAATCCTTGCCGCCGCTGCCCTGCTCCAGCATTTCAATGCCCTGCAAGTCGATGAAGCTGCCGATAAACCAGCCGCAGACCCGGTGCCACATGGCCATGGACAGGATTTGCCCGGTCATGCCGGGCAGCCAGTGCAGGTGCTCCATGCTGAAGTTTTCCGGTGAGGCCAGCGCCCGCTCCGGATTGCGGGCGAAGATGAACCGGCAGTAGACGGTGTCCCCGTCCTCCACCAGTTCAAATGACTCGCCGTGGGACTGCAGCCGCTTGAAGTAGATAGAAGCCCGTTGCAGGGCCTGACCCAGGTGCCTGGCATGCAACATGGCCTGGAACATCATGCGATAGGCACTGAAATTGCGGATATCTTCCGCATCGGCGCTGTTTCCGGGCAGGCTGTCCTGGATTTTGCGCACCAGGTGAATGAACAGCTTGCCGTAATCGTCGACCGATATCCGGGCGTCCGCTACCGATCTATCCTCAAGCAGAACCAGCGGCAGGTTCAGTGATCTCAACTCTGCCTTCAGTTCCTCCGGTGCCACCGGCGCCAGCCGCAGCAGAGACTGTGCGTAGAGGACGGGGATGCTGTTGGGCATGGGCTAAACTCCTGAACTGTTGCTATTCTACTGGTCTGCCCCCGATGGGCAAGTGGCCGAGACTGGTGCAAAATCGGGTCAGTCGATTTTGCAAAGTCTGGCTGATGCACACAGCCGGGTATCGGGCTAGACTCACAACTAACATAAAGACGGGCTAGATTCACAACCAACATAAAGAGACGGTAATTTCCATGTCGCAACTGAAACAGGAATTTGACACCGCCATTACCCAGCTCACGGGCGATGGTGCACCTTATGCAATAGCCACCGACGATCAGGGCCTGCGCTATTACCAGGGCGCGCCGGACAACCTGCCCGAGGCGCTGGCGGTGGCCCGCGATCACGGCGACAAGGAGTTTCTCGTCTACGAGGGGGAAAGACGCAGCTTCAACCAGTTGCTGGATGAGGCCGACGCGCTTGCTGCCGCCCTGCAGGCCAACGGCATCAAGCCCGGGGACCGGGTGGCGCTGGCCATGCGCAACTATCCCGAATGGATGGCGGCCTTTATCGCCGTTACCTCCATTGGCGCGGTGATTGTGCCGGTCAACAGCTGGGGACAGCCGGCGGACATCGCCTACACCATCGAGGATGCGGGCGCTTGCCTGGTGATATGTGACCAGCAGCGCTATAACGGGATTGCCGGGTTAATGGAGGAACGGGGTATCCCCACCATCATCGCCAGGCCCGATAATCCGGAGGATGAAAAAGGCCTCGCGGCCTATGTGGCCGGGCACCAGGGCGCAAAACCGGAACCAGTTGCAATCAGCGGTGACGACCTGGCGATGATCATGTATACCTCGGGCACCAGCGGCAAACCCAAGGGTGCAGTATCCAGCCACCGTGCCATCTGCCAGGCCCTGTTCAACATGGAGTGCGCCGCCATCGCCGCCGCCATGACCAACGGGGAGATGATCGGCGCCATGCTGGAGCGGGGTTTTGAGCCGACCTCGCTGCTGGCAGTGCCTCTGTTCCATGTCAGTGGCTGCCACGCCCAGTTCCTCGCCAATCTGCGGGGCGGGCGTCGCATCGTCATGATGTATAAATGGGATGTGCAGCGCGCGCTGGACTACATCGAGACGGAACGGGTGACCACGCTGGCGGCGGCACCGGCCATGGTGCTGGACCTGCTGGAGGCGGAGAAATTCCCGTCCACCGATACCAGCAGCCTGTTTTCGCTCGGTATCGGCGGCGCGGCCACCCCGCCCAAGGTGGTCAATCTGCTGCGGGAGAAATTACCGCAAAACTTCAGCGGCACGGGTTATGGCATGACCGAAACCAACGCCCAGGGCGCCTCTCTCACCGGCAAGGCCTTTCATGAAAAGCTGGGTACCGCCGGCTTTCCACACCCGATTGTCGATATCCGCATTGCCGATGAGAATGGCGAGCCCCTGCCCCAGGGGGCGACCGGCGAAATCTGGGTGCGCAGTGCCACCAATATCGCCGAGTACTGGAACAGGCCCGAGGCCAATACCAGCGATTTCCGCGACGGCTGGTTGAAAACCGGTGATATCGGCTACCTCGATGAGGAGGGTTTTCTGTTCCTGGCGGATCGTGCCAAGGACATGATTATTCGTGGAGGCGAGAACATCTATCCCGCTGAGATAGAGAATGAACTGCTGGAGCACGAGGCGGTGAAGGAAGTGGCCGTGGTCGGCCTGCCCGACGAACGGATGGGGGAAGAGGTGGCTGCTGTGGTACACCTGCACGAGGGCGCATCGGTGGATGAGCAGGCCCTGATTGACTTCGCCCGGTCGCGCCTGGCGGCCTACAAGGTGCCCAGCCGGGTCTTTATTTCGGCGGAGGAATTGCCCCGTAACGCGACCAACAAGTTGCTCAAGCGCGATATCAAGGCAGCGTTGCTGGAAGATCAGCTCTAGCCGAAGCAGTGTAAATTTGCCGGTAGCTGTGCCAAGCTTGCCCTCCCGCGACAGGAGGAGTGAGCAATGGTCCCCAGAACCGTTTATGAGCCGGAGCACGAGATGTTCCGGGACAGTGTCAGCAAGTTCCTGGAAACCGAGGTGGTTCCCTACCACGCCCAGTGGGAGAAGGACGGCCAGGTAGATCGTGACCTCTGGCGCAAGGCCGGTGCCCAGGGATTCCTGGTGCCCACCGCGCCGGAGGAGTACGGCGGGGTTGGCGCCGACTACCGCTACAACGCCATCATCAACGAAGAACTGGGCAAAACCGGTGCAACCGGCATCGGCTGGCCCCTGCACAGCGATATTGCCGTGCCCTACCTGATGAATTTCGGCAATGAGGAGCAAAAACAGCGGCTGTTGCCCGGCTGTATCTCTGGCGATATCGTTACCGCTATCGCCATGACTGAACCCGGAGCCGGATCCGACCTGCAGGGCATCAAAACCTCGGCGGCGGCCGACGGCGACGATTTTGTCCTCAATGGCTCCAAAACCTTCATTACCAACGGCCAGCATGCGGACGTGGTGGTGGTTGTCGCCAAAACCGATGCCAGCGCCGGCGCCGCCGGCATCAGCCTGTTGCTGGTAGAGGCGGGGATGGAGGGCTTCCAGAAAGGCAGTAACCTGGAAAAGCTGGGCATGAAGGCCCAGGATACCTCGGAGCTGTTTTTCAATGATGTGCGCGTGCCCCGGGCCAACCTGCTGGGGGAAGAGGGCAAGGGTTTTATCTACCTGATGCAGGAATTGCCCCAGGAGCGGCTGCAGATTGCCCTGGTCGCTGGTGCCAGCATGGAAGCGGCGCTGGACTACACCACCGAATACGTCAAGGAGCGCAAGGCCTTTAACAAGCACATCGCCGATTTCCAGAATACCCAGTTCAAACTCGCGGAGATGGACGCGGAAGTCACCGCCATGCGGGTCTTCCTCGACCGCTGCCTGGAACTGCATGTACAGGGCGGGCTGGACCCGGTCACCGCGTCGAAGGCAAAGTTGCTGGCAACGGAGTTGCAGGGCAAGGTGCTGGACCAGTGCCTGCAGCTGCACGGCGGGTATGGCTTCATGTGGGAGTATCCTATCGCCAGGGCCTATGCGGATGCCCGGGTACAGCGTATCTATGGCGGCACCAGCGAGGTGATGAAACTGATTATCGCCCGCGACCGGCTGGGATAGGGGCATGAAAAAGCCGGCGCGCTTGCGCAGCGCCGGCCAGGTGTTGAACGCGCCTGAAACTCAGCGCATAAAGTTGTAGGTAATCTCGGCCCCGTAGACCTGGCCCTTGGCCAGCGGTGAGAAGGTACCGCCCAGGGGGATGGGACCGAGAGCCGAGGGCAACTGGGTGTCGCCCCCGTGCTTGACCTCGTCGAGCAGGTTGCGACCGTACAGCGAGAACACCCAACGGCCGCTGTTGGCGTAGAAATCCAGGCCGGCATCGAGAATGTCCTGCTCCAGGATATAGCCCAGGTTGTTGTCGGTGTAGGCCGACTCATCCCGGTTGGCGTAGTTGATGCGCGCGGTGGCGAAGCCCCAGCTGCCCACCTGGAAGTCGTAGTTAAAGCCCAGGCTGTAGGTCCACTCCGGGGCCCGTGGCAGGTCCAGGTTCTTGTCCTTGCCGTCGACCACGCCATCGCCGTTGAGGTCGAACTTGACCGAGTCGTAGCTGGCGTCGATGTAGCCGAGCGAGGCCAGCATCAGCAGGTTGTCGCCCAGGCGGAAGGTGCCGTCAACCTCGAGGCCCCAGATGGTGGCGTCGGCGGTGTTGTCGATGATCTGCACCACACCGGAGGTGGGGTCGGCGAGGTTGACCTCACGCTGCATGTCGGCGATGTCACTGTAGAACAGGGCGGCATTGAGCC
>NZ_QRAN01000010.1 GCF_003457605.1 Seongchinamella sediminis
TCGAACGAATTCTGGTAGCATTTTGTCACGGCGGAATTTCTTGTTGGTATGGCTTCGACACCCTTATTTTCAAGATCTTTCCGTCGTTTTACTATCCCCTTCGTGAATTTTTCAGGCTAGTGCTTACCCGAGAAGGCGCCATACATTGCGTCCAGCAAATGATGCGCCGCGTGTGGATCCTCACCGCCGATCGAAATCATGGAGACGGCCGGGGCGCTATTCTTCGCCTCGACATCGCGCTCAAAAATGACCGACCCTTCCTTGATAGTGACCAGCACGTCAATATCGGCAATCGCATCCGGGTCGATGGCCGTCGGGTCGTCCGACAGAATGACGAAATCAGCAAGTTTGCCGACTTCTATCGACCCCTTTCTATCTTCTTCGAAATGTTGCCACGCCGGCCACAGGGTCATGGCTTTCAGCGCAGTCATCACGTCCACCCGCTGTTCCGAGCCAAGGATCATCCCCGAACGGGTGCGTCGCGTGACCGTGGCGGACAGGACGCGCATGCTGTCCGGTAATGCCACCGGCGCATCGTGATGGGTACCGAATTTCATGCCGCGCTGCACGAGCCAGCCCGTGGGTGAAATGTTTCTGGCGGCTTCCGGGCCTACCGTGTGCTCGCTGTGCCAGTCACCCCAGTAAAAAGTGTGCATCGGGAACAGCGAGGGAAACACCCCCAGGCGCTTGTAGCTGTCGATCTGGTCCTCACGGAGAAGCTGGCCGTGAATGAGCACCGGTCGATTAGCGACTTTACCGAACTTGGCCTGCGCCTCTTCCAGTGCCGCTATCAGCATATCCGAAGCGCCCTCGCCATTGGCGTGGACGAGAATCTGGAAGCCGTTCTCATAGCACCAGTTGACCGCATCCCGGGTCTGCTCACGGGTAATGGCGGCGTAGCCGGCATAATCCTCGGGATACTCCCCCACCGGGTCGTAATAGGGCCGGTCCCGCAGCGCAGTGAAGCCCTGGGGTGAACCGTCGATCGTCAGCTTGCAGCCGCCTACCCGCACCTTGTTTTCGTACTCACGTGAAACATTTGCCTTGATGAAGTCCTTGTTCTCGAGCACATCCGGGTAGGCCACAACATCAATAGGCAGGTCTCCTTCGCTACCCACTTTCCTGGTTACAGCGACGGTGTTGGCGTCAGTGCGGCCGTCCTGCGCCGTGGTGTAACCATAGCTTGCCCAAAGCCGGCTACCGGCGCGAGCGAAGTCCTCCATGCCCTGTTCCCCGAGCTTGCCGAGCACGCTGAAGAAAACCGGGAAAAACGCGTACTCCTCAAGGACACCATTCGGTTCCCCATCGGCGCGCCGCCGGATTACCCCACCTGACGGATTTTCCGTTGAACCGTCGATGCCAGCCATTTCCAGGCCTTTCGAGTTCGTCACCCCCAGATGACCGGACTGATGCACGATAATGATCGGATACTCGGTCGAGACTGCATCGAGATCCTCGCGGGTAGGATGGCGCAACTCGGCAAGCTGGGCATTGTCATAACCGAAACCCACAATCGCCCCGGCACTTTTTACTATTTCATCGTTGTCCCTCGCCCAGTTGGACAGCGTGGCCTGGAGGCTGGCAATATCGGTCACCTCGCCATCCGGTGGCGCCAGGAGGTTGGCAACCATCGCCTGGAAGCCGCCAAAAACCATGTGCCCATGGCTGTCGACAAACCCGGGCAGCATCGCTCTCCCGTCCAGGTCAAAGGACTCGGTTGCATCCCCGCGAAAGGCGTCGACGTCCGCAAGTGTGCCCACCGCAAGAATCCGCCCGTCTTTTACCGCCACCGCCTCGGCCCGTGGCGCAGAGTCATCAATCGTTATGATTGCCCCGCCGCTGTAAATGGTGTCGGCCATCTCTCCTGCCGTGACAGCGGACGCGGAAAAAAGCGTAGCAAGCAATACGGCTGGCAGGTTCATCAAGCGTGACACTGGTCGTTTCCGATTAATTGCATATTTGTCATTCCAGCGTATGCCAGAATCCGAACAAATCAAAGAGTTGTGGATTCTGGCTTCCGCCAGAATGAATTTAATGAGAGTTTTCATAACAATTACTCAGTCCTGAAATCATTAAAAAGTAGCCTTGCTACCGAATTTACCACTTCCAGTCTGGAACTCCGAGAATTTTGCGGCCGGAATATCGAACCAATACAGGCTTGGAACGCGGCATGGCAACTCAGAACGGTATACAAACAAAAAAATTGTGATAATCTGGCAGGCTTCAACAGTTTGCTCTAGAGTGAAAAATAAATGAATAAAATAAGCTATCTGGGGACGTTTCTCGCGTTCTTAACTGCCAGCACGCTGATCTCAGCTGCCGTTTCATGGATAAACCACGATACCGGCGAATATCAGTGTAATGCCGAGCCTCCCAAATACGCAGAAGTCTGTCATAACACTTCGGAAAAGTTCGATGAAGCAGTTTGTGTGAAGCATGTCGAGTACATGTGCCAGTAAAAAAGGACGTTGAGAATGTTAAAAAAAATTATAGCTGGTTGGGGAATAGCGCTTATAGCAAGCACTGCAAATGCCGTTGAGGTGCTGACAAACGGGGATTTTGAAACCGGAGATCTTTCAGGCTGGAGCGCGAGCGGTGGCGGTACAACAGGCACCTGTCCCAATGAAAACAGAACGTGGAATGTTGGGGGCGATGGCTCAGCGACTGGTTGCAACGACCCGGGGCTGCCGCCGCAAGGCACATATGCCGCCTACAACATGTTCGACGGCGGAACCCCTTCCGCGCCCGTGGCCTATCAGCTGTCCCAGAGTGTCTCGGTGCCATCTGGCGTAAGTGCCGCCACTCTAAGCTGGTCCCAGTCTGTTGTCGCCAGTTTTTCGGGGGCACCCAGAGTGCTTGCAGTTGAAATTACCAACGCCGCTGGGGATACGATTCTCGACACTATTCGAAGCACTGATTATCTGGGCTCTGAGTCTACCGGATGGACCTCGGAGACAGAAGATCTTACCGCTAACCTCGCGGCCCTGGAGGGCCAGACAGTAAACCTCCGTTTCTCGGTTTACATTTCGGAAAACTGGACGGGTCCGGCGGGATTGGGGCTGGACTCCGTCTCATTGGACATCACTGCCGCGCCACAATCCCCCCCTGCCCCCGTGCCCACCATGTCTTTGTATGGTCTGTTGGCTACTGCTCTGGGAATCATTTTCCTTGCAACTCCCAGACTAAGACGGCACTTTAAGTAACACCGTGTAAGCATTAGTGCAGTTTGACAAAGGCCCGCATAAAACGCGGGCCTTTGTTGTTATGGTCCTATGCCACCTCAACATGCCATCAATGACCAGGAAATTACGCCAGAACTGGTCGTGTTTTAACGCCTGCCCACAGTGAACGAATACACCCCGAAAAGTCAGTTTGGAATCAGCAGGCTGCGCCAGCCGATATAGCAGGTTTTTCCTCCAGTGAAAACCAGCATTGACCTCAAGCCTGATTGAGGTATTACGCTGCCCCCTCACGTCATCATAAGGGAGGAACAGCAATGACTACTGTCGCGGTGATTTACCATTCCGCCACTGGAACGACCAAACAGCTGGCGGACGCCATTTCAGAGGGGATTAACAGCGCCGGCAATATTGCAATCGAATCCAGCGAATACCGGATTGTCGGCGAAGATATCATTGAAGGCAGATTCATCAACCGGGAGTTGCTTACCGCGGCTGGCCAGGCCGATGGCATCATCTTCGGTTCACCCACCTACATGGGCGGCGTTTCCGCCCAGTTCAAAGCATTTGCAGACGCCACCGGTGAACTGTGGTCAAAGCGCCAGTGGGCCAACAAGATTGCCGCCGGTTTTACAATTGGCTCCAACTACAGCGGTGACCAGTTGAGCACGATCCAGTACCTCAACACCTTCGCCAACCAGCATGGCATGCTGTGGGCCAGCATCGACGTGCCCGGGGGCTTTGAGGCTGGCATACTCAACCGCCTCGGTGCGCAGAGTGGCTTGATTGCCCAGACAAGGGACGGCAACGTTGACGCTGATGATCTCACGATGGCCCGATACCTCGGCGCGCGTGTAGCCAGGCTTGCGGCAGGAAACTCTCACAGCCACACCGGCGATATGGTGGCCTCGCGACAAGCACTGCTCGTGAGGCGAAAACCAGCGTCCTTCTGATGCGGAGAATCACATGTCAGCGCGTCGGCGTGAGCTTCAGCAAGCGACCCTGGCTACCGCGGCGCTCATCTTCCAGCAACCAGATGGCCCCGTCAGGACCTTCTGCAATCGCCCGGATGCGCGCGCCCATTGCATAGCGTTCCACCTCCCGGGCGGCCTCACCGTCGACTTCAATGCGCACGATTGCCTCGGCCCCCAGCGCGGCGGCCAGCGCATTGCCGCGCCAGGCCTTGAACTGCCTGCCTTCCAGGAAGGTCAGGTCTCCCGGTGAAATCGCCGGCGTCCAGCTGATGGCGGGTGCCAGAAACTCAGGCCGGGTGCTGTGATCGGGAATCTCCCGGCCATCGTAGTGATCGCCGTCGGACACCTCGGGATACCCATAGTTGCCGCCCCGGCGAATCAAATTCAACTCGTCACCGTGCAGCGGGCCCATTTCCAGCACCCAGAGCCGCCCTTCGAGGTCGAAGTCCATGCCCAGCGGGTTGCGGTGGCCCAGTGACCAGATTTCCGGGTAGACGCCAATGTCATCCACCAGCGGGTCCTCGGAGAAGTAATCGGCGAAGGGATTGTCATCCGGGATAGCGCCATCGTCCCTGATCCGCAGCACCTTGCCCACGTTCGACTGCATGTCCTGGGACGGGGTGAACTTTTGCCGGTCGCCCGAACTGATCCACAGGTAGCCACTGTCATCGACCAGCAGGCGATGGCCGTAATGGCCATAGCCCAGCATCTTGGGATATTGCCGCCATAGCACCTGCACGTTTTTCAGTACCGGCTTTGTACCTGACAGGTCGAGGGTGCCGCGGGCAACCGCCGCGCCGCGTGTGTCATCGGCGCCGGCTTCCACGTAGCTCAGGTAGATGCTGCCGTTGTCGCTGAAATCGGGGTGCAGGGCCACATCGCCGAGACCGCCCTGGCCACCGTAGTTGACGTCGGGGACGCCAGTGACCCGGGTTTTGCTGCCGTCCCGGGTGACGATGTTGAGCACCCCTTTCTTCTCGGTTACCAGCATGCGGCCATCAGGCAGGAAGGCAAGCGCCCATGGCTCATCGAACTGGGTAACCGGTTCTACCGCAAACGGCACCCTGCCGTCTGCGCGCACCCCGGTTCCCGCCACCAGTAGCAATACAATCGCCAGACCTCGTACATTCATCACTATTACCCCCTTCTTTTCCTGCAGGTGTTGCTACGCCGCTTTATCGCAAGCAGATTGCAATTCCAGCAACCTGAGCCAACGCGGGAGGGGCACAGTGCGCGAATTTTCTTACAGTTGCGACCGCGGCGGCCAGCCTCTACACTCCGCCCCTGATCAGCAATTCACCACGGTCGACCCAATTATTCCCCGCGTACCGGCTGACTTGTGCTGCCAGCGCCAGCCAAGGCGCCCTGGCGCCGGCGGTGGTCCGGCACAGCGGAGACCGGTGTCATCAACAATGGAATCAACTATGCAACTCATGCGCCTTATTCTCGGCAAGCTCATCCTGTTCTTCAACTGGGTTTTTTCCCCCAAAGCGGTCCAGCGGGATGCCGCCACCCAGGCGGCCATCGACGCACAGACAGCCAGGCTGGCCCTGTACCAGTACGAAGCCTGCCCGTTCTGCGTGAAGGTACGCCGGAGCATGAAACGCAACGGGCTCAATATCGAGACCCGGGATGTGAAGCGCAGCGATAGCGCCCGGGAAGAGCTGCTGGCCGGCGGCGGCAACCTGAAGGTCCCCTGCCTGCGGATAGAGGAAGACAGCGGCGCCCGCTGGATGTACGAGTCGAACGATATTATTGGCTATCTGGAAGGGAAGTTTGCTGTCTGATTACAGCGCCTGCAGCGTGTCGCCGTACCCGCACTCGTCATTTATGGGCCAACCCCCCATCTTGGGATTGGCCGGCTGCTTAACGCTCTTCCCTGTTGGCCTTCCTCTGAAGTGACCGACTACCCTATTGACGTGAACACGAATTTGGACTGCAGACTGGCCAGAGTCCTACACCAGGACTGGCCAGGTTTTGAAGCCGGCACACACTCCTGTTTGTATCCCGGAGCGCTGCTTGCAGACTGCTGCACCCGTGAGCTGCTCGCTAGTTGACACCCCTCACATTCTTATGTTCTGACGAAATGTGATAGGGCACACAATTCTGGTTAGAATTGCTGGCTGGGGCGAGCGCGCATTGGTACAAAGTCACAACTGGTTCTTGTACGCAGGCAGGGGACGCGCCATGAAAGAAAGCACCACTGATCATTTCGACCTGGAAATGCCCTTCAAGGACTGTGCAAATGATTACTCACTTGAAAAACTGGCGCTTTTCAAGGGGGTTGAACCCGAATTCATACGCTCCTGGATTGCTGACTGCGCACTGAAGTGGGTCAAGGCCGGCAGTATTGTGCTCAGCCCGGAAACGGTGAATCTCAGCATGCTGATCGTTCTGGAGGGTCGAGCAAGCATTCACCTGGAGTCAGCCGATAGCGAGGCAGTCGCGCACGTTGGAAGCGGAGAATGTCTCGGTGAGGTATCATTGTTCGACAATCAGCCCCCTTCAGCCGTTGTCGTCGCCGAATCCGACTTGCATTTACTGGTTATCAGCCATGAGCAGCTTCTCCGCTTGATCGAATGGTCACATCAGATTTCACTAAATCTGCTGTACATCCTGTCGCAGCGTTTGCGCTACTGTAACGACGCTATCAGTCAAAGCTCACAATTTGAGGAAGGATTGAAAGACCATGCGAAACGGGATGCGTTAACGGGTTTCTTCAATCGACAGTGGACCGACAACTACCTGTCGAAACTCAACAGCAGTGTGGCCAACGGCATGACTGCGCCGCATCTTTCTCTGCTCATTATCGATATCGACAATCTCAGCTGGTTTAACGACAACTATGGTCGGCCTGCCAGCGAGGATGTCCTGCAGCAGGTCGCGCAAACTATCGGCCAGGGATTCCGCTCAGGAGACAAGATCGCCCGTTATGACGAGGCCCGATTTATCGTGATTCTGCCAGATACCGACCAGGACGCTGCGACCTCAATCGCGCAAAGACTCAGCAATCGCTTGAGCGACACACCAGCACAAAATGGCTCCTTAACCTACCCGTGCCCGACCGTCTCAATCGGCGTTGCGAATTACCAGCCAGGTGATGATTTCGGCGATCTCATCGCCGCGAAAAATGAAGTATTTCGCCAGGCAAAGCTCAACAACGGGGCACAGGTTATACCCATCGCTTCGTAAACAGGTGAGGAGCCCAGCTGGGTTTGAACCTCCGGCTGCTCTGGATCCCGGGATAGACGGAGGCGGCCTGGCTTCTAAGCCGATGAGGAACTCACCCGGGTAGTGCCAGGCCTGGTCACCCGGGTTCATGAGCAGACCTTCTCGCGACAAGTTTTTATTGTCCTATACTCTGAACTAATCCTTCGCTCAACCGCTGCCTCGGGCAGCCACGAGAGGTGACCATGAGTTCATTGATGGTATTGGCCCTGGGCATTGCCGGCATGTGCTTCGGCTGGTTCGTTTACTCGCGTTACGTCGCCCGGCACATCTACCAGCTGGATCCTGACTTTGTCACGCCGGCCCACAGCCTGAACGACGGGGTGGATTATGTGCCCACCAACCGCTACGTGCTCTGGGGGCATCACTTCACTTCGGTGGCTGGCGCCGCCCCTATCGTCGGCCCCGCCATTGCCGTGTACTGGGGCTGGTTGCCGGCGGTGCTGTGGGTGACCATCGGCACAGTGTTTTTCGCCGGTGTACACGACTTTGGCGCCCTGTGGGCAAGCAGTCGCCACCAGGGCAAGTCCATGGGCTCGCTGTCCGAGGAGGTCATCGGTACCCGCACGCGCAAACTGTTCATGGTGGTGATCTTCCTGGTGCTGCTGATGGTCAACGCCGTGTTTGGTGTGATCATCGCCAACTCACTGGTGAACACCCCCGGGGCTGTATTCCCGGCCTGGGCGGCGATTGCTGTGGCCCTGGTAGTGGGCCAGCTGCTCAATCGCAAGCTCATCGGCCTGGGGCTGCTGACCATCATTGGCGTGGTGGCGCTGTACGGCTCCATTTTCATCGGCAGCAATATGCCGTTGGCGCTGCCGGACCACCTGCTGGGCATGGAGCCACGCCCGGCCTGGATTGTCATCCTCTTTGTCTACGCCGCCATCGCCTCCATGTTGCCGGTGTGGGCGCTGTTGCAGCCGCGCGACTATATCAACGGCATCCAACTGGCGCTGGGCCTGCTGCTGCTGTACGGCGCCGTGGTGGTGGCCATGCCGGACCTGTCGGCACCGATGCTCAATGACCGCCTCACCGAAGACGCGCCATCGATCGTGCCCTTGCTGTTCGTGACCATTGCCTGCGGCGCGGTGTCGGGTTTCCATGGCATCGTTGCCTCCGGCACCAGCTCCAAGCAGCTGGATCGCGAGACCGATGCCCGGTTTGTCGGCTATCTGGGTGCCATTGGCGAGGGCTCGCTGGCCCTGATCACCATCATCGCCGTCAGCGGTGCCACCATGGCCGCCACGCTGGACGAATGGCACAGCCTGTATGACCACTTCGGTGCCGGCGGGGCAGGAGCCTTCGTTGAGGGTGGCGCCCAGCTCATCCACCAGAGCTGGGGCATGAGCCTGGATTTTGGCAAGACCCTGCTAGCGGTGATGCTGGTGCTGTTCGCCGGCACCACCATGGACTCGGGGGTGCGCCTGCAGCGCTACATCATCCAGGAATGGGGCGACATCTATAAACTGCCGCTACTGCACAACAACGTGCTGGCAACGCTGATAGCCGTCGGAGCCTGCCTGCTGGTGGCTTTCGGGGCTGGCGGTTCCTCGGGCCAGGGCGGGATGATCATCTGGCCCCTGTTTGGCTCAACCAACCAGATCCTTGCCAGCCTGACCCTGCTGGTGCTGTCGGTTTACCTGCACAAGCTGGGGCGGCCGGCGTGGGTAACCCTGATACCGATGCTGCTGGTGCTGGTGATGGCGTTCCTCGCCGCGCTGATCAAGCTCAAGGATTTTTACGACGACGGCAACTGGCTGCTGGTGGCTATCGATGCCGCGGTCATCGTGACCACCGTGCTGGTGATCCTGGAGGCGATTGCGGCGCTGCGGCACTGGAAGGAGGCGAAAAAGGCCGGCCTTGGCTTTGGCTGAGTTGGCAGCTATTCCCACGGCTCAAAGGACTCGTCTCGGTGGCAGCTCATGAATACATTCCGGTTCAGCAACAGCTGGTTTACCTCACTGGGCTGGCGCCGGGATGAGTTCGTCAATGACGGTGCCGAGATTATTGAAGAGGGCTTGTATGTGGAGGTCGGCAAGCGCTTTGAGTGACGGTGACGGCTGGCCAGTATTGGGCAGCGTTGTTAATCGGAGCCCGGGGTGCATGACCCTGCCGGTACTGCCCTTTCAATCCCGGAGGCGCTAGACTGTAAGCAGGTCAGTCAACGCCGATAGGCAGCACTTCATGGAGCAGTTATCCGGGCTGGATGCCGCGTTTGTTCACCAGGACAGCGCGCGCACACCCATGCATGTCACCGCCATCCTGCTCTACCAGGCAGGACAGCGCACCCTGGACCTGCCTACCCTGCGCGGGATCATCGACCAGCGCCTGCTGCACTTGCCGCTGTTCCAGCGCCGCATGCGGCGGGTCACCCTGGATGTGGACACCCCCTACTGGGTTGCCGCCGGCCCGGTGGACTGGCGCTATCACCTGCAGCAGGAGGACGCCGGCGGCCTGCGCTGGTCGCAGTACCAGTCCCGACTGGGTCGGTTCCACGCCCGTCGTATGAACCTGGCGAAACCCCTGTGGCAACTGCGCCTGGTATATGATATCCACGGCGTACCCGGGATAGAGGAGCCCTGCCAGGCGCTGCTGCTGAAGGCCCACCATGCGGCCATAGACGGGATCAGCCTGGCATCCCTGCTGCACCAGCTGCACGACCAGGGTCGGCAGGATGCACCGCCGGCCGGACGCGTTCCCCCGCCGCCGAGCCGCTGGCAGCTGTGGTCCCGGGTTAACCAGAATAACCTGCTGCGACAGGTGAAGCTGGCGGGCACGGTGGGGCGCCTGCTGCCCGCACTCACCCGTTTCAACGGGGCAGACACAAAAGAGAAACTGCCACCGGTGCGGCGCTTTCGCGCCCTGTTCAATGCCCAGGTCGGCAGCGGCCGCAGTGTCGGGGTGGTACTGCTGCCGCGGGAGGAAGTACAGCAGGTCAAGCGCGCTGTGCGCCGCGTTACCTATAACGACATCGCCGCCAGCATCATTGCCGGCGCCCTGCGCCGCTACCTGGCGGGCCGCGACGAGCTCCCCGACAAAAGCCTTGTCGCCGGGATGCCGATCAACCTGCGCGGCGCCGACAGCGGGCGGTCGGGTAGCAACCAGATCGCCACCATGGCGGTCGGCCTGGGAACCCAGGTGGCGGACCCGATAGCGCGTACCCGCCTGCTGCACCGTTACGCGGTAGCCGGCAAACGCAATATCGATGCCCTGGGCACCGGCACCATCATGGACATCAGCGACAGCGTCAACCCGGCAATACTGGCGGGCGGGCTGCGCACCATGGCCGTGGCCGGCAGCCTGGGCTCGATGCCGGTGCCCTTCCACACCATGATTTCCAACGTACCGGGGCCGGCCGGGCCGGCCTCCCTGGCTGGCTTGCCCTTGCTGGCCTGCGCCGGACTGGGCCCGGTGCGCGACAACATGGGCCTGTTCCAGATAATCAGCAGCAGCGACCACTTCTTCAGCCTGACCTTCAATGCCTGCAGTAAATTGCTGCCGGATGCAGACCACTACCGCAGACTGCTGCTGCAGTCGCACGAGGAACTGCTGGCAGCGGCTACCGAGGGATAATGGTTGTGCCGCATCCCCTGGGGACTGCCAACCGTCTCGACGAAGTGCTAATGCCCGCCCATTTCTGATCGCCGATGTGTCCCGGCAATCACAGCACCGCCGGTACAGGCCTGGACACATAGCCCGGCTATGGCGCCGTGATGAAGCTCAACTGCCACTGAGGCGCCTGGCGAAGGAGATGGCGTAGGCGGCCGAACGCATTTGCAGCACGGGATCGTCGCTGGGGCTGAAGCCTGCTGACAGGCGGTTGGGATCGAAATTTACCGGGACGCACTGCTCGCCCCCGGCACTGTGTAGTGTCACCTGCCCCAGCACTACCCGCTCCCGCTCTTCGGGCCAGCGCTGCGAGGGGTCGTTCACGCTGTCGCCGGGCTGGCCGATTACCGCTTCCAGCCGGAACTGCGCGTCGCCCTGCTCTACCTGCTGCCGCAAGCGCTGTCCCAGAAAATCAGCCGCCTGCTCGCTCGCCTCATCGGCACTCAGCTGGCGGGTGCCGGCCAGCGGCACCAGTTCCCAGCGAAACATGGTCTTGCCAGCTCCTTCCGGCTGGTAGAAAAAGGTGTGCAGACCGTAATAGCGGGTATTGGCGTAGGACGCGGCAATCCCCGCCGATTGCTGCCAGGCCACGTTCGCCTGCACGCTGGGGTGCGCGCGGACATAGGCCTCGGCCCGGGAGGGATCGACACTGCCATCCGGACCCGGCATGCGGCTCTTGAGCAGGCCGAAAAAGGTCTGTGGGTCCTTGCCGGCAAAAACCGGGAAGTTGTTGCCGGTAAATACATGGACCGGCCCGCCCGCGTCACCGATCTGCAGGCCCACACCGCGGGTGCCCGGCGCGCGCTCATCTGCCTGCGGGTTGCCGCCGCCAACGGAAAACCTGAGCGTGACCGGCAGTTCACCGCTACTGAGCAGGGCGGCATCGGCAAACCGGGCATCGGGCGACGGCGTGAAACTGCCCTGGGCACAAACACCGCGTGCATGGGCCTTGCGGTGGCCGGGATGATTGCCGCCCAACTGCTCGAACAGCTCGATAAAATTGTTGGCGGTGACCGCGGGCTCAGCCGCCCGCGCCGGGGCAGTCGCCAGCCCGACCAGGGTCAGCGCCAGCAGCGCGGGTTTGATTGCATATGGCATCTTCAAGTCCTTCTATGGTTAATCGGTGTAGCTGGCAGAGACCGCATCGGCTAGGGCAAGTTCCCGGCGATTTGACCCGCGCACGACAGCACCTCGCGCTGGTAGCGCTTGCCGCGCTCATTGAGCAGGTCGAGGGCATGCAGCGATGTGGGCACGAAGGCGAAGCCGATATCCAGCCCCGGGTGCCACTGAAAAATGGAACCGCCGAAGCCCATCCAGCCGTAGAATCCCTCGCGCCCCTCGTTGAAATCGCGTTCCAGCCGCGAGCTGTCGGCATCGCAGGGCAGGAACTTGTCCACACCGCCCTGGGTGAAACGGGTGATCAGCAAGGAACCCAGTGGTGCGGCTACGGCGTGCTCGTGCATCGCCTGCCAGGCCTCCGGTGTCAGGAACTGCCGGCCTTCCAGGCTACCGCCGGCAGACATCATGGCGCCCAGCCTGGCCAGGCCACGGGCGGAACAGTTGGCATTGGCGGACGGGGTTTCCCCCCGGGCAAAACCGGGATCATTGAAGTAGTCGAGGATGCTGCGGCCGGCGAAGGGGGGCGGCGGCGCGTTCTTGCGGCCCTTGAGGAGGGGCGGGATGATGCGGGAGAGCCGGCTCACGATCTGGAACACGTTATGCACGATGCGCCTGCCCAGGAAGCGCGGCACCAGGCTTTGCAGCAGCTGGTAACCGAAGCCCAGTGGCCTGACCTTGAACACGCGGGCCATCTCCTCTTCCCTGACGCCAATTACCACGTCCGCATCCAGGGGGCCGCTGATCTCCTCCCGCAGGAACTCACCAATGGTGCGGCCCTGGGGTTCAACCCGGCGAAACAGCTCGTTGACGATCCAGCCGCGGGTCAGGGCATGGTACTCGCGCTTGCCACCACCCGATGCGCCATAGCTTGGCGCATGGGCCTCGATGATGCGGCCCACGGCATTCTGCTTGATGTTCTCGGTGAACAGGTCCTCGATGTCCAGCGAGGTATCGAAGTTGGCCAGTCCCGCCTCGTGGCGCATCAGGTCGGCCACGGTCACGTCCTGCTTGCCATTGGCGCCGAATTCCGGCCAGTAGTCGGTAATTTTTGCCGCGTAGTCGAGCAGGCCCTTGCCGACCAGGGCCGCTACCGCGATGGCTTCGAGGCTCTTGCCGCTGCTGAATACGTTGGCCAGCGAGTCTGCCGAGTAGCCGCCAGCGCCAGCGACGTCAGCCCACAGATCCACCACTTTCTCACCCCGGTAGTAGACACAGAGCTGTGCCTGCTGCTCCGCCATGGTGCGCATCTCCTGCGCGAAAAGTTGTTTCACGGGCTCGAACCCAGGGGCTGCGGTACCATGCACTTGAGGGGTATTCATCGTGATCCTGGCCAGCTGGCGTTAGAAGGGGGTAACGCCGGATTATAGCGAGCTGGCCCCGGCTGTCACCCACCCGCGCCCCGGGCAATGCACCACAGCAGCCATTTATTGGTGGTTCGTCGCTAAATCCGACCCGGCAGGGCTCGATTAGCCAGCCAGGATCTTCACCCGAACAAGGCAGCCCGCCGCTTCTGTTATATCCTGTATAACAACATCAAATTTGTGCCGGATACAATCTCCGAGGGACGATGCAATGAACACGGGCCCCAGCCACGACAACGGATTGCACCCGCGATGGGTAGTGACGGGAATAATCGGCATCGTGGTGATAGCCTGGTTGGGGCTGCTCGATGACTTGTCCGCAGCTTACATCGACGGTGCACTTATCGGTTCTGGCGCCATCTACGCCACCGCAAGGGGTATCAATGCCCTGGTCTCGGTGCTTCAGGGCACCGAGATGAATGCTGTCCTGCTGACCTTCACGGTGGGCGAACTGCTGGACCCCGTCAATGACCTGGTTGAGCGCTTCTCCGGCCTCATGATGCTGGCTCTGGGCTCACTGGCCCTGCAGAAGATCCTGCTCGAGCTTGTTTCCGATATGAGCTTCAATATCCTGCTCACCGGCCTGGGGGTCGCCGTCGCTGCAAGCCACTACTTGGGGTTCGATGCTGTTTATCGAAAGTTGGCACGGTTCTTCCTGGTTACGGCGGCCATCCGCTTTTCCTTCGCGGTGGTCATTCTGGCCAACAGCTGGGCCGATAGTGTATTCCTCGAAGACGGCGTCAATTCTCGCCATGCCGGCATGCAGGGCTTTCACAAGGAGCTGAGTTCGATCAGCGCCAGGGCGGGTATCGATGCCGGCCTGTCCGACGAGGGTAAATCCATCGAGGCCCAGATCGAAGTCAACGACAAGGCACTGCAGCAGGAAACGACAAACCTGCATCGCAACCGGACACGCCTGCAAGCGACCGAGGCAAAGCTGGAGGCGATTGATCAGCGCCCCTGGTGGAAAAAGCTGTCTGGGGAAACCACGCTGGCAATAGAGGAGACGGAGCTGGAGATACAGCAACTGGAAAGGACCATCGAGGGGAACGAACTGACTATTTCCGGGCTGCGTGATACCAGCGACGCGCTGCATGAGCAGCTCGACTGCCTGGAGAAGAGGCGAACGGGTGAAAGCTGTTCCTTCCTCGGTGGCATTGGCAAGGCAGCCCAGGCCTTTAACATCAGGCAGCAGATCAACGCGCTGTCGGCCGACGTTGACCAGTTTGCATCCAACCTCATCAGCCTGCTGATGGCACTGATTCTGAAGTCGGTGATTTTTCCCTTACTGTTTCTGTATATTCTGGTGCGGGCAGTTCGCCACGCCCTGTAGCATGGCGTGGCCAGCTTCCGCCATTGAAGACAGGTGCTCGCGACCTAAGCGCCAAACACCACCGCGGCCGGTATTATGAAGGACTCCGCTTCCAGCCGGATCACGGTGCTGTCGCCGTCTCGTTCGAAGCGGAACGCTGCAGCGGGCAACACGTCGACAGCCACGACCGCTTGTTTGCCATTGTTATTCTCCTGCTGGATGATTTTGCGATTCATTCACATGGACATCAAACCGGCGGGAAGGTTCGCCCGTAACAAGCTATGCCATGCGAGCTGACCGCACTTCCAACTCTGGCCGGCCGCTGGCTCCACCGTTGCAAGGCTGGTATGGCTGCTCTATTTTTCGGGTGGGAGTGAGCGCTACGTGAGCCTGGAGACAACCGCAATGTTCAGACACGGCGTCATACACCGGATAACGGGCCTGGCATCGACACTGCGCTTCGGTGCAAGGGCCGGCTACCGCCTTCTGGTCTGCACCCAGGTCGCCCTGCTCGCTGCCTGCGCCAGTGTGTACTCGCCGGACCCCCTGCCCCTGCCCGGGGCCATTGCTGACCTGCAGACCAAGAGTGTGGACTCGGTGGAGGTTGCCGCGGGCATTCTCACCGATGAACAGGCCCGGCGCCATTTCGGCATCGATCTGGGTGCCCACGGCATCCAGGCGATCTGGCTCAGCATTGCCAACGGTTCGGGCAAGAAGCTGTGGTTCCTGAGAAACGCCCTCGACGCCGACTATTTCAGTGCCGACGAGGTCGCGGCGGTGGTGCGCAGTGACATCCCCGCGGATGATTTCGAGATTGCCCTGCAGCAGCTGCGTGATGAATCCATCCGGGTCGCGCTGGAGCCCGACACTTTGTCGCAAGGCTTTGTGTTCACCCCGAAAGCGATCGGTGGGCGCTACGTCGACGTCCGCCTGGGCGAGGACATCTACGCTGTGGAGCTCGAGCGGCGACGGGCTCGCGCCAGAGGCGAGGAGCCTCGCCTGGCGCAGGTATCGGAGCTGCGCTTTGGCTTCGCCATTCCCCTGCCCGACGGCATTTTCGACTACGAGGAGTTGCAAGCGGAAAACATCTACAGCGAGGAGCGGCCCGACCTGAGCCAGGCCGAGTTCCGCGCTGCGCTTGAGGCCTTGCCCTGCTGTGCCAGCAATGCAGCTGCGGATGCCTGGGGGGACCCCCTGAACGTGGTGGTCATTGCAGATACCACCGATGCGCTCAACGCCCTGTCGCGGGCGGGCTGGTCCTTCACCCATCGCATCACCCCGGAGAGCGTGAAGCGCCTTGTGGGCGCGTCCATCCAGGGCGATAGCTATCCCGTGGCACCGGTAAGCAACCTCTACCTGTTCGGGCGCAAGCAGGATTTTGCCCTGCAGCGGGCACGCCCCAATATTTCCCAGCGCAATCACATGCGCTTCTGGCTGGCCCCTTTCAGGTTCAGGAACAAGGACGTCTGGGTGGGCCAGGTCAGCCGCGATATCGGCATCAAGATCACCCCGAAGTCCCCCACCTTGACCACGCACATTATCGACCCGGAAGTCGACATGACTCGCGAGTACCTGCTGCACAGCCTGCTGGCGGAGGGCTTGATAGACACTTTTGGTTTTGCCGGCGGATCCAGGGCCGCAACCCGGGAGGCACCGGCAAACAACCTGACCGACGATGCCTACTTCAGTGACGGCCTGCGCCTGGTGATCGAGATCTCGCGCGACCCGATTCCCTACGAGCGGGTGAGCAGCTTTATCTGGGAAGAGTCAGCCGCGCCGGTGGCGGAGGGCCAGTCGGAGGCGGCCGAGAGCCACGTGAGGACCATCTCTGGAGAACAGTAAGGCCCTGCCCGACAGGGGCCGGCTCAGCTGGACGGCATTTTCTCTTTCAACACGCGAACCTCGCGCTGCGGGAAGGGAATGGTGAAGCCGTTGTCGCGCATGGCCTCGAAAATCAGCAGCAACAGGTCGCCACCGACGCGGTTCTTGCCGTCGTCGATGCCGTACATCCAGAATTCCACAAACATATTCACGCCGGAATCGCCAAAGCTGTCGATTTCACAGTCGGGCCGCTCCTCGAAGGGGATATCGGGGCCGCTGATCACCTGCTCGTGGGCGGCGACGGTTTCCTTGATGATCTCCACCAGCTTGCGAATATCGCTGTCGTAGGCCACGGAAAAATCCACCCGATAGCGCTGCTTCTTGTTCTTGTGAGTCCAGTTGGTGAAGGTTCCAGTGACGAATTTCTCGTTGGGCACCATGATGTCCTTGCCATCGTAGGTTTCCAGGGTGGTGGAGCGCAGGGTCAGCTGGCGCACCTCACCGGACCTGCCATCTTCCAGTTCAATAAAATCGCCCACGGTAACGGAACGGTCCAGCAGGATGATAATGCCCGAAATGAAGTTCGAGGCGATGGCCTGCAGGCCAAAGCCTAGTCCCACGCCGATCGCCCCGCCGAGCACCGCCAGGGCCGTCAGGTTGATTCCCATAACCTGCAGCAGCAACAGGAAAACGACAACGAAAATCGACACTTCCAGCAGCTTGGCGGCCAGTTCCTTGGTCTGCACATCCAGCTTTTCCTGCCGCCGGATCACCTCCTGGCCGGTATTGTTGGACAGCCGGCCGAGCCAGAACAGCAGCGAGCCGAATATCAGTACGCGCACCACCCCGTAGGCGGAGATTTCTATGTTGCCGATGGTGACCTGCATCGACTCCAGAATGCCGATGATGGGACCCAGCAGATCCAGCAGGTGCAGGAACAGCACCGGCAGGCCGACCCAGCGCAGCACGCTGGCGATGAAATGGTTGGAGACGTAGTCGCGAATCAGGGCGTTGTAAATCAACAACATGGCCAGGGTGAGGGCGGTTCGCACCAGCCAGGACTGTCCCAGCAGCGCGGCGCTGATCTCAACGGCGAAACTCAACACCAGCACCGTGAGCAAGGGGAACAGGTACCTGCCCAGCTTGCCCGCAGCCTTGCGCAGCGGGCTGAGCGGCGAATCCGGCCGCGCCTGGGCAAAGAATGGAACATACTTCTGGATACGGTTGGCGACGAAAAAGGTAAGCCCGAAAACCACCAGCACCAGCGCCAGCTGGGCATAGCTTTCCGGCGCCACCATGGCGCTGAGCGTCACCTCACCAGCGCGTTCAAGGGTCTGTCGCAAGCGATCGATATCCACGACCTGTCTCCTGTAGCTTTTTATGTCCGGACAGCTCTGCGTGTGAGCCGCTAGACTTTACTGCATAGGCATAACCGGGGCCACCTGCAGCTCGCGAAGTCCTGGCTGTGCCGGGCAGTCAGTCGGCAACGCAATCTACAGCCGATACTGCTTCGACAACACCCCCCTTATCGGCTAGAGTAGTTGCAGGTATTACCTTTAACTACCGGAGGCAGTATGGCAAGGCCAACTTCCATCAAGCTTGACGATGAACTGAAAAGTCGCGTGCAGCACCTCGCCGAGAAGCGGCAACGCTCCGCCCACTGGCTCATGCTCGAAGCCATCGGGCAGTACGTCGAGCGCGAGGAACGACGCGAAGCCTTCATGCAGGACACACTCAAGGCCTGGGAGGACTATCAGGCCACCGGCCAGCATGCCTCCGCCGACGAGGTAGAAAGCTGGCTGGCCAGCTGGGGATCTCATGATGAGGCCCCTGCCCCTGCATGCCACGAGTAATCTATGCGCCTGCAGCCATCCGGGACCTGGAGCGATTGCGAGCGTTTCTTCGCCACAGGAATCCGGCTGCAGCAAAGCGTGCCGCCCAAGCCATCACCCAGGGCGTTCGCGCTCTCGGCTTACAACCCCATATTGGTCGACTCATCGATGATCTCCCCGAGCAATTCCGGGACTGGCCGATCGACTTCGGTGATAGCGGTTATATCGCCCGATACCGTATCGACGGCAACACGGTGGTCATTCTGGCCATCCGTCACCAGAAGGAAGCCAGCTTTTGAGGGAGCGTTCAAATCCCTCCCTCACATGAGCAAGCCAATCACAGGCGAGCATATGTCCCCCGGGGGCTTCCACGCCGTCGAGCACCGCTGGGCGCTGCCGGAATCGTTCAGGTAGCGCCACGCAGCCGGGCAATCAGCAGACCGAAGCCATGGAAGATCACGATGGGCACTGCAAAATAGATAAGGAACAGGGGGCCGTTGAAGCTGATTTGCACGGTCGTTTGCAGCGCGTTCCCGGCTGTGTCGCCGCGCAGCCTGGCGCTGGTGGAGGGGTCCGCTTGCCCGGGGCTTGCGGCGGCTTTCGACAGGGTCACCTGGCGCTCGATAAAGGGAAGGTAGATTGTCTCGGCGAGCGGGTCACGATCCAGGCTGCGCCATTCCACCAGGGTCAGGACGGCGAGCACGAAAGCCCAGACGAGGCTGAAGTGACTTGCTCGATTGAAAGAGGGTCCGGTCATGATCTGCCTGATGCCACATTAGCGCAATAAATCTGGGCGCAGTATCCCGCGATGGGATCGCGATTGCCAGAACAGCGCTTGCCACCCTGCTGTTAGCCCGAATCCTGTTCCTGTCCTGATCCTGGCCAGTGCCGGCCAGCGCATACAGCAGAGCCGCCCCCGGCTGTTACACTGTCGCCTGCCCATACCCGGATTCAGGAGGAACCTGTGCCCACACCGTTCACCCAGTTATTGATCTGCAGCCTGCTGCTGGCGATGCCGATGTCTGCAAGCAGCAAGGACCTGCGCACCTTCAGCCGCGAGGACGTGTTTGAGCTGGAGTGGGCCGCCAATCCGCAGATATCCCCCGACGGCGAGCGCATCGTCTACGAGCGCAAGTCGATGGACATCATGGCGGACAAGCGTATCGGCAGACTGTGGCTGATTGATGCCGATGGTGACAACCACATGCCCCTCACCGGCGGCGAGGCGGAGGAAACCGGCGCCCAGTGGTCGCCCCAGGGTGACCGTATTGCGTTTATCCGTGATTCCCAGATCCATGTGCACTGGCTGGCCTCGGGGAAAACCACCCGCATCACCCAGCTGCTGCAGACACCCAGCGCACTCAGCTGGTCGCCCGATGGCAAACAGCTGGCCTTCTCCATGCTGGTACCGGAGACGCCGCCGATGCTGGTTGAGCCCATGCCGGTGCCAGAGGGCGCCCAGTGGCCGGAAGCGCCCTCGGTGACCACCAGCCTGAGGTACGAGCGGGACGGCGTCGGCCGGCTCAAGCCCGGTTTCTCGCACTACTTCCTGGTGGACGCCAGCGGCGGCAGCGCCAGGCAGCTGACCCATGGCAATTTCCATCACCAGGAACCGCCCCAGTGGCTGCCGGATGGCAGCGGCCTGGTGTTTTCCGCCAACCGCAATGACAACTGGGAGCTGGACTTCCGCGAGTCCGAGTTATACCTGCTGCAGCTGGATAGCGGCAGCATCAGCGCGCTTACCGACCGCCGCGGCCCGGACCAGGGCCCGGCAATTTCGCCCGATGGCCGCTACGTCAGCTGGTACGGTTACGACGACAGGGTGCAGGCCTACCAGGTCAGCCAGCTCTATGTCATGGCGCTCGATGGTGGCGAGCCGCGCGCCCTGCGCCCGGCGCTGGATCGCAGCGTGTCCGCCCTGCGCTGGGACAGCAGGAGCCGCGGCGTGTATTACGTGTACTCCAACCACGGCGAATCCCATGTCGCCTACAGCAGCCTTCGCGGCGACCACCGGGATGTCGCCACGACCCTGGGCGGTGAATCCATGGCCCGGCCCTACGGCGGCGGATCCTACTCGGTGGCCAGCAATGGCCGCATCGCCTATACCTACTCCGACCCCCAGCGGCCGGCGGAACTCGCCCTGGCCCGGCCGGGCAGCAGCGAGCCGCGCCTGGTGACCCGGCTCAACGCCGACCTGCTGCCCTTTCGCGAACTCGGCCGGGTGGAGCCGGTGTGGTACCAGTCCAGCGTCGATGAGCGCGACCTGCAGGGCTGGATCATCAAGCCGCCGGGCTATGAGGAAGGCCGGGCCTATCCGCTGCTGGTGGAAAACCACGGCGGCCCCATTTCCCACTACGGGCCGCACTTCAGCCCCGAACTGCAGCTGTGCGCCGCCGCCGGCTACCTGGTGTTCTATCCCAATCCCCGCGGCAGCACCAGTTACGGCGAGGAGTTCGCCAATCTGCTGTTCAATAACTATCCCGCGGAAGACTACCAGGACGTGATGGACGGCGTGGACTACCTGATTGACCAGGGGCTGACCGCTGAGGACCGCCTCTACGTCACCGGCGGCAGCGCCGGGGGCATCATGACCGCCTGGATCGTTGGCAGCAACCAGCGCTTCCGCGCCGCCGCGGTGATCAAGCCGGTGATGAACTGGATCAGCAAGCTGCTGACCGCCGACAATTACTATGCCTACGCCGAGTACCGCTACCCCGGCCAGGTGTGGGAAAACCCGGAGACCTACTGGAAGTTTTCCCCGGTGTCGCTGGTGGGTAACATCCACACCCCCACTATGGTCATGGTCGGGTCCTCGGACCTGCGCACGCCGCTGTCGGAAGCCAAGCAGCTTTACCACGCGCTGCAGATTCGCGGCATCGATACCGCGCTGGTGGAGGTGCCCGAGGCGCCCCACTTCATCGCCAAGCGACCCAGCCAGCTGGTGACCAAGATCGATCACATCCTGGCCTGGTTCGCCCGCTATCCCTGGCAGCAGGCCGGGGCGGAGGAGGCCGAATAGGGCCTTCCTCCACGACTGGCCGCCCCCGGCGCTAGCGGAAAAATCCCAGGCGTATTGATCATAATGACCATGGATCACGCTGGCACTATCCAGCCTGACAACCCGGACTGGTTATTTAGTCCAGTTCTTGTGCGCTTACACTTTACGACCTGCAAGCGTGTATCAATTCTGCACCGCTAATAATTTTCGCCGTTTCTTGCACCCTGTAGAAGCTCTGCCTATATTGCGTTAGTCCGCAGCACAGTTGCACAACTGCAGCAGCACAATAACCGGCGGAGAGAGTTGCACCTTCACCCTCCCTGGCCTGGCTGTTGCGATGCTGACGCTGGCACTCCCGGAGCCTAGCTCGCCCGAATGCCCGCTTCCAGTTGTTACACGCTGATTGTGCTGCGTAATACAGTCTAATAAGGAATCCACAATGGCTAAATTTTCAGGAATAGCGGTGACATCGCTGGCGGCCGTGCTGTTATCCAGCCCCAGTATTGCTGTCGACATAGGCACACCCGACAAAGAGCGCCTTCTGACCAGCCTGTCACAGGTGAAAGAAAGCAAAACCGGGGTATACATCGTGCAAATGTCCGACAACCCCGTGGCCGCCTACGATGGCGGTATCAAGGGCCTCAAGGCCACCCGGCCAGGCAAGAACAAGAAACTGAACCCGCGAGACAAGAATGTGGCTGACTATGCCAATTACCTGGTCGATCGCCACGATGCCGCCTTGCGTGCCGTGGGCGCAGGCCAGAAAGTGCACAGTTATAAATACGTCTACAACGGCTTCTCCGCCAAACTCAGCAGAAAGCAGGCCAACGCCCTGAAAAAGATGCCCGGCGTACTGGCAGTCACTCCCGACCGCCTGCTGAAGCCAGACACGATTACCACCTCCCACATGCTGGAGCTGGATTCCGGCATCTGGAACGACGTCGGTGGTATCGACAGTGCTGGCGAAGACATCATTGTCGGCATCATCGACTCCGGTATCTGGCCGGAGAGTAGCAGCTTTGCGGACACCGTAGACCTCTCGGAAGCGCCTGGAAAAAGCGGCAAGAACAAACTGGCGTACTCACCACCGCCTGCAAATTGGTCTGGCAGTTGCCGCTCAGGTCAAAACTGGTCCCAGAACACATGCAACAATAAACTGATCGGGGCGCAATGGTTCGTTGAGGGCTTCACCGCAAACGGAAAGTCACACTTGCTGAAGTATGAGTTCCTCTCTGCGCGCGACTTTGATGGCCACGGCACCCACACTGCGAGTACGGCAGCAGGCAATGCCAACGTCCCTGTAGTGATCAATGGGCAGCATGTCGGTGAAGCCAGTGGCATGGCGCCCAGAGCAAGGGTTGCTGCCTACAAGGTGTGCTGGGGTACCGGTACTGACGGCGGCTGCTTCAGCAGTGACAGCGTCAAGGCGATCGATCAGGCCGTGGCCGATGGGGTTGACGTCCTCAACTTCTCCATCAGCGGCTCCCGCACCACTTCCCTCGACCCGGTGGAAGTGGCCTTCCTGTTTGCCGCCGACGCCGGGGTTTTCGTCGCTGCCTCGGCAGGCAACAGCGGGCCTGGTCCTGAAACGGTGGCCCACAACAGCCCCTGGCTCACTACCGTGGCCGCCGGCACCCATGATCGCGGCTATACTGCCAGCGTGACTACCGGTGAAGACATCACTTACGAGGGTGTTTCCCTCGGCTCCGGCGTCAGCGGCGACCTGGTGTATGCCGGTGATGCCGGCGACATCTTGTGCAACCCCGGTAGCCTCGACAGCGCAGTGGTTACCGGCAAGGTCGTGCTCTGCGACCGCGGTGACATCGCCCGCGTGGACAAGAGCCGGGCGGTGAAGGAAGCGGGCGGTATCGGCATGATACTCGCTAACCAGGGCCCCAATTCGCTCAATGCCGACTTCCACACCGTGCCCAGCATTCACGTTGATCATATCGCTGGCGATGCACTGAGGACTTACGCACAGTCATCCGGTGCATCTGCTGATATCAGCGAGGGTACCCAGTACATCGCCGAAGCGTCACAGGTGGCGGCGTTCTCTTCCCGCGGGCCTGCGCTGGCCCACGGTGGCGACCTGCTCAAGCCGGACATTATGGCCCCCGGTGTGGACATCATCGCGGCGGTATCCCCTGCCGGTTCCAACGGCCAGAGCTTCGACGCCCTGAGCGGCACTTCCATGTCCAGTCCCCATATGGCCGGCCTGGGTGCGCTGATGAAACAGGCCCATCCCGATTGGTCCCCGGCGATGATCAAGTCCGCGTTTATGACCACGGCAACAACCGACACCAACGAGGGCAACCCCATTGACGGCGGCGCCCTCGATTACGGTGCCGGTTTCGTCCAGCCTAATGCGGCTACCAATCCCGGTTTGGCATATGATTCTGGATGGGTCGATTGGCTCGGCTTCCTGTGCGGATCGGGTGAGCTGCAGGCAGCTTACTGTCCTCAAATCAGTATTGATCCTAGTGACCTCAACTATCCCTCGATAGCCATTGGCGCTCTCGCCGGATCCCAGACTGTGCAAAGGACCGTAACCAATGTGGGCCCTGCCGGAGAATATGAGGTATCGGTGACAGCACCTGCGGGGATCGCAGTAGATGTTTTCCCGTCTGAGCTTGAGCTCGCACAGGGTGAATCAGCCTCCTACGAGGTGACCTTTACCAATGAGGGCGCCGAACTGCAAACCTGGCTGGAAGGTGACATCACATGGTCAGGCGACGCTCACACCGTGCGCAGTCCCTTCGTACTGAACGCGGTTGAACTGGCGGCACCCGCTGAGGTAACTGGAACGCAGACTGACGGCGAGCTGAGCTTCCCCGTTACCTTTGGTTATGACGGTGAGTACTCAATCAACGTGCACGGCCTGGCTGCTGCTGATATGCAGGAAGGCACGGTCGTCGACGATCCCGCAAACGACATCAATACTGCTTTGGGTACTGGTGTTGGTATTAGTGTGCATTTTGTAGAGAGAGCTGAGGGAGCGGTTCATCAGCGCATTTCACTGTTTGATGATTACACTGATGGCGTCGATGACCTCGACCTCTACGTATTCGACGCAGACTCTAACTTTGTCGCAGGCAGCGGGTCGGGCACTAGCGCCGAGCAGGTTGATATACCCAATCCCGCCTCAGACGGTTACTACGTTATTGTGCATGGCTGGCAGACTGATGGACCGGATGCTGCCTACACGCTGTTCAGCTGGTCTGTGGCCGGCGATGAGACAAACATGACAGCTTCTGACCCAGGCGACGCCGCCCTTGGGGCCAGCGCAGATATCTCTGTCGAGTGGATGGACCTTCTCGAAGATACCAAGTATCTCGGCAAATTGTCGCATCAGAACGGTGTTGATGAAATTGGTCAAACGATGGTCGTCATCGAGACAGACTAAGACCTGACCCACGGTATGGAGAAAGCCCGCGGAAACGCGGGCTTTTTTTTTGCTCATCACCGGCCGGGCGCGTTTCCGGGCGTCGCGCTGACGCGCCCAGCTAAACTGATGGCCGTCCATGGGTTACACTTTATCTATCGCTTGCTGAAGCGGCGATGAGGTCCTGAGGGACAGAGCAATGCTGATGCAGTGCGCCACGTTATTCCGCGGCAGCGACTGATCAGTTGTACGGAGTAGGCAATGAGCAACGACAGTCTCCAGACAAGCACCACAGCCAGCCCGGGGCCGGTGTTAATGGTGGTGGACGACGATCCCATGGTTCGCAAGATCGTGACCCGGGGGCTTGCTTCGCTTGGCGCCGCGGAAATCATCGAGGTCGGGGACGGCCAGGCTGCCCTGGAGTATCTGCGGGAGAAGTCTGTCGATGTGGTGGTGACCGACGTGGTCATGCCGAGGATGGACGGCCTGGAGCTGATGAAGTGGGCCCAGGAGAATTGCCCGGAACCGCTGTGGATCATACTGTCCGGCGTGGAGACCTTTGACGCGGCGGTGGATGCGCTGCACCTGGGCGCCTTCGACTATCTGGCCAAGCCTCCCGAGGTGCAGCGGGTGCGGGTGGCGGTGCGCAACGCGCTGGACCAGATCAAGCTGGTGCGCGATCGCCAGCGGCTCTATAGCGAGCTGGCAGCGAACGTGGCCGAGCTGGAAGCAGCCAACCGCGTGCTGGAGGACCAGGCGGCGGTCATCCAGGCGGACCTGGACCGGGCGGAAGTCATCCAGCGCGCCCTGCTGCCGCAGGCGCCGCCAAAGGTCGCCGGCTGGTGCATGGACACACTCTACCGGCCGGGCAGCAGTGTCGGCGGCGACTTCTACGACGCCATCCTGCTGGACCAGGACCACCTGGCGCTGGTGATTGCCGATGCCGCCGGACACGGCGTTGCCGCCGCCATGATCTCGGTGCTGTTCAAGACCCGCCTGCACCCCATGGGCCAGGGCGGCGAGATCCTGGGACCGGCGCAGGTGCTGCGGGATCTCAACCACACCCTGTTCCAGACCCTCTCCGCCCCCGGCACCTTCATCACCGCCGCCTATGTGCTGGTCGACCTGCGCCAGGGCAGCGCTCGCTTCGCCTCCGCCGGCCACACCCCCTGCGTACTGGCGTCACCGGGCAGCGAGCCGCGCCTGCTGCAACGCACCGGCCCCGCCCTGGGTCTGGACGCAGAGGCGGACTACGCCCAGACCGAGGTGGCTATCGCGCCGGGCGAACGGCTGCTGCTTTACACCGACGGTGTGACTGACGGGGGGGCAGACTCACCCGCCCTGGCGCAGCTGGGCAGCGCCCTCGGCGCCGATACTGCGCACGCCGACCTGCTGGCCCCGCTGTACGAGGCCGCCCGGCGCGGTGTCAGCGGGGATCGCGACGACATCACCATGCTGTTACTGGAGCGGGCCGAGGGAGACAGCCATTTCGACGACACCCCGACCCGCGAGCAGCGAACCGAGTCGCAACAGCCAGTGAGCCAACCCCACCTGCATCAGGGCGCCAGGCCGGGACAGGCTTTTCTCAGCATCAGCGGGGCGGCCACCTGGCTGTGCAGCCAGTCACTGCTGGACGCCGCCCGGAACCTGCTGGCGCAGCACGGCCATCTCAGCATCGATCTCGCCGATTGCGATAACCTCGACAGCACCTGCCTGGGCACCCTGCACGAACTGGTCTGCGAGCACGACAGGGAGGTGGGGCTGCAGCGCGTGCCGGATAACATCCGCGCCCTGTTCGACGAGCTGAGCATGGGCAAGGTCATGGACCACATCAGCGAGGACAGCGAGCCCCTGCCGGACGCGATGCAGACCCTGCACAGCGATGCGGTGAACCCGGACCAGCAGGGCCGGCGCATACTCCGGGCCCACGAGACCCTGGCGGCACTCAGCGAGGGCAACCGCCAGCAGTTTGCTGCGGTGGTGGAGTCACTGCGGGCCGACCTGGCGAACAAGGACCAGGACGGCTAAGTCCCGACGCCTCGCTTGCCGGTGCCGATGCTAGTCGCCGCCGGCAGGCTGTAATGCCTTCTCCAGCTCGGTGAGGCGTGTGCGCAACACCGCCAGGGCGCTGCCCGCGGCGCCGGCATCGCCCTCCCGGCCAATCCGCTCCAGTGCGAGCGCAGCGGCCGCGGCCGCCTGTCCTCCAATCACCTGTACCGAGCCCTTGAGGCCATGGGCGGCGCGCTGCAGGCTGTCCATGTCTCCGCTGGCGACGGCAGCCTCGACATCCGCCATCAGGCCCGGGCACTGCTCGCGGAACATGACCACCAGTTCGTCGAAAAAGTCCTCGTCGCCGTCCAGGTTGCGCAAGGCGCCAGCCCGGTCCAGGCAGGGAGCCTCTTCCACGGCGGGTTTCGCTGTTACTGCCTCGGTGGCTGCGGGCACCGGCGCCGCTGACGAGGCGGCAAACTTTTCCACTTGCTGGAACAGTTCGCCAGCGCGGAAGGGCTTGGTGACAAAACTGTTCATCCCCGCCGCCAGGCAGTTCTCCCGGTCTTCGATGGTGGCCCCGGCGGTTAGGGCGACAATGGGCACGTGCACACCGGTTGACCGCTCCCGCTCGCGAATAATCCGGGTCGCGGTAAGACCGTCCATGACCGGCATGTGCACGTCCATCAGCACCAGGTCGAATTCCTCGCGCGCGCTGATATCCACGGCCTCCCGGCCATTGCACGCCAACTGCACCGCGTGGCCCCGTTTGGCCAGCAGTTCCCGGGCAACCTTCTGGTTCACCGGATTGTCCTCCACCAGCAGAATACGCCGGGCGACCAGGTCTGCCGGGGTGGTTGACAGCGCTGAGTCCCTGCGACCGCCGGTGACCCCGATGGCGTCGGTGATCGCGTTGAGCAGGTCCGAGTGTTTCACCGGCTTCATCAGCATCCGCGAGATGTCCAGTCGATTCCGCACTTCCTGTGACTCCGCGCGCCCCGCGGACGACAGCATGATGATGCGCATTCTTGCCAGTTCGGGACGGCCGCGAATCCGCGTGGCCAGTTCGATGCCGTCCATTTGCGGCATCATGACGTCGAGCAGGGCCAGGGCGAGGCCGGTGCCTGCTTGCCGCGCCTCATCGAGCAACGCGAGAGCCGCCGTTCCGTGCTCCGCCACTATCGCCTCCATACCCCAGCTGTGCAGCAGTTCTTCCAGGATGAGCCGGTTGGTGTGGTTGTCGTCGACAACCAGTACTTTCAGGCCGCGCAATTGTTCGGGATGCACGGGCGCCGGCACCGGCGCCGCGGGAATACCCAGGTCAGCGCCGAAGGAAAAGGTACTGCCGCGGCCTGGCTCGCTGCTGATCTGCATCCGCCCACCCATCATCTCGGCCAGCTGGGACGCGATGGCCAGGCCGAGGCCGGTGCCGCCAAACTGGCGGGTGGTGGAGGAATCAGCCTGACCAAAGGCCTCGAAAATCCGCCGCTGCTGGGCCGGCGAAATACCAATGCCGGTATCGCGAACGGCAAAGCGCAGGCGGGCCACACCAGCCTCGGCGGAATCCAGCCGCACATCTACCGCGACCTCCCCCTGCTCGGTAAACTTGATGGCGTTGCCAACCAGGTTGACAATCACCTGGCGCAGACGCAGGGGGTCACCGAGCAGGCTTTCGGGCACCGCCGGCGGAATGTGGAAGGTGAGTTCCAGGCCCTTTTCATTGGCGCGCAGGGCCAGCGTCTGCAGGGTATCGCCGAGGATGTCGCGGATATTGAACGGCACCCGTTCCAGGTCGAGGCGGCCGGCCTCGATCTTGGAAAAATCGAGAATGTCGTTGATGATCCCCAGCAGGGTGTCCGCCGATTTGATAATCAGCGACACGTACTCGCGCTGCTGGTCATTCAGCTCGGTGCCGTCGAGCAGCTCCGCCATCCCAATAACCCCGTTCATGGGTGTGCGTATCTCGTGGCTCATGGTCGACAGGAACTGGCTTTTCGCCTCGGTCATCTGCACCAGTTTTTCGTTGGCTACCCCCAGCTCCCTGGTCTTGCCCTCCAGCTGCAGATTGAGGCGATGCTTGCTGCGGTAGCCGCGGAAAATCACCACAATCAGGGTCAGCACCAACAGCAGGCCCACGATGGCTCCCGCCAGTATCAGGCGCTGGCTCTCGATGGTGCCCAGTTGCCTGACCAGCACCCGCTCCTGCTCGGCGATTTTCTCCTCCTGCTCGCCAATCGCCGCCTGCTGCTCCGCCAGACGCTGCAGGTTGCGCTCGATGCGCTGGGAGTAACCCTCGATATAGGCTTCCTTCTCGGCCAGGACGCGTTCTTTCTCCTCGAGTAGCGCCGCGTTCTGCACCAGCCGGCTTTCACTGTGCTCCAGCACCTGCTGCACCCCGGACAGCTGGTCCCCCAGGGCTTTCAGCTCTTCCTCGTTCATGGCGACCAGGGCCCGCTGCCGGGCAATAGTCTCGCGCTGCTGCTCCAGTTCCCGCTGCTGCGCTTCCATTTGCTGCTGCCGCTGCCGGGCGAGCGCCCGGGTCCGCTCCAGCTCGGCCTCGGTTTCCTCGTAAACCGCCGCCACATCGAGCTTGCTGCCGCCAAACAGCAGCATGTCGCGGGACAGCTGCAGCCCGGCGTCGATAATATTGCTGCGGTTGATTTCGAAGCCGAGGCGGACGCTGCTGGGATGGGTAAAGTTGACCATGCTGAACTCAAGGTCCGCGGCACCGTCGGTCACGATCAGGGTCTGGCTACCCTTCAGGGCGCGATATATTTCCTTCAGGTCCGAGTTACTGCCCGGTGCAACAACCAGGATGTGGGCGGCCCTGGCATCATCCAGCGTGGAATAGGGGCGCACGGTCACCGGTTTGCCCCGCGTCGGGTAGCGGGGCAGGTCACGCTTGAGCACCGCCATCAGTTTGCGGTCGCGGCCGTAAAGACCAACCCGCCAGGTGTCAATCGCGTCCTCGTCCGGCCAGGTGGTGTTGGCCAGCATGGATATCAGCAGGCTCGCTTTGCCGTCTTGTATGGTGACTTCCTGGGATGAACCGGGGACAGAGAACAGCACAGCCAGCAATGCGACGGCAGTAAACAGCAGGCCCTGTCGAACAGACATCCGGTGCAAATCCACTTGAGTCCCCCTGGGGCGTTACATCGAAAATATAGCACCGATAGGCGCCACGTCGAGGCGCGCGAGCTTAACCCGCAGCGTACCCGCTGGGCAACAGCGATTGGCGACGGGGACAAGCACAAAGACGGCTGTTACTTCAGGAGTCGCGGCAGATGCATAATCCGACAAAGCCCGTGAATATCCAGTCTGTATAAAAAAAGCCTGCCACCGGTATTCGGTGGCAGGCAAGGCAGTGCACGCCCGCACATAGGCTCTGAGATCATAAGCAGACGATAGTTTCCGCTCACGAAACCTGTTCACTTCTTGTTGCTTTTTTTATCGTGATAAAACCTTTTTTATTGCCCTCAACTACGACCTGGTTGCAAGAGTTCAATGCCAGTCAATAAGACTCCCTATAACAAGCTCTACATTCCAGAAGGGGGTCGAGGCTGGGCAACCGGGACTTCGGCGTAACGATTCATTCCTGAGCCACCCCCTGAGCCGCCATCGTAGACAAAACCGTAAACTGTATCCCCTTCACTTTTTGTGACAGCTGCACCGCGCACCCAAAGTACGTCTTCACCTTCTATCACCGGCTTCGGCTCCGCCCAGGCTACATCCGCATCACGCCAGGTGTGGTACAAACTGCCGGAGCCCTCCTCGATAAACAATACGTGAATTTGCTCGCCGAAAGACACCGCGTCTGCGCCAACCTGTTCCGAGTCGGCAGCATTGCGCGCTACCGCACGATTTGTAACCCGCACCGCGGGTGAGAGTTTATCACCAGCCAGTCGCTGCCAGAGCTCACCGTTATCCAGACGATAGACGATACTTACCATGTCAGATTCCGACAGGTAGGCCAGCGGCAGAATCCCACCGGCGTCTTCGACTTTGGTGCCAAGACCTTCGGCAACCAACTGTGGTGCTGTCAGCTCACCTTCTGGAAGAATGCGGCGATACCATGCGGTTCCGTCAAATCCGGTATAGGCAAGATGGATAACATCGTTCCTGCCTTTCACGACAACCGGGCCAGACAAATCCCTGTCCACGTCGGGGTCGATAACATAAGCCTCGCCCCATTCACCGGCGGGTGAACGAACGCGATAACGTATTTTGTGCAGGTCGCCATATACCCCCACCACGCTACCGTCGGAGCGCAATGCCAGGTCTGCCACCTGCACCGGAGGCTCAGATGGAGAAGCCAGACGTTCGTCGCGAATTTCCCAGCCTCCCTCCTCCCCATTCGCCGTTGTATTGAACACGTGGTAGAGAACATCATCTGATGTCTGGTGCAGGATGTGTATGCGTTCGCCATCAAACGCGGAGGCTACACCCTCAAGATCGCCAGTGGCTGGTCGGTTGAGACCGTCCACTTCCTGCCAGCTCCTGCCGTCATCAGCCGAATGTACCATCATCATCATATTGTCAGTTTCGGAAGGCTCCATAAGGAAGTAAAGCTCGCCGTCCGCAGCCTGCCAGGGACCGAGGCGGCCCGGAGTTTCGACAAAAGTTCCACCCAGGTGTCCATCCGGGACTTTTAGCGTAACCGACGGTTGCCGTTCCGATGCAATCGGGACCCCGGCGTCATCCAGCACCCTGAACTCGAAGCGGTCTCCGTCATGGTTGGTCACTGCGCCGTCAGAAAAGTAACGCAACACGATGGGGAACTCCCATTCACCCTGAGCCGATGCCGACGTCCACGTTGGCGTTGTGGGCGCGAAGCTGATACCGGCGCCGGCAACGAAGGGGAGTTGTGAGTAGGGCAACAGGTCCAGCGTCTCTGCACCGTGCTTGTAAGCGGGGCTGCTGACGATGCTCCCCCGGGGTGAATGGGCTTCTGCGGAGAGCTCCAGCGCTTTGACATCGACAAGGCTTTGCGCCGGCAGATACAGGCCGGTATCGGATGCCTGCACCTTCGATTCGAGCTGACGACTCCACTCCATTCCTTCAATTATCGGGTCCCATTCATACTCGATAGCAATTTCGTTTCCGTCAAGCACTACAGCGACCTCTATCCAACGCCCCGCCTCAACTGTCACATCGAACGTCTCGAGAATGCTGTCAAGTCCGTCGCGACGCTGAACCAGAGCTATCGGGCCCGCGCCCTCTACATCGAGGCGATAATGGTTTTCAACATCCTGGTAGCCAAACAACAGACCGCCCCTGGCCGCTTTGCCCAAGCGCAACACCGCTTTGAATTCTTCGGTCTCCCAGTGAGTCTTGTAGTCACCGAGAACCATCAGCGACTCGCCGCCGCTGTCTAATTGCAAGTAGCTGTCCTTGCCATTTTCACGCCACGACAGTGCGTTTTCATTGCCTCGAACCAGTTGCAGCTGATTTGCAGGCTCTTGATCCAAACCGCCAGAAAAGTCCAACGTCAGGTCTTTGGTCGGATAGGGGAAGTCTTCCGCTGTCAGTTGCTCCCACGCGCCCTGGTTGCGGCGGTACTGCAGCGAGAAAGATCTACTGGAAACGGCGGATTTCCGGTTTTCGAGTTCTACCCGCAGGCGGAAAGGTTTGTCCACCCGTACCTCCACTGGCGTATTGGCCGCCCCCCCCCAACTATCCTCGTTGAGACCAATACCGGCATCAGTGCGGAAGCGATAGGCACTCAGGGCCAGGGCTTCTCCAGTCGACGAATTCGCAGAAGGAACCACCTCATCCCCGTCGCTATCACAGGCAGCAATAAGCAGACATGCCACGAACGGTAACGACAACCGGACTATGGGATGCTTTGCCTCACGCCGCGCATCAAACAGCGAGAGCCCATTATTATTTAGCATATATATTTCACTTTTAATTAATATGGAACAATTATACCGCTTACAAACGGCTGAACACAATCCAAAGTGCATTAATGCTGCATTAACAATTCTGCTTCTGCGGATCACGGTGGGCACGCTCACCCCGATTTGATCCAGGACACCATCAGCACCGGGACAGGCCCGGTAGCAAAAGCAGCTCTGACATGTGCCTGATCTGTGGTATGTCCGCCATCCCGTCTTGAGCTTGAGCTTGAGCTTGAGCTTGAGCTTGAGCTTGAGCTTGAGCTTGAGCTTGAGCTTGAGCTTGAGCGACATAGTGTACCGCTGCCATACCGGCAGCCTGTGCCGCCTGCAAGCCCACTGCGCTGTCTTCTACCACCAGGCAACGTGAGGCCGCCACACCTAGATCGCGGGATGCCGCCAGAAACAGGCCTGGATCAGGTTTCCAGGAATTGACCTCAAATGCGCTGTATATGTTTTCACCAAAGTAGTGGCTTAAGCCGGTAAGGCCAAGAGCATGCTCAATCTTGGCCCGGGGGCCATTGGAGGCCACACAGAATGGCACGCTTAGCTGCTCCAGCACCTCCTTAACCCCGGCTGTCGGGCGCAGCTTGCGCTCGAACAACTCTGCCACTATCGCGCGGTAAACAAGTTCGAAGCCAGACGGCAATGAACGGCCGTAACGCTGCTCCAGAGCGGAAAAAATACGCGCAAGTTCAACGCCCCTGAACTCATAAAAAAGCGCCTCTGCCGACTGGTTTATGCCTTCTGTTTGCAAAGCAATGGACAGCCCCTGGTGACATAGATACTCGCTATCAACCAGCACACCGTCGCAGTCGAAGATAACCGCTTCGCAAGACACTCGGATCACACGCGGATATCAGCACGTACCGGCGAGGGCAGCTCCGGATCCACCTTGTTCCTCCAACTGCCCACCCCATTGCGAAGTTCACTGGCCCTCACACTGACTGGCTCGTCCCACACAGTCTGGGCACCAGAGTTAATCACATTGAAGCGTACAACCGGATCGTCCAGGGTCATATCGAACTCTACAAGGCCAGCATTGTGACCACCGGTGAATGGGACCCGAATACGGATCTCCGGCTCTTCGATGGGCTCTGGCATGGGCGTATCCTGGGCGAGGCCCGAGCTGGCAAATTCGTACAGGTCATAGCCGCCTTCACTGGACCAGGGTATACAGTTTACCTCTGCCCGGTGGATATCACCCGACATCAGCATCACCCCGCCAATATCCTCATCGCGAATAAAATTGAACAGACTATCGCGTTCGTGCCGGTAGCTGGTCCAGTTGTCCTCGCCAAAAGCCTCAGGATTGTGAGACCAGCCGCCGCCGCTGATCAGCACCTTGAACGGTGCCGTACTGGCCTTGAGGCCAGACTTGAGCCATGCCAGTTGCGCCGCACCCAAATGGCTCTTGCCAGGGCCGTCTGGGCTATCATTGGGATCGCGATAGTAGCGGTTGTCCAGGAAGAAAAAATCGACGCCGCCGTAATGGTACTGGAAGTAAACGCCGGGCGACTGTGCCGTGCCATACGCAGGATTCGCCCAATAGCGCTTGAACAAGGCCAGGCTTTGTTCCCGCATCGGGTTATCACTGGCGCTGTTGTTGAGGCCATAATCGTGATCATCCCATATCGCAAGCTGCGGCACACGGCTGCCAAACGCCTGGTACTCTGGCACCGCGCGCTGCATCTTGTACAGGTCGGACATAATACCGGGCTCTACGGTATCAGCATAGATATTGTCGCCCAGCCAGAAGAAGAGGTCCGGATTCCACCGCGACAGCGCACCCCAGATCGGCTGGTGCGGATATTCCTGCCAGCGGGCGCAAGACCCAAAAGCAAGCCGAAACCGCGCCGAACCGGCAGGCGCCGTGGAGAATTGAAATGGCGGCACGTTGTCCAGATATTTGGCGGGCTTGCCGTCCACCCAGGGACGATAATAATAGGTGCTACCAGGCTCCAGATCGCCGAGATTGATGCGAGCTACAAAGTCGTCATCAGGCCCAGCCTCGACAGGGGAGCTTAACTGCGCCCCAGCCATGTCCGGCTGCCGGCTATACTGCACTTGCACTGAATATCGGCCGCTGGCGCGCATCCAAAGCTGCAGATCTCGCTGCCCCACCGCACCGGGCATCGGCCCGTGCACCAGGCGAGGATAACCACTACCGTCGGCCAGGGCATCGCGCAGGCCAGTCGCCAGTAGTGGTAGTGAGCCACCGGCAACAGCCAGCGATTTAAGAAAATGTCTTCTTGCAGTTTTCATACAGACTCCCTAGGTAAAAAATCGATTACAACAATCAGGCCCGGTGTGGCATCCAAAAGTCGAATACTTGCGCCATGAAGGCGGGCGATGGCTCTAACCACCGCAAGGCCCAGTCCTGTGCCGGGCTGGCTGCGACTCTGGTCGAGGCGATAAAGACGTTCAAAAACGCGCTCCCTTTCCGCAACCGGAATTCCGGGTCCCGAATCCTCCACACTAAGGCGACCAGGCTCCTCGCGCAAAACAATAGTGGCGCCGGCCCCGGCGTAGCGAATAGCATTATCAACCAGGTTATAAAGCGCACGGAAAAGCAGGCTGGCATTACCAATAACGCTACCCTCTCCCCGACTGATAAGTGTTAAGCGCTGTCCGCGCTCCTCTGCCATCGGCGCCAGCAACTCGACAACATCGCTGGCGATATCAGCCAGCACGCAGGGCTCTCCCTCGACTTGCAGTGCTCCCTTTTCCAGCCGTGACAGATCGAGCATCGCTTCAAAAGTCTGTACCAAGTGATCAAGGTCGCTCCTTGCCTGGGTCAGGGTTTCCCGTATCGCTGTGTCACAATTCTCAGCTTTCAACCTGCGGTCCATATCTTCGAGACGCAGGCTTAGACGTGACAGGGGGGTACGAAGGTCATGGGCAATATTATCCGTCACACCAGCCACCGAGAGCAGCAAGTCATCAATCTCATCCAGCATGCAGTTGACCTGGCCGGCGAGCACATCCAGTTCGTCACCCTCGCGCTGTGTGGGCAGGCGCGTTTCCAGGCGACCTCGCTGAATCTGCTCAATACTTTCACTCAGACCCCGCAACCGCCCAAGTTGGCGGCGATTGAAAAAGTAGCCGACAACCAATGTCAGTAGCAGGCAGAGACCCAATGCCAATGCAGACGCCAGCAGGAAATCGCGCTGATAAGCACTGCTGTCCGGCTCCAGCTGCGCGACCATGAGACGCCCGGGGCCTACCGCTATCCACGTGCCCCGGGCCAACTCGACCGCAGCATCGCCGCCCAGCTGCGACACCGCTACCGCAAACCGATCGGTCTGCGGGTACTGCGGCAACTCACCGGGAATTGCGCTCAGATTGCCGCTCACACCGGCACCCGTTTCCAACGCCAAAAGGGTGCTGGCAGCCCCACGAGCATGCGTGTCGACAATCCGGCGCAGAGAGGTGGCTCCTGCGTCATCAATGGCCAGTCGGCGGTATGTATCTGCGGCTATCAGCACATTGCGCTGGACCTGCTGTTCGCGCTCGGACACGGTAAACCCATATACTGTGGCGAGTGCGAGAGCGTTGACCAATAGCGTGAGCATGGTAAAAAGCAAAGTCAGGCGCCAGATGGATGTATGCGGGTAACGCAGGCGCGGGAAATCAGCGGATAACATATCCAGCCCCGCGCACGGTATCGATCAACTGGCCGCGACCACTGGTCTCGAGCTTTTTTCTCAGCTTGGCGATGTGCACGTCGATAACGTTGGTCTTGGGGTCAAAGTGATAGTCCCACACCGCCTCAAACAGCTGTGTACGTGACACAACTTTGCCACGATGCTCGAGCAAGAAGCGCAAGAGCTGGAATTCTTTCGGTTGCAAGGGAATCTCATCGGCCCCGCATGTCACCCGGTGGCCGACAAGATCCATAACCAGGTCATCGGCCTGCAGCTCAGTTGCGGGACCTGTACCGCTTGCGGTTCGGTGGATCAGATTTTCAATCCGCAGCCGCAACTCTGCAAAGGAGAATGGCTTGGTCAAATAGTCATCGCCGCCTGCCTTCAGCCCGCGAATCCGCTCATCGACATGACCGAGCGCGCTGAGAACAATTACCGGGGTACGGTTGTTCGCGGCCCTCAGCGCCGACAGTACTGCGAGACCGTCCAATTGTGGCAGCATTCGGTCGAGTACAATGAGATCGTAACGACCTGTGGTGGCGAGGTGCAGCGCGTCAACGCCATTTTCGGCGATATCAGCGCTGTACCCCTGCTCCCTGAACCCCTTGGAAAGGTAGTCCAGCGTAGTCCGGTCGTCCTCGACAAGAAGCAGCTTCATCAACGATCGGGGCTGGTCAGGGTGGGAATCGCCTGGCTTGAATCAATGTCGATCAAATGATCCCGCTCGCCCTGTGGACCAACCCACTCCAGCTTGATGTAGCGCACTCCACGCTCCAGTTCCACCTCGGCTTCCTCCAGCAACTGCTGCTCTCCTCGCTTACTGTCAGCAATTCCCTTGCGAAGGCTGTAGCCGGAGTCTTTCAAGGCGCGAGCTGCCAGGACCTCGTCATCACGACAGACAAGACCGCAACTGCGCTTTTCTTTCTCTTCGCTAATAGCGCCGTCAGCCACAGCAATGCGTAGCTTGTGCCGAGTCCCAGCTTCCAGGTCCATGACCTTGATCTCGTGATACAGCTGGCCGTCCTCATCTTCCAACTCATACTCATAGGCGATGCCCCCTACGGTCGCTTCGACCTGCGTCAGGGCCTTCTCCACGGTGACGCCGGAGCGATCAATAGCGTACAGAGCCACCGCAGCCTCCTCGAGGTCGTTGCCAGCTGTGGCGAGCAAGGGTGCAGCCACAATTGCGGCGGCCAGGGTGCAGATTCCCATTGAAAAGCGGTTCATGTGCGATCCTCCTCAGGTGATTTCACACACTTTAACTCGAGCCAGGCTAAACTCGCATGAGGTAGGGCTTAACAATTGTTCATGTTAGACCTGTGACTGCGACATCGCCCTCAACCGCCGCTAGCAGGGCATCGTAAATGCCCTCTGCTGCAGCCAATACCGCACACCCCTTGTCCAGGACCCCCGATCGCTCGAGCGCCGGATTACTGCGCCCGCCTGCCTCCCGCACCAGTAATGCGCCTGCAACTGCGTCCCAGGCATTCATGTGCGGCTCGTAGTAGCCTATCAGTCGACCGGCTGCGACGTACGCCAGGCTTAGAGCACCACTGCCGCAACGGTGGAACATACCCTGGGCCTCCATAAGACGCTGCATCGGCCCCAGGGTTTCTGCCGGCTCCACCCGGTTGGAATAACCCAGCCCAACCAGCCCGTCCGCCAGTGTTGTCGCCTTACTGGTGACCAGTGGACGGCCATTGAGCATAGCGCCGCCGCCACGGCTTGCGGCAAACATCTCGTCACGCACTGGATCGTAGATCACCCCGATCATTGTCTTGTTGTCGATGACATAAGCGAGTGCAATACACCAGGACGTGATGTTACTGATAAAGGGCTGGGTACCGTCGATGGGGTCCACGACCCAGACCCCCTGCCCCGGCTGAAACCTAAAATCATCACAACTTTCCTCGCCGAGAAATGCATCGTCAGGGTAATACTCAGCTATTGCCCGGCGCAGCAGGTTCTCCGTCTCAATGTCGGCCTCGGTGGCCATATCCTGCACACCCTTGCTTTCTACCGTCAGGGCGCCAAGGTCGGCGAATTTTCCCGCGGCAAAGTTGCCGGCGCTGCGTGCCATCTCGCAGGCCTTGCCGAGACGTTGCTCAAGTTCACCATCATTCACCATCGGCACCCCCTGCGACATTGAAAAGAGCCCCCTCACACTGGTGGTGTACAACAAAGTGCTTTGTTACTGCCGGGGTATTCATGCTGACCTCCAATTCGGCTATCTCCTGTTGCTGCTCCAGCAGCGGCACTGCCAGTGAATCAGGCTTTCGGTCACCGCATTCTGCCTGAAAGCGTAGCGATACCTCTGCGCCCTCCTCAGAGCGCTGCAATACACCAACATTACAGAAATCGGGCACGGCGAGGATGTCTGCGGGAACCGCTATTGCCATCCCTGCCGCCAGGGCCTTCGGCAACCACAACTGAACGGTCAAAGCTCCGCTATCGACGTAATCAATCTCGAGTCTGGAAAATTCAGCCCTGTGTTGCCAGTGATCGCTGGCGTGAGTGGCGCAGAAACTGGAATCGACCTGCTGCCCGCACCCGAATAGCAGCGCTATGGTCACCACGCCCGGGAACAGCTTAATCAGTCGCACGCACCCTCCACAGGCTTGTAGCCAATATCAGTGACACTACCGAAGCACCAACCCAGAACAAGATCGGAACGCTGTAGTCATAGAAATGAACCACTGTCTCCCCCTGGGCGGTGGCAAAGCGCAGTGCAATTTCGCTGTCGGAGATAAGCCGCCCACTGATGTAATCCTGCATGCCGGCCCCGACGTAACTGAATATGCCGATAAAGCCCATCGCCGCTCCGGCCACGCGTTTCGGCGCGATATCAACAGCAAACAGGCCTCCGAGCGACGCGAGTATTCCGCTTAGACCGAAACCATATACCACCAGCGCCGCCGCCAATATCAGCGGTTCATCCGGCCCCCAAAAAATCACGAAGAGGGGCAGTAACTCCATCAGCCCGAACAGCAAGTTGGCCGGAGGACGCCGGGCATCAAACCACTTGTCAGAGGCAAACCCGTAGGCAACACAGCCGAGAATACCCGCTGCCGTATTGAAGAATATAAACAAGTTTGCATCGAACAAGTCAAAACCACGTATTTCCTGCAGGTAGACATTGCCCCAGCTGTTTATCGCATAGCGCGTGACATACATGCTGGAACTGGCCAGAGCCAGTACCCAGATCGAAGGTATGGCGAGGATGCGTAACTGCGTCTTCCACACATTGCCATTGGCCGCCGCACTTGCTACGGCACTATGATCACCTCTCCAGTCTGCAACGCTTGGCAAACCCAACGCTCGCGGTCGGTCTGGCAGAAAGCGCAGCACCAGCAGCGCCGCGCCAATGCAAATGGCCGCCGGCAGCCAGAAACCCCAGTGCCAGTCCAGCCCCAGACCCTTTGGGGGCGCCGCGATCAGCCAGGCTATACCAAGGTAGGTCAGTCCCTCGCCAATCGAATGGGCGGTGCTCCATACCCCGTAGTAGCGCCCGCGTTCATGGTTACTGTACCAGTGCGCCATCGACACCACGCTTGATGGTGCGCCAAAACCCTGGAACCAGCCATTCAGCCCCCAGAGAAGGGCTGACACCCAGAGCAGGTCAGACAGTCCCATCCCAAAGTTGGCGCAGGCCGACAGCAATAGTCCAGCGGCGAAAAACCGCCCAACATGGGCGTGATCGGCCAGGAAACCGTTACTGAACTTGCCAAACGCATAGCCGTAAAGCAGCGTCGACCCGATGATGCCGAGTTCCTCCGGCGTGAAGATGCCAGCATCCATCAACGGCTTTTTCACTACGTTCAAAGCCAGTCGACAGACGTAGGCAAGACCGTAACACAGCGTGATGATCACGATTACATCGCGGCGATGCCGCCGGTACTCGCGATCCACCGCGGCGGCTTCAATACTGACTGGCCGATCGGGTCCGGTGGCGAAAAAACTGAACCACTGCATGACTAATTTACTTCCACCGCGGTTGTGAGCGTATCAGGAGCGGGGCCGGAAAGGCCCCGCGGCTAGACTCAATAGATGTACTGGACACCGATTACCGAAGTCGTACCATACTCGTCGTACTGCAGTAAGCGCCGGGAGTTGCCCGCGTAATAGTATTCAGGCTCATCGTTCAGGTTGGAAACTTCAGCGTAAACCATCCAGTTGTCGCTCACACTGTACTTGGCAGTGAAATCCCACTGGGTGTGCTCATCTGTTATTCGATCCAGCCCCTCTTCCACCACTTCATCCAGGTAGCTGTCGCGATACTTCATAGCCAGGCGCAGGTCCAAGCCGTACTTCTCATAACCGATCACAAAACCGGCTATATTGTCCGCCTGTTTGGGAAAGGATATGTCGCGCTCATTAACCTTGGCATCGCTATCGACGTATGTATAGTTCACGCTGACCAACAGCCCGTCGAAGGGTGAGGGAAGGAAACCGAAATGCTGTTGATAGTTCAGCTCCAGTCCAAGCACATTGGCGCTGTCTCCGTTTTCGGCAATGGTCGCTTCATCGAAAGTCTGGCCAGCAAAGCTGTAGTCGTCAAACGTTTGTAAAAAGATGAAGTCTTCAATGTCCTTGTAGAATACGCCTGCGGAAAGAACACTCAACTCAGAAGGATAGAACTCCAATGAGGCATCGTAGTTCCAGGCGTTGTAGGGGTCGAGATCAGGGTTACCTATTTCAGCCTCACCATCCTCCACGCTGATGCGGGAAGCGACATCCTCAAATAACGGCCGTACGATGGAGCGCGATACCGCCGCGCGGGCAACGATTTCGTCTGTGAGGTCATAGCGCAAGTTGAGGCTCGGTAATACATCGGTGTAACTACGACTAGCGTCAATACTCTCAATAACAACAAGGTCATCTTCCAGTTCGACCCCGTTGTACTCATCTCCTTCCTCAAAGAGTTCGACCGCGTTACCGTCCGAACTGAAGTCCGTGTATTCAACCCGTACACCACCGGTAAGGGTGAGCCCCCCGAGGAACACCTTGAACATGCCGTAGGCCGCATAGACGTCCTCATTGACGACCCAATCGTTGGATGCCGAGGCAATGGTGGAGTCTATCTCTTCGAACTCGATGCCCTCGCCAGAGCGAAGAATGTCGCGCACCCCGCGCACACTGGGCAGCGGCTCAATCACGTTATCGAACTCGTAGTCATCCGCCGCCCCTGGGTCATAGACGTCGGCTATGGTGTAGAGATCGTCGCCACTGTAGATGTCGGCATCCTCGTCATTTTCTTTCTCACGCAACCTGGCCTTTGCACCAAATTTGAGCTCCCAGTTTTCAAACTGACGAGTGGCATCAAATTGCAATGACCACTGGGTATCCTCAGCCAGACTCTTTTCGTGCTCGATTTCATCCAACTCGTAGGCGCCAGGATCTTGCAGAAGGTCAAAGTAATCAGATTCGACCACTGGCTCTTCCGCCTTGCTGCGGTTCAGGGTCAGCACCGGAGAATCGGCGTCTATGCCGTCACTGCCGCTCTCGAACTCGCCCACCCAGGCAGAGTTGACAACATCAGGGTCATCCTCTTCGCCGTGGGAATAGCCCAGGTTAGTTTCCAGCCCCCAGTCCTCCCATTGGCTTTCGCTACCGAAAGACAGCGACAAAGTCTCTGCAGTCTGCACCCGGTCCTTGGTGTTCATGTCAATCTCCGCGAAACCGAACGCGGTACTGCGAGCCTGTACCGAGTTGTCAGAAAGAGGGGTCAGATCACCGTATCCCTGGGCATAACGCAATTCGTTGTCTTCGAACTTGCTGTAGAGGGATCGGGCGAATATTGTTGTAGTCTCAGAGAGGTCATAGTCCAAATTGAGAACAGCACCGATTCGCTCGCGTTCGATAAGGTAGTAGCGCGGTTCGAAAGACTCGGGAAACTCATTGCCATTGTCAGCTACTTCCCAATCGTCGCCCTCACTGTTGTCGGTGGACATCTTGCGCTCCTGCCAACTTAACGCCCCCGCAACACCCAACCGGCGGCCGTCATCCAGCTCAAAAATATCGCTGCCGGCAATAGAGGTTTTGGGGCTCCAGTCTCCGCGCTTATGATTGTATCCACCCTCGAGCCGGGCCTTGAAATAGGCGTCCTTCCGGCTGAAAGCGCTCAACGTCTTGACATTGACCGAACCGCCAATGGAATCACCATCCATATCAGGCGTCAGTGACTTCTGCACTTCAAGACCATCGAGTACATCACTGGGAATAACGTCCAGCTGCATGGCACGGCGATTTTCCGATGCCGCAGCTCGCACACCATTGATAGATGTGGAGTTCAGATCCGGGTCCATGCCGCGAATCACCACATAGCGCCCCTCCCCCTGATCGTTCTCTACCGAGATTCCAGAGAGCCGACGGAGCGACTCAGCTACGTTCTGGTCTGGGAACTGACCCATGGTATCGGAATCCAGCACCGACTTGATATTGTCGGCCGCCCGCTGCTGATTGATCGCACCTGCCATCGCCGCCGACTGACCCGTTACCAGCACCTCTTCCAGTGCGATCTGGTCGTCGCTGCCCTCACCCAGAACCAGCGCACCCATTACCAGACCATCGGCGTCCACCGTAATCGGCACAGTGCGTGTTGGTGCGCCGACATAGCTGACGGTCAATGTGTAGCTGCCCGGGCTGACCCCATTGAGACGGAAGCGGCCGCGACCATCAGTCGTCGTGGATACGCCGAGCTCTACGACCCGGACAATCGCACCCTCATAGACCGCACTGCCAGTACTGTCTGTGACCTCGCCAGTGACAGTCTGTGCGAATGCGGGTTGTGCACTGGCCAGGGCCAGCATTGAAATAGCGCTGGCCAGAGCCAGGCTGCGGAAAGGCGCGGTGCGCTGTAGCGAAGCGTTACGATGGGTCACAGTGAACCTCCAGTTGAATTATCTAGTAGTGAGAGGAGCTCCGAAGCTGGTCTCAAGTATAAAGGGAACTATCCCCAAAGGTAAAATATTTATTCCATTTAATTTAATACAAGTTATATATATTCTATTACAAAGAAGTTACAGCCGGAGATCAATTTCCATATTTCGGATAAACAAGGGTATTTTCACGATAGGAACGCGATGCCGCGTCCGCGAGCACCTGCGCTTTGAGCGCATCACTGCCAGTCACCAGGGGCGCTTCCCCCCCTTTCAATGCCGCGAGAAAGGCCCTGAGTTCCAATCGGTAAGCGGCTGCGTAACGTTCGAGGAAAAAGTCCATTGGGGGATCGCTTTCTACCGCCCCGGCGCGAAAGCACTGTATCTGGCTGGCGCTACGATTTTCAGCACGCAACATGCCCTTACTGCCATGTACCTCAATGCGCTGATCGTAACCATAGACGGCACGACGACTATTGCTGATCTGGCAAAGTTTACCGCTCGCCGTCTTCAGGCTTACCAGAGCCGTATCGACGTCCCCGAGGCTAGCTATTTCCGGGTCAACCAGGCAGCTCGCGCTGGCAAACAGCGACAGGGGGTCCTCCCCCAAAAGCCAGCGTGCCATATCGAAGTCGTGGATCATCATATCCATAAACAGACCGCCTGATCGTCGCAAATAATCCAGCGGAGGGGGGGCCGGGTCCCGGCTGGTAATGATCACCAATTCAATATCGCCTATTGCACCCGCCTGCACCCGCTGCCAGAGTTCTCTAAAATCCGGGTCATAGCGGCGATTGAACCCGAGCGCGAGCAGCGTACCGCGACCTTCGAGGTCGCGTATGCAGTCTTGCGCTCGCACCAGGTCGAGATCGACCGGCTTCTCACAAAACACTGCCTTGCCGGCATCACTGGCAGCGCGCATCAGTTCCACATGTGTGTCCGTGGAACTGGCGATCAGAACCGCATCGACCGCTGGATCACCCAGGGCCTGCTCCAGCCGCGAGACCTTTGCCCCACAGCGCTTTGCGAGACTTGTTGCAGCGGCCTCATCGGCGTCCACAACATACAGAATGCGAGCACTTGGCTCGTCCGCGATGTTGTCCGCATGTATAGTGCCGATACGGCCAGCACCAATCAGACAGATTCCTGTTGTCATATGATTTCCTCGAACGCAAGTGGGCTCTTCTGCAACAATGCCGCAAGATACTGATAGCCCATTCGGGCGTAGGTTGGTGGGTCAGCCATTGCTGGATCCTGTTCCGCCTCAACCACCACCCAGCCGCTGTAAGTGTCCGGAAGCGCCCTCAACACCGAGGCAAAATCGATCGCGCCATCACCGGGCACGGTGAACACCCCCGCGAGCACAGCATCGAGGAAGCTCCAGTCGCTGGCGTGCGCCCGCTGTAAAACCGGAGCACGCACATCTTTACAGTGGAGGTGTACGATACGGTCGCCGTAGTCTCGAGCAAGGACCGCAGGGTCGCCACCTGCATAAGTCAGGTGCCCTGTATCCAGGAGCAGTCCCAGCGCCGCGCCGGAGTTGGCCATGAGCCGGCGAATATCGTCTACGCTCTCGATGACCGTGCCCATGTGATGGTGATAAGCGAGGCGCATTCCCCTCGACTGCAGGTATTCAGCAAAAGCCGTCAACCGCTGCGCGAAATCTGCCAGTTCCTTATCATTCAGCCGCGGTCGAGCAGACAGCGGGCTGCTACGGTCGCCGTGTATACAGCCGCTAACTTCTGCGCAGACCATTACCTCGCAGTCCATATCCAGCAGCAGTTCCAGGTGCGGCTGGACGGCCGCGATCTCTTCCTCCAGGTTGCGCTGCAGCAGACGGGTGCTGTACCAGCCCGAGACCAGAGCCAGGCCGTGACGGGCAAGCAGGGACGTCAGTACAGCCCGGTCGCGTGGAAATTTGTGACCCAGTTCAAAGCCCGCATAGCCCGCTTCCCGCCCCTCCCGTAAGCATTGCTCCAGGGGGATGTCCGCACCCAGTTCTGGCATGTCGTCGTTGCTCCAGGTCAGCGGATTTATTCCTATGTGCACGCTCATAATCAGGTATCCCGGCGCTGCCTGAGCTTACTTTCCTGGTACTGCCGGCGAGCGATGCTCACACTTTCGCGCGTCGACACTTCCGCCACTGCTACCTCCCACCAAGCTCCACCCTCTTCAGTTGAAGGCCCGGGATCCGTCGCCAGAGCAATGACGTAACAGCCCTGCGCTGCAAGCGCCCTCTGCAGCGCCTGTTCCAGTGCCGCAATACCGCTGACGCTCTCAGCCTCGGCACCCAATGCCCTCGCATGAGCGGCAAAATCGATCACCGGCGCACCTTCAGGGGCCTGTTCACAGTCCGCGAGTAAATTATTGAAAGGTCCCGCACCACAGCTTTGCTGCAGGCGATTAATACAACCAAAGCCACGGTTATCCAGCACAACCAGAATCAGCTTCTGCCCCAACATTACCGCTGTAGCCAGTTCGGAGTTCATCATCAAGTAGCTGCCGTCTCCGACCAGCACAAAGACCTCGCGCCCTGGCAAAGCCATCGCTGTGCCGAGACCGCCAGCAATTTCATAGCCCATGCAACTGTAGCCGTACTCTACGTGGTAGCCATTAGGACGCGCGCACCGCCACAGCTTGTGCAACTCTCCAGGCAATCCGCCCGCAGCACATACAACAACGGCGTCATCGGACGCCGCCCGATTGACAGCCCCGAGAACCTGCGCGTCCGTTGGTCGCTCGACAGCACTGGCTTCGGTTACCCGCTCGACCGTTGCATGCCACAGTGCAACCTCCTCGCGGACCCTGTCCGCCCAAGCAGGCTCCACGCGCCAGTCAGAAAGGCCAGCGTCAAGCGCATCAAGACCGCGCAGGGCGTCGCTGACCAGCTCGATCGCCCCGTGCTTGCTCGCGTCAAAGGCCGCAACGTTGAGCGCCAGCAAACGACAATCTGGATTGGCGAAAAGACTGCGTGAGGCCGTGGTAAAATCCTGTAGCCGGGTGCCCACACATAAAACAAGGTCCGCTTCTGCCGCCAGCCTGTTGGCGGCACTGCTGCCGGTTACACCTATAGCTCCGAGTTGAGCCGGGTGGTCCCACGGCAGTGCCCCCTTACCGGCCTGGGTCTCAGCCACTGGCAAGCCGGTACGCTCCACGAACTGTCGAAGAGCATCGCAGGCGCCGGCATAGTGAACACCACCACCGGCAATAAGCAACGGCATGCGCGCTCGGACCAGCGCCGCCAACGCGCGCTCCAGCTCCCGACTGTCTGGCGGTGGCCGGCGCGTCTCACGTAGTTGAGGCAGGAAAAACGCCTCGGGAAAGTCCCAGGCTTCTGACTGCACGTCCTGGGGCAGGGCCAGAGTAACCGGACCACATTCGACGCTATCAGTGAGCACCTGCATGGCTCGAGGCAAGCTGTTGAGCAGCTGCTCCGGCCGCATGATCCGGTCCCAGTAACGCGACACAGGCCGAAGGGTATCATTGACACTTAGTGTCGGGTCCCCGGGATTCTCGAGCTGCTGCAGCACCGGATCCGGCGCCCTTGAAGCAAAATAATCACCCGGCAGCAGGAGCAATGGCAGGCGATTGACATGGGCCAGGGCAGCGGCCGTGACCAAATTGGTAGCGCCAGGGCCGATGGAAGTGGTACAGGCCATGAATTGGCGTCGGTTGCTGGCCTTGGCGTAAGCGATAGCCGCGTGAGCCATGCCTTGCTCATTGTGAGCACGGTAGCAGGGAAGGAGATCACGCCCTGCCTCCAGTGCTTCGCCGAGACCAGCAACATTACCGTGGCCGAATATCGCCCACACTCCTGCTATCAGCGGCCTGGTTTCGCCATCAATTTCCACCTGTTGCGCCGACAAGTAGCGCACCAGCGCCTGGCTGCAGGTTAGTCTGATTGTCTTCACGTTACTGCCTCCTCTGGCAAATTTTCTCTATGCAGCGCACGCCATTCACCGACGATGGCGCTGAAATTTCTTGCTACGGTCTGGCGCAGGCTCTCGTCGTCCAGTTCCCCCGCGAGCCAGGCACTGGCCGCATCCACAAATAAGCTGCGCCCGATGGCAAAGCCGCGGCAGTGGCGCCGACCAACAGCGCTGGCAAACCCCGCCACCAGTTCCTCCACCGGCCGGTTAAGACCAAGGAGAACAATGCCGCGACACCATGGATCAAATTCGTCGATCACCGCCTCGATTCCCGGCCACGCTTCCTCCTGCGGAGGCGGCAATTTCCACCAGTCCGGGAAGATACCGAGCTCATAGCACTCCCGCATCGCCCGCGCCGTATCATCGCCCCGGTCTTCACTCCCATCCGGCAGGATGAGTTCCAACAACAATTCGTGCCCGCTCTGGCAGCAGGCGTCGAAGAGGTTCTTTAGGCGCTCCTGCTGCCGTCGCTTCAGATCCGCAGGATCATCCGGATGATAGAAAACCAGGCACTTCACTACCTGTTCGCTGGGCCAGCGCTGTAGTGTTGCGGAGACATTGTCCCCGTACTCAAATTCCAATGGCCGCGACTGCGGCAATTCTACCGGCCGGGCAATCCACAGGTCCCGACCGCTAAGCGACTCCAGCACCTGTTCGCCAAAGCGCTCATCCACGAGCACACCCGCCCGGCCATGCAAGTCTTCGCGCTCTACCACCTGCAGGAAGGCATCGGCAATCAGTCTCTTCAGCTGCGGGATACGGCTTTCGCTCGCCCCGCAGGCCGCTGTCATATCCACAAACTGGCTGCGGTGATCAAAAGCCAGGGCAAAGACCGCCGGCCATGACTTGCGCGGCACAGTTGAACGATGCAGCTGCGTCAGGCGCGCGTCCTGGTCCGGTCGCGGTACTTCGGCCCGCCGCGCAAGATAGTCGTCGAGCTCCACCCGCGACGGAATCGCGGGGGTGCAACCGTGCCGTGACACCACCAGCGCGCCGCAGGCGTTGCCGTACAGGCAACAATTCTCCAGCGCTTCGCCGCTCATCCAGCCTCGCATGAAACCACTCATAAACGCATCGCCAGCACCTAGAACGTTCAGAACCTCTACCGATACCGCAGGGCCGCTGGCACCGTGATCCAGATCCGCGGGGATCGCCCCCTCATAAACCACGCTCCCCAGGGGACCGCGTTTGAGCACCAGTACCGCATCGCTGCGTCGACGGACCTCCCGCAGGGCTTCCAGCGTGTCGGTGCTGCCGCCGGCGATGTGAAACTCCTCCTCGGTCCCCACTACCAGGTCAAACAACGGCAGAATAGACTGAAGATGACCGGTAACCGCGATACTGCCGACGAAGCGGCTCTCGCCCTGGCCGTGGCCGGCGACGCCCCAAAGCACCGGTCGGTAGTCGATATCCAGGACCGTGCGGGTTCCGCTCTGGCGAGCGTAGTCAATGGCCTGCCGGCAGGCTGCGGCAGTTCCGGCCATGGAAAAATGAGTGCCGGTAATTGCCAGGGCCCTGGCCGAGGCGATAAATTCCCTGTCGAAGTCCGCCGTGTCTATCGCTGCATCGGCGCAGTTTTCGCGATAAAAGATCAGCGGGAAGGTATCCCGGTCCTTGATACCCAGTACCACGATACTCGTCAGGCGCTCAGGGTCGGTGTGCACATGGCTGACATCGACCCCATTTCGCGCCAACTCTTCGCGTACAAAGCGACCCATATGCTCATCGCCAACCCGCGTCAGCATGGCCACTCGCAGTCCCTGCCGCGACATGCCCGCCGCCATGTTGGCCGAAGAGCCCCCGAGGTACTTGGCCATGCTGCGCATGTCTTCCAGACGCGAGCCGAACTGCTGACCATAAAAATCCACCGCAGCCCGGCCCATACAGATCACATCAAAGCGACGCTGTTCCATTCTTACTCCTAACAATCGCGGCGGGTATTGCCCGTAACCGCTCCAGCTACATTCACCCAACCGCCTTTGCGACAGGATTCCACCATTGCCGCAGTCACCGCATCGATGCGCGCCGCCGCTGCAAAATCAGGCCACGCCGGCGCTCCTATGGCGACTGCCGCGACCAGATCGCGCATTTCTATTACTTTCAGGTCATTAAAACCGAGTCCATGTCCGGAGGCGGGGCAGAAAGCGGCGTAGTCTGGTTGATCGTTACCGAGCAGAATACGGCGAAAACCTTGCGGGGCTTCGCCGTCCGCATGATACAGCCACAATTCGTTCTGCCGCTCCTGATCAAAGAAGAGACTGCCTGCACTCCCCGATATCTCCAGGGTCAGCCCATTCTTCCGACCCCAGGCGATACGGCTGCACTCAATGGTCCCGATAGCGCCGCACTCGAAACGCAACAGCGCGTGCATCTGGTCTTCATTTTCCACCGGCCCATCCGGCCGCTCCGGAATAACGGTCTGGAAGTCTGCGCAGACTTCCGTCGGCTCCCCGACCAGCCGCTGGGTCAGGGACAGGATATGGCACAAGTCCCCCAGTGCGCCCAATCCTGCGAGGGAGCGACGCGTGCGCCAACCGCCATCGCGCAGAGGATCGGCCAGGTAATCTTCCACGTGAGTACCGCGCACGTGTCTAACTTGACCGATTTCGCCACGATCAATCAATTCCTTGGCGATGGAAATGACCGGATTCTTAACGTAATTGAAGCCGACCATCGTTATGCATCCTCGCGCCGCCGCCAGCGTCGCGAGCTCTCGCGACTCATCCGCCCCAAGCGCCAGCGGCTTCTCGCAGAAAACATGCTTGCCCTGTTCCAGAGCTGCCTTGGCCATAGGATAGTGAAGGTGATTGGGTGTACAGACGTCCACGATGTCGATTCGCGGATCCGCCACCACTTCACGCCAGTCACCAGTGCTACGACGAAAGCCCAGCAGTGCCGCCTGTTCCGCCGCTCGCGAGGCATCGAAATCCGCCAGCAGTTCGCACTGCAACTCGGCGGAGGACGGAAAAACCAGCTTTGCAGTGTGCGCGGCCAGGGCGTGGGTTCTCCCCATGAAACCACTGCCGATCAAACCCAGTCTGAGTGCCTGCGACTGCACGATGCCTCCTGTGACCTGTACGCCGGGCCGAGGCCCACCGAAACCATATATTCTATTTCTAAATTATGTGATAAATTTATTCTATTTCTACGGTTCAACGCAAGTGCTTGTTCTATTTTTGGAGTATTTATTTCAAAATGATGGCTTCAAACATTATGCAGAGCCCCGCCACGGGTTCGCCGATAGGGACGTAACAACTATGACCACCAAAGCCCCACAGGACTACGACATACTGCGCCAGCAGATGTCCGAACGCTATGAATCATTGAGCAAGCGCTTGCGTCAGATCGCCAAGTTCGCGTGGGACAATCCCACCATCATGGCTATGGAAACCACCGCTGTCATTGCCGAACGCGCCGAGGTACAGCCGTCTGCGCTGATTCGCTTCGCCAAAGCCTTCGGGTATTCTGGTTTCAGCGACATGCAGCGCATATTCCAGGCGCATGTCACCGCTCGCTCTGCCAGCTACAAGGAGAGATTTCGCAAGGCAGCCGAGCGCGAGGAGATCAGTGGTGACTCCCCAGGCGGTATGTTGAAGGAGTACTGCGACGCAAGTCGCAACGCCCTTGAACACCTGCAGGATGAAACCGACCCGGTAGCTTTGGAACAGGCCGTGGCACTGCTGGCCAGCGCCGAATATATCTACGTGATGGGACAACGCCGGTCATTCCCTGTGGCGACTTACGTCTATTACAACCTCACTCACCTCGACTGCCGCGCCCAACTACTCACCGGCATGGGAGGCATGCTGTTGGAACACGCCGACAGCATGACGGCAAACGATGTGCTGGTCGCCATCAGTTACAGTCCCTATTCGGAGGATACTGCCAAGGTCGTCGCCGCAGCGCGCGAAAAAGGTGTGCCGGTGATCGTACTGACCGACAGTTCGCTGAACGCAATCGCCCGCCAGGCCACCGTGTTCTTTGACATACACGATGCCGAGGTGTTCAGCTTTCGCTCACTGACAGCATCCATGTGCCTGGCGCAGGCCTTGACCACGGCTCTGGCGACGGATCGGGCAGACCTCAGTAGTGGCCTGCCTGCACGGGGCAAGCGCCAAAGATGAAGTTTTGTTCACCCGGTGCCAGCCTCTGTTTAATATCCAGCCCGTATTCTGGTAGCAGGAATTCAACCAACAAGGCGCTACCATTATGATACCCAACTACCGACTACCGGCATCTCTTTCTACAACACTGTGTGCTCTTACCCTGCTCGCCTCGGCACAAGTGCTCAGCGCTGCTCCCGCCAGCGTCCAGGCAACACTCGAAACCCGGCCCCATTTTGACGAGGCAGCGGGAAATTTCACCGATGTCGACGATCCGGCCATCTGGGTACATCCCAGCCGTCCTGGCTCAAGCCTGGTTGCCGGAACCCTTAAGGAAGGGGGTCTGGACCTGTACACCCTGGAGGGTAAGCTGCGGCAACATCTACCACCAAGGCCGGCGCCGTCCTGCGCCAACGCCGACAGCCCATGTGATAATGTGGCGGGACGCCTGAACAATGCCGAGATCGTCTACGCGTTCCCGCTCCAGGGCAAGCCCACAGACCTCGTCGTCGCTTCCGACCGGGGTTTCGACTCACTGGCGGTATTTGCGCTGGGCGCCGACGATAGTGGGCAGTACCGGCTCGAAGACATCACCGACACCACGGCCAGGCCAATCTTCAGCGCCGACCAGGCAGCCGTCAACGCAGGCTACACCGCTTATGGCCTGGCAACCTACGGCGACCAGGGAAGCACCATGGTGCTGGTGAGCCAGAACAGCACTACCCGCGTCGCCCTGCTGGAACTCAAGGAGGGCGCGAACGGTAGCGTGGGATTCACTCACCGGGCCTACCTGGACTTCCCGCACGAGTTCGCCACCGGCGAATCCCGCTGGGCTCCCTGCAGCGACGACGACATCGATCGCCCCCAATTCGAGGGCATGGTCGCCGACCCGGCCCACAACGCACTTTACCTGGCCCAGGAGGACGTAGGCATCTGGCGAATCGCCATGGATGCACCCCAGGACCGTGAACAGTGGCAGTTGTTCGCCCGCGCCGCAGAGTTTGGTGTGCCTTACGACCGTCAATGGGATGAAAACGCTGGTGAGTACAACTGCACACTGTTGACCGAAGAGAATCCCGGCCTCGGCGACCCGCACCTGCATGCAGACCTGGAGGGCCTCACCCTGTATGACGCCGGCGACGGAAATGGCTATCTGCTGATTTCCAGCCAGGGCGACAACAGCGTTGCGGTTTACGAGCGCGGCGCGGGAAACCGCTACCTGGGCTCATTCCGGGTAGAGGATGGCAGCGTCGACGGAGTCCAGGAGACCGATGGCATGATGGTGACCAACGTGGCCCTCGGCGAGGCATTCCCCGCGGGCTTGCTCGTCATGCACGACGGTGATGACCAGCCGACCGCCCAGGAAGGCAGCGGCGGCCCCCGCGAGGCAACCAATTTCAAATTTATTGACTGGGCCTCAATATCGAAGGCCCTGAATCTGCCAATGGATACCGGCAACCGGGTGCGCTGAGCGCCCTCACTTACAGGAGAACGACATGTCAAAACTGCTGTCCCGCCGCCAGGCCCCCGACAAGAGCGGACGCACCCAGCACATCACACCGGCATCGGCCCAGTGGCAGTACGTCGGTTTCGAGTGCTTCAGCCTGCCTGCAGGCAAAGACCTGGAGCGCAACAGCGGCGACCGCGAGCTTTGCCTGGTACTGGTGGGCGGGCGGGCCAGCGTGCAGGCGGGCGAGCAGGAATGGCTGGACATCGGTGAACGCGCTGGTCCTTTCGATGGCACCGCGCCCTACGCTGTCTACGTGCCGCCGGGCTGCGACTACAGGATCACCGCGGAGAGCGACCTTGAACTGGCCGTGTGTTCCGCCCCAGCGAGCGGTCTCTACCCCGCTCGTCTTATCCGGCCGCAGGACTGCGAGCGCAGCGAGCGCGGTACTGGTACTAACCGTCGCCTGATCTGCAACATACTGTTTGGCAACATGGACGCTGAGAGCCTGCTCGTGGTAGAGGTCATCACCCCCAATGGAAATTGGTCGAGCTATCCCCCGCACAAGCACGATACGGACGACGCTCCCCGGGAAACACACCTGGAAGAAACTTACTACCACCGGCTTTCCCCGCCACAGGGCTTCGCTTTCCAGCGCGTATATACCGACGACCGCAGCCTGGATGAAACCATGGCAGTCGAGGACGGCGATGTAGTGATGGTCCCCCGGGGTTACCACCCGGTGGGAGCGCCTCACGGCTATGATTTGTACTATTTAAACGTAATGGCAGGGCCCACCCGGGAATGGATATTCCACAACGACCCGGCACATGAATGGATGCTCGACTGAATTATTGACGCGAATTGACTGAGGACAACAACATATGAACAACGTAGTGGGCCACTTCATCGATGGTAAACTCATCGAAGATACTGAGCGTACGCAATCAATATTCAACCCATCCACGGGCGGATCCGAGCGTAATGTCGCCCTCGCTTCTGCGGCCACCACTGAACTGGCTATCGCGGCAGCTCAGAAAGCGTTTCCCGACTGGCGCAAAACTCCCGCAATCAAACGCGCACGAATCATGTTTAGGTTCAAAGAGTTGCTCGAGGAGAACGCGGAGACTATCTGTCGCCTTATTGGCGAGGAACATGGCAAGATTTCTCACGATGCCGCCGGCGAGCTACAAAGGGGTATTGAAAATGTCGAATTCGCCTGCGCTGCACCTGAGTTATTGAAAGGTGAACACAGTAGAAATGTCGGACCGGATATCGATTCCTGGAGCGAATTTCAACCACTTGGCGTCGTCGCCGGAATTACTCCTTTCAATTTTCCCGCCATGGTCCCAATGTGGATGTTTCCCCTGGCGCTGGTTTGCGGAAATACCTTCATTCTTAAACCATCAGAGCGAGACCCCTCCGCTACCCTGTTCATCGCAAAGCTTCTATCGGAAGCCGGCCTCCCCGCCGGAGTAATGAATGTCGTCAACGGTGACAAGACCGCGGTGGACACTCTTCTGACTGATAGTCGAGTGAAAGCCGTTAGCTTTGTCGGTTCGACCCCCATAGCGGAGTACATCTACACCACAGCGACAGCCAATGGTAAGCGTTGCCAGGCACTTGGCGGCGCAAAGAACCACGCCATCGTCATGCCAGATGCAGACATCGACAGCACAGTCAATCAACTTATCGGCGCAGCTTTCGGCTCATCTGGTGAACGATGCATGGCCCTCTCTGTAGTAATTGCAGTTGGCAAAACCGCCGGAGATACGCTTGTTGGAAAGCTATCGGCGGCTATGGCCAAATTGAAGGTTGGCTCTTTCGACAATGCGGAAAACGACTTTGGCCCCTTAATCACCGCCACACACAAAGCCAAAGTCGAGGATTTCATCACCGGAGGAGAGAAACAAGGCGCGCTTGTCGTCGTAGATGGCCGCAACGTAGAAGTGGAGAGTCACGAATCTGGTTTCTTTGTAGGTGCCACGCTAATGGACAATGTTGAGCCCCACATGGATAGCTACAGGGCCGAAATATTCGGTCCAGTGCTGCAAGTAGTCCGCGTGGAAACAATGAACGAAGCCATGCAACTGATTGATGATCATGAATATGGCAACGGCACTTGCATATTCACCAGGGATGGCGAAGCTGCGCGCTTTTTCTCGGATCACATTCAGGTGGGCATGGTTGGAATAAATGTACCGCTTCCAGTACCGGTTGCATACCACAGTTTCGGCGGTTGGAAACGCTCACTTTTCGGTGACCTGCACGCCTACGGTCCAGATGGCGTGCGTTTCTACACCAAACGAAAAACAATCACTCAGCGTTGGCCATCAAGTGGCGTACGTGAAGGGGTGAGCATGTCATTCCCCTCTTGAGGAAAGCTGTTTGGCTACCTCGCTCCCAGCCCCCGCACACCAACCGCGCTTAACAGCGCGAAAAAATATCCGCTGAAACGCATTCACGTATGACCAAGAACACTACTCCAATTCGCGGCTGCGGTCGCGCACCGCCTTGAATTCCGACTGCGGCGACCAGGCGGGCCATGCGCCGTTGTTGCCCAGCTCGCGGATGATGTCATGGATCAACTCGATGTCCTGCACCGCGCCGCGCAGGTCCCAGTCGGGACTCCAGGCATCGCAGGTCTGGTGATAGCAGTTGCCGACGTAGTCGGCAATCCAGGCGTCGCCCGCCGCGCGGCCGCCGTCAACCAGGTCGGCACCGCCGGCGATGCCCATAATCAACAGCACGGGGACGCCTTCACGGGCCAGCGAGAAATGATCGGCGCGGTAGAACAGCCCGTTTTCCGGCAGGTTTTCCGGCGTTACATAGCGCCCCTGCCGTTTGGCGGCGCGCTCCAGGTAATCCTCCAGTTCGCTCTGCCCCTCACCCACCAGGATGACGTCATGCGCCGGGCCCGCCGTCTGCAGGATGTCCAGGGTGAAGTTGGCCACGGTACTTGCCAGCGGGTACACCGGGTTGGCGGCGTAAGTGGCGGAGCCCAGCAAGCCGCTTTCTTCCGCGGTCCAGGCGGCAAAGACCACGCTGCGCTGCAGTGGCGGGCCGGCCTGCAACACCCTCGCCAGTTCGATGACACCCGCCGTTCCCAGGGCGTCATCGTTGGCGCCCGGGCGCACGGTCCGGCCTTCGCTGTCCGGCTCACCCTGGCCAAAGGCGTCCCAGTGGGAGGCCACCATCAGTGTTTCGTCGGCGCGGGTGGTGCCGGGCAGGCGAGCGAGCACATTCTGGCTCTCGATACGCTGGACCGCCACGCCGGCCGCGGCATCGAACCGCGTGTTCGGCATTGCGAAAGCGCTGAAGTCCGGGTGCCGGGCCAGGGTGCGCTGCTCATCGAGGTCCAGCCCGGCGCTGGCGAACAGGCGGCTGGCGGCGTCCCAGTGCATCCAGCCCTGCAGCTGCAGCGAGCGCTCGCTGCCGGGGGACAACACCATGCTGAAATTCTCGCCGGGTGAGGCGGAGGCGACACCCCAGCCGTAACCTGCCGCCTTGTCTTCATGAATGACGATCGCCGCGATTGCGCCGCGCCGTTCGGCCTCCTCGAACTTGTAGGCCCAGCGCCCGTAATAGGTCATCCGCTTACCACCGAAGCGCTGGCCCACGGGCTCGCCCGCCGCGGCCGAGAAGTCCGGATCGTTAACCAGGAACAGCGCCACCTTGCCGCTGAGATCGATGTCGCCATAGTCGTCCCAGTCCCGCTCCGGGGCGCTGGCGCCAAAGCCGACGAACACCACCGGGGCGTTCTCCACCCGCACTGCGGCTTTGGGCTGCAGGGTGGACAGCGCCACGTCCGCGCCCTGGGCCAGCTGGACAGACTTATCGCCTGTCCGGACCGCGAAAGCGGGCTCGTTGACCTGGGTCTGCCACAGGGGCACCGGCTGGGTCCAGCGGCCGCTGACGCCCCCCGGTTCCAGCCCCAACTCGCGAAACTGTTCGATGAGGTAGGCGACGGTTTTTTCCTCTCCCGGCCCACCGGGAGCGCGCCCGGCAAATTCATCCGAGGCCAGGGTTTTGACAATGGCGGACAGGCGATCAGCGTCGATCCGGGGCGCAGGTGCTTCCGTCGCGACAGCGGCTCCACCGAGCAGCAGGAGCACAGCCAGGGAGGCGGGGGCAAAGTACTTCATTGGGAGTTCCTGAATTAGGCATTGCAGAGAGTCTAGCAGCAATTGAAAACATCAGGGGGCAGGATCGATAAAGCGGTACTGCGCCCGCCATCCCCGGCCCTGGTTCTGGCCATCAGTGACAAACCACACCAGCACCTGGTTGCTCCAGGTGGTCAGCTCCGGGGGCAGTTCACGGCCACTGAATATCGCCATGATGTCCTCGTGGGTTCCCGCCCCATTGAAAAAGTAGACCAGGTCGCGCCGTGTCTCGGTGTCCATTGCGGAAAACCTGAACTGCACTCTCTTGCCCGGGGGCGCGGTGATCAGCCACTTGCAATCCGTGTTGTAGGAATAGTTGTGCTCCCCACTACCGTCGGTGAACTCACCTTCTTCCATCAGCCGCGTGGTGCCACGGCAGTAGAGGGTGCGCGTGTCTACTGTGTCCGCCCGATAGCCGAGCAGCCAGTCCGCTGCGCTGGCAGCGGCCGGCAGGTAGCTTACGTGGGCACTGTCCCCGGCAAGAAAGTACTCCTCCGGCAGCGCTGACAGGGGGAAGCTGGCGACCGGCTCGCCCGCGCCCGAGGCCCCCTGCCTGAATTCCAGTCGATCACCTGGGTTGTAGGCTCGCGAAAACACCGGCGCGAAACGCAGGCCCTTGATGTTGCCCGCGGGCGCTATAACCCACTCCAGCGCCTGCGCCGCTCCCGCAGGATGCAGGTAGCCCCTGGAGCGATCGAGCCGCGCGCTCGCCTCCGGCTTCCCGCTTAGCAGCTCACAGGCAAGCGCCGCCTGGATATCCAGCGACCCGCTGCCCATCTTGGCCAGTTCGGTAGTCGCGGCAAGCTGCAGGGGCTGGGCAGCGTCCAGCAGGCAGGCGGTGACCTCACCCGGGCCAAACCCGGGGTGCGCTATCTGGACCATCGCGGCGGCGGCCGCCACCATCGCCGCCGCGCCAGAGGTGCCATCGTGGGTCTGGTAGGCCGTATCCGAGGCAATACCGGCTGCTTCTATACCATTGCCGGGGGCGGCTATGTCCACGAAGGGCCCGAAATTGGCGTTGGCGACCCGGCGACCCTGGCCGTCTACAGAGCTTACCGCCAGCACCGCCGGATGGGCCGCCGGGAACTGGTCTCGTTCATCCGGGTAGTTACCGGCAGAAGCGATGACCAGAATCCCGCTGTCGCGCGCGTGATCCAGGATGCGGGACTCGTCCGGGGAGAGGGCTGCCATGCCCCAGGCGCTGAGGATAATGTCCGCCCCCGCCGCAATAGCGTACTCCACCCCCTGGTAGGCATGCTTGAGGTCGGTAGTGGGAGCAGCGTCCTGCAGCACCTTGACCGGCATAATCCTCACCAGGCGGCCCGCGTCCTCGCCGTAAGCCCGGCGCACAATGCGGGCAATAACCCCGGCAAGGTGGGTACCGTGATAAAACTCCGGCCGTCCTGCCGGCGGGGTGACCAGGGCATTGTTATCGGCCACATCCCAACCCTGCCAGTCATCGCGCAAACCGTTGCCATCGTCATCGACGCCGTTGCCGGCAATCTCGGCCGGATTGGCCCAGATCAAGCCGCGCAGTTCCCGGTGGGTGGTCAGAACACCATCATCGACAACGGCGATCACGACCGGCCGGTCCCTGGCAGGGACCGGCAGTGCCGCGGGCGCATTGATGCTATCGAGGTAGGGAAATGATGGCGGCACCTGCTGCGCGAATGCGGGCAGGGAAATGAGCAAAGTCGCCAACAGCACCCGCTGCGCGACACTGGCCGTGAACAATGAACTGCTAATCATCAAGGGGAAACTGCGGAGCGTAGCAAGCGCGCCCCGCGCAGGCTGCGAAGCCGGGGCCGCTAGTGCCGCTCGGTACCGCCGCGCTGACCCAGTGGGCGCGCCGTGAGCCCGGGCCCCTGGCTGCCATTACCCGAGTGCACCGGCACCCGGCTGCGCAAATCGGGAAGCGCAAAGGTAGTCCTGCCGTCACCGCCATAGGTTGTGCCCAGCAGCGAGAACAGTGCGGAATTCTGAGCAATGGCCAGTAGTTGCCCATTGCAGAAAGCCCAGCCCCGGGGAGCAAAATTGCCGGCAAACATACTGATTTCACCGAGGTAGGGAGTTTCGGCGCTGCGGCTGGGGAAGACGCCTTGCAGGGCAATAATGTAGTTGATCGCCAGGTAGGGCTGCAGCTTGTCGGCATTGGAGGCGTCAACGATACTGGCCGGGGAAGCCGGGGCGGTCGCCACCCAGTTGCCGCCGTCCCACTTGAGCATGTCGCCGACAGCAGACCCGTCGGGCACGCTCGTACCGGCCGGGCCCTGCTCTCCCTGGGGACCTTGAGGCCCCGGGGGACCTGGTTCACCCTGGGGGCCCTGCTCTCCCTGGGGCCCGGTATTGTCGGCAGATTCCAGGGCGCCAATGCGATTGTCCTGGCTATTGGACTCGTCAGCCAGGGCGTCAAAATTCGCGTTGACCTGATCGGCGTCAGCCACCGTGCCGTTGCTGAAAGTATGAGGAAGCGTGACGGGGGCCGCCTGCACAGCGCTGGCGACAGTGCCAAGCAGCAGGGCAGCGAACAGCGAACGATGGGCTCGCAAGAGAGGGGAATGGGGCATACGGGTGTCCTTTTTCTTTTTTTGCCGGATAGCTATGAATTTTTTCGCTTGAGCTTCAACAGGCGGCGGGCGCGGGTTGATAGCGGTGTTAGGGCCACAAGAGCAACGAGCACAAGCAGGCCGCCCACACCGAACACAGGAACTGCCAGGGGTGAACTGGCGAGGCCAGCCCCCCAGAGTGATCCCCAGGTCGACTCCCCCCATACCATTGCGTAACTGGCGTTGGGCATTAGCATGACAAAGGCCACGCTCATGAAGACCGATTTCTGCATCCACTGCACCACTTCCAATTGCATGTGCCTGCCAAGCTAACCTGCGGACTATGCAATGTCCAGCACGGTAATAACAAAGACGCTGATAGACTGGAACCCGACAACAGCACGGGGAACATTCTGCCAACCTGCCGGTCTTTCTTTTAATACCTGTTCAAACTGTCCAGGTTGGTCCCGACAAGGCAACGGCACGTATTTTCTCCATGATCACCATTATTGTTGTACTGGCGCTCCTGGCTGTGATCAGCCTGCCGGGCGTTTGGGTCAGGCGAATCCTGCGCAACTACAGCGAACCGGCTGATCGCTACCGCGAGCGGGGCAGCGGTGCCGAGCTGGCCCGGCACCTGCTGGACCAGCTCGACTTGCGAAACGTGGTCGTTGAGGTCACCCCCGATGGAGACCACTACGATCCTCAGGCACGAGCGGTGCGGCTGACGGAAGACAAGTACCACGGCCACTCGCTGACAGCGGTCACCGTGGCCGCCCACGAAGTCGGCCACGCCATACAGGACGCCAGGGACGAGGTGCTGTTTCGCAATCGCCAGCGGCTTGCCCGAGTGGCGGCGGCCGGACAAAGAGTGGGCAGCCTGTTCCTGCTTGCTGCCCCCCTGGCCATGTTGGTTACCAGGACCCCCGGATTCAGCTTCCTCCTCCTGTGGGTGGCTATCGGCTCCATGTTGCTCGGTACAGTGGTGCACCTGCTGACACTGCCCGTGGAGTTTGATGCCAGCTTTAACAAGGCCTTACCCCTGCTGGAGTCCGGCAAACACCTGTACGAAGGGGATCTCCCCCACGCGAGACGGATCCTCAAAGCCGCGGCCCTGACCTATGTGGCGGCATCGCTGGCCAGCCTGCTCAACCTCGGGCGCTGGCTCGCGATATTGCGACGCTGACAGGCAGCCCGAAAGGGGTTCAGCCCCCGGCACAACAGCGACGCTGCAACGCACCTTGTCAACCGCAGGGCCTGCGACTGGTCATAGCCGCACAGGATAGTTGCCACAGAAATGTTGCCCGGGGTGAGAGTGATGCTCTACAGTGCTCTGCAACTCGGGAGGTGCCCATGATCATACGAACCCATCGCCAGTTTTTTCCGGCCATGCTGCTGGCAGGCCTTGTCTGGATGTTGTCGGCCACCAATACGGCTCTGGCGGACACGGCGCCCTTTGCCATCGCCATTCACGGTGGAGCCGGCACCATCGACCGGGACAAGCTCCAGGGCGAGCTGCGGCAGCGCTATGAGACGAAACTGCTGGAGGCCCTGGACGCGGGTTACCGCCTGCTGGACCAGGGAGAAAGCAGCCAGGCGGCGGTCATTGCGGCGATCCAGGTGCTGGAGGATTCGCCCCTGTTCAATGCCGGCAAAGGGGCGGTGTATACCTATGAGGGCCGCCATGAGCTGGACGCGTCGTTAATGGACGGCGCCACCCTGCAGGCAGGCGCGGTCGCCGGGGTGAAAACCGTCAGCAGCCCCATCGCCCTGGCCAAGGCGGTGATGGACAACTCGCCCCATGTGCTGCTGTCTGGCGAGGGCGCCGAAGCGTTCGCCGCCGAGCAGGGTTTCACCCCGGTCAGTAACGACTACTTCGACACCGAGGATCGCTACCAGTCGCTGCTGCGGGCGAAGCAGAAGCTGGAGCAGGAACAGGACGCCAGCAAAGACTTTCGCGCCTCCTACGAGGACCTGCCCGAGCGCTATCGCATGGGTACCGTGGGCGCCGTGGCCCTGGACCAACAGGGCAATCTCGCCGCGGGCACCTCCACCGGCGGCATGACCGCCAAGCGATTTGGCCGGGTTGGCGACTCGCCCATTATCGGCGCCGGCACCTACGCCGACAACACCAGCTGCGCGGTGTCGGCGACGGGGCATGGCGAGTACTTTATCCGCTACCACGTCGCCGCCGACATCTGCGCCCGGGTCAAGTACCAGGGCGCCTCGCTTGCCGACGCCAGTGACACCGTGATCAACCAGGTGCTGAAAGACGCCGGCGGCAGCGGTGGCATCATTGCCATGGACCCATCCGGCAACATCGCCATGCCCTTCAACACCGTGGGCATGTATCGCGCCAGCCGTTCCTCCGATGGCAGCAGGCAGGTGGCCATTTTCGAGTAAGCCCTGAGGTGCCTGCCCCGGCTGAATTCTCTACCAAACAGGAAGTAACAGGTATGACCCAACGCGCACAGGACAACAGCGAACAGATCGAGTACTGGGACGGCGAGGCCGGTCAGGGCTGGGCGGAACGCAATGCGCAGATGGAAAAGACCCTGAGCCCCATCGGCCAGGCGGCCATCGACGCAGCCGCCGTGCAGGCGGGGGAAGCCATCCTCGACGTTGGCTGCGGTTGCGCCGACACCTCACTGGCGCTGCTGCAAAGAACGGGGCCGGCAGGCCGGGTGCTGGGTGTGGATATTTCCGGCCCCATGCTGGAGGTGGCCGGCCAGAAAAAGCAGCAGTTGGATGCCGACCTGCAGTCGGCGCTTTCATTCCAGCAGGCCGACGCCAGCAACCACCGCTTCGATGCCGGCGCGTACGACCTTATGTTCTCGCGTTTCGGGGTCATGTTTTTTGCCGATCCCGCCGCCGCCTTCGCCAATATCCGCCGGGCGCTGAAACCCGGTGGCCGCCTGGCGTTCATCTGCTGGGCCCCGATACCCGGTAACGACTGGGTTACCGTGCCCATGGGCGCCGCCCTGCAGCATCTGCCCAAGCCGGAGCCGCTGCCGCCCCACGCGCCCGGGCCCTTCGGCCTCGCCGATCGGGAATTTGTCGAGCGCATGCTCACCGGGGCGGGCTTTGCCGACATCAACATCGACCCATTCAAGCCCACCCTGCGCTTTGGTCATGGCATGGCCCGGGAACAGATCGGCGACTTCTTTATCGACGCCGGTCCGGCCTCGCGCCTGCTCAGGGAGGCGCCGCCGGAACGGGTGGCGACCGCCCGCGAGGCCATCCGCGAGGCCGTCATGCCCTTCTACGACGGCGAGACCGTCAACCTGGCGGGCAGCTGCTGGATTGTAACGGCCCGCAATCACTGACAGCGCAGGGCCGGTTACAGTCTCCGCAGCCGTCAATTGGGTCATTGCGCTGCGCTGTGCTATGTTTGCAGCATGCAACTGATCGAACACAGTGTACCGGGTTCTGTAAGGAGCTAGATGTCGTCGGCATGGCAAAACGCGATCAGCGCCGCGCAACAGCTGCGGCGCGAACTACATCAGTACCCTGAACTTGGTTGGCAGGAACAGCGCACCGCTGAACGTATTCGCCGGCAATTGACCGAGCTGGATATCCCCTGGCAGCCCTGCGCCGACACCGGCACCGTGGCCCGGCTTGGTCAGGACCAGGGCTCCTCCGGCCGCCATATCGCCCTGCGCGGCGACATCGACGCCCTGCCCATTCACGAGCAGAACGATCATCCCTGGCGCTCCCGGCACGAGGGCTGCATGCACGCCTGCGGCCACGACGGACACACGGCAACCCTGATGGCGGCGGCCCACTGGTTGAAACTGCACGAGGCGCAGTTAAGCGCGCCGGTCAGCCTGCTGTTCCAGCCCGCCGAGGAAGGCGGGCACGGCGCCCGGGAAATGATTGCCGATGGCGCACTGGAAGGGGTCGATGCGATTTACGGCTGGCACAACTGGCCGGCGCTTCCCTTCGGCATGATGCTGTGCCCTGACCATGCCGTTATGAGCGGCAATGGCACCTTCGAAATCATCGTCACCGGCCGCGGCGGGCACGCCAGCCAGCCGGAACAATGTGCCGACCCGGTGCTGGCGGCCAGCGCCATTATCCTGAACCTGCAACAGGTGGTCAGCCGACGGCTACCACCCCAGAAGGCGGCAGTGGTCAGCGTGACCTCAATCGACGCACGCAGCGGGGAGACGGTCATACCGCAGAGCGCCAGGCTGGCCGGCAGTATTCGCATTCCCGACGACGACACCCGCTCACGCGTCAACGCCCTGATCACCGAGGTTTGCCAGCACAGCGCTGCGAGCTATGGTGTCAGCTGCGAGGTCCAGCACAAGCACCGCTACAATGCGACTATCAACCACGCTCACCACGCCGGCATCGCCCGCGAACACTGGGCACAACTCTGGGGCAGCGCAGCCCTGGACAGGACCAGCGATACCCCGATTATGGCCTCCGAAGACTTCAGCTATTACCTGCAGAAAATCCCGGGGGCATTTGCCCTTATCGGCAGCGACGACGGTCCCGATCACCGGGCGCCCTGTCACAACGCCAGCTACGACTTTAACGACCGGCTGATTCCCCGAGTCACGGCCTACTTTTCACGCCTGGCGGGCATTGCTGTGCCCGCCGACATCGCCTGAGTTTTACCCATCGGGGGCTGCGGCCCCTGTCGAACATCGCCAATGGAGACGAGTATGAGCATTTTTGACCAGCGAGAATCCGACATCCGAGCCTACTGCCGGGTCTACCCGGCTGTTTTCGACAAGGCCCAGAATGCGCGCCAGACCGACGAAAACGGCAAGGAGTACATCGACTTCTTTGCCGGCGCCGGAGTATTGAACTTTGGCCACAACAACAAGCGCATGAAGCAGGCGATTATCGACTACCTGCAGGCGGACGGTGTGCTGCACAGCCTGGATCTACACACCACCGCGAAGCGCAAATTCATGCAGCGCTTCACCGAGGTGATACTCGAGCCGCGGAACATGCCCCATAAAATGCAGTTCATGGGCCCAACCGGCACCAACGCGGTGGAAGCGGCACTGAAAATTGCCCGCCGGGCGACCGGCAGGAGACAAGTAGTCGCTTTTGCCCACGGCTTCCACGGCATGACCCTCGGGTCGCTTGCCTGCACTGCCAATGCCTACTTTCGCGGTGCCTCCGGTGTCCCGCTGGAACATGTTGTGCACTACCCCTTTGGCTGCGAAGCACCGTGCCAATCCTGCGAGATGGGTTGCGGCACCGAGCTTCTCGACCACCTGGCAGCGCAGTACGCGGACAGCTCAAGTGGTTTGCAAGCGCCCGCGGCATTTCTTGTTGAAGCGATACAGGCCGAGGGCGGCGTCAACGTCGCCAGTAAAGCCTGGCTGCAGAAACTGGCGAAGCTGGCGAAAAGCCTCGGCTCCCTGCTTATCGTAGACGACATACAGGTCGGCGTCGGCCGAACCGGCAGCTTTTTCAGTTTCGACGACTGCAATATCGACCCTGATGTCATTTGCCTGGCGAAAGGTGTGGGCGGCATAGGCACACCGCTGGCGATGAACCTGGTGAAGCCGGAAGTGGACAAACACTGGTCACCGGGTGAGCACACCGGCACCTTCAGGGGGCAAAACCTGTCCTTCGTCGCCGGCTGCGAGGCACTGTCCTACTTTGAAAACAGCGAGCTGATGGACGAGGTCAAAACCAAAACCGCGCAGATACGCAGCGCGGTCGACCCGCTGGAGAAGTACCCGCAGGTGCAAGTGCGTGGCAAGGGCATGATTGTAGGACTGGACGTGGGCAGCGGTGACCGGGCCAGCGACATCCTCAAGCAATGCTTTGAACAGGGTTTGCTGATTACCGCCTGCGGCACCGGCGGCCGGGTACTGAAAATCATTCCCCCGCTCACCATTCCGAGCGAGGATCTGGCCGAGGGCCTGGAGATACTGGTTACCACCGCAGAAAAGGTGCTGGAGGCCGCATGAAACAACGCGATGACATGACCTTTCCGTTCGAGGAATATCAGCACCGCCTGGCGCAGTTGCGAACCCGTATAGCGGAGCGGCGGCTGGATGCGGCGGTGATCACTGACCCGGAAAACATCATGTACCTGACGGATTACCAGACCACCGGGTACTCATTCTTTCAGGCGCTGGTGATTCCGCTGGAAGACGAACCGTTCATGATTACCCGCGCCCTGGAAGAATCCAATATTTACGCGCGGACCTGGGTCGACCTGACCCGCCCCTACCCGGACACCGGCGATGCCATCCAGACCCTGGTGGACGCACTGCGTGAGTTTGGCCTGGCGAACAAGCATATCGGCTACGAACGCAACAGCTATTTTTTCCCCGCCTACCAGCAGGACACCATCCATACCACGCTTACCGGCGCCAAACTGCTGGATTGTTTTGGCATTGTCGAGGAGGGCCGAGTCTGCAAATCTCCGGCGGAAATCGACCTTATGCACAAGGCGGCAGCCGCTACTGAGGCCGGTATCAGGGCGGGCATCGCCGCGAGTCAGCCGGGCGTGACGGAAAACGAGATCGGCGCCGCGATCAGCGATGCCATGTTTCGCGCCGGGGGAGAGCCACCCGCCGTGATGCCCTACGTCACCTCCGGACCCCGGACCATGATTGGTCACGCTACCTGGGAAGGCCGTACTGTCGAGCCGGGTGAACACGTCTTTATCGAGGTTGGTGGCTGCTATCGGCGCTATCACACTGCCATGATGCGGACCATCGTCCTCGGCGAATTGAGTGACTCGATGTACAAAGCACAGGAAACCATGAAACACGCGATCGGCACCATGCATGAACAGTTGCAGCCCGGCATGACTGTCTCTGATGTCGACAACATGATCCGCAATATCATCAGCCATAACGATGTCGGCGCTCGCCTGGTGACCCGCTCCGGCTACTCCATCGGTATAGCGTTTCCGCCGAGCTGGGATGAGGGCTATATCGTGAGCCTCAAGCAGGGGGATTCAACCATCCTGCGCGAAGGCATGACCTTCCACGTTATTCCCTGGATGTGGGGCGTAGACGGGGACAAGACCTGCGGCATTTCCGACACCATTTACATTACCGACACGGGCTGTAAATCATTTTTCAGCCTGGATTACGATTTCACCGTCAAGCCCTGCTCAACAAAGGGAAACGCGTCCAGTTCCAGCAGTATCGCAACAATTTCGCCGCAAAAGGACAAACGCAACAAGCCGGATGAAAAGCCCGGAGAACCGCTTGGCGGTAACTAGCTATCGTCCTTCCCAACCAACCTGCGGCCTCGCGGACGAGGCCGCCAGCCCTGGAGCCTGTTATGCTATTTGCAATAGACCCCGCGACCGGACAGTCACTCGGCGAGTATCCCTCGCTGGACCAAGCGGCGCTCAACCAGCACATTCAACGCGCGCAGGATGCCTATCCCGGATGGCGCAAGACGCCCCTGCAGGAGCGTGCCCGGGTTCTGCAGGCTGTTGCGGCGTGCCTGCGACGGGAGAAAAGCGCGCTGGCCGAACTCATGGCCCGGGAAATGGGCAAGCCGGTGAAAGAAGGCGGACCCGAAGTTGAGAAGGCCGCCTGGTGCGCAGAGCATTACGCTGAGTTCGCCGAACGCTATTTACAGCGTGAGGAACTGCCTTCGGACGCTGCCTTGAGCTATGTGTGCTACCAGCCCCTCGGCACCACCCTGTCGATACTGCCCTGGAATGCGCCACTCTGGCTGGCGTTCCGCGCCCTGGCGCCGGCGCTGATGGCCGGCAACACCTGCGTGCTCAAACACGACCCGAACGTGCCCGGCTGCGGCGCTGCCATTGAGGGCATCTTTCGCGAGGCCGGCGCACCGACGGATATCGTGGTCAACATACCCATCGAGACGGCGATGGTTGAATCCGCCATCCGCCATCCCGCTGTTGCCGCGGTATCTTTCACTGGCTCCGACCGGGCCGGTGCCATCGTCGCAAGCATTGCCGGCTCCGAGATCAAGCCTGTCGTTCTCGAACTGGGCGGCTCAGACCCATTCGTTGTGCTGGCCGATGCCGACCTGGAGAAAGCGGCTGACGTCGCCACCCTGTCGCGCATTATCAACGCCGGACAATCCTGCATCGCTGCCAAGCGGATCATTGTCGAAGCCCCGGTCTACGACCGTTTTATCGACCTGCTCAAACCACGCTTGCGGGCACTCACACTGGGTAATCCCCTGTCGACAGAGACCGACATCGGCCCCCTGGCCCGCGGCGACCTGCGCGACAACCTGCATCGCCAGGTACAGGAAACCGTGGCCGCCGGCGCAAACTGTGCCCTGGGCGGCGAACTACCGCAAGGTCCGGGGTTTTTCTACCCGGCGACCCTGCTGACCGAGGTCACCGACTCCATGTGCGCGTTTCGCGAGGAAACTTTTGGTCCGGTGATGGCTGTGACCAGGGCCGGGGACGCCGAGCACGCCCTGGAGCTCGCAAATGCAACCGACTACGGCCTCGGGGCCGGCGTCTGGACCGGGAACCAGGAGATGGCAGAACAATTTGCCATGGAGATCAATGCCGGGCAGGTAGCAATCAACGGTATTGTCAAAACCGACCCGCGCCTGCCCAGTGGCGGTATCAAGCGCTCAGGGCTGGGCCGGGAGCTGGGGCCGCACGGGATACGTGAATTCGTTAATGCCAAGCAGGTCTGGATAGGCTAGCGACCGATCCGGATTCCGGGGGCCGCGCGGAATGCATTTGAATATCACCGCAATGATTGGCATGCTAGCGAGTGCCAATTGCCATTCGCTTTCCGTATAGTGCGCTGCCAGCCAACGCGCTGGCAGTCTTTATTGCCACTCACAACACAGGAGATACACCATGGCTATTACCCTTCCGGATCTGCCCTACGCAATGAATGCCCTCGAACCCCATATTTCCCAGGAAACCCTGGAGTACCATTACGGCAAACACCACGCCACCTACGTCGACAAGCTGGGGCCTCTCATTGAAGGCACGGACCAGCAGGACGCCGACCTGGAAACCATCGTCAAGAACTCCAGCGGCGGCGTATTCAACAACGCGGCCCAGGTCTGGAACCACACCTTCTACTGGAACTGCCTGAGCCCCAACGGCGGCGGCGAAGCCAGCGGCGCCGTGGCGGACAAGATCAACGCCGCCTTCGGCTCCTTTGACAAATTCAAGGAAGAGTTCACCGCCAGCGCGGTCGGCAACTTCGGCTCAGGCTGGACCTGGCTGGTGCAGAAAGCCGACGGCTCGGTGGCGATTGCCAATACCAGCAATGCCGAAACCCCGCTGACCGGTGACTACACCCCGCTGCTGACTGTGGATGTGTGGGAGCACGCCTACTACATTGATTACCGCAATGCGCGGCCCAAGTACATGGAGGCCTTCTGGGCACTGGTGAACTGGGACTTCGTCAACGCCAACCTGGCCTGAGCTGCCGCACTCGTGCCCGGCCACCCTGCGTGGCCGGGCATGCATCAACAGCAACCCTAGCCGCAAGGAGCTAGCCATGATCACCATCCATCACCTGGGCGTTTCCCAGTCGGACCGTATCGTCTGGCTGATGGAAGAGCTGGGCCTCCCCTACGAACTGAAGTGGTACGACCGGGGTGACGACTTCCTGGCCCCGCCGGAGTACCGCGCGCTTCATCCCGCGGGCACTGCGCCCATCATCACCGATGGTGACCTGGTGCTGGCCGAGTCCACGGCGATTGTCGAGTACATCTCCCGGAAGCACGGCGAGGGGCGGCTGTCAGTGGATGTCGACAGCCCGGACTACCCCCACTACCTGTTCTGGATGCAGTTCAACAACAACCTGCAGTGCGCCCTGTTCATCAAGGCAGCTGTGCGGGCCACCGGCGCCGAACCCGGCCCCGGCAACCTGATGCTGACCACTACCCAGCGCCGTGAAGACGGCCTTTATAATGCCCTGGAACAGCGGCTTGGCGAATCCGAGTACCTGGGAGGAGCGGCATTCAGCTGTGCTGACATCATGTCCATGTTCAACCTCACCTCCCTGGGCATGCTGGGAGGGCGGGAAATCAACGACAGCCTGCCCAATACCCGGGCTTACGTGGCCCGAATCGCCGCCCGCCCCGCTTACCAGAAGGCCATGGCCATTGCGGGGCCGGGCGCCAGCAGGCCCTGAACCAGCGAGCGGCCGGGTGGTGACCGCGGCCGCGCGTGACCCGGGCAGAATCCGTAATCCGCGCCATACTGTACAAGGTAAGCGGCAACACCGACGGAGGATAAAATGGCTTTTAATGAATCCCTGGCGCACCTGCTGGAGGAGCGGCGCATCGCCACCCTGACTACCTTTGATACCAACGACATGCCCCATGTCACCGCCGTCTGGTTCCTGTTCCAGGAGGGTGCCCTGTACATCGCCACCAGCGGTCACACGGAGAAGGGGCGCAACCTGGCGCGAGATCCACGCATGGCCCTGTGCATCGAATCCCGGGAAGACGGTCGGGAGGCAGGACTAAGCGCTTCAGGACGAGCCGAATTGCTGACCGGAGAGGCTGCCACTCCCCTGGCGAGGCAGATCAACGGCAAGTACCTGACGCCTGCAGGCATGGAGCATCCCGTCGTGGGGCCGGCATTTGCAGGCATGTCCGACATGGTAGTGAAACTGACGCCCCAAAAGTGGATTTCATGGGACATGGAAGCGATGGGCGCTGAACTGTTTACGCCAGACATGAGCATCGGCGATTATTTTTACCCAACGCTCAAGTGAGCAGTCGGACCGCGACGCATTAACCCGAGGTATTGGCAGCACGCACCAAGCCTGCTGCGCCAGATAACAGTCCAGGAGCGAGAGGGCTATGGAGTTCAAGGATTACTATGCCATTCTTGGTGTCGAGCCGGACGCGGAAAAAGCGGATATCAAAAACGCATACCGCAAACTGGCGCGCAAGTACCACCCAGACCTCAATCCCGGCGATGAGGCCGAGGAAAAGTTCAAGGAAGTAGCCGAAGCCTGGGAAGTGCTGGGGGACGAGACCCGGCGAGCGGAATTTGATGAACTGCGGCGCTACGGCGCAGCCGGCAGCGGGCACGGCTTCCAGCCGCCGCCCGGGTGGGAGTCGCGGGCGGGCGGCGGCAGCCACCACTTCAGAGGCGACTTCTCGGATTTCTTCAACAGCATTTTCGGCGCGGAGTTCGAGGGGAGGGATGCCGGACAGGGCTTTGCGCGGGGGCGGCGCGGCCAGGATGTGGAAATCGAGATGCCGGTTTTTCTCGAGGAGACCCTCAGCGACACACAGAAGCCCGTGGAATACGAACTACCGGTCGTTGAAAACGGTAGGCGGGTTAACCGTCGCAAATCGCTCAAGGTCACCATTCCCGCGGGTGTTGGCGAAGGTGAACGTATACGCCTGCGCGGTCAGGGTATACCGGGTCAGGGCGGCGCGCCCGATGGCGACCTTTACCTCCACGTTCGCCTGGTACCCCACCCACTGTTCGACGTACAGGGACACGACCTGCTGATCACCGTGCCGCTGGCTCCCTGGGAGGCCGCTCTCGGTACCAAAGTGACGGTCCCCACCCTGGACGGTAAAGTCACGCTCACCGTGGCCCCTGACAATCAGGCGGGACGCAAGTTGCGCATCAAGGGCAAGGGTCTGGTCAGCAAGGCAGGCAGGGGCGACCTCTATGCCGTATTGAAAATCACCATGCCGGCGAAGTCCAGCGACAAGGCCCGCGAGCTGTGGCAGACCCTGGCCGATGAGCTGGACTATGACCCACGGGCAGAATGGAGAGCGTCGGCATGAGCACCAGCATCCTGAGAATCACCGCACGTGAATTTTGCGAACGTGAGGGCGTCACCGAGGAACAGGTCGTGACCATTGTAGAGCAGGGCATTGCCCGCCCAACGGCCGGGGGCCAGGCACGCGACTGGGAGTTTGATACGACATCCGCCAGGTGGATGCACAAGGCAATACGGCTGCACCGCGATCTCGACCTGGACTGGGTCGCCACGGCAATGCTGGTGGACCTGTTACGCCAGCGCGACCGCCTGCACCGTGAAAACCAGCAGCTGCGTCAACAACTGCAGCGCTTCGTGGCAGAGGATGGATAGGCCTTTCGCCTAGCCTCCCACTACACAGCCTCCTGCGGGGCCCTTTTTGTTGGTAGCGAACAAGGTTCGCCGGAGCAATTGCCCTCACCTTTGTCCGGTAACATCGCAGCGATGTTCCGGATGATCTGAATTCCGGCTTGTCGCGTATTTGTCCCAGTTACATTGACTGGGACAACATCATGTTACGGCAGGCCGCCCGCAAAATACGCCATGTGCTCACTTTGCTCGTGGGCCTTGCGCTGCTCGCCGGCTGCGACAGCGGTTCCAGTGGCGGCTCCCGGGAACAGTCCACGGCTGAATCACCTTTCTGCCCGGCATCGGATGCACCGGTGGTCAACAAGGTCGACCCGGCACTCGCGTCGCTTTACGGCATTCCCGCGGAACAAAAGCAGACCCTGCAAACCATTCGCAACGCCATCTTCGGCGGCAGCCTGATCAACGCGGCCCTGCAGCAGACCACCATCTCGGGTGAGGAGCCACCGGTATTTCCGCTGGAGTTGCGGGACAGGTCCATCCTGGTGTGGCGGATCGACCCGGCGCAGGTTGAAGCCTTCAGCCGGGAGATCGGGCTGCAAAATCCGCTCACCCTGGCCCGCGCCCCGCTCCCGGGTGTCGCCGACCGATCAGCCAGCAGCACAGAAGGTCACTACTACCTGCTGGCCGATATCGCCAACACGGCGCGGGGCGAACGGGGAGCGAAGCTGGAATGGAAAACCTTTGTCAGCCGGGACAGTGACCCTACACCGCGCCTGTACCGGTTCAGCAAGGCCACCAGCAAGGCCGGCCTGGACCTGCTTGAGCCGCGCGACGTGGCCGCCAGCGAGCTGCAGGTGAGCAAGAGCGATGAGGGAGTCAGTGTCCTGCTCAATGGTGCAGCCGACAGCCTGGAAGTGGATATTCCCCTGGGTAACACGGCTGCGGCGGAGCCCTTGCTGCTGAGCGAGGAGTTTCTCACCGCCGGCGAGCAGACACTGGGGCCCAACGGCCTTCAGTCCCGCTACTACTACGACGGCAGTTCGGTCAGCGCGCCTTTCAGCTCCATCGCTGTCGACCAGGTGCGACTTACCGGCAACCAGCCCTGGCTGGCCTACACCGAGAACCTGGCGCAGGTGCTGGTTGCCGGGCAGGTCAGCGAGCACCTGGTGCAACCGGCCAATGAGGCCTTCGAGGCCAGCCCCGGGGCTCCCTGTGTCGCCGGCCCCGAGGGAGCGGGCAGTGCTGCCGAACTGTTCAGCTGCCTGGTTGGCCAGGCCCTGTCCGGGCAATCGCCGCCGGCCGTGTACGCGGCGCTTTATGCCGCCGCCGACAACCTGGGTCTTTCCCCATCCGGCCTCGCCACCCTGCACTACGGCATAGCCGATCTCTACCAGGCCCTGGCCGTGTACGCCGGTGCCGAGCGGCCCAAGCTGTTCTTCGCCCTCAAGCCCGAACCCAGGGCCATATTCATCAACTTCGAGATTCCCGAAGACCGGGCCGAAGACTTCAGGCAGGCCTTCCTGCCGGACAGCTTTGAACTGGCGCAGATCCGCTTTTACCCGGAGCAGTGCGAGCCGGTTTACGCGGTGTCGCTGAATGTCTATGAGGCCACCGGGCAGAACCTGGACAGCTTTCGCGCCGAGTGGTCCACCTACGTGATCAACCCCGCGGAAGCGGACCCCCAGCCCCGCTTCATGGTGCTGGAAGCCCAGTCCACCGCCGGCGGCCTGGACCCGGTGATCGCCCTTGAACGGTACCGTGACTGGCAGCAACGCAACCCCGGGCAGGCTTTTAATTTCCTTGACCCTGAAACGCTGATCCAGCTGATCGAGGAGCCCAATGAGAACTTCAGCTATTCCCTGGACAGGGCGAACGGCGTTCGCATACAGCTCAGCGACGGCGAGGAGGACATCTCGGTAGACGTCGCCATAGCCTACCCGGAACCGGCGGACATTCTCACCACCCGGCCGCTGGTGACCTGGATGGAAGCCAACGATTTTGTGTACTGGCAGGAGGTCGCGGACATCCTCAAGTACGACAGCAAGGTGATGTTTGCCGAGCTACTGGTGTTCGAGGCCCAGCCATCCGACACCATTATCGATACCACTTTTGAGGCTTACGTTAAGCCCGAGCCGCTGCCCATCATACTCTGGAACGGCCCGCAGAATATCGCCCTGGAGCCTTGGGGCAACCTGGACGATATCCCGGTGCTGGCCGAGTAAGAGCTGATCCCCGTTCATTGCCCTGTGTGGCGTGAAGGCTTCGGAACCTCCATGTCCGTGTCGGGCCGGCCCCACAGCCCGGTCGCCCGCACGGTGGCGGCCACAGCGGCAGCAAGCGCTTCGCCGGCATTTGCAGACTCATCCAGCAGCGCGATCCCGCGATCCGGGTCGCCGGCAACGCCATTGGCGGTGAGGTAGGCAAGCCCCCGCCGGGTTCTGGCGGTAATGGTGTCTACTGCCTCACCCGTATCTGTTGGTCCCCCCGGCGACGCCACCGATGCGAGCGCGCCACAGCACTGTTTAAACCGTTTGCCGCTGCCGCAGGTAAAAAGCTGATCTGATCAAGCGGCAGCGCCGTAGGCTGTAGTAAGTGATGACGCCTGAGCGCCATCATTCAGTCACCAGCAACACGGAGGAAACCATGAACGCCCATTCAGGCAACCATGTCACCAACTTCACAGTACCGGGGCTCGCGGCGTCGCAGGCTGACGCAATCATCGGCATCCTGGAAGAACGCATGGTCGCCACTATCGATCTGCAACTGACGCTGAAACACGTTCACTGGAACGTTGTCGGACCCAACTTTATCAGCGTGCATGAAATGCTGGACCCGCAGGTAGACGCCGTACGCGAGATGACCGACACCGTGGCGGAGCGTATCGCCAGCCTCGGTGGCGTTCCGCTGGGTACGCCCGGCGCGGTCATCGAACGCCGCAGCTGGCAGGACTATTCGCTCGGCAAGGCCACCGTCAACGAGCACCTCGGCGCCCTCGATATCGTCTATGCGGGTATCAACAGCGATCACCGCGCCGCCATCGCACGGCTCGCCGACCTCGATCCCGTCTCCGAGGATATGCTCATCGGCCACCTGGCCCAGCTGGAGCAGTTCCAGTGGTTTGTGCGCGCCCACCTGGAATCCGCCGGTGGGGAGCTGCCCACAGCAGATGTGCACAGCGAGCGCGCCGCTGCCCGGGCGGCCAGCAAGGCCTGACATTACCACCTGGGGGCGCCACCAGCGCCCCTCCACTCACCAGCCACCGCAGACAACGAGGCCCAGCAATGAACATTACCGTAGAGACATTCTTGAAAGCACAGCCCGGCGACAGCTCCGAACCCGTCGGCCCTAGCCGGCTGACCCTGGACGACAGCGCCTACCAGAACCTCCTCAAGTTAGAGCAGCAACTGATGGAATCAGACTCGCCCGAGCTTGTCATACCGGCCCGGCGCGTTGACGTCGATGCTCCTGCCGGGGTCGGCCCCCTGGACGCGCCGCAAATGCGCGTGTTCCTTGACCCCTCGAAAGACGCCGCGCACTTTCACCTGGTAGCCAGGCGCGGAAGCGATGGCGCGCTGGTTTACACCGAGCCGACCATGATCAGGATGCTGGCCGTATAAGCGCGCTCTGCACTCGCGCCAGCGTGCCCCAGCAACCGGAGCAACCGGAGCAACCGGAGTTAATATGAAACAACGTTATTTTTTCTTTGTTAGTACTTTTGCGGACGGCAAACAGGTCATCGAAGATCTGAAAAGCTTTGGCGTTAGCGAAGATGACCTGCACGTTATCGCCAATGATGAGGTCATCCTCGAGCCCCTTCCCGAGGCGGACATCACCCACCGCAGCGACGTGGTGCAGGCCGCCAAACGCGGCGCGGCCACCGGCGGCGCCATGGGGCTGCTGGGTAGCCTGGTCGCGGTCACCGTGCCCCCGGCGGGCCTGACCCTGGGGGGCGGGGCGATTCTGGCCGGCACCGCGCTGGGCACCGCTCTCGGCACCTGGTTCAGCACCCTGGTCGGCGTCAGCGTCCCCAACCAGGAGGTGGAAGATTACCGCGAGCGGATTGACCGCGGCGAACTGATGGTGATCGTGGACTGCGAGCCAGACCAGCATTCACAGCTGGCGGCCATGCTGGAGTCCCGGCACTCCGGGACATTATTGCAACGGGGTAATCTGGACGCCGCCTGAATGCAGCGGCGTTCAACCGCGTTCCAGCCCCGCACCTGCTGTCTGTCAGCGCCGCCCACTCACCTGTTCCAGGGTGCGCTGGTACTCGGCAGCGTGCCGTCCGCCCAGGGCGACCGCGCGCCGGGCGTGCACCAGCGCCTCCTGCCGCTGGCCCTGCCTGAATAACAGCATCGCCAGATTGTTGTGCGCGGGTGCGTAGCGTTCATCCTGCAGTAATATGTCGCGATACACCGAAACAGCTGCCTGCGCCGCGCTCGCAGCAGCATATGCTTCGGCCAGCATCATCTGCAGCGGCACGTTTGCCGGCCATCTGCGGACACCTGCCTGCGCGGCAGCCACAGCAGCTTCGGCCTCACCCTGCTGCAGGAAGTCAGCCAGTGCCACCAGGTAGCGCTGCTGTGGTATGAAGGTGGGCAGTTCTCCGGGCGGCAGCGCAACAAAACCCCAGTAGTCACTGCGCTGCCAGGTTCTTTCAAATACCCGCAAGGACGATACCCGGCGCCGGGTCTCGCCGGAACGCAATACGATGTCACCGGCCTCCAGGTCATAGCCGACTACCACGGCGTAATGCCAGCGCGGAATGAGATCTACCCCCAGATTCTGCATGACCAGCACGGGGCTCCCTGCGTCCACCGCCGCCAACAGCGCCTCCAGGCGAGGTTCCACCATAATCGGTATCACCTGCTGTTGCCGCGCGGCGGCCAGCATTTCGACCTGCAGGCTGCCCTGCTTCGCGGGCACATAAACAGCGTCCACCAGGTCGTCCGGTTTTACATCGCGACCGGCAGTGGTGAGCAGGGTGGCGAGCGCCGCCGGGCCACACTGGTAGGCCGACTGGGGATAAAAGGCGACCTGCTCAAGCTCCCGACTGGCGCTGTACCCGATGCCGCCGCCATCCCTGGCGTCCATGAGCTGGTCAAACTGGGGGGAACTGGCGCACCCGGCAAGCGCCAGCAGCAGCGTCGCGGCCGCCCGGTAACGCTTGGCTACAGTGCTCCCCGCTGAGCGCAAGGCCTTCAGCTACTGCCCTGCTGCCGGTAATGACTGGCTAGATTTTGGGAAAAATATCCGTGACACCGGCGATGTCCAGCAGGATAAGGATAAGCAGTACCAGGGCGATCGTGCCCAGCACGCCCGACCCCGCCGGCAGCTCGTCGATATTCTGGTGCAGGCTGGCAACTTCTGCATCGGTCAGGCTGGCAATGCGCATTTGCGCGTTGGCCGGGTCAACACCGAACTCGGTGAGTTGCCTGGCAACATCCTCGCGGCTCACCAGCGCCAGCAACTCGCTACGCTGATCGCTGACAAGCTGCTCCTGCACCAGATCCCGGGAATCAATCACTCCCGCGTTGACGCTGCTGCAAAGGCTGGCCCCGGGCAGCAGGATAACGAGGAAGTAGATGAAAAACCTGTTGCGGATGGAATTGTGCATGGAATGCTCCCTGTGTGTTGGAGTGACTCTGTCACCGATTATGCACCACCCGGGGTGTGGGAACGGTGCTAACAGTGCCCTGATCCCTACAAAACCTGTGGTTTTAGCAGGGCCCGGGGCGGGCACGAGGGGCGTACTATACCCTGTACGCGCACAACTTGCAGACTACTCGGGGCAGGTGGCGACCGCCGCACGGGGCAGGACGCCATGGGAAACGGCATCCGTCAGTGCGCAGCAACGCCGCCGGCGCCGGGATGGCAGACACCACCGTGGATTAACCTGCCTCGCTGCCCAGCGGCGGTCGTTCGACCACCCGCCGTTTGCCGCGGGCGCAGTCCGCCAGTTCGCGCATACCCTCCGGCTCGAAGGCGTCGACCCGGATCACGTCGTAGAGGGCGGTCAGCGCCTCCAGCAGCGGGCCGCGTTCCCCGGCGGACACCAGCCCCTGCTCCTGCGCCCAGTCCACCAGTTCCTCCCGCTGGTGCCCCATCAGTAATGCGGTGGCGTCTATCTGATCCTCGTCGCGGGCGCGAATGGCCTCGTTGAGCCGGCCGCGCACCTCCCTGGTGACCAGCGCCAGGCGGTAGGCGTTGAGCACCCGGCCCAGGGGGTCCGCCGGATCCTGCTTGCGGTAACAGCTCTCAGCCAGGTGATCGCGCAGGGGTGAATCCTCGACAATCGCCGCCGCAACCCGTGTGCCCAGGGCGTCCGAAGGCCCGCGCAGCCGCGTGTGCCCCGGCGGGAATACCAGCAGGCGCAGGGGCCAGCGCAGGGCGCGCACCGGGAAGTTGATGACAGCCGCCCACAGGGCCTGCTGGGCGCCGTAGAGGCTGGTTTCCAGGCTCCAGCGCACCAGGTCGACCTGGTCTTCGGGGCGGTCCTGGTCCAGCCAGTACTTGATCACCGCACTGCCGTAATACAAGTGGACCAGGCAATCCGCCATCCGCCCGGACAGCCGCTGCCTGGCCTTGAGCCCGCCGCCAATCGACAGCAGGGTGACATCGGTCAGCAGGGCGAAGGCGGCAGAGAAGCGGGCGAGCTGGCGATAGTAGCGCTGCAGGTTGCCGGTTTCGGGGACCGACTCCAGGGCCCCGCCGGCCCAGGCCAGGGCGCAGGAGCGCAGGCCATTGCGGGCACTGTGGGCAATGTGTCGATAGAAAATCGCATCGAAATCACGCAGGCCCTGTTCCTCGTCCGGGTCCTGGGCGGCGCTGATCTCGTCGGTAATAAAGGGGTGACAGCGGATCGCCCCCTGGCCGAACACCATCAGGCTGCGGGTCAGGATGTTGGCGCCCTCCACGGTGATGGCGATGGGCACCGCCTGGTAAGCCCGGGCGAGGAAATTGCGCGGGCCGGTGATTACCCCGCGCCCCGCCACCACGTCCATGGCATGGTTGATGGCGCTGCGCATCAGCTCGGTGTTCTGGTACTTGAGCAGGGCCGAGGGCACCGCCGGGCGCACCCCGCGGTCCAGCATGCCCGAGGTGAGCAGGCGCGCCGCGTTCATCTGGTAGGTGTAGCCGGCCAGCGGCTCCAGCGCCGCCTGCACCCCCTCGAACTGGCTGATCGAACGACCGAACTGCTCGCGGGTATAGGCATAGGCGCCGGTGGCCAGGCAGGCCAGTTTCCCGGCGCCGGTACCCAGGGCGGGCAGGGATACGGAGCGGCCAATGGACAGGCACTCGAGAAGCATGGTCCAGCCCTTGCCCAGCATCTCCTGGCCGCCAATCACCTGGCTCATGGGGATGAACACGTCGGTGCCCCAGGTGGGCCCGTTCATGAACACGGTGTTCATCGGCAGATGACGCGCGCCGGCGTGAACGCCCTCGAGCTCACGGGGAACCAGCACGCAGGATACGCCCACCACCTCGTCGCCACCGAGCAATGCGTCCGGGTCGTACACTTTCACCGCCAGACCGATCAGGCTCGCCACCGGGGCGAGGGTGATATAGCGCTTGTTCCAGGTGACCTTCAGGCCCAGCACCTCCTCGCCCTGCCACTGGCCGCGGCAGACAATGCCCTTGTCGGGGATGGCGCCCGCGTCGGAACCCGCCACCGGCGACGTCAGGGCGAAGCAGGGAACCTCCTCCCCCTGCGCCAGGCGCGGCAGGTAATGAGACTTCTGTTCATCGGTGCCGTAATGCTGCAACAATTCACCGGGACCGAGGGAATTGGGTACCATCACTGTCACCGCGCCCGACACGCTGCGGGTGGAAATCTTCATGACGATTTCCGAGTGGGCGGTGTGGGAAAAGCCCTTGCCGCCAAATTCGGCGGGGATTACCAGGCCAAAGAAGCCCTGTTCGCGCATGTAATCCCATACGGCTTCCGGCAGGTCGTAATCCTCGTGGGTGAGGGCCCAGTCGTCGAGCATGCCGCAGAGGGTTTCCACCGGCCCATCGATAAAGGCCTGCTCTGCATCGCTCAACTGCGCCGGCCGGGCCTCGATCAGACGCTCCCAGCGCGGCTTGCCGGAAAAGAGCTCACCATCCCAGTCCACCGACCCCGATTTCAGCGCCTCGGCCTCGGTAGCCGACAGGGTTGGCAACATGCCGCGCACCCGCGCCAGCAGGGGCCGGCTGACCCGCTCCAGGCGCATCGGCCCCGGGGTCAGCAGCAGCCAGGCGGCGAACAGCAGCAAACCACCCACCACCAGGTCGAGGAGATCGAACCCCTCCCACAGCAGGCCAAGGAACACGGCGCCTCCCAGGTACCAGAGGGCCTGCCTGCCGCCCTGGCCGCGGTAAAGCAGCACCAGCGCCACTATCAGGAAAAGGATCACAGTCATTACTCGTCAACTCCCGTACAAGGTTCTCTCATGATACGTTAGTTCAACTTCCGCGTATTACCAGCGACAGCGACCCGCGCCGCCTGCGGATGCCGACGGGCGACCGGGCAGACTGTCGCTGTTCAGTAAACCAGCACCAGGCTGATATGACGGCCGTCGTAGCGGATATCGGCGATGTTGCCCCTGAACGGCTGCAGGTAGGGGTGTGGCGGCAGCTGCGAGCGGATCGGCTTGCTGACCCGCTGCGACCACTCCGCCTGCAGCAGCCCCGAGAATTGCCGGGTCACGGAGTTCTCGCGGTCAAATACCAGCTGCTCCAGCAGCGGTTCGTGGAGCACCACTTCGCGGGAGCCAGCATCCCAGGCAACCCTGCCGGAGAGCATGGCCCGCCCGGTCTCGCTGACGGCAATGCCCTCAGCCGGACGGTGATCGTAGGCCTGGAGCCGTACCCCAAGCCCAATGCGCTCCGCATCCAGGAACATGACCTGCGGCTCGGTCAGCAGCAGCTTGAACTCGTCCACGGCCACCGCGACCGGAAAACTGGACACGGCAACGTCGCCGGCCAGTTGCTCGGATACTGGCACCGTGGTGGTGAAAGCAGCGTAAACCGCGCCGGTCAGGCAGAGACCGGCCAGCAGCGCCATCAACCTGCGTGTCGGGCAGGTCCTGTTGCGGGATTTCCGGGACATGGATACCTCTGGAGTTTAAGCCAGAGTATAAAACACCCGCCAGACAGCGGCTATCAGTCAGTCGCTATTGTGCCGGCGAACTGCCCGCTCCCCGGCAAGCGATCCGCTTACGCCGCCGCCTCAGGCGCCAGCGGCAGCTGCTTGTGCATTTGCGCCACCAGGCCGTCGGGCAGGCCGAGCCGGAATGCGAGCGCATCCAGGTACAGTTCCGACGCAACCCGTGAGGTATCAACCGCCAGCATCGAAGCCAGATACACTTCCGCCGCCAGCTCGGGGCAGTCAACCCGCTGGCTCAGCTCGGTCAGGCTCAGGGGGCTGCGCATCGCATCGAACACCAGGGCTTTTTCATCGACCTCCAGGCCCAACTCCTCGACCCGACCGAGGATGCGTTCGCGCTCCTGCGGGTCGAGGTGCCCGTCAGCACAGGCCGCGGCGATCATCGCCTGTACCAGCAGGAACGCGCGGGAGCCGCTGGAATCGTCATCGGGATTAATGGCGAAGCCCTGCTCCTCAAGCCCGGACCACACCGGGCTGGCGCGGTGCTGCTGGCGCTGCGCACCCGCGGGTGCCGCTGCGGGCTGGCCCTGCTGGCCCTGCTGGCCCTGCTGGCCCTGCTGGCCCTGCTGGGCGGAATAGCCCTGATAGGCCTTCCAGGCGAGGCCGCCGAGGGCGGCAATACCGCCCACCTTGAGCACCGTGCCGGCGGTCTTGCGCGCTTTTTTGTTACTCATCAGCGCGCCGCTGACCGCGCCGCCGGCCAGCCCGCCCAGCACCCCACTGCCGGCCAGGTTAGACATTATCCTGTCGAAGTTCATCGCTTGCCCTCCTGTTTGTGACTGACCATGTTAGTCGGCGGCGAGCCAGCCACAAGGCGGTTTTTCCAGCGCATTACTCAGGCTTAACCGAACTCAGGCAGCGGGAAACAGCTGTTCCCTGGCCTGCTCGATCACCGCCAGCACCGCCGGGTTCTTGAGCCGCCGTTCCGGGGAAATGGCCAGGTAGGTTTCACGCACTCCCTCCGCCATGCCGATCACCCGCGCGCTGTACATGCGCTCGATTTCAGGGGCAATGGCATGGGGGGCGGGAAACACGCCAGCATCGCCCGCGCCAAACATTTTGAGCAGGGCACTGTCGTCAAACTCGGCAACAACCCGCGGTTCTATCCCCACCTGCTCGAACCAGTCATCGAGATCCCTGCGCAGGGCAGAACCACGACCCGGCATCAACATGGGTGCGCCGTGCAGTGACTGGGGAAAGTTCGTCTGGTACCGGCGTATCGCCGCCGGTTTGCAGAACAGGGCGATCGCGCTGTCACCCAGGGTGTGGTTATAGGCCTTGACGTTGGTATTGACCGGCAGCCGCCGGTCCGACAACACCAGGTCCAGACGGTGCACCGCAAGGTCGGCGAGCAAATCATCCAGGTCGCCCTCGACGCAGCACAGGCGCATGTCCGACTCCGTCGCCACCACCGGTTGCAGCACACGATGGGCAATCAGCTTGGCAATGGAGTTAACGATGCCAACGTTCAGCACCTGGCCGACAGCCTGGCGGCCGCGCACCACCTGGGCCAGCTCACCGCCCAGGGCGAATATGTCATCGGCGTATTGCTTGACCAGATTGCCCGTGTCGGTGAGCACCAGGCCCCGGCCCGCCCGCTGGAACAGGGGCTCTCCCACCGCCTCGTCCAGCAGCTTGAGCTGGCCCGAAATGGTCTGCGGGGTAATGTGCAGTACCTCTGCCGCCCGGGCAATGCTGCCCTCATTGGCCACGGTCCAGAAGTAGTGAAGATGGCTGTAGTTGAGATGACGCACCTGTGGCCTCCCTGAGAACAGGTATAACTTCGATTTATACGAAGGTTACAGAAAACAGGATCGACTATACCTGATTAAAGAGGCTGTACCCGCGGGCCCAAGTCTGGCTAAATGCAGGCTGCCCATCTGTGCTGGCCCTGATCCGCGGCAATAGCCAGCGCGGGGCAGCGATGGCAGCTACTGCAGGATTAGAATGACAATCAGTAAATTCTGGCCAGGTTTTTACTGCGGCATTTGCGCCGCCCTGCTGGCAGCCTGTTCCCCCATGCCGGAGACTGTCGACACCGCCGACTATGTACCCCTGTCGCTGGCGCCGGCCAATTTTGCCGGCGTGATCGATCGCCGGGCGGACTTTCGCGCTATTTACTGCGAGGTACCTACCGACCCGCAAGCCTGCGTGCAACAGTTGCGCCGGTTCCGCGACGAAGGGCCCGCACAGGCCGTTCCCACCATTGATGCCGCACGGCGCGGCGATTTTCGCATTGCGGTGGCGCTGGGCGTGGGCTGGGACTGCGTGCGTGAACTCATCGACGAACCCGAGCTGCCACTGAACCAGCTACGCAGCCTGGGTTTTGATACCCGGCTGATCCCGGTGGAGGGGCTCTCCGGCAGTGAGCGCAATGCCGAACTGTTGTTTAACTCCTTGAAGGGCGAACTCAATGACCCGCGGCCGCTGCTCCTGGTGGGCTATTCCAAGGGCACCAACGACATCATGGTGGCCCTGGAAAATTACCCGCAACTCGCGGCGAATACCGCCGCATTGATCAGTGTCGCCGGCGCCATCGGCGGCTCACCGGTTGCCGAGAACGACTCGGGAAACACCGAGAAACTGCTTCACTTCAGCCCCTTCGGGGACTGTGGCGAGGGTGACGGCCTGGCCCTGGAAAGCCTGAGCCCGAGGGTACGCCACGCCTGGCTGAAAGACCACCTGCCGCTCCCGGTGCCGGCCTACTCGCTGGTGACAGCGCCGGAGCCCGCCAGAGTCTCGCGCGCCCTGCGCTCACCCTACAAGGTGCTGGGAGTGGTACATCCGCTCAATGACGGCGCGCTCCTGCACTGGGACCAGCTGCTGCCCGGCAGCACCCTGCTGGGCTACGCCAACGCGGATCACTGGGCGGTAAGCGTACCGCTGGACATGTCGGGCATACCCCTCGGCAGTTTTTTGGTGACTAACGACTACGACCGCCTCGGTCTGTGGCGAAGCATGCTGGATTTCGTGATCGCTGACCTCGTTGAAGGTCCGGTGACAACTCCGGCTGTACCCCGATGACCTGGCGGCGTCAGCTTTCAGCAGACTTGCTGTTCAGCTTGTCCAGAATATCCACCGGCATGGGAAAGACGATGGTGTTGCTTTTGTCGCCGGCTATTTCCACCAGGGTCTGCATGTAGCGCAGCTGGATCGCCTTGTCCTCGTGGGCCAGGACCTCAGCGGCCGCGGCCAGCTTCTCCGCCGCCTCGTACTCACCGATGGCGTGGATAACCTTGGCGCGACGCTCCCGTTCGGCCTCGGCCTGCTTGGCGATGGCCCGCACCATGGTCTCGTTGAGGTCCACGTGCTTGATTTCGACGTTGGCCACCTTGATCCCCCAGGCAGCGGTCTGCTTGTCGAGGATGTCCTGGATGTCCGTGTTCAGGCGCTCGCGTTCGGCGAGCATATCGTCCAGTTCGTGCTGGCCCAGCACCGAGCGCAGGGTAGTCTGGGACAGCTGGCTGGTGGCCTCGAGGTAGTTCTCCACCTGGATAATGGCCCGTTCCGGGTCCAGCACCCGGAAGTAAATCACCGCGTTGACCTGCACCGACACGTTGTCACGCGAGATCACATCCTGGGTGGGAACGTCCATGACCACAGTCCGCAGGTCCACCCGCACCATTTGTTGCAGCACCGGGATGACGATGATGAGCCCGGGGCCCTTGACCTTGTAAAACCGGCCCAGCATGAAGATTACCCCGCGCTCATACTCCCGCAGCACCCTGAACATGGACACCACAAGGGCGATGACCAGCAGGGTGATCACGCCGCCAAAATACTCGAATCCAAACATCAGCTATTCTCCCGGTGAGGTTTACTCACCTTCAATACCAGGCCGTCCAGCGCATCGACCACTACCTCGTCGTGTTCCGCCAGGCTAGTGCTCGATTGCGCGTGCCACAGCTCGCCGTCCAGGCGTACCCAGGTGGCGTCGGGGGTCACCCGCTCGACCACGCCAAATTGGCCGACCAGGTGCTCGACGCCGGTAACGCTGGCCTGGCGCCGGGCCTTGAGGACCAGGCTCAGGGCGAGGCTCAACACCGCGACGCTGAACACGGCAAACGCGGCGATGACCGGCATGGCGATGCGATAGGCCGGCAATTCCGTATCCATCAGCATCACCGAACCGATGATGAACGCCACCAGGCCGCCTATACCCAGGATGCCGAAACTGGGGGCAAAGGCCTCCGCCACCATCAGCGCGATGCCCAGCAGTAACAGTCCCAGCCCCGCGTAACTTACCGGCAGCACCTGCAGGGCATAGAGGGCGAGCAGCAGGCACAGCGCTCCCATCACGCCGGGCAGGCCAATGCCCGGGTTGTAAAACTCGATAATCAGCCCGTAAATGCCCACCAGCATCAGGATGTAGGCCACATTGGGGTTGGTAATCACCGCCAGGAACTCACTGCGCCAGTCGACCGGGTGGTGGTACACGGGCAGCCCGGCTGTCTGCAGGGTAAGCTCGCCACTGTCCAGCGCGACTGCGACACCGTCTGCCTGCTGTAACAGGTCCTCGACCGAAACCGCCATGAAGTTGACGACCCCCTCGCTGACTGCATCCTCGGCGGACAGGCTCTCACCTGCGCGCACCGCACGTTCGGCCCACTCGGCATTGCGGCCGCGCAGCTGGGCCAGCCCCTGGATGTAGGCTACCGCGTCGTTGATGATTTTCTTTTCCATGGCGGAGGGGGAATCCGGGGCTTTATCCTGGTCCCCGCCGCCGGGAAGGCCGGGTGCCCCGCCGATCTGCACCGGCGTGGCCGCGCCCAGGTTGGTACCCGGCGCCATCACCGCCAGGTGAGTGGCGTAGAGCAGGTAGGTACCGGCGCTGGCGGCCCTTGCCCCGGCCGGGGCCACGTAGCCCACCACCGGAATCGGGGAGGCGAGGATGGCCTTGATCATCTCGCGCATCGACAGGTCCAGTCCCCCGGGGGTATCGATACGCAGTATGACCAGTTCAGCGCCGGCGGCATTGGCCTGGTGAATACCACGGATGACGTGGTCGGCGCTGGCCGGGCCCACAGCCCCCTCCAGGTCCACCAGCCAGGCATCTGCCCTGGCCATGGAGGCGCACAGCGCCCACAGGAGGATGGAAAGGTACTTACACCAGCGTTGCAGGTTCATAGCCCCAGTATAGGCAAAGCGGCGGCATGTTGCCCTGCCCCCTCAGGCATTCACCACCCGGTAGCTCATGTAGGCGAGGTAGATCAGGACAAAAACCAGACCGGTCAACCGCCCCATGCGCGCATTCCCGGTCAGGAATACGACCACTAGGGCGACGGCCAGCACCAGTGAGAACAGCACATCCATGAGTCCGCCCGCGGGTATTGGCAGGGGCCGCACCAGGGCGCTGATCGGCAGCACGAAGAGGATGTTGAACAGGTTGGAGCCGATGACATTGCCAACACAGAGGTCGGCCTCGCCGCGAACTGCGGCGATGACAGAGGTCACCAGCTCGGGCATGCTGGTCCCCAGCGCCACCACCAGCAGGCCGATGATAACCGGCGGCACGCCCAGCAGGGTCGCCAGCGCCGCGCCATGGGTAATGGTCAGCTGCCCCCCCAGCAACAGTCCGCAGACGCCGGCCAGGACCAGCAGCCAGTCACGTCTCGCGCCGCCCCCATCCAGCGGCGCCATCGCCACCTCCAGCCCCTCTGCCCTGAGCACCATCGGGTCCTGGCGACTGCGCACCAGGTCGCCCACCGATATATAGATAATCGTGCTGAACATGAGCAGCAGGATAAGGCCATCAGAGCGGCTGATGCGGGCCGGACCCTCCGCCAGGGCGAGGTCGATCACCATCACCGCCAGCATCGAGGTCACCAGCATCAGCAGCGCCAGTTCGCGCCGGATCAGCTGACCCTGGAGGATTACCGGGCTGATCAGCGCGGAACAGCCGAGCACCATGCCCAGGTTGGCCAGGTTGGAACCGGCGACGTTGCCAAAGGCGAGCGAGGTCTGGTCCTGTATGGCGCCGATCACGTTGACCACCAGTTCCGGAGCGCTGGTGCCAAAGGCCACCACGGTCAGGCCCACCAGGGCCGGAGAAATGCCCCATCGGTCCGCCAGCCGGGTAGCCCCCGACACCAGTGCGGCACCACCTGCCAGCAACAGCAGGATGCCCAGCAATAGCAGGCCGACGGTCACGGTGTATTTCCACCCGTACTGTGCTCAGGCGGGATTTTACTCATCAGGCGAATCCAGGGCTGTTGGCAGTGATCTCCAGTATAGACCCTGCCGTGCCGGCCCCATAGGAAGGGCCAGAGCGCTAACGGCCATTGGCGCTCAGGACTGGCCCCGGGCATAACCCCGGATCATCCCCAGCAGCGCGCTGATCGCAGCGCGCTCTGCGGCGGACAGCTCCGGCCTCCAGACCTCGAATATCAGCACGATCCGGTCCCGATCGCTGTGGTTCCAGGCCTCGTGCTCGATGGAGTCATCGAAGATCAACAGCTCGCCCTCACGCCACTGCCTGCTCTCATTGCCAACCCGCAATTCCCCGCAATTTTCCGGCACCACCAGCGGCAGGTGACAGATCAGCCGGGTATTGAAGAAGCCGTGATGCGGCGGTATGTCAGTGCCCGGCTTCAGGCGGGAAAACAGCACATTGGGTGAAGCCCCCGGGATCACCGCCAGGGGCAGCTCCGCCAGGATACGGGTGGTTTCCGGAAACTGTTCCGCCAGCTCCCTGTTCAGCTCGCCGTCCTGCCACAGGTACAGCGCTCCCCAGTCGTCGCTGCCCCACAGGTCTGCGGAACTGGCCCTGGGCAGATCCTTGTTCTCCTCCAGGTAGGGCGCAAAGGTGATATCCCGCGCCAGGGCCTGTTGCAACTCGTGCTGGATAGGCCCCGTTGCCGCCTGCAGGCTCAACGCCCACGGGAAGTCCCCGGGCTCGAAGAACTGGACATGCGGCAGCTCCGGGAAGAAGAATTTGGACGGCTGCTGGGGATAAAACAGCTTTTCTCCGGTGCTGATAGCGAGCGCCTGCCCGAAGCGCGGACTGACCTTGTCGCCGTCGATATCCAGCTCAGCCAGCTGCTGCCTGAGGTAGTGCAGACGCTGGTCGGCCACCTGCTCACTGCGCTGCCGGGCCCGGTCCAGCTGATCCGCCAGCCCGGGCGGCGGCGTGTCCATACTCTCGCAGACCTGCAGCAGGGTCTGGTAAAACCTGGCCGCCTGCTCCTGCTGCTGCCAGTGCCACAGGTGATCGGCCTTGAACAACAGCGCCTGGGGATTGCGCGGCTCCAGCGCCAGCGCCTGTTCCACCGCTGCCAGGGCGCCCTGTTCGTCCTTGCAGTTGCCACAGGCATAGGCCAGGCCCATCCACAGCTGCAGGTTTGCCCGCGCCGGGGCGAGCGCGGGGTCCTCTCCCGACAGCAGCCCGGTAAAGCGTTGCCGGGCCACCTCGTGCTGGCCGCCCTGCAGGGCCTTCACCGCGTCGTTGACCATTGCCTGGAGGGATGGATGCGCCATGAACGAATTCACCGGAAAAAAGTAATGTTGGTTTTATACCGAAGACAGCGGCAAAAGTCTTGGGGCCTGTCGACGTTATCCGCGCCGGGCCGCTTGCCGCTCATCTGCCCGGCGACTGTGCGCGTATATTCTGCCGATGAGCGACTTCAAGCCGACAGACCCCGCAGCGCAACCAGGATCCACCGGTGGAGGCTTTCTCGAGCTGCCGCGGTTCAATGCGGTGGTGGTGGGCAATGGCGCCATCGGCACCGCCATCCTCGAGCGGCTGCTGGCCCTGCCCGCCCTGGAACATGGTTTCCTGCTGGCCCGGAGACCTGGCGGCGCCCCCGGAGACAGCCGGGTAAGCTCGCTTTACGTGGACGCCGAGCAGCCGCAATCCATCGCCGACGCTGCTGCCAATGTCAGCCGGCAGGTGGAGCGCATTCACCTGCTGTTCAATACCGTTGGCATGCTTCACGCTGACGGCCAGCGCCCGGAAAAGCGCCTGCGGGACCTCGACCCGGATCAGCTGCAGCGCTCCTTTGCCATCAATGCCACCTTCCTGCCACTGTTGTGCCAGGCATTTTCGCCGCTGCTCAAGCACCCCCAGCCGGCGGTGCTGGCATCGCTCTCGGCGCGGGTGGGCAGCATCGAAGACAATGGTCTTGGTGGCTGGTACAGCTATCGCGCGGCCAAGGCCGCCCACAACATGCTGCTGCGAACCCTGTCTCGCGAGTGGAAGATCAGCCACCGCAACGTCAGCCTCGTGGCACTGCACCCGGGCACGGTCGAGTCACGCCTGTCGGCGCCCTTCATCAGCGCCAGTTACCGCAACCGGGTTCTGTCGCCGGATGAAAGCGCAGCCGCACTGCTCGCGGTGATAGCGCAATTGACACCCGGGCGCACTGGCGACTTCCATGACTGGCAGGGCGAGCCAATCCCCTGGTGAGATCCCGGCAGTGGCCCGCTGGCTGAGCGGCGCTACCCGCGCTCGGCGCCACGGGTGAGCTGGTAGGGGTCCAGCAGTTGCCGTAATTCCTCGCGCGCGATGCCGGTTTCTTCCACCGCCACGTCAATCACCGGTCGCTGCTCGGCATAACTGCGCTTGGCGATGCTGGCGGCAGCCTCGTAACCGATGGTGGTATTGAGCGCGGTGACCAGGATCGGGTTACTGGCCAGCGACGCGGCAATGCGCGCTTCATTGACCCTGAAACCGGCGATAGTCGCGGCGCAGGCGCGGCAGGCCCAGGACAGGGTCTCACAGCCGGAAGACAGCCGGCCGGCGATCAAAGGCAGCATTACATTGAGCTGGAAACTGCCCGACTGCGCCGCCAGCGCCACGCTGGTATCGCCGCCTATCACCTCGGCGGCAACCATCAGCACCGCCTCCGGCAACACCGGGTTCACTTTCCCGGGCATGATGGACGAACCCGGCTGCAGCGCCTCGAGCTCGATTTCGGCCAGCCCCGACAGGGGCCCGGACGCCATCCAGCGCAGGTCATTGTTCACCTTCGATAACACCACGGCGAGACTGCGCAGCGCCGCAGAGCACTCCAGCGGCACATCCTGGCCAGCCATCCGCGCATAGGGATTGGGGCTTACCTCGAAATCCAGGCCACTCAACTGTTGCAGCTGCCGCGCCATCTGCGCGGCGAATCCTGCCGGCACATTGACACCGGTACCCACCGCCGAGCCGCCCAGGGGTAGCTGGCGCAGTCGGGGCTGCAGGTCGCCAAAGCGCTGCTCGCACTCCCGTAACTGGTAGGCCCAGGCCCCAAGCTCCTGGCCAAAGGTCAGTGGCATGGCGTCCATAAGATGGGTACGCCCGGTTTTGGTCAGCGCCTGCAACTCGTCGGCGCGCTCCCCCACCACGGCAATCAGCTCGCGCAGGGCCGGCAACAGCTGCTCGTGCAGGTCCCGCGCCGCGGTCACCAGTATGCAGCTGGGTATCATGTCGTTACTGCTCTGGCTGCAGTTGACGTGGTCATTGGGGTGGACCGCCTCGCCGCAGGCATCACTGGCAAGGCGCGCCAGCACCTCGTTCATGTTCATGTTACTGCTGGTGCCGGACCCGGTCTGGAACAGCGACACCGGGAACTGGTCCTCCAGCCCGCCGGCCATCACGGTTGCCGCTGCCTCGCTGATGGCGTCGGCAAACGCCGCTGGCAGGGCGCCGCACCCGGCGTTGGCCTGTGCCGCGGCCGACTTGATCATTGCCAGGTTGCCGATGAAGGCCGGGGGCATGGTATGCCGGTGAAGGCCGAAATTGTTCACCGCGCGCTGGGTCTGCGCGCCATACAGTGCCGCGGCGGGGACGCTTACCTCGCCCATACTATCGCGTTCGATTCTGTCACTCATTGGCTCTCCCACTGCTATAGTTCAACACTCAAGCCATAACAGCATAGTCTGTCTTAACACAAGTGGAGATGTAGCCCATGAGTACGCGATACAGCCAAGCAAACGCCCTGGAAACCGCACAGGGGGACTACACCATCTTCCCCTTTGACCATCTCGACGGTGCCGGCGACCCCCACTCCCTGCCCTATTCCCTGAAAATCCTGCTGGAAAACCTGCTCCGCCACGGCGATCAGGACTTCGTTACCGACGACGATGTGGAAGCGCTGGTCAACTGGGACCCCGCTGCCGAGCCCGCCCAGGAAATCGCGTTCGTGCCGGCGCGGGTCCTGCTCCAGGATTTCACCGGGGTACCGGCCATTGTCGACCTCGCGGCCATGCGCGACGCCATCATCGACCTCGGCGGCGAGGCGGACCGGATCAATCCACTATCGCCGGTGGAACTGGTGATAGATCACTCGGTCATGGTCGACCATTTTGGCAGCGCCGAGGCGCTGCAGCTCAACACCGATGTGGAAATCCAGCGCAATCTCGAGCGTTACCGCTTCCTGCGCTGGGGCCAGCAGGCCTTCGATAATTTCAAGGTAGTGCCCCCCGGGACCGGCATCGTTCACCAGGTGAACCTGGAGTACCTGGCTCGCGGGGTGTTCACCCAGGAAGGAGAGGGGCGCCGGCTGGCCTACCCGGACACCTTGGTGGGCACTGACTCACACACCACCATGATCAACGGCCTGGGCGTGCTTGGCTGGGGTGTCGGCGGCATCGAGGCGGAGGCGGCCATGCTCGGCCAGCCGGTGACCATGCTCATCCCCCAGGTGGTTGGCTTCCGCCTGGACGGCGCACTGGCCGAGGGGGCCACCGCCACCGATCTGGTGCTTACGGTGACCGAGGCCCTGCGGGCCCATGGGGTGGTGGGCAAGTTTGTTGAATTTTTCGGACCCGGCCTGGCCAGCCTCAGCCTGGCGGACCGGGCCACCCTGGCCAATATGGCCCCCGAATACGGCGCCACCTGCGGCATATTCCCGGTGGACGAGGAAACCATCAACTACCTGCGCCTGACCGGCCGTGACGAGGCGCAACTGGCGCTGGTGGAGGCGTACATGAAAACCATGGGCCTGTGGCACGACGCGTCGACGCCGCCGGCGCGCTACAGCTCGGAACTGAGCCTGGATCTGGGCGAGGTGGTACCCTCACTGGCCGGCCCCAAACGGCCCCAGGACCGTATCCCCCTGACCAGCGCCAGCACCAGCTTCCAGACTGCCCTGCAGGAATTCCAGGATTTGCACGCCCTAGCCCAGGAAGAAAGCGAGTGGTCCGAGGAAGGCGGCGCCATCGGCCAGGCCGGGGAAGCCGCCGTCGGTATGACCGTGGAACGGGGCGACTCGAGCTTCCGCCTGGAGCACGGCGCGGTGGTAATAGCGGCCATCACCAGCTGCACCAATACTTCCAACCCGGAGGTGCTGGTGGCTGCCGGGCTACTGGCGCGAAAGGCCCGGGAACGGGGCCTGCTTACCAGACCCTGGGTGAAGACCAGCTTCGCACCCGGCTCCAAGGTGGTCACCGAGTACCTGCAGAAGACCGGCCTGATGGCCGACCTGGAGGCGCTGGGCTTTTACCTGGTGGGCTACGGCTGCACCACCTGCATCGGCAATTCCGGGCCGCTGCCGGATGATATTAGCGCTGCGATCCGCAGCGGCGACCTGTTCGTGACCTCGGTGCTGTCGGGCAACCGCAACTTCGAGGGCCGCATCCACCAGGATGTGCGCGCCAACTACCTGGCCTCGCCGCCCCTGGTGGTAGCCTATGCGCTGGCCGGCAATATGGCGGTTGACCTGTACCGGGATGGCCTGGGAGAGGACAGTGCAGGCCGCACGGTAAAACTGGCCGACATCTGGCCCAGCAGCGAGGAAATCCGCAAGGTCGTCGCGGCCAACGTCGAGCCGGCCATGTTCCGGGAGCGCTACGCCGACGTATACACCGGCAACAAGGTATGGAACGAATTGCCGGTCGCCGACAGCCAGCAGTTTGACTGGCCGGATTCAACCTACGTGCGCAAGCCGACGTTTTTTGACGGCATGCCCCCAGAGGCCCAGGCAACGACCCGAATTGACCAGGCCCGCTGCCTGGTCAAGGTCGGTGACAGCGTTACCACCGACCACATATCGCCCGCCGGGGCAATCGCCATCGACAGCCCGGCGGGGGAGTACCTGCTCGCCAACGAGGTCGAGGTCAGGGATTTCAATTCCTACGGCTCCCGTCGCGGTAACCACGAGGTGATGATGCGCGGCACCTTTGCCAACGTGCGCCTGCGCAACGAACTGGCCCCGGGGACCGAGGGCAGCTGGACCACCTGCTTCAGCAACGGCGAAGTGATGTCGATTTTCGCTGCCGCCGAACGCTACCGCGAGGCCGGCGTGCCGCTTGTCGTTCTCGCCGGCAAGGAGTACGGCACCGGCTCCTCCCGCGACTGGGCCGCCAAGGGGCCTGCCCTGCTCGGAGTGCGCGCCGTGATCGCCCAGAGCTACGAACGCATCCACCGCTCCAACCTGATCGGCATGGGCATACTGCCGCTGCAGTACCTGCCGGGCGACGATGCCGAGTCACTGGGCCTGGATGGCAGCGAAAGCTTCAGCGTCGACCCGGTGCAGTCCGGCCAGGAGCAGGTCAAGGTCGGGGTCAGCCGCGCTGACGGCGAGGAATTCACCTTCGCCGCGGTGATCCGTATCGATACGCCCAACGAGTTCACCTACTACGCCAATGGCGGCATTCTGCACTACGTGCTGCGTACCCTGGCATCGCGATAGCCCGGCATTGTAAAGCGCGTATTTCAGCGGGCGGCGCGCACCAGCCAGCGGAACAGTTTCCGCTGGGTGGACAGGTAAAACATGTACTCCGGGTGCCACTGCACGCCGAGAATATCCTTGCCGGCAAGCGCCGCCGCCTGGCAGAAGTCGTCCAGGTCGCGGGCCTCGCAATCGAGGTCAGGGGCCAGCTCCTTCACCGCCTGGTAATGCAGGCTGTTGACCCTGATACGCTCGCGGCCAAGGATTTGCTGCAGGCGGCTGCCGGGGGCAATCATCACGGTTTTGGTCGCCAGCAGGCCAGGGCGATTGTGGGTCTTGCTGCGCATCTCGCGGATATTGAGGTGCAGTGATCCCCCCAGCAGCGCATTGATCAGCTGGTGCCCCCGGCAAATACCGAGCATGGGCAGGTTTCGCTCCATGGCATCGCGGATATAGGCCTGCTCGAGCTCGTCGCGATCGTGGTCATAAAAGGTCTGCGGCTGCGCTTCTTCACCGAAGATGGTCGGATGGATATCGTCTCCGCCGCTGATGACAATGGCGTCGAGCGCATCTACCGGAAACCGGCGGGAGTGGGATATCCGCCTGGCGACCCCACCGGCCAGAAATACTGACAGCCGGATGCAGTACCAGGATGGCGACCACCACTTGTCGTTACCGGTTACCCCGACAACAGGTCGTCTAGAAGTTCGTCCAGTTGTCGATGCCATGGCGGTTCGTCAAGGTTTATCAGCGCCTCGTCACGCGCCAGCCACTGCTGCGCCATCGATGCGACAAGTTCGGAGTTGTGGGCGAGGCTCTCTATCACGCACCAGATATTCCAGCTCTGGCTCAATGACCAGTCGGCGCGCTCGATACTGCAGTTGGGCAGGCGGTAATGAAATGTCGGCCGGGCCTTGATTCGCTCATCGTCGATGGCGGCGACAAGCCGCTCCTCGTCGAGGTAACGGAACAGGGGCAGCAGGTCCAGCGCCCGGTTGCGGGACGGGTTGTGCTCCAGGTAGTCAGCCATCACCTGGGCCAGGCTGGTGTCCTGGTCATAGGCCAGCACCCTGGCGACATAGCGGTCGGGATAAAGGTCAATGTAGGGGGTAATCCGCCGCGAGAGGTCCACTTTATGGGCCTTGACCAACCACTTCTGGGCCAGGCAGAACGCCTGCAGATAGGCGACAATCGTCGCTGCTTCCAGGTCCGGCAATTCCGGGTTTATGTGCACCCCGAAAGCGTAGTAGGGCGCGCCGTGGGTGCCCACAGCGCCGGCCTCCCGCAGCGCGGCTGTCATCGGTTCCAGCTGGTCCAGCGCCGGCAGCGGAATCGGCGGGCACACCACCTCTGCCGGCACGATTTCGCTGGCGATGTCCCTGATCCAGTCCATCAGCAGGTCATCGTCGTCGGTGCCCTTGCCGTCCTGCTGCCGCTGGCGGGCGATGACCTTGCCCAGCTGCCAGTCCAGCTCCACATTGAAGTCGCCCAGCTCATCGACACTGACAACAGACTCCATGCGACTGAGTTGCTGGACATCTCCGCCCAGGGACTGCGCCAGGGCGGCGCAGACCTCGTCGAGAGACAGTCCGGAGAATTCCAGCTCAAAGCCCACGCGGCGAGGCTCGCCGGTGCCGGCGACTTCCGGCCTGTCGATTTGCAGGTACTTACTCATGGATACCACAATTAAAGGAGAGCAAAGCGAGGCACCCGGGAGCGCCCTGCCGTCGATAATGCTGCCAGCCTAGCGGAGATAGGCAGCGCTGTAAAATGCTGCTGCCTGACTCGCCGGCAAAGACACTGAACCAGCCCGCCGCTGGCGGCGTATACTCATAGCGTGTTCCCAACCAACGCCGCCAGCCTGCGGCCAGACCCCATGCGCAAACTCTTCTGGTTCCGCAACGACCTGCGATTACACGACAATCCCGGCCTCGATGCCCAGGCCCGGATCGATGGCCTGCTGCTGGTGTACTGCTGGCCCGTCAACCGGCCCTGGTGCAACGTCACCGGCCTGGGCGCCCAGCGCGAGCGCTTCCTGCTGGAGAGCCTGCAGGCCCTGCGCCAGGCACTGCGCGATCTGGGCCAGGACCTGCTGCTGGTGCAGGGCTCACCGGAGCTTGTCATTCCCGAGCTGGTGCGTGATTACCGCATCGACGCCGTGGTAAGCAGCAAGGCCCCCGGCTACTACGAACGCAGGACTACCGAGCACCTGCAGCAAACGCTGCCGGTACCGCTGGAACTGTATGACAACGCGACACTGTTCACTCAGGCTGAGCTGCCGTTTTCGCTATCGGCCATGCCTGATCAGTTCACACCCTTTCGCCAGTTGCTTGATGAGCAGCGCCCCGGCAAGCCAGCGGCGCCGCTCACCAGGCTGCCGCCCCCGCCGGCGGCCCGTTTTGACTCCATTCCCGCAGCGACTGCCACCGCCCCTCCCGCCCTGCCCCTGCGCGGGGGCAGCCCGGCAGGGCAGCGGCGCCTGCGCCAGTTTGTCTTTGACCAGCAGGGCATTCGCCAGTACAAGCAGACCAGAAACTGCCTTGACGGCCTGAGCGGTTCCAGCACCCTCTCCCCCTGGCTGGCCAACGGCTGCATCTCCGCGCGCCAGGTCGCCGCCGCAATTGCCGATCACGAACAGCGCCACGGTGGCAACGACTCCACCTACTGGCTCTATTTTGAACTGCTGTGGCGGGAGTTCTTTCACTGGCGGGCGCGCAGGGACGACATTTCGCTGTTCCGTGCGGGCAACCACCGGCGCAAGCTGCACAACTGCAGCTTCGAGCCCCGGGCCTTTGCCCGCTGGTGCGCCGGTGATACCGAGTACCCCATCGTCAATGCGGTGATGCGGCAGCTGGTGGCCACGGGCTGGGCCAGCAACCGGGGCCGGCAGATCGCCGCCAGCTGCCTGGTCAACGAGCTGAAGCTGGACTGGCGCTACGGCGCCGCCTTCTTCGAGAAACACCTGATCGATTACGATGTGGCGAGCAATTACGGCAACTGGCAGTATCTCGCCGGCGTCGGCGCCGACCCCCGGGGCGGGCGCCATTTCGACCTGGACAAGCAAACCCGGGAGCACGATCCGGACGGGATTTTTATCGAGCAGTGGGGCGGCCGCCGGCCCAGCCAGCCAGAATTCGTGACCGATGCCGCCGACTGGCCCATCAGGGAACCCTGAGCAGGCGATCACCCTCCCGCTGCGCCCACTGGAGAATACTCTCGCGCTCGCGGGCAGGTTTTTTGTCCCAGTTCCTGAGCGCCAGGGACATTCGCGGGTTTTCCTCCAGGCTGGCCCGGTGGCGGTTGATGAAGGCCCAGTACAGGCTGTTGTAGGGGCAGGCGTTCTCGCCTGTCACCCGGTCGGGCCGGTAGCGGCAGCTGGCGCAGTGATTACCCTGGCGCTGGATGTACCTGCCACTGGCGGCATAGGGTTTGCTGGCCATCAGCCCGCCGTCAGCGAACAGCGCCATGCCCAGGGTGTTGGGCAGCTCGACCCACTCGAAGGCATCGACGTACACGGCCAGGTACCACGCACAGACCTCCCGCACTGACAACCCGGCCAGCAGGGCGAAGTTACCGATCACCATCAAGCGCTGGATATGGTGGGCGTAACCCAGGTCCAGCGACTGTTTGAGCGCCCGCTGGAGGCAGCGCATATCGACCTCCGCGTCCCAGAACCAGGCCGGCAGCGGCTGCTCCGCCTGCAGGCCATTGCGCTCGCCATACTCAGGCATGGCGAACCAGTAGATGCCGCGTACGTACTCCCGCCAGCCCAGCACCTGGCGGATAAAGCCCTCCGCCGCCGCCAGTGAGCAGCGGCCATCCCGCCAGGCAGCTTCCACCTGCCGACAGCTTGCCAGCGGGCACAGCAGGCCAATATTGAGGTACATGGACACCAGGCTGTGGTACAGCCAGTCTGACTCTTCCGCCAGGGCGTCCTGGTACTGCCCGAAGCGGTCCAGGCAGTGGTCGATAAAAAACGCCAGCTGCTCCTCGGCCCCGGCGCGGGTCACCGCCAGGTTGAAGCTGGCCAGGTCACCGGGATTGTCCGGGAACGCTGCCGCCACCAGTTCCAGCACCTCGCGAGTGATCGCATCGTGCTCCAGTTCGGCCCTGGCCGGCACCTGGTGCTTGCCGCGCCAGCCGGCGCGGTTCTCCCGGTCATAGTTCCAGCGGCCGCCCTCGGGCTCGCCCTCCTCGTCGAGCAGGATCTGGTAGCGCCGGCGCATCACCCGGTAGAAGTGTTCCATCCGAAATGTCTTGCGGCCAGCGGCCCAGGCGTTGAAATCTCCGGTGGCACAGAGGAAGCGGTTGTCTGCTGCCCAGTCCAGGGCCACGCCGCTGTTGCGGGACCAGTCCTCGAGCGCCTGCTGCACCCGGTATTCGCCCGGCTGGCAGCAGCGCAGGCGGCCGCAGCCCTCCTCCCGCACAATGCGATCCAGGGCATCGGCCAGGGAGCTCAGCCCCTCCTCGTAGGCATAGTAGGTGACCGTGAAGCCAGCAGCGCGCAATTCCTCGCGGAAGTGACGCATGGCGGAAAAAACAAGGGCGATCTTGTGCCGGTTATGGCGCACGTAGCTGGCTTCCTCGGCCAGCTCTGCCATCAGCACGTGGCAATCGGCGGGGGTCGCGCCCTGCAGCGCGCCCGCATCGAGGGTGAGCTGGTCGCCGAGCACCAGAATCAGGTTTTTCTGTGACATGGGGGAAATACGCGGCAAAACGGCCTGCGGATGGCTGGTCACAGGCCTCGGCGGCGCAATGGGGCCCCACTGATCTGCGATGCTGGCAATCTCGTCCAAATAACGACAAAATCTGTGCCCCGAACACGCGCAGTCACCTGCGCCCATGCCCGCAACCTGAATCGGTAAACGCTGCGCCCACGCAAAGAGACTTCCATGAAAGCATCAGACCTGTTCGTCAAAGCCCTGGAAGCGGAGGGTGTCAAATACGTGTTCGGCATTCCCGGCGAAGAGAACCTGGACCTGCTCGAGTCGCTGCGCAAGTCCTCCATCGAGCTGGTGCTGACCCGGCATGAACAGGCCGCGGGCTTCATGGCGGCCACCTATGGCCGGCTCACCGGCCACGTCGGCGTCTGCCTGTCGACGCTGGGTCCAGGCGCCACCAACCTGGTTACGGCCGCGGCCTACGCCCAGCTGGGGGCCATGCCGATGTTGATGATTACCGGCCAGAAGCCGATCCGCACCAGCAAACAGGGCCGCTTCCAGGTTATCGACACCGTCGACATGATGCGACCGCTGACCAAGTTCACCACCCAGGTCGTCGGCGGTGAGCGAATCCCCTCGGTGGTGCGTGAGGCCTTCCGGCTGGCCGAAGAGGAGCGCCCCGGGGCAACCCACATCGAGTTGCCGGAGGACATTGCCGCCGAGCAGACAAGCGCCGGGCTTATTGCCGAGAGCAAGACGCGCCGGCCGATCGCCGAGCACAAGGCCATCGACTGCGCGGTGGCGATGATCGAGCAGGCCCGCTCTCCCCTGCTGCTGATCGGCGCCGGCGCCAATCGCAAAATGACCAGCCTGATGCTGGGCCAGTTTGTCGAACTGACCGGCATCCCCTTCGTTACCACCCAGATGGGCAAGGGCGTGCTCGATGAGAACGGGGAGCTGTATCTCGGCACCACCGCCCTGTCCGAGGGTGACTTCGTCCACCGGGCCATAGATGCTGCCGACCTGATTATCAACGTGGGCCATGACGTGGTCGAAAAACCGCCATTCCTGATGAGCCAGGGCGGTCCCAGGGTGATTCATGTCAACTTTGAATCCGCCGCGGTGGACCCGGTTTATTTTCCGCAGGCGGAAGTGATCGGGGACATTGCCAACAGTATCTGGCAGATCAAGGAAAAGATCAGCCCGCAGGCGCAGTGGGACTTTTCCTTCTTCGCTGAGGTGCACAACAGCTTCATGGAACAGAAAATCGAATCCGAATCTGACCAGCGCTTTCCGCTGCTGCCGGAGCGCCTGGTCACACGGGTCAATGAGGCCCTGCCCAGGGACGGCATGATCACCCTGGACAACGGGATGTACAAAATCTGGTTTGCGCGCAACTATCCCGCCTCCTACCGCAACTCGATACTGCTGGACAACGCGCTGGCCAGTATGGGCGCAGGACTGCCCTCGGCAATCGCCGCCAAACTGGTATTCCCGGAGAAGGCCGTTATCTCCATCTGCGGCGACGGTGGCTTCATGATGAACAGCCAGGAGGTGGAAACCGCCGTGAGACTGGGCCTGCACCTGGTGGTACTTATCCTGCGTGACGATGCCTACGGCATGATAAAATGGAAGCAGAGCCATATGCAGTTTGCCAGTTTCGGCCTCGATTATGGCAACCCGGACTTCGTCAGCTATGCCGCGAGCTATGGCGCTCGCGGCTGGCGGGTGAGTTCGGATGACAATCTGGCCAGCACGATTGCACAGTGCCTGCAGGAACCGGCCGTCCACATTGTCGACGTTGCCGTTGACTACAGCATGAACGAGCAAACGCTCTACCATACCCTGAAGGAACTCAGCCAGGACCTATAACCCACCGGCGACGGCACGCCCCCGGTCAGCAAGGAGACACACGCATGTACGACGACCTCTCGCTCGAGCACTTCATGGAAGGCTTGATCAAACGCAACCCCCATGAGCCGGAGTTTCACCAGGCTGTAAACGAGGTCGCAGAATCGGTTATCCCCTACATCATCGAAAACCCCAAATACCGCCAGGCGGGCATCATCGAGCGCATGACTGAACCCGACCGCACTATAATCTTCCGCGTGGTCTGGGAGGACGATGAAGGCAACATCCGGGTCAATCGCGGCTTCCGGGTGCAGTTCAATAATTCCATTGGTCCCTACAAGGGGGGCCTGCGTTTTCATCACTCGGTCACCCTCAGTGTGCTCAAATTCCTCGCTTTCGAGCAGACCTTCAAGAACAGCCTGACCGGCCTGCCCATCGGCTCCGGCAAAGGGGGCTCGGACTTCAACCCGAAAGGCAAGTCAGACCGGGAAGTTATGCGCTTCTGCCAGGCCTTCATGACCGAGCTGTATCACCATATCGGGCCTTATACCGATATCCCGGCCGGAGATATCGGCGTGGGCAGCCGGGAAATCAGCTACATGTTTGGCCAGTACAAGCGACTGGCCCACCAGTTTACCGGCGCGCTTACCGGCAAGTCGCTGGAGTACGGCGGCAGCCATATCCGCGCCGAAGCCACCGGCTTTGGCAACGCCTACTTCATGGAAGAGATGCTCAAGCACCACAACGACTCCATGGAGGGCAAGGTTTGCGTACTCTCCGGTGCCGGCAATGTCGCCCTGCACTGTGCCCAGAAAATTGCCGAAATGGGCGGCAAGGTGGTGACGCTCTCGGATTCCTCGGGTTTTATCCACGACCCCGAGGGGATCGACGAGGAGAAACTCGCCTACCTCAAGGAACTGAAGACGGTAAGGCGCGGGAAATTATCCGAATACGCGGAAACCTACGGCTGTGAGTATTACCCGGACAAGCGCCCCTGGAGCGTGGCCTGTGATCTGGCCTTCCCCTGCGCCACCGAGAACGAGCTGGACCTCAAGGATGCCAAAGCCCTGATCAAGAATGGCTGCAAGGCGATCTCGGAGGGCGCCAATATGCCGACTACCGTGGAAGCCATGCACCTGCTGCAGGAAGCCGGGGTGATCTTCGGCCCCGGCAAAGCGGCGAATGCCGGCGGGGTCGCCATCTCCGGGCTGGAAATGAGCCAGAACTCGATGCGCCTGTCCTGGCCTGCCGAGGAGGTGGAAAAGAGACTCAGGTTCATCATGCGCGATATCCACGACAAGTGTGCGCTGCACGGCAAGGAAGGCGACGGGGTCAACTACGTCAAGGGCGCCAACATCGCCGGCTTCATCAAGGTCGCGGATGCCATGCTCGCCTACGGGGTGGTGTGAGCAGCGCTAGTCCACCCGCTTGAGCGTCAGGCAGAAAACGCTGGCCAGCAGCGACACCAGCAGCAGCAAAAACAGCACGGCGTTGGTGCCGTAAACCGTGTCAACCACACCCAGCGCCGACCCGCTGAGCAGAAACAGGCCCAGCACCGTGTTGCTGACCGCGGTGTAGCTGGAGCGGGTGTCGGCGGTTGCCAGGTCGACCAGGTAGGTCTTGCGGCCCACCCTGGCGCCCTGGTGCGCCACGGCGGCCACGAATATCAGCAGCGACGGCAGCAGCAGCCGTGCAAGGTACTGCGGTGCCAGCAGGACCGTGGCCAGGGCGACGGCCGTGACCGCGGCCGACAGCGCCGCGGCAAAGGCCATCACATGGTGCGAGGCGCGGTCTGACCAGCGCCCCCAGAAAGCCCCCGACACCAGCCCGGCGGCGCCCTCGGCCAGCAGCAGGCCCGCCAGCCCGCCGATATCGCTGTCTCCAGTCCGCTGGATCAGCACCACCAGGTAGGGAATCGCGAAGGCGGTGGCCACCAGCAGCATCCGGGCGAGGACAAAGCGCAGGAACTCGCGGTCACTGGCCAGCAGACCCAGGCTTGCCAGCGCGTCAGTAATCGCGTTGCCGCCGCCTTCGGTGGCGCCGGGCACCTCGGGAATACCCGCATAGACTGCCGCGGCGGCAAGCCACAGCAGCGCCGCCGCTGCCAGCAGCAGGGCAAACAGGGTGGTATCCGTCCCGCCATCCCCCGCCCTCCCGGGACTCAACCAGAGCAGGACCGCCACCGCGAGCGTCACCAGACCCGCGATCGAGGCCGCAAGCCCGGTCAAACGACCGCGGCGGGACTTGGAAATGGTTTTGCCCAGTACGTCCTTGGCAGCCACCGAGCACACCCCGCGGGCAAGGCTGAACAGGGCCAGCAGGATAACGATCAGCAGCGACGCGGTTGCGCCGGGTAGCCACAGCAGGGCCGGAACCATGGCCAGCAGGGCCGCGGCCTGGGCGAGGCTGCCGGCGACCCAGAACCACTTGCGCAGCGGTTGCTCACGTATCCACTGGGCAATAAACAACTGGGGCAACAGGGAGAGGGACTCGCGCAGGGGGACCAACAGGGAAATCAGGAAGGCGGGAGAGCCGATGCTGGCGAGCATCCAGGCCAGCACCAGGCGGCTTGAGGTCAGCGCATCACCGATTTTGGTAAAGGTCTGGGCCAGCAACTGGCGGATGAATGCCCGGGGCTGCTCATCGCAGGCGGCGTCGGGAATATCCTTGCAGACGCGCGCATCCTCGTCTTCAACCAACAGCGAATAAATACTTTCCGATTGGCTTTTCAACATCTCCACACTCCAGGTGGCCCCCGGTTAACTGGATTATCCTGTCAGCGCAGCAACGCGCCGCCCTACTCAAGCCCCTCAGCCTGGTGTACTGTTAGCAGGACTCCGCGCCGCCGGCGCTGCTGTACGGTACCCGTCATTGACTGCCAGCCTCGCCTTACTGACCCTGCCGCTTTGCCTGCTTTCCCTGCTGCCCCTGTGGCAAAACCCCCACTGGCTGGTGCGGTCCGCCGAGTTCGCTAGGCAACAGCTGGCCTGCCTGCTGGCCGTGAGCCTGGTGGCCCAGCTGACCCTGATGCCGACCGCCACCGCGGCCACAGTCACCCTGTTGCTGCTCACCCTCGCCTGCCTGGCGTGGAATCTCCGGCACCTGCTGCGGTTTTTCCCGGTGTGGCCCCGCGAGGTGGCGCAAGCCAGCGGCAGCGGTACCGGTCGCGAGCTCGCCATCATATCGGCAAACGTACAGATGGAAAATCGCGAGGCCGAGACCCTGTTGTCGCTGGTGCGCGCAACCGCACCGGACCTGCTGGTGGCGCTGGAATCGGATCAATGGTGGCAGGACCAGCTCGACACACTGGCAGGCGACTTGCCCCACAGCGTGAAGTGTCCCCTGGACAACCGCTACGGCATTCACCTGTATTCCCGGCTCCCGCTGGTGGATCCGCGGGTTGAATTCCTGGTGGAAGACGACGTCCCCTCGATTCATGCCACCGTGGTCCTCGCCAGCGGGGCCGAGGTCAGGCTGCACCTGCTGCACCCGGCACCGCCGAGCCCGACGGAAAATGACGAGTCGAAGGAACGTGATGCGGAACTGCTGGTCGTGGCCAGGGCGCTGCGCGGGGATTCCCGGCCGACGCTGGTGGCCGGCGACTTCAATGACATCCCCTGGTCACGAACTGCCACCCTGTTCCGCCGCATCAGCGGCCTGGTCGACCCCCGGGTGGGCAGGTGCATGCTCAATACCTTTCACGCCCGCATTCCGGTGTTTCGCTGGCCGCTCGACCACCTGTACCACAGCAGCCACTTCCGCGTGGCGGAGATAAGGCGCCTGCCCTACATCGGCTCCGACCATTTCCCGCTGTTTACCCGGCTGGTGCTGGCGGCGCCGGAAAGAGAGCCGCAGCGGCCGCCCCCCGCCCCCGAAGAAGTCGCCGAGGCGCGGGAGATCACCGCCGCCGGCGAGGTGACGGTCGACAGCGTACCCGAACCCGGGAGCAGCCCGGGCTAGCTCAACCCTCGCGGTAGGGTTTGATCACATTGTCGGCGTACCAGTTGATCATGCCGATCTTTTCTTCCAGGGTCTGGTTATCGGGTTCGGCGTCATAGGGGTTGCGGAAGGCGATAATAACCTCGGTGACGCCAGCGTCGGCCAGGTCGCCCAGGCCCTCCTTCGAGTAGGCGGCCTCGGTCATTGCATGGTACTCAAACGCACCCTCGGTACGCCCGTACTCTTCCCGGAATGCCTCGATCTGGCCGATCATGCTCCTCAGCTCCTCCAGTGACGAGCCCGCCGAGATCCAGCCATCACCGAGACGCGCCGCCCGGCGCAGGGCCGGCTTGGCGTGGCCGCCGACCAGCAGGGGTATCCTGTGCTCCGGCACCGGGCACAGCTTGATGGCGTCCAGCTGGAATATCTCCCCGTCATAGCTGAAATAGTCGCCCGTCATCAGGCCCCTGACAATCTCCAGCATCTCGTCCATGCGCTTGCCGCGTTTTTCCCAGGGCACCTGGCAGGCGAGAAAATCCTCGGGCCACGGGCTTATGCCCACTCCAAAGGCAAACCGGTCACCTATCATCACCCCCAGGGTCGACAGCTGCTTGGCGACGACGGCGGGCTGGCGCACGGCCAGCTTGACCACCGAGGTGGTGAAGCGCAGTTTTTCGGTGCGCGCCGCCAGATAGGGAATCGCCACAAAAGGCTCCAGAAAGGGCACCCCGTCGAGAAAGTCACGGGTACCGTCATCGTTGTAGGGGTATACATCCGAGCCTTCCTTCGGGTAGCAGATGCTGTCCGGGAAGGTGAACGAATCGAAGCCCGCCTCCTCGGCAGCAATCGCGAGAGGGAGGTACATGGCGGGGTCACACATGGTGGCGTGATAGGCAAATTTCATGGCAGGCTCCTGTTAGGCTTTTGCACAGTCTACGCGCGCAAGCGGAAGACAGATTGATCTTCCCACGCTCGCGCCTGCGTATCCAGAGGGTGGTATAACAACCCGCACCCCAGAGCCGCCAACAGCGAGAACCCCAATGCCCGAAGGACCTGAAATTCGCCGCTCAGCAGATCAGCTGGCCGAGGTACTGGTGAACCGGGACCTGGTCGCGATCAGGTTCGGCCAACCGCGACTGCGCCGGGAGGCCAGCCGCCTCCGGGGGCACCGGATCGTCGCCATAGAGACCCGGGGCAAAGCGCTGCTTACCCACTTTGAGCACGGCCTGAGCATTTATTCCCACAACCAGCTGTACGGGGTATGGAAAGTCGTTAGCGGCCAGCAACTGCCCGCCAGCAAGCGCTCGCTGCGCCTGTTGCTGCAGACCGAGAGCCACAGCGCCATTCTGTACAGCGCTTCGGATATCAGCGTGTGGCCAACGGCGGAGCTGGAAGCGCACCCCTTTCTGGCAAAACTGGGTCCGGATATCATGGACGACTCTCTCGGCTGGCGCGACATTGCGGCCCGCATGCAGCTGCCCCGATTCGCATCAAAGCCGCTGGCAGCGCTCTACCTGGACCAGGCCTTTCTCGCCGGCAACGGCAACTACCTGCGCTCGGAAATCCTGCACGATGCCAGGCTGCACCACGGCTGTCGTCCCGGGGAGCTGACGCGCGCAGAAACCGGGCGGCTCGCCCGCAGCACGCTGGCCATCAGCCGCCGGAGTTACGAGACCGGCGGCATCACCCTTGCCCCCGCACTCTCCCGGCGCCTGGAGCGCCAGGGGCTGGCCAGGAACTGGCGCCGGTTCTATGTGTTTGGCAGGGAGGACTTTCCCTGCTACCACTGTGGTCACCACATTCTCAGGACAGAGGTCGGCAGCAGGCGCCTGTACTACTGCCCGCAGTGCCAGCCTGGCGACCGACCACCCCGGAACTAGGCTCCCGCTTCAGGCGCCGGCCAACAGCCGCTGGTAGAGCGCGTCTTTCATGTCGGCCCGGTCGTGCTTCAGCTGCTGCATGGCCTGGTCTTCTATCGGCGAATTGCGCAGTTCAAGGGTCCGTATCTCCTTGTCCAGCGCGTGGTAGCGCTTGGCCTCGGCGGCAAAATCCGGATCGGTCTCCATCAGCTTGTTGATCACGTCGGACTTCTCGGGAAAATCATTGAAGAGTGAGTGGTCTTCGCCCAGCATTACTGCCCCCTGATGCGTTAGTTCGTAGGTACAAAACCAGGGGCTGCATTGCACAACCCCGACAGAATCAGCGTAGTCACGATCCCCCATTCCCGCCACTGCGGGGGCGGAAACCGGCGATTGCGGGCCGGGGCCGCGCAACCGCCGCTGCGGTTACAGGTCGCGCTGCAGGTCAAAGCGATCCAGCTGCATGACCTTGGTCCAGGCGGCTACAAAGTCCTCGGCAAAGCGCTGCCGGGCATCGTCGTAGGCATAGACCTCGGCAACGGCGCGCAGCTCAGAGTTGGAACCGAACAGCAGGTCCACCGGCGTCGCGGTGTACTTCAGCTTGCCGGTCTTGCGGTCCAGGCCCTGGTACACGCCTTCGCTATCAGCCTTCTGCCAGCGGGTAGACATATCCAGCAGGTTGACGAAGAAGTCGTTACTCAGCGCTCCCGGTTCATCGGTAAACACCCCGTGGCTGGAACCGCCGGAATTGACCCCGAGCACCCGCAGGCCGCCCACCAGTACGGTCATCTCCGGTACCGTGAGGTTCAGCTGATCGGCCTTGTCCACCAGGCTTTCAGCCGGGGACAGGTAGGCACGACCCGCATCGTAGTAATTGCGGAAGGCGTCGGCCTTGGGCTCCAGCAGGGCGAAGGACTCGACATCCGTCTGCACCTGGCTGGCGTCAGCCCGACCGGGAACAAAGGGCACTTCCACCTTGACCCCGGCTTCCTTCGCCGCCTTCTCAATACCGACAGCGCCACCCAGTACGATCAGATCCGCCAGCGATACCTTGCTGCCGCGAGATCCTTTGGACCCATTGAAGTCGGTCTTGATCTCGCCGAGGGTGTTGAGCACCTTCGCCAGGTCCTGCGGATTGTTCGCCGCCCAGGACTTCTGCGGCTCCAGCGCGATACGGGCGCCGTTGGCGCCACCGCGCATATCGCCGGCCCGGAAGCTGGACGCCGCCGCCCAGGCAGTGCCCACCAGCTCGGACACGCTCAGGTCGGATTTGCTGATTTTCTTTTTCAGGGAGCGGATGTCGCCCTCGTCCACCAGCTTGTGCTCGACCTCCGGAATCGGGTCCTGCCACAGCAGCTCTTCCCCGGGCACATCGTCACCCAGGTAACGGGAACGCGGTCCCATATCCCGGTGGGTCAGCTTGTACCAGGCCCGGGCGAAGGCCTGCTGGTACTCGTCCGGATTGGCCAGGAAGCGCTCGGCGATGGCCCGGTACTGCGGATCCGCCTTCACCGCCAGGTCGGCCGTGGTCATCACCGGCGCGTTGAACTTGCCCTCCACGTGCGCGTCCGGGACTGAATCGTGCAATGACTTGTCTTTCGGCACCCACTGGATAGCCCCCGCCGGGCTGCGGGTCTGCTCCCACTCGTTGTTCAGCAGGTTGGACAGGTACAGGGTGGTCCACTGGGTGGGCGCCTGGGTCCAGGCGCCTTCCAGGCCGCTGGTAATCGTGTCTTCCGAGTGTCCCTTGCCACACTTGTTGTGCCAGCCCAGGCCCTGCTCCTCCAGTCCCGCCGCGCCGGGCTCAGCGCCCATGCAGTCAGCGGGCTTGTGCGCCCCGTGCATCTTGCCAAAGGTGTGGCCGCCGGCAATCAGGGCGACGGTTTCTTCATCGTTCATTGCCATGCGCCCGAAGGCGACGCGGATGTTCTTCGCCGAGCCCACGGGATCGGGTTTGCCCCTGGGCCCTTCAGGGTTGACGTAGATCAGGCCCATGTGGGTTGCACCCAGGGGACGCTGCAGCTGACCGTCTTTCTGGTGGCGGTCACTGGCGAGCATTTCCACTTCCGGGCCCCAGTACACCAGGTCCGGCTCCCAGTCATCGGTGCGACCGCCGGCAAAGCCGTAGGTCTCAAAGCCCATGTTTTCCAGCGCCACGTTGCCGGTGAGTATCATCAGGTCGCCCCAGGACAGGCTGGCGCCGTACTTCTGCTTGACCGGCCACAGCAGGCGCCGGGCCTTATCGAGATTGCCGTTGTCCGGCCAGCTGTTGAGGGGATCAAAACGCATCTGCCCGCCGTCACCGCCCCCGCGGCCATCCAGGGTGCGGTAGGTGCCGGCACTGTGCCAGGACATGCGGATAAAGAACGGGCCATAGTTACCGAAATCCGCCGGCCACCAGTCCTGGGAGGTGGTCAGCAGCCTGTCGATGTCTTTTTTCACCTCATCGAGATCCAGCTCGGCGAACGCCTCGGCATAACTGAAGTCCTCGCCGAGCGGGTTGGAGCGGGCATCGTGGTCACGCAGGGGCGCCAGGTCCAGCTGGTCCGGCCACCAGAACTGGTTGCTGCGCGGCTGGCCGACAGCGGCATCACCGCTGCCGCTGGCGCCGGCCGGCTTGCTCATTTCGGCGGCAAAAGCCGCCGAGGGCAGGGCCAGCGCACTGGCCACGGCAGATGCAAGAATCGTGTTACGGATATTGGTCATATTATGTAGCTCCCTTTCACCATGTGCTGTCAAAACGACTGACAAGTAAGACCGCTGCCTGGGGCCTGGGCTCCGCGCAGCCAATACCTTTACTCTAGTTCGGCATCTCCAGTCTGCACAATCGTATCTCCCTATAGCCTTGATAGTTTTCCATCAATGGCTGTTTTTCCCTTTCAAAACAGTCAGTTAAGAAATTCGAGACAAGCTGTGGGACCATCGGGGCCACCCCGCTGCCAGTTTCGTGCGCTCGCTGCGGCCGCAGGGCGACCGGTTATGGACAAGCGGGCAGTGGCCGCTATATTGGCAGGGCCAACCATCACAGTGCAGGGAGAATACCAATGATACGCAACGGCGACCGCCAGCAGGCCTGACCATGACACCGGAAGAATTTCGCCAGGCGGGCCACGCCCTGATCGACTGGATCGCTGACTATCGCCAGCAGCTACCCGAACAACCGGTGCTCGCCCGGGTAAAGCCCGGTGAGGTGCGGCAGTCCTTTCCCCGCGAGGCACCCGGCGAGGCCGGTGACTTCGACGCCCTGTTGCAGCAGCTGCAGGCACGGGTGGTGCCCGGCATTACCCAGGTACAGCATCCCATGCACTTTGGCTGGTTTCCCGCCAACGCGAGCCTGGCTTCGGTGCTCGGCGATATCGCCAGCTCCGGGCTGGGCACCCTGGGCATTTCCTGGGAGAGCTGCCCGGCCCTCACCGAAGTCGAGGAAGTGGTCTGCGACTGGATGCGGCAGCTGACCGGCCTCAGCGACGCGTGGCGCGGCACCATCCATGACACCGCGTCCACCGCCTGCGTTACCGCCATGATCCTGGCCCGGGAGCGGGCCAGCGACTACAGCAAAAACCACCGCGGCCTGCAGGCGCAAGCCGCCCCACTGGTGGTATACAGCACCAGCCAGGCCCACTCCTCGATTGCCAAGGCGGTACAGCTAGCCGGCTTTGGCCAGGACAACCTGCGCTATGTGGCGGAGGACCCCTACACCCGCGCGATGCAGCCGGAAGCACTGGCGGCGGCAATTGCCAGCGATATCGCCAGGGGCTGCGTGCCTGCGGCCATCGTCTGCTCGGTGGGCGCAACCGGCACCACAGCCATGGACCCGGTGGCCGGGATCGCCGCCGTTGCCCGGGCGCACGGGATCTGGCTGCACGTGGATGCGGCCATGGCCGGTTCCGCCATGCTGCTACCGGAGTGCCGCCACCTGTGGCAGGGGGTGGAAGACGCCGACTCGATCGCCTGGAACCCGCACAAGTGGATGGGAACCATACTGGATACAGCCCTGTTCTACGTCCGCGACACCGCGCACCTGGAGCGGGTGATGTCGACCAACCCCGCGTACCTGCAGTCAGCAGCCGATGGCCAGGTCACCCAGTACCGCGACTGGGGCATTCCGCTGGGGCGGCGCTTTCGCGCGCTCAAACTCTGGTTCCACCTGCACCTGGACGGCATCGACAGCATTCGCGCACGGCTGCGCCGGGACCTGGAGAACGCCCGCTGGCTGGCTCGGCAGGTCGAGGCCGCGCCGCAATGGCAGGTCGTTGCGCCGGTCAGCCTGCAGACTGTCTGCCTCCGCCATGTGCCGGTGGATGCACAGGGCCAGGCCCTGGCCGACGAGGCGCTGGACCGGCATACGCTGGCCTGGGTCAGTGCCATCAACCAGTCGGGACGGGCTTTCCTGACCCCGTCGGTGCTGGACGGACGCTGGATGGTGCGGGTCTCGATTGGCGCTGAGTGCACCACCCGCCACCACGTGGAGGCATTGTGGCAACTGCTGCGGGAAGCAGCCGAAGGCCGCGGCGACAGCGGCTAAACCGACGCCCCCGGCAGCGATGTCCGCGCGTCACTCGCCCGGGCTTAACCGCCCGCCGGGTTTATGCCGTCATTGCGCACCGTCACGCTGTGATAAACCCGCGGGCTGTCGCAGCTTACTTCCCCGCCGGCAGTCAACTCCATGGCCTTGCGCCAGCCCTGGCCATTGGCAAAGCGCTCCCAGTCAGCCCCATAGGACAGGTAGTCGGGATGACCGACCACGATCTTGTGGCTCCACTCGATATCCGCCTGGCCAGCAGCGGGGAAGAACGCCCACATACCCGCTTTGGAACCGGTGGACGCCAGATGCTCCGCCCAGGCGCGGTGCACTTTCATCGCATCCATGACACTCTTGCCGTCGCCAAGTGCACAGTTGGTAAAGGCGACAACACCGGTTTCCCCGGGCCAGCCTTCGCTGGGCGGGCGAATATTGACCGATGCCGCCAACGAGTGCTCGGCACAGTCGATGACTTCCTCAAACTCCTCGCCAAGCTCACCACCTTTTTCGCTCCAGGCCTGCATGCCCTTGCCCATATCGTTGCCGTTCTGCCAGGCACCGAGCCAGACCACGTCGATTGGCATGTTGGTCGAGGACAGTACCGGGTGCAGTATCCAGGCGCTGTAAGGCGCGGCGCCATGCCGGTCCATCCACTTGTTCCATTTCTGGGTGACCTGCATCAGATCCTCCGCGTCCTTGCCATCACGGTAGTTGCACAAATAGGCGTCGATGGCGGCAAAGCTGGGCGGCTCCTGCTCCTGTTGCGCGTTGACACTGGTGTAGAAAAATAGGGTACTGGCGCCGGCTAGCAGCGCTGCTGTTGCTGTACGTTTCATGATTACGCTCTCTGTTAACAGATACCGCGGTTTAAAGACCTTGCAGACCGCAAGGTGGTCGCGTTAAGTCTAGCTAACAGGGGCTGGCTTTCCCGCTGTGGTTAGAATTTATGGCTATTAAGAAACCTCCCGATAGCACGGGCCGAAAACAGGCGTCCCTGCCAGCCAGCGCCTATACTGGAAGTTCGACAGCGAGGAAACCGAACCATGGACACATCCAGTCACACCCTGGCCTGCCTGTTCAAGCAGCTCGGCCTGCCCAGCAGCGACACAGCGATTGCCAACTTTGTTCACAACAACCACCTGCCTGATGATATTCCCCTGGACCATGCCGCGTGCTGGAGCGCGGGGCAGGCCCAGTTCATTCGTGAATCCCTGGATGAGGATTCCGACTGGTCGGAAGTCGTGGACCAGCTGGACGCGATGCTGCGGCACTGACCATGCCCACGGCCGGAGAAGGGGGCTTGCATGGATATTGAGACTCTCGCCGCCTGGGGTGAACTCATCGGCGGTGTTGGCGGCATGATTGCGGCTGTCGCCGTGGTCGCCTCGCTGCTGTTTGTCGGCATCCAGATCAGGGCATCGGTTCGCCAGGCCAATGTCGACAGCTACTCGACCATCACTTCCCTGTGGACGGGGTTCACCAATACCGTGGCCGCCAGCGAGGAAACCTGGGCCGTGTTTTACCAGGGCATACGCGATTACGATTCGCTGTCGGCCCCGGAAAAGGCCCGGTTCAACTTCCTGATCGGCATGTACTACGGTATCCAGGACACGGTGATGGTGCACGAAGACCTGGGCGTCTGGAACAACCCGGAAACCTACCACCGCCTGCTGGATGAGAGCTACCGGATGTTCAGGTCGCCGGGGGTACAGTCATGGTGGCAGCAGCACCAGGGCCGGGTATTCGCGCCCCGGGTGGAAAAATACCTGGTGGATCGCCTGCGCGCCGAAAGCGGCGAGCGCTGAGCCACCCGCCGCTAGCGTTCCTGCTTGTGCCAGTTGTGCACCAGCCTGGTCACATCCACCGAGGCGTTTTCCATCCGCCATTTCTGCGAGTAATCGATATCGGTGGAGTTGGGGGGCGGATCCGGCAGGTCGACCCGGAAGCGCACCGGCATCGGCACCGCCTCACCGAGGGCTACCGCCTCACCCTTGGACAGTGAGGTCAGGGCGGCGAAGGTGCCGCGGGCCGCATCCGGCACCATGGCCCGCACATACTCCTGGTCATCGGGGTTGGAGATGCGCAGGCAGATGTAGGAGCTGCACTGGGCCAGTACGGTTTCTGAGACATCGTGTGGCCGCTGGCTGACCACGCACAAACCCACGCCATACTTACGGCCATTCTTGGATATACGCTCCATCGAGCGCCGGGCCTCGCGGAAGCGGGGAATATCCTCCCGGGGAATGTATTCGTGGGCCTCTTCGCAGATCAGGAACAGGGGAAATTCGCGACAGTGCGGGTTCCAGAAATTGAATTCGTAGGTCAGGCGTCCGATTTGCGCCGCCACCAGGGGCACCACATCGAAGGGCACCGAGCTCAGGTCGAGCACGGTGACACTGGCACGGGGATTGCCCAGGCCCACCAGGTCCTCCATCAGGCCCGGCAGTGACTCGGTCGACGTGCGGGTCCTGGGCCGCATGAGGAAATCGTAGCGGTTGTCGTTGAGCAGGCTGTTGAGGCGCACCAGCACCTGATCGAACTTGCCGTACAGGGGCGACTTCTTCTTGCCGAAGTCACTGGTTTCCCGGTTGGCCTCTTTCACCGCCTTGATCAGGTCTTCCATGGAATAGTACAGCGGCGAGTCCACGGTGATATGGCCCAGGTCGAGGTGCTTGTTGGCTTCCTCCCGGAGGCGTATCATGGTCGAGCGGAGATAGGAAATCTGGATCGAGGCGTTCTCATCGCTGGCGTTGATTACCAGTTCGCACAGCTCGGAGAAGGCCAGCAACCAGTAGGGAAACTCCAGCTGGTCGGCGCGGAAGCAGCGCACCCTGTCGGCGGGAAATGGCGAATGGGCAACCACCCCGTCCACCTCCTTGTCGCCGTATTCACCGTGCATGTCGAGCAGGATGATATGGGCATTGGGCATGGCCCTGACCGCCGCCTGGACCAGGCTGGTCACGGTCCAGGATTTACCGGCGCCGGACTGGCCGAGAATGGCGGCATGGCGACCGAAAAAGGCGGAAGCGTCCAGGTGCACACCAATTGCGTCAAAGGAGGTCAGATTGCCGACCTTGAAATCCCTGTCACCGTAACCGGAGAAGATCGTCCTCAGGCCCGCCTCGTCCATGCGGTGTAGCTCGGCACCACTGATCGGGTAGCGGGACACGCCGCGGCTGAATTCGCCGTTGCTGCCAATTTCCCCCAGGGGAGTGAGGTGCACCATATGGGCGGCGCGGCCCTGTTTGTCGGCGGTGCGATAGCTGCGCTCGACCATTACCAGGATGTTTGACTCGCCCTCCCTGACCAGGAAATAGGACCCCACCTGACCGATGGTGTGCTGGCCGCTGGCAGGCGCATCGCCGTCCCTGACCGGTTCCAGCCTGGCGGTGAAGTGGTCGCCGTTGACGTCGATCAGTAAACCAACCCGCGAGTTTCGCGGGCTTTCCGCCCTGGCCTGTTGCTCGTTCGCGCCTGCTTCTTCCAGCATAGTTCCCTCGTCTGTGGGTCTTTTTAAGGCGAAACTACGGCATACCCCGGGACTGAGTAAAGCCAAAATCGTGTTTTCGCGCCAATTCTGCCGGGCCAGCCCTACCCGCAACCGGCAGCAGGTGAGTATTTTTCACCACCATCGGGCGCCAGCGGCGCGCGCTCAGGCGTCGCCCTGGCCCCTCAGCCGCTGCCGGTAGGCGCTGCGGGCCAGCTGCTGCATGTCCTCGACCTTGTCGCTCTCATCCATGATTTCCCGGCCCAGCATGGTTTCTATGGCGTCCTCCAGGGTGACAATACCGGCGGTCTGGCCGTACTCGTCCTCCACCAGGAACAGGTGCTCCTTGCGCTTGATGAACAGGTCCAGCAGGGCCAGCACCGGCAATTCCTCCGACACCCGGAACACCGGGTTGGCGAGCTCCGCCAGTTTCTGCTCGCCCTGCCCGGCGCGCACAGCCTCAAGCATCGTGGGGCGGTAGACCACGCCACTAATGGAATCGAGGTTGCTGCGGTAGACCGGAATGCGATTGAACGGGCGCTTGCCCAGTTCCTCCAGGCCCTGCTGTACCGTCATGACTTCCGGCAGGGCGGCCACCACGGTGCGCGGTGTCAATATATCCTCGGTGCGGACCCCGCGCAGATTGAGGATGTTCTGTAGCAGTTCACTCTCCTGGTTGCGCAGGGCGCCGTGCCGCGCCCCGAGCTGGGCCATGGCGGTGAGTTCCTCACGGCTGATAGTGCTGCTGTCGCCGCTGGAGAACAGGCGCGTTATCAGCGCCGAAAGCCAGACAAAGGGATAGAGCAGCTTCACCAGCAGGGCGATCACAAACGCAGCGGGCAGCGCCAGCTGTTTCCAGAAAGTCGCCCCCAGGGTCTTGGGAATGATTTCTGACAGGTAGAGGATGGCCAGGGTCAGCAGGAAGGCGATCAAACCCTCCCAGCGCTCACCGAAGACCCTCACCGCCTGGGCGCCCACCCCCGCGGCGCCCATGGTGTGGGCGAAGGTATTGAGAATCAGGATGCTGGACAGGGAATGGTCCAGGTCATTCTTGACACCCTCGAGGACCTTGCCCCGTCGCGGGTGTTTCTCAACCTGGGTGACCACATAACCGGAGGTCACTGACAGCAGCACCGCCTCCAGCACGGAACAGAGGAACGACACACCGATTGCGAGCAGCAGGTAAAAGACCAGCAGGGTCATGAAAGAGGGTAGGGCCTCGAGTGGGAAATGCGCAGTCGACGATTGTACACCCTGCACCGGATAAGCCAAGGCGCCGGCAGGTGTCGCGCATAGATGCCCGGGCCCATCACTTGCCAGCAGATGAAACGGGACTACACTGTTGGCAATGCCCCATGGAAACTAAGGCCTTGAATTACCTGAGAAATCCTGCGACCAGCGGGGCGGCCGGACGGTTGCCGACAGTGCCGTGAACGACGGCTCACCCGCTCCCATTCCCAGCAAGCCCCTGCTGTTCAGGCTGCTGTTGCGGGTGCTGCTGTACTACCTGGCCCTGGCGGGGATTCTGGCGGTGCTGGCCTGGGTATTTCCCGCCGTGCTGGAACTGGCGCCCGTGGGCGGGGTGAGCGAGTTGTCCGGCGCCCGGGACCCGGGCCTGCAGGAGTTCGAGGACGCCTTCCTCAATGACGATATCGAGGACGTGGTGGAGCCGCCGGCGCGGGAGCAAAACCTCACCAGCGTGTTGCGCTTCCGGGATGCCCGCAACCTGCTTTTCTCCATGCTGGGCGCAACCCTGCTGATGCTGCCGGTTTCCTGGGTCTACAAGGGCATTCATCGCGACGGAGCCCACGACGAGTCCCTGGACGAAACCACTCTCATACTGCCGGCGGTGGTGGCCGGCATCGTCATGGTCGTCCAGCACAGCCTCGCCCTGGCGTTCAGCCTCGCCGGGATCGTCGCCGGTGTCCAGTTCCGCCGGGCCCTGAGCGATACCTTCGATACCCTGTTTATCTTTGTCGCCATCGCGGTGGGTATTGCCGCCGGCATCAAGGCCCTGGACATCGCCGTGGTGCTGACCGTGTTTTTCAACTTCGCCACCCTGCTGGTCTGCATCTACGGCGATGGACTGGAGTCGCATCACGAGGCCCAGCGCCGGCGGGAAAAGCGCGCGCGCAAGGAGGCCGAGCGCCTGTTAGACCAAAACCCGGACGACCCTAACCCGCAATAACCTCGCCACGGCACTTGCCCAGGATGTTACGGGCAAAAGACTTCTCGTCATTGAGGTAATCGTAGGAGTCACCGAGGTACTTCAATGCCCGCTTGCGGTAGGTGTCACTCAGCAAGGGTGACTCGGCAAACAGCGCAAGCGCCTCCTCCCTGCGGGCATTAATCCTGGCCACCGCATCCCGGTAGCGGGCCTCCTCCTTGCACCAGCCGAGGAAGTAGCGGGTGGTGATCCGGCGTATCGGCACACTGGCGGGCACGGTGGCGTAGGGCGCATTGATAATACCCGCCGAGTCAAAATCATAGGCAACCGGGATAAAACCCTGGTCCGCATCACCGGCGACCAGCAGCTTGGTATTGTGGCAACAATCCTCGCCGGGACGCGACTTCAGGGTGGAGTAATCCACATTGCCAATCATGAACTGGAATATCTCTACCAGGGCAGTCTGGGCCAGGTCCATTTGCACCCGCATGGTATGGGGAACCGCAAGCTCCTGCAGGCCGTAGCGCGCGGCCATGTGGTCCACATCCTCGATGAGGAAATTGTGGCTGCTCCAGCGCCTGTCCCCGCTGCCACTGTCCACGTATGCCACGTCCACCAGTCGGGTGCGAAAGTGATAGTCGCTGTACAGCGCGAACAGCTGGTACACCAGGTATTCCAGGTACACCAGCTGCTGGTACTTGTCCCCGCGCTCACAGGGACTCACCATTTTCAGCTTGTCCTGTCCGGCCATCAGGGTTCCCACCACTTCCTTCTTGCGGAAATTCAACTGCAGCGGCGGCCGGTCACACATCTCGCGCCGGTAATTGCCGCGGGTCCGGATTTTTACGCTGAGCCGCTCCGTTTGCTCTCCCCGCTTCTGGCTCCAGCTGCCCTGCAGGTACAGGCGCTCCTGTTTGTCCTTGTCCCTGTAGGCTTCGAGAATGGGCGCATTGAGCACGGCGCGCAGCGGTTCACTGACGGCAAAAAGCGGAGGATCCGGCGCGCCGCCAAGGTGCGCTGGCAGTAACAGCAGTGATAACAGCAGTAGTCTGGGCATCGTTTTCCTGCGCGGTGCTCTGGTCAAATTGTAGACCAGCCGGGCCGCGTTACAATTGCCCCGGTGACAGCGCCACGGCGGACCAATGTTAGGCTACGCGGTACCGCCCCGGACCAGTGGACAAAGGATCAGGCATGAACCCATATCAGAACGACGACAGCAGCCGGCAGGCGCTGGTAGACGCCATGGTCGCCCTGGGCCACAAAGGGCTCAACAAGGGCAGCTCGGGCAATGTCTCTGCGCGCACCGGCGCCGGCATGCTGATCACCCCCACCGGCATTCCCGCCGCCAGCCTCGAAGCCCGGCAGATCGTCCACATGAACCTGGACGGTGAGCCGGACGCAGACCAGCTGATCCCCTCCAGTGAATGGCGCATGCACGCAGACGTCTACCGGAGCAAAGCAGGGATTGGCGCCGTGGTTCACTGCCATTCCCCTTACGCGACGATCCTGGCCTGCGCCCGCAGGGCGATACCCGCCATGCACTACATGGTGGCCGCGGCCGGCGGTCACGGCATACCGCTGGCGGACTACGCGACCTTCGGCAGTCGGGAGCTGTCGCTGGCCAACCTCAGGGCGCTGGAGGGTTCCCTGGCCTGCCTGCTGGCCAATCACGGGCAGCTCGCGGTGGGCAAGGACCTGGAAGGCGCACTGAAACTGGCGGAGGTGGTCGAGGAACAGGCGCATTGCTACTGGGGCACCCTGGCCATTGGCGGCCCCGTGGTACTCGATCGCGGGCAGATGGACGAGGTAGTAAGCGCGTTCGGTGACTACGGGCAGCAGCGCGGCCCCGGCTAGCGCCATGCCAGCGCGCCAGCGCCGCAGCAGGCCGGGACGCAGGTAGCGCAACATATACCGCCTATGCAGACCAGCGGCACCGGTTTTGCGCCAATGGCGATGCGGGATGCCCCCGCTGGGTCCGCGCTGTGGTAAAATTTTCGCTCACCCAACCACAGGCATTGACACGCTATGGGCGTTTCCAGGCTCATTACCGCGGGCACACTGGTGGCAGCGCTGGTAGCATGCACCGACCACAGCGCGGACGCACCGGCGAGCGGCAGCGAGCAGTGCCAGGGCCGCGGCCAGAACCTGCTGCAGGACCCGGACTTCGCCACCATCGGCGGCTCCCGGCGGGAGCGCCAGTGGTTCCATTCCCAACACGGCGGTGAACCGTCCTTCGAGCACAGCGCCAGCAACGGCGAACTGTTAATCGAAAAGACCGGCAGTGAACCCTGGTTCATCCTGACCCAGATCATCCAGCGCGCCGACATTCCCGGCCGGCGGGTTGTATTCAGCGCCGAGATCAAGCTGGACCTTCATCCCCCGGCGATTCCACATGCCTTCAAACAGGGCGGCGGCCTCACCGTCACTGCCATGGCGAACGGCAAACCGGTCCTGCGCTCGCTGATGGAACACGAGCCCCACATGGGCACGACAGACTGGCAGCCCGTGCAGGTGGTACTGGAGTTACCGAAGCAGGTGCAGTCAGTGCGCCTGGGCTTTATCCACCAGGCAGACGGCAGCATGCGGGTTCGCAACCCCGCCCTCAAGCGCATCGCCAGGGATGACTGCGATGGCTGACCGGTGGGTACCCGGGATTCGGGGCCATTCGCAGCATGCCGGTAGCCGGCGTCACCACCATTCACATTTCAGCAACCAGGTCTGCGACTACATCCATTACCGCGGATGCGGCGCAGTCACTGGGCATTCCAAGGAGAGTAATATGACAGCACGCAACCTCAGCCTGGGCATTTTTGCCGCCACCGCGCTCGGTATCTCGATCACCCCCGCCTTCGCCGACACGAGCAGCGGCAACGACTTCACCAGCCTGTTCACCGACGGCAAGGCCTCATTCAACTTCCGCTATCGCTACGAGCACGTGGACCAGGACAGCTTCAGCCGCAATGCCAGGGCCTCAACCCTGCGCTCCCGGCTGACCTTTAACTCGGCCGAGTACCGCGGGCTGTCCTTCCTCGCTGAATTCGACGATGTCACCGCCATTGGCAGTGACGACTACAACTCCACCGCGAACGGCAATACCGGCTACCCGGTGGTAGCCGATCCCGAGGGCACCGAGGTCAACCAGGCCTGGCTCAAGTATGCCGCCGGCGCGGCGTCGGGCACCTATGGCCGGCAGCGCATACTGCACGGCAGCCAGCGTTTTATCGGCGGGGTTGGCTGGCGCCAGAACGAGCAGACCTACGATGGTTTCCGCGCGATGTACCAGGGCGATCAAGGCTTTACGCTTGACTATGCCTACGTGTACAACGTCAACCGGATCTTCGGCCCGGACGACGGGCCGGTACAACCCGCCAATCATCACGGCGAGAACCACTTCCTGCGCGCCGACTGGGCCTTCGCCGAAAATCACACGCTGACCGGTTTCTACTACGGACTTGATATAGACGATGACCCCGCCTATGCCGCGGGCAAAACCGTGGGTAACTCCTCCGACACCGTGGGTGTGGAATACAGCGGCAAGTTTGGCCCCGTGGGCGCCAAAGCCGCTTATGCGACCCAGTCTGAGGCCGGTGACAGCCCGCTGTCCTACGATGCCGACTACTACCTGCTCGAGGGTAGCTTCGCCTTCTCCGGCCTCAAGGCCAGCCTGGGTTACGAGGTGCTTGGCGCCGGTGATGGCGTCGGCTTCAAAACCCCCTACGCCACCCTGCACAAGTTCCAGGGCTGGGCCGACATGTTCCTGGTCACTCCCGGGGACGGTATCGAGGACCTCTACCTGGGCCTGACCGGCAAACTCGGACCGGTAGCCCTGGGCGGTTTCTACCATGACTTCAGTGCCGAGGACTCCAGTGAGGACTGGGGCTCGGAAATCGACCTGGTAGCCACCTGGGACTACAGCAAGAACTGGAGTTTCCAGCTCAAGTACGCGAGCTTTTCCAGTGACTCGGACGCCTACGCCGATACCGACAAGGCCTGGTTGACGGTGAACTTCAAGATTTGAACCGGGATTGCACGCGGGCGTAGTGCCGGCGTCTTACTTGGCGCTGGAACGCAGGATAAACGCTTCCAGCTCCTTGTCGACGCCAAACACATGGCGGGTCAGCCATTCGGTCAGGTAGGTGGAGATGAGCTCCCGGAAAGCCGCATCGAGGTCCTGCCCGGGCTGTAGCAGCTGGTTTATTTCCTCGCGAAAGCGGTCATGCGCCTCGCGGTGATCGTCCCTGTCCGGATAGTCCAACAGCTCCATGTACCGCTCTTCCAGGGCGAAGTGGGTTTCCGTGTACAGGAGCAGCTTGGACAGCACATCGACGGAACAACCCGGCTCGGCGATCTCGTCGAGAATCTCAAATAACACCTGATGCTGTGCATCCTGCCAGATCAGCTCACTGGTCTTCCTCATCGCTCCAGTTTGCCAGCCCGGGAAATCAATCGCCATGACTCAGGTCATTGCAGTCTCTAGTAGTCCCCGGCGCCGCGCTCGCCCTGCAGGATAGCCACCCCCGAGCTGGTGCCCAGCCGGCTTGCCCCGGCGGCGATCATGGCCCGGGCAGTGTCGATATCCCGCACGCCCCCCGATGCCTTGACTGCCACGTCCGCGCCTACCGATGTCGCCATCAGCCTGACCAGGTCGACACTGGCCCCCGCCGCGGCAAAGCCGGTGGAGGTCTTGACGAAGGCGACCCCGAGCTCCGTGCACAGCTGGCACAGGGTGACAATCTCTTCCCTGCCCAGCAGGCAGGCCTCGAAAATGACCTTCAGCGGCACCTGGCCGCAGGCCTGGAGCACCGCGGCCACATCGCTGCGCACCTGTTCCCAGTGGCCGGCCCTGGCCTGGCCAATGGGGATTACCATGTCTATTTCCGCGGCCCCGTCGGCAATCGCGGTTTGCGCTTCGAAGGCCTTGGCGGCGGTCGCCATGGCGCCGAGGGGAAAACCAACCACCGAGCACACCCCCACCTCCGTCCCGGCGAGGCAGCGGGCCGCCAGCGACACATAGCCGGAGTTGACGCACACCGTGCGGAAGCCGTATTCCGCCGCCTCGGCGCAAAGCTGTTCAATCTGCGCCGGCGTCGCTTCAGGCTTGAGCAGGGTGTGGTCGATGTAGCGGGCGAGTTCGGTCATGGCGGCTACCTCCGGCGGGCGAGGGGCTATTCTGGTCTATACTGCAGCGATAATAAACACGTCCCGGGGGTGCTATGGATATCGCGGTGATTGGTTCCAACATGGTCGACCTGGTTGCCTATATCGACAAAATGCCGAAGCTGGGTGAGACCCTGGAAGCCGACGACTTCGCCATGGGCTGCGGTGGCAAGGGCGCCAACCAGGCGGTAGCCGCGGCCCGGCTGGGAGGCCGGGTGCTGATGATGACCCGGGTTGGCGATGACGCCTTTGCCGACAACACCATTCGCAACCTGGCGGAGAGTGGGGTTGATACCCGCTTCGTGGAGCGTGTGCCCGGCGTGTCCAGCGGCGTTGCGCCCATCATGGTAGACCGGGATTCCCACAACCGCATCCTGATTATTCCCGGCGCCAACAAGCACCTGTTGCCCCCGGCCATCGACGCCGCCGCCGCCACCCTGCGCCAGTGCAAGCTGATTGTGATGCAGCTGGAAATCCCGCTGGAAACCATTTACCACACCATCGCCCTGGCCAACGATGCCGGGGTGCCGGTCATCCTCAACACGGCGCCGGCGAATCCCGCCCTCGACCTGGCCTGGGCCTGCCGCTGCGACTACCTGGTGCCCAATGAAACCGAACTGGAAATACTCACCGGCATGCTGGTTGCAGACCTGCCGCAAATCGAGGCGGCGGCGCAATCGCTGTTTGAGCGCGGCCTGAAACACCTCATTGTCACCCTCGGCGAAAAGGGCGCGCTGCACCTGCACGGCGAGGACAAACGCCACTTCCCGGCGCCCACCGTCGATGCGGTGGATACCACCGGCGCCGGCGATGCCTTTGTCGGCTGCTTTGCCCAGACCCTGGTGGCTTCGGGCGATATCAGCCAGGCGCTAGAACGGGCGATCCGCTATGCCTCGCAAAGCGTCACCGCCCGGGGCACCCAGACCTCCTACCCGGATGCCGAGGCCTTTGGCCACTGATCAGGGCGCGGGGATCCTGTCCCGGTACTCTTCCCAGTTGCCGACCAGCTCGTTGACCACCGCACTGCCCACCAGGTAGGCGTTTTCCAGCGCCGCATCGAGCCCGGCGTAACTGTCGTGCTGTTCTTCCAGCAGGTATTGCGCCGCGGACTTGCCGGGCGGCGGCAGGGTGTAGTTGGACGCCGTCCGCAGCACCATTACCCGGTTCTTGTCGACCTTGCCGGCGTTGTGCAGGTAGGTCAGGGACTGGAAGGTGCCGGTGTCTTCCATGGCCGAGCTGACAAAGCTGCCCTCGCCGCCGGTCCAGTAATCGACCCACTGGTTGGCCCAGTCGTTCATCACTTCACCGTGCCAGAAGGTCATTGCCGCCAGCTGGTCGCCCTTGAGCACGAAGGGTTTGCGCTGGCCTACCGGGTAGTCCACATAGAGTTTGCGGGTGGCCTCCAGGGTCTCGTGATCCGGCAGCTGCATGTCTTTGGTGAACTGGTAGGCCCACTCGAACAGGTCAGCGTTGAGCTCGAACACCTCTCCCAGGCTGTAGGACAGGCGCTGCTGGTCGCCCGGACCCTGGCTGAACAGGGGGAAATAGCCGTGGTCCCAGTCCTCGGGAATTTCCCGGGCGTCGATTTCGTGGGCCAGGTCACCGTCCACCAGGAAGCGGGCCCAGGCCACCGAACCCAGGGAGGCGTCCGCCGGGTCGAAACCGGAGATGCCGGCCACCAGCCAGTAGGCCTTGCTGAGATCAAAGCGGGGGTCCAGCCCCAGGGCCATGACGCTGGCGGCGGCATTGGCTGTTCCGATGCCGGTGACAATGCCCATGACACCGGTTTTTTCATTCATGTGGATGTCGTGGTGCATGTGCGGCGCCGGGAACACCCTGTCCAGTTGCTGGCGCTCGTACCAGCGCTGGAACTCGCCGGCGTCATCGCCGCTGTCATCGCCGGTTTCAAACATGGTCACCACCACTACTTTCACCGGGACAGGCGCCGCCTGGGCGCCGGCTGCCAGCGCCAGGGCGGCCAGGGCGAGCAGCGATTGCTGTATCAGTTTCATTACCACAGTACCTCACACCAAGGGCGGCAGGCCCTACAGATTGGAATAGATGATCATGCCCAGGCCCACCAGGAAGGCGGCGAACATGGCGGCGATCAGGCTGTTGGTCCCGGCGGGAGCCTGCCTGAACTCCTTCCAGATAAATACCCCCCAGAAGGCGGCCACCATGGTGGCACCCTGGCCCAGGCCATAGGACACGGCATAGCCGGCCTTGCCCGCGGCAATGATATTAAAACAGAAGCCGGTGGCCCAGATGGCGCCGCCCAGAATACCCACCAGGTGCAGCCGCGGCGTGCCGCGACGGAAGTAATCACCTACCGGCACCGGCTCGCCGGTAACCGGCTTGTAGTTGAGGGGAATGAGAAACAGCAGGTTGGACACCAGCAGGCCGATGCCAAACCAGACCCCGGCGGAGTAGGGCGTCATCAGCCCGGGCTCGGGGCTGGCAAAATCGAAGGACATGGACTGGGCGACAAAGCGGTAGAAGAAGCCCATGGCAATACCCGCGATGACGGAAATCACCAGCCCCTTGCCCACCCCTGACTGGCCATCGGCGGGCAGGCGACGGTAAATGAGCGCATCGAGAACAATGGCGACCACCACCAGGCCCACGCCGAGGAACAGCAGCAGGGAATTACTCACCTGCGCCGGATCGTAATTGGCCAGTACCCCGATTACCAGGGCCAGACCTATGCCCACCGGAAACGCCACCGCCATGCCGGCGATGTCGATGGCGACCACGAGCAGGATATTGGCCAGATTGAAGACCGCGCCGCCCAGCAGGGCCATTTTTATGGCCTCGGGACTGGCCTGGGAAATGTCCTCGACGAAACTGCGGCCCTGCTCGCCACTGCTGCCGAGGGTGAACGCCAGCAACAAGGCCAGCAGCAGCACGCCGATGGAGTAATCCCAGTAGAACAGCTGGAAGCGCCACTCCTGGGTGGCAAGTTTCTGGGTGTTGGCCCAGGAACCCCAGCACAGCATGGTGACGAAGCACAGGGCGACCGCTACCCCGTAGGATTCAACAATGAACATGAACTGGCCCTCTTGGGTTTATTAGTAGAAGACGGCAGTCACTTTGCACGCCGGATCAGCGGCATCAGAACTCCGAGGAAACCGAGACCCCGAACACCCGCGGCTCGTTGGTAAAGCCCGTCAGGTTGTTGAAATCGATGGCGCCCTGGACGTTTTCCTCATCGGTGATGTTGCGACCGAACAGGGCGATTTCCAGGCCGTAATCGCTGCGCCGCCAGCCGGTGCGGAAGCCTCCCTCGTACTGGCCATCGGTTTCGAATTCTTTGGCCTCGTAGAGGAAGATGTTGGTATCGCCCTGGTAGGACCAGTCGGTAAAGAAGAACAGTTCGGAGTTACCACCGCCCAGGGGATAGCTGTAGTTGGCGGTCACGTTGAAGGTGGTCTCGGGGGCGTTGGGGAAGGGATTGCCATCCACCAGCACGTTGCCATTGGCGTCGAGCGGATTGGTGATCGTGCACAGGCCGCTGCCACAGGGGCCCACCGCCAGGTCGCGGTCCTCAATCTCGGTGTCGGCATAGGCGGCACCGAAGGTGAGGACGAAGTTATCGCTGAGCAGCCACTCCAGGTCCAGTTCAAACCCCATGCCGGTGCCGGTGTCGGCGTTAACCAGCTGGATCAGGTTGCCGGTTCCACCGACCGCGGTGAACTGGATGTCATCCACCTCGTAGTAGAAAACCGCGGCGTTCAGGCGCATGGTGTCACCCATGAACTGCGACTTGTAGCCCAGTTCGACGGAGGTGATGGTTTCCGAGTCGGCAACCGAGGGGGGAGCACCGAAAACCACGTCGCGGCCCTGGATCGTCGGCGCCCGGAAGCCGGTGCCGATTTTGCCCCACAGCAGAGATCGATCATCAACCGCGTAGGACAGCGCGATGTCGCCGCTGACCTGGTCATCCGCGACATCGACATCATGGCCCGGGGCAGTAAAGTCTTTTTCGTCGTCCGTCCAGCGCAGGCCGGCGGTGAGGGTCAGGGCATCGGTGAGCGCGTAATCCCCCTGGCCGAATACCGCCCAGGTGGAGTTTTCATGATTGACGGTCAAGCGGGTGAAGCCCGGGTCGGTGGTCACATCCAGCTCGCTGTCAAAGTAGAACAGCCCCACCTGCCAGTTGAAGCGGTCGCCGTAGTCGCTGGCCAGGCGGAATTCCTGGGTGAACTGCTCGACATCGGCATCGTCCTGGGTGTCGGCGGGGAAGGGAATAAAGCCGGGGCCCATTTCCGGCAGGAAGACCGCACCGAAGCCGCCGTCGATATCACCGCGGCTGAAGCCGTCGGCCTCGTCCCAGGCGGTGATCGAGGTCAGGGTCAGGCCAGCGAAACTCCAGTCGATCTTCAGGTTGAGGCCATTGGACTCATATTGCTGGGGGTTGTTGTCGCCGCCGTCGAAGTACACGGTTTCGCGATCGTAGTTCTGGTTCAGGCTGTTGCTGCCAGGATCGAAAATGTTGGCGCGGAACGTTGCCGAGGTGCCGTCGAGATCGCGGTAGTGGGCGCCCAGCAGGAAACTCAGGCTAGCGGTGGCGTCCCATTGCAGGAAACCCTTGACCGCATTCTCCTCGAATCCGCCCAGGGCGTTGTCCTCGCCCGTGTAGGCATTGTCGATATAGTCATCACGGTTCTGCACCAGGATGGCGACCCGGCCCGCCAGGTTGTCCGTGAGTCCGCCGCCGACCGCACCCTCAAAATTCACCGTACCCAGCTCACCCACGTCGAGTTTGGCCCGGCCCTCGAAATCCTGGGTGGGCTTGTTGGAATCAAACTTGATGATGCCGGCGGTGGTGTTGCGGCCGAACAGCGAACCCTGCGGCCCGCGCAGCACCTCCACCCGGTCTATGTCGAACAGCGGAAAGCTCTTGAGCACCACGTTTTCCTTCACCACCTCGTCCATGATGATGGACACAGGCTGGGAGGCCGCCAGGTCGAAGTCGATATTGCCAAGGCCACGGATATAGAACCGCGGCGCCGCGCGACCGTTGGAAGACTCGGCGTAGACGCCGGGAACACGGGCCGAAAGCGCGCGGATGTCGGCGCCGCCCTCGAACATGGAGGTAAATCGCTCGCCCGACAGGGTGGCCACGGAGATGGGAACATCCAGCAGTCCCTGTTCACGCTTCTGCGCGGTGACAATGATTTCTTCCAGCTGCGCCACGGCGGGTACGCTGGTACCGAGAATGGAGCCAAGTGCGGCGGCGATGGCGAGGCGGGGTGCGCTGAGCTTCATGGTTTTCTCCCTTGGACGGCAGTAGCAACTGCCTGTTGGTGCACTCAAGTGCCCGAACCCAGGGCGCTGGATAGCACTTGCGACAGGTGAAACCGGTAAAATTACACGCTGGGCCGGGTGGCGAGTAGGCAAGCCCGCCCCGGTTCTGCAAAAGTACCAGAATTACCGCCCTGTCCGTCCCCGGTGCTATGCTGGACGGCGCCTATCCACCGGAGCCAGAACGTGTACAAGCCGCTGATCATCCTGCTCGCGCTGTTAGTGCCGGCACTGCCGCTCAGGGCTGCGCAGCCCGACCTGATCGTCTACGCCGATTACCTGCTGACCATGGAAGCGGGCGCCCCGGTGATCGAGGATGCGGCGGTTGCCATCAGCGGCGACAAAATCCTCGCCGTGGGCAGCCGCGCGGTGATCGACGGCAAATATATCGCCCCAAAATCGATCAGCGGCCGCGGCCGGGTGGTAATGCCGGGCCTGGTCAACGGTCACACCCACAGCAGTATGACCCTGTTCCGGGGCATGGTGGATGACCTCGAGTTGATGACCTGGCTGAATGAATACATATTTCCGATGGAGGCTCGGTTTGTCACCCCGGAGTTCGTCACCACCGGCACCACCCTGGCCTGCTGGGAAATGATACGCGGCGGCACCACCACCTTTGTGGATATGTACTTTTACCCGGACCAGATTGCCGCGGTGGTGGCCAGCTGCGGGCTGCGGGCAGTGGTCGCCGCCCCGCATATCGACTATCCCAGCCCGGGTTTCGAGGGCTGGGACGACTCCTTCGCCGCCGCCCGCGAATTTGTACAGCGCTGGCAGGGCAGGCACCCACGGGTGACATCGGCGTTTGCGCCCCACGCCCCCTACACGGTTGCTCCCGAGCACCTGCAGGCCACGGTGGAGGCCGCCGGCCAGGCGGGGGCGCCGATTTCCATGCACCTGGCCGAGGCCCCGGCGGAAACCGCGTTCATCAACACAAACTACCAGACCAGCCCGGTGCAGCATGTGGCGGGCCTGGGCATGTACGACCGGAAGCTGATCGCCGCCCACATGGTGCAACTGGATAGCGCCGACATCGCCCTGACCGCGGAGGCCGGCGTCGGCGCCATCCACAACCCGACCTCCAACATGAAACTGGGGGCCGGCATTTCCCCCGTGCCGGCGATGCTGGCAGCCGGCGTCAACGTGGGCCTGGGTACCGACGGGGCCGCCTCCAACAACGACCTGGACATGTGGGAAGAGCTGCGCCTGGCCGCGCTACTGCACAAGGTCGCCAGCGGCGAACCGACCACCCTGCCCGCGCAACAGGCGCTGGCCATGGCGACCCGGACCGGGGCCGCCGCCATTCGCCTGGGCGACCGTATCGGCCAGCTGAAGCCTGGCATGCAGGCCGACCTGATTCAGCTCGACCTGAGCAAGACGCAGCACCAGCCGCTGTACGATGTCGTCTCCCACCTGGTGTACGTGCTCGACGCCAGCGACGTGGTCACCACCGTGGTAGCGGGACAGGTGCTGATGGAGGACCGCCAGGTCAACACCATTGACGAGGCAGTCCTGCGCAGTGCCGTGGACAAGGCGTCCGGTAAAATCCGCGCGGCCCTGGCGGCCAGGGATGCCCGCTCATGAGGAGCCAGGCTGCAGCGCTACACTATTACCTGCTTCACCCGGACGGCACGCTGGAGAGCGCGGTACTGGGCCCCGACCTCGCCGCGGGCCAGCGCCGCAAGCTGATCACGGCCTACACCCCTTAACGCCATGGCCCACCCCCGTCTCATTCTTATCGGCGTGGTGGCAGTGCTGGTGATGTCCGCCGTACCGGTGCTGATCAAGGCCACCGAGGCCAACGCCTATACTATCGGCATTGCCCGCCTGGGCATCGCGGTACTCGCGTTCATGCCGCTGGTCGTGTTTCGCGGCCACCTGCTGCGCCTCAGCGGGCGGCAGTGGCTGCAGCTGATGGTGATCGGTGTGGTATTCGGCCTGCACTGGCTAAGCTACTTTTTCAGTATCAAGCTGGCCACGGCCGCCATCGCCGCATTGACGATTCTCACCTACAGCGTGCAGTACCTGGTGCTGGCCTACCTGTTCAACGGCGAAAAAGTGGCCCCCGCGGAGTGGCTGGCCATTGGCGTCTGCTTCGCCGGCTGTGTGATCGTGTCGCCGGAATTCAGCCTGGAGAACGACGTTTCCCTGGGTATTGCGGTGGGCCTGCTCAGCGCCCTGCTGTATGCCGCCATGCCGCTGCTGCACCAGCGCGCCAGCGATATCGGCACCCTGGAGCGCACCTGGGGCCAGTTTTTCTTCGCCCTGCTGCTGTTCCTGCCGCTGTGGGGCCGGGCCAACTGGGACCTGCAGATGACCGATGTCTACCAGTTACTGGTGCTCGGCCTGCTCTGCACGGTGGTCTCCCACGGCCTGTGGGTAAAAGCGAGTACCGAACTACCGGCCATTTACGCCAGTATGATTTACTATCTCTACCTGCCCGGGGCGCTGATCGGCAGCGCCATCTTCCTCGGTGAACCCATGACCCCGGTCAAGGTCGCTGGCTGCGCCCTGGTGCTCGGTTCCAGTGCGGCACTGTCGCTGTACCGCTACCGTCGCGGCAGCGCTCGCGATTGACTCCCGCGAGTATTGGTTTCAATATAGAACCCGGTTTTAGCAAGGAAAAGTGATGAGCTTCAGTCGTGATACCGCCGTCACCGCGAGCGGTGACCACTACCAGGCCGGGATTGCCCCCGGCTGGGACATCCTGGGCAACGCCAATGGCGGCTACCTGATGGCGCTCGGGGCCCGGGCCATGGCAGCGGCCAGCCGGCCCCACCCGGTGAGCCTGACCGCCCACTTCCTGTCGCCGGGCAAGGTGGGGCCGGTCACCATTCACCCCCACGTCCTCAAGGCCGGGCGCAACTTCAATACCCTGCGGGCGACCATGAAGTCCGGGGACAAGACCCTGCTGGAATTCCTCGGCGCGTTTACCGAGGTCGCTACGGTCGACGGGGTGGTGCGGGTGGACGCCGAACCCCCGGCCCTGCCGGATCCGGATGACTGTGTGCGGGTAAGGCCCGATCCGGCGGGCTTCCCGCCGCCGATGATGGGCCGGGTGGATATGCGGCTGCACCCGGAAGATGCGCGAGTCTTCAGCGGCCAACCCAGTGGCCAGCCCCTGGTGCGCGGCTGGATCCGATTGACTGACGGGGAGCCTATAGACGCCTTCGGTCTGATGCTGGTCGCGGACGCGTTTCCCCCTACCGTGTTCAATGCCGACCTGCCGGTCAACTGGGTACCCACCCTGGAGATGACCACCCAGGTTCGCGGCATCCCCGCCCCCGGCTGGCTGCGCTGCAAATTCAGCACCCGCTTCATGACCGGCGGCGTTCTGGAGGAGGACGGGGAAATCTGGGACAGCAGCGGCCGGCTGGTCGCCCTCTCGCGCCAGCTGGCCCTGATGCCCAGGGGCTGAACCCCACGCCGGCCTACATGCGGTCGAATTCGATCTCGCGCATGAAGGCGGCCATTGCCTTCAGGTACTTGCCCTTGTCCAGGTGCAGCAGGTGGTTGCCGGGGAACCAGTGAATCTGGGGCCGGTCCCAGTGGTCCCACAGCAGGCGGGCGTGCTTCGGCGGGGCCAGCCGGTCACCGGCGCCGGCGATCACCATCAGGCGCTCCTTGGGCAGGCGCGGCTGGTAGGTCAGCGCCGAATGCACCGCCATCTCGTGGCGAATTTCGCGGATGCTGGTCCCCGAGGCCTTGAGCATGGCCTTGATCGAAAGGTTCAGCGGGAACCACTCCAGCACCAGGTCAGCGAGGCTGACCACCGGCACATTGGGTATGGCGAATTCCAGCCTTTCCTCCACCGAGGCCAGCAGAGCCGAGGTATAACCGCCGAGGCTGATACCCGTCACCCCCACCTTGCTCACCCCCTCGGATTCCAGCCAGTCGAGGAAAATACGGAAATCATGCACCGCGTGGGCGAAGGACTCGCTGATGTGGGCGGTTCCGCCGGCAAAAAAGCCGTGGCCGCTGAACGGCGACAGCCGTGACGCCCGCCTGCCGTGGTGGGGCAGGGTATAGAGCAGGATGTCGTAACCCTGCTGGTAGAACCACGGCAGGGCGAAGAACATCCGGTTTAGCCAGTAGGGGTCGGCCATGAAGCCGTGGATAACGGCGATGGTGGGGCGCGGCCCATCATCGTGCCGCCAGTACTGGGCCACCGCCCGCATATTGCGTTTTTGCTTCGGGTACTCCTCCCGCAGCTTCGGGTTTACGGTCCGGAACGGGCTGTCAAAGCTGAGCAGCCGGCAACTGCCGTCTTTGGGCCGGAAGCGCAGCAGGCCGGCGCTGGATGTACGCATTTCCACCCGGGAGGAATTGGGCCGCTTGAAAAAAACTTCCGGGTCGGCCTTGTCCGCCTTGCGCTGGTAGAAGCGGCGGTGTCCGGCGTCGCGCTTAAGTTGCCGGGGCTGCAGGCTGGCCGGCAGGGCCAGCGCATTGAGCATGCTGGCGCCAGTCGTGCGCAACAGCAGGTCCCCGAAGGCGGTGGCATCCACCGTCATCTCGGTGCGCAGGTCCAGTTCGAAGTCATCGGGAAATTTGTGAAAACTGCTCTCCAGGTGATCCCACCAGGGCTGCGGCGGCATGATCCTGCGAGTATGGCTGTAGGTCTCGTTGGCGACCCGGGAAACGGTACTGGCAATGTCGTACATGCTTGCGGCCTCGGCACTGGTATTTTTATACCAGTGAGTTTACCCGATGTGCTGGCGTTTACTACTGCGGTGCGCCACGGGGACTATACTGCTATTTCCTTTGCCTTTAGCGACAGGGAGACGGGAATATGAGTGGGGAGAGCGTTCGCGAGCTGGAAATGCAGATTTACCAGCTGGGACAGCAGTTGCACAGGCTGCGCCAGGAAACAGAGCCAGAGGCAGTACCGGACTACCCGTTCCGGACCCTGGAGGGAAGCACCACTCTCAGCCAGCTGTTTGCCGGCCGGGACAAGTTGATGGTCATCCACAACATGGGCCAGGGCTGTCGCTACTGCACCGTGTGGGCGGACGGCATCAACCCCTTCCTGCCGCACCTGGAAACCGCCATGAGCGTGGTGCTGGTATCCCGCGATGAACCGGCGCTGCAGCGCCGCTTCGCCAACGAGCGCGGCTGGCGTTTTCGCACCGCCTCCCACGGTGGCGGCGACTACATCCGTGAACAGAGTACCGAGCCGGACCAGGACAATGCCCCGGGGGTGGTCTGCTACCAGCGCAGGAGCGACAGGATTTACCGCCTCGGGGGCAGCAGTTTCGGCCCCGGCGACCAGTACTGCAGCCTGTGGCCGCTGCTCAGCCTGGCGGGCCTGGGCACCGCGGACTGGACACCCCAGTTCAGTTACTGGAAGCGCCCGGAAAAAATGGATGACAGCGGCGCCAGGCTGAACGATTAGCGGCTGCCAGCCATTCACCTCCAGCGACGCATCGCGCTTGAGCTCAGGGCGCCAACACCGGATAGAGCGAGGCAATCAGCAGCAGCGCCATGCTCAGGTTAAAGGCCACCAGGCGCCGCCGGCTGGTGAGCCAGCGCTGCAGTTGCTGGCCCAGCAAGGTCCAGGAACTGACGCAGGGCAGGTTGACCAGACCGAACACCACCGCCACCAGCAGCACCGCCCACAGGCTCCGGGAGGGCGCGTAAATTGTCAGGGCCGTCAGCGCCATGGTCCAGGCCTTGGGGTTCACCCACTGGAACAGCACCGCCTGGATGAAAGTAATCGGCTTGCCGCCACCCTGCTCTGCGGTGCCGGTACCTGCCGGTGCCGCCGAGGTCGCGATTTTCCAGGCCAGGAACACCAGGTAAACAACACTCACCGTCTTGAGCACCTCATAACTCAGGGGATAGGCCTCGAACAGGCCCACCAGGCCCAGTCCCACCAGCGCCACCATGGCAGTAAAGCCGATGCCCACCCCCAGCATGTGCGGCAGCGTACGCCGAAAACCGAAATTGGCGCCGGAGGCCATCAACATCAGGTTATTGGGCCCGGGGGTAATGGAGCTGACAAAGGAAAACAGGGCCAGGCCGGTGAGCAGTTCATAGGGCATGGCGCCATTATGACCAAAGCCGGGCCAGGCCCCAAGCGCGTTGAAGCCTGACAAGCTGAACCGCAATATCAGCCTCCCTGGAGTAAACTGTTGGCCTGAGGATTGAGCAAAGGCAGCAATATGAACGAGATCAACGATCCCTTCGCCAGCGAGGACATCACCCCGCCAATCAGTGAAGAGTGGGAAGCGAAGCGGCGGGTCGCCAGCGCGATCAAGCAACTGACCGAGGTCCTGGTAACCAGCTCGCCGGACATCCAGAAGATGCACGACATCGCCGCCCAGCTGGAAACTACCGCCGAGGAATTCTCCCGTTCGCCCCGCTTATTCGGCCGGCTGGACTGGATCAGGAGTGGCCAGCATGGCTCCTTCGGGCAGGTCAGCCATGAACTCAATCCCATCGGGGGTTACGCCAATCCCATCGCGCCACCTGTAAACGCCTGGCTCGAGGATGACAAGGCCCTGGGGCACTGCCTGTGCGGCTGGGTTTATGAGGGTCCGCCGGGCAGCGTGCACGGCGGGTTTGTGGCCGCCATATTCGACCAGTTCATGGGTGTGGCCCAGAAACTCGGCGGTCGACCGGGCATGACCGGCTACCTGCATGTGAACTATCACTCCCGCACCCCGCTCAATACCGACCTCAAGCTCGAGGCGCGACTGGTTAAGGCGGATGGACGCAAGACCACGATCGTCGCCAGCATGTGGGCCGATGAGGTGCTTACCGCCAGCTGCGAAGCCCTGTTTGTTGAGCCCCGCAGCGGCATCCACTCGCTGGAGAACCAGCAGCGGGGTTGATTCAGCCGAAGGCGCCGATAATGGCGCCCATCAGCGCGAACTGGAGCACGTTGTAACCCGCATCGATGGCGAACAGGGCCCGCGGTGAACGGCAAAACAGGTAGTTCACCCCAAAGGCGGTGGCCACGAAACTGATACCGATCACCAGCGCGTACACCAGCCCCACTTCCATGTCCGGGTCAGCGGGAATGAGCGCGGAGAGCATCAGCGCCTGGATAAGGGTGAGCACGAAGGCCGCGGCAAAAACCTTCGCCGGGTGGCCGCTGCTGGCGATATCCTCATCAGACAAACCCACCAGGGCCTGCCAGCGCTTGCCGAAGGCCGGGCCGTACCACAGTCCCCCCAGCACAAAGGACGCCACCGCCGCGACCATGGCGGCGCTCAGGTTGATGCTAATTTCCACTTCCACGCTTCACTACCTCGTTGCTCATGACCCCCTTGAGACTAGCACACCGCGCCGGTTCCACAGTCTATAATGGCGCCAGCCAGGCAACGGAACGCAGCGTGCATGAGAACAGTTAACTTCGATGGTACCGAAATCGCGCCCAGCAAGATTATCTGTGTGGGGCGCAACTATGTGGCCCACATCGAGGAGCTGGGTAACGAGGTGCCGGAACAGATGGTGGTGTTCGGCAAACCCAACTCGGCAATCAGTGACCAGCTGCATGCCAGCCTGGGAGGCGAGCCCCTGCACTACGAGGGGGAGATTGCCCTGCTGATCGAGGCGGGCAGGCCGGTGGCGGCGGGCTTTGGCCTGGACCTGACCAAGCGCGAGCTGCAGGCGAAGCTCAAGGACAGGGGCCTGCCCTGGGAACGGGCCAAGGCCTTCGACGGGGCGGCGCTGTTCTCGCCCTTCACCGCTATCGACACCCCCGAGGCACTGTCGCTGCAGCTGCTGGTCAACGGCCAGCTGCGTCAGTCTGGCGGCGTGGAGCTGATGATGTACCCGCCAGACGAGATCCTGGCCCAGTTGCGCGAGTTCACCTCCCTGGAAGATGGCGACATCGTGATGACCGGCACTCCCGCGGGGGTCGGCAGGGTAAATGCCGGCGACAGCTTCACCGGCCGGGTGCTGCAGGGCTCGCGGATACTGGCCGAGCGCAGCTGGCACGCCAGCTAGCGGGAAAAGCGCGAATCCGGTCACAGTTTCCGCGCGCAAAGCCGGACCCCGATCACAGTTCTGGCGGCCTGGCATCGACTTGCCCTCACGGCCGTCATAACCTGACAGCGTCCGCAGTTTCGCCCCGGAGAGTTGATGCGCCTGGTCAAGGTTCCAGCTGCCAGCCTAGAGCCCGGCATGTTTGTCGCCGAGCTGGACCGGCCGTGGCTGGAAACACCGTTTGCCCTCCAGGGTTTTGTGGTGCGCGACCCGGCAGAAGTGATTTATGTCTCCAGGTTTGTCGATCACGTTTTTGTCGACGCCGAGTACAAGGCGCAGAAACACTTCCTCGCCCTGGATACCGCGCCCACCCACCTTGTACCCCAGGAGCGGCTGGAGTTGCGCGCCGACATGCGTGAGGCGCGGGTTTGCTTCGACAACGCCGCCCAGACGCTGGACAGGGTATTCGACGCCCTGCGGGCGGGCCGCAGTACTGAAATTTCCAGGGTCCAGGCGTCCATCAGCCCGCTGATCGAAGCGGTATTCAAGAACCGGGAGGCGGTTGGCGCCCTGCTCCGGCTCAAGGAAAGCGGCGACTACCGCTTTGAGCACGGCGTCTCCATGGCCGCCTGGGCCGCCATCCTGGGGCGTCAGATCGGCCTTCACCGGGACGAGCTGGAGACCCTGGCGGTGGGCTGCGCCATGTGTGACGTCGGCATGACCGAGCTGCCTGCGCAAATGCTGGGCCAGGCCAACCGGCTCAGCGAGGGCCAGCAGCGGATCATCCGCGCCCACCCGACCATGGGGGCCGAGCTGGTGGCGGACTCCAGTAACGTGAACTTCGAAGTACTGGGCATCATCGAAAACCATCACGAGCGCATGGACGGTTCCGGCTATCCCCGTGGTCTGCAGGGCGCCGCCATACCGCTGCTGGCGCGCATCGCCGGCCTGGTCGATACCTATGATGCGATGATTACGCCCCGCCCCTGGGCACCGGCAAGGACCTCCCACGAGGCCGCCCAGGAGCTGCTCGATGCCAAGGGCAGCAAGTTCCAGGACGCCCTGGTCGAGCAGTTTGTCCAGGCCATCGGCCTGTTCCCCACCGGCACCCTGGTGGAACTCAATACCGGCGAGGTGGCGATCGTCACCCGCCAGAACGAAACCCGCCGGCTCAAACCGGAAATCGTGGTGGTGCTGGACGGCCGCAAGAACAAGCGGGAGCCACTGGAGATTGTCGATCTCTGCAACCAGGACGATCCGCGCGCAATCGAGCGCTGGATCGCCCGGGAGCTGCTGCCCGGCAGTCACGGCGTCAACAGCGAGGAATACTACCTGTGAACACCTCCAATCAGTGCATGGTCGGCCTGGTAGAACTCGCCGATGCCGAGGAGCTGCTGGACCGGCTGGGCAAATCGAGCTTTGGCGATGTCCAGCAGGCATTTTTCCAGCGCCTGCAGGACTGGGTGCGACCCAGGGACGAGTGGCAACGGCTGGATGAAAACCGCTGCTGCGTGGTGCTGCACGGCGTGGGCACCCGCGGCGAACTGGAACTGGCGACATCCAAGCTGGAGCGCATGTTTGCCGAACCGCACTACCAGTACGGCCGGCCAGTAGCGCTTAACATCCGCGCCGGCTTCACCGGGTCCGCCGACCCGGACAAGGGACGCGAACAGGCCCTGCGCCAGGCCAGCATGGCCCTGCGCCAGGCGCGCAAGGGCTCGCGGATATACGATGTTTACGCACCGCAAAAAACGGTGCGGGCCGCCGCCGAGCAGAAACTGCTGGAACGGCTGGAAAACGCGGTGGAAATGGGCGAGTTGCAGCTTTACTACCAGCCGAAAATCCACGCCAGCTATCGCTCGCTGGTTGGCGCCGAGGCACTGATGCGCTGGCATACCAGCGACCGGAAAGTGATACCGCCGGGGCAGTTTATCGCCGTGGCCGAGTGTCACGAGGTCATTCGGCCGATGACCTTCTGGGCGGTCAAGTCGGCGGTCGCGCGACTGGCCCGCTGGCCGGAAGAGCTGAGCATCGCGGTCAACATCACTCCCCAGCTGTTGCTGGACGGCCAGCTGGCTTCGGTGGTCAGTGACGCCCTGGACATTCACGGGGTAGCACCCGCCAGGCTGGTGCTGGAAGTGACCGAGCGGATCATGGTCGCCAACCAGACCACCATGATGGAACAGCTGGCCGCTATGCGCCTGCGCGGGGTCCAGGTATCGCTGGACGACTTCGGCACCGGCTTCTCCTCCCTGTCCTACTTCCGCGACCTGCCGGTGGACGAGATCAAGATCGACGGCAGTTTCGTGCTGAAAATGCTGGAAAGCGGCAAGGACCACGCCATCGTCAAGGCTGTTATCGACCTGGCCCACAACTTCTCCATGCGCGTGGTCGCCGAGGGCGTGGAAAGCAGCGAGATTGCCGAACGCCTGCAAGACCTCGGCTGCGACATTCTCCAGGGCTATGTCTTCGACCGGCCGCTGGAGGCAAGCACCTTTGAAGCCAGCTACGGCATTGCCAGGCGCGACCCGAGGCGCCGGCAGCCAGTGGAGAACCACCCGATTATCTAAGCGATTGGCGATTGTAAGCGACACAGAATTGCAGTAGCTTGTAACTGAGTCTTCGAGTGGGAACCCATGCAAGCGATCCTGCGGTTGGACATGGCGGGTCAGCCACGCGGCTGGATCACCGCCCACGAGGCAATTTCTGCCTACGCCCGCGGCGATGTCATCTACGGCATCGGGGAAACCCTGCCCCCGGTATTTGGCGGCACACAGCGCCTTACCGGCAAACGCTCACGCATTGACCTGCAGCCCATCATTGCCATCCAGGGCCGCATCATCCAGGGCTTCAGCCCACCCTTGTGCAACCGCACCCTGTTCCGCCGCGACGATCACCGCTGCCTGTACTGCGGCCAGCAGTTCCGGCGCGCCGAACTGACCCGCGACCATGTCCTGCCCAGCTCACGGGGCGGCAGCGACAAGTGGGAAAACGTGGTGGCGGCCTGCCGCCGCTGCAACTGGAAAAAAGACAACATGACACCGGAGGAAGCCGGCATGCCGCTGCTGGCAGTGCCGTTCCGCCCCAATCCCTACGAGTGGCACTTCCTGGCCAAGGAGCGCATCCTCGCGGACCAGATGGATTACCTGTCCCGTCAGTTCAAGGCCCAGCGCGACTGGGCGCACTGATGCCCGCCTCAGGGCCCGACGACGCCGGTACGGTACGGTGACAGGTCAACCAGGCGCACTTCGTCCAGTCCCACCGGCTCGCCGGACAGCCACATAAGCACCCGCTGGCCATCGGTAAAATAGGGATCTCCCGTCAGGTTGCCGCGGGGCTCGTCATAGTCCGCCGCGCCCACCCCGCCGATATAGCCGAAGGCCTTCACCCCCTGGGTGAACACCATATCCTCGAGCAGGAACTCGCGCGTCTCGTCGACATCGGGATCTATTTTGTGGGTGGTAATCGTCTTGCGGGTAAAGCGCACACCGATGTCCCGGCTGATCTGCCCGATCCACACCGGCAGGCCCTGGTACAGCAGCGGCGTCATCCACACCCGCAGGTGGTTGCGCTCGTGGATACTGCCGCGGGCCCGCTGCATGGCTGCATCCTGGGGCCGGTCGAACACGTACAGGGCGCTGACCGGTGAATAGCGGTAGGCCCCGCCGGTGATGGCGGAAAGCCCGGTTTTCCACAGGGAGGCGCCGTAAATTGTCTCGGTTTCGTCCCAGCCGGCGCGCATGAAGGCGTAGTAGAGATCCAGTGGCTGGCCAATAAACACCAGGTTAAGGGGATCGCCTTTTTCCTGCCCCGCGGCGTCCCTGACGCAGCAGGGCATGGCCTCCAGTGCCGCGACCAGTTCTGCCAGTCCGACCTCGCGAATCTCCGCCGGCGAGTAGAGCGCGTTCATGTCCACCTCGTGGTGGTCGATACGCAGCCCCGGCACCGGCACGAAAAATGTCATCAGGTGGGCACTGTCCTGGCCGAGCACATCGACGTTGAAGGACTTGGTGCCCTCGTCCACCCGGCTGAAAATGTAGCCCGACTGGGTGCTGTTGGGCGGCACGCTCAGGCGGATATGGCCGCGGCGCTCATAGCGTTCGGCATGCCTGCCCCGAAAGCCCCTGCGGGTCCGGTTGGCGGCCTCCCGCGGGGTGAAGTAGAGCTCGTCGATGCCCATGGGCGTGAGCTGGAGCACCTCGTCACTGTTGTTTTCAATCTCGATCCACACCGGCTGGATGTTGCGGGCGTAGAGATCGACCTTGAAAATTTCCTGCGTCTCCCCGGCGCTGGGCACCGCGGTGGTAACCGTCAGCGGGCCGCTGGTCTTGCTGTGCTGGCGGTCATTGGGCGGCCGGACCTGGCGACCCTCAAACGGCATTTCCGGGTCCTGCGCCGCTAACATTGCCGCAGGGTTGTTCAGGTAGGTCACTTCATCAATGGCCCGGAATTCATCGGACAGGAACGCGACCATACGCATACCGTGGCTGAAAACCGGCGTGCCCTCGAAGCCCTGCATGGGCTCTTCCACCGGCACCTCGTCCATGCCGCGCACATAGCCCACCTTCTCCAGGGAGCCCCCGTACCAGAGATTCTGGTACAGGTAGCGCTGGGCGCTGTCGATATCCGACACCAGGCTTTCCCGGGCGAAAAACCTGTACACCTCCGTGTCCTGTAATCCCTGTTCCCGCGCCCACTGGAACAGCGGGTCCTGCATCCTGGCGTAGTACACCTGGCCTATCCAGACCGGCGAGCCCCGGGCAAGCCAGGGAGACAGCCACAGGTGGAGCACAATGCGCTCGTCGCCATCGGCGCGCTGCTGGGAGTAGATCGCGTCGGGTTCGCGGCCGCGATACGACTGCAGTCGGGCCCGGCTGGCGACTTCATTGTCCGTCGCGGTTTCCTGCCAGCCGCCGCGCAGCATCGCCCGACGCACGGTACCGCCCTCTCCCACCAGCACCACATTGAACGGCGCTCCGCTGGCGGCGCCGTCCGGGCTGGTGGCGCAGCAGGCCAGTTCCTGTTCCAGGACACGCTGCAGGCCGGCCTGGTCGTAATCGCCCCTTTCCTCGCTGCGGTACAGCGCGGCGAAGTCCCTGGTCATAAAGTCTGGCGTGAAACCCGGCAAGGGCACGAAAAAGGTAAAATCGGCAACGCTCTCGCGGTGTATCAGGGTCAGGTTGAAGCCCTTGGTGCCCTCCATGCGATTGGTGTAGACCAGGCCGCTGTGAACCTCCCCGGCGGGAATCCGCCGCGGCAGGGCGGTGTCCATGAACCAGCGCTCCATGGCCTGGTAACCCGCCTTGCTGTAGGGCCGCCGGTTCATGTAGGCCACTTCAATCGGCGCGAAGTAGTCCCGGTCAATACTCCAGGTGATGACCCGGGCCGGGGCGTCGCTGCGGTTCTCTACCTTGAGCCACAGCGGCTGAATGCCCTGCTGATAAAGATCGAGCCCGGTCAGCGCAATGGTTTCCTCCGCGGTCGGCACCGCCGCGGAAATCACCAGGCCATCCTGTTGCTGGACAACGGCGCGCTGCAGGAAACCGGCGGCGCCCGGGTCCGCGCCCTGGTAGGGCCTGCTGGCACAGCCGCTGATCAGCAACAGGGTGAACAGCAGGCAGGGCCAGAGCCGGGCCCACCGGCGCCGCGGGGGCGATGCTGCGCTCATCCAGCCCACCCCGTAGAACATCATCAATACTGGTCCCGGGGACCGAGCTTCATCAGCACGTTCATCACCCGCTGCATGCCATCGCGCGCGGGCTGCTTGTCCAGCGTCTGCTCACTGTTGACCCAGGACAGCTTGCCCCTGTCATCCATCTGCACATGCCAGGCGTTCTCACCGCTCATATTGCGCTCCAGCATCCGCGCCAGGTCCTCGGCCAGTGCCGGCGAGTCGATCATTGCGCCCATTTCGGTATTGATCGCCCGCGAGCGCGGATCCAGGTTCATCGAGCCGACAAAGACATAGCGGCGATCCGCCACCGCGCACTTGCTGTGCAAACCGCTGAAACCGGCGTTGACCGGCGGCACGTCAACCACGGTACTCTTGATTGCGGGGTCCGAGCGAAACTCCCACAGGTCCACCCCGGCCTGGATGAAATCATCGCGCCAGGGCTCGTAGTGGCTGTTGACCGCCGGCACGTCGTGGGACGCCAGGGAGTTGGTCAGCACCCGGATCTTCACCCCCGCGTCGCGCTTGCGCTCGAGAAAGTCGATCGCCTCGTCCCCCGGGATGATGTAGGCGTTCTGTATCAGCAACTCCTCCTCGGCGATGTTGAAAAAGTTGAACATGCTGCCGGCCATTTTCTGCGAGATCTGCTCGCGGGCGGCCTCGTCGTACACCAGCTTGCTGCGGCCAATGCGCAGTTCAGGGGCCAGCTGCCCGAACTCGGCGCTCCAGTCGCCGGGGGCCAGCGGGAAGCGCTGCAGCCGGCTTGCGCCCTGCAGGCGGGCCTGCACCTTCTGGCGCTGCTCCCGCGCCAGCGCCTGGTCCGGCTCGGTGGTCAGGGCATCTGCGGTGGCCACCCACTCACTGTTCCAGAAGTGGTCGAACATTTCACTGGCTTCGATGCCGATATGACCGATCCCGAGCAGGTCGGTGTCGTGGAAATTGTAGGTGTCGCTGAGGCCGAAGTAGTGATCGCCAATATTGCGTCCGCCAATCACCACCGCATGACCGTCGGCGATCATCAGCTTGTCGTGCATGCGGATATTGAGGCGCTCCATGCGCGCCAGCATTTCACCGGCCCGGTTGACCAGGGAGCGCCGGTCGGTCCAGGGATTGAAAATACCGAACTCGATATTGGGCGCCGCGTGCAGGTTGGCGATCAACTGGTCCTGGCCCTGGAGAATCAGGTCATCGACGATGATCCGCACCCTGACGCCGCGCTCGGCAGCCTTGATCACCCGCTCCAGGATCAGCGCGCCGCTGTAATCCGGGTACCAGAGATAGGTCTGGATATCGAGGGAGGTGGTGGCCGAGTCGATCAGCGCCAGGCGCCAGCGCAGCCCGTCCTCGCTGCTGTCCAGCAAGCGGAAGCCGGACTGGTCGTTACCGTGCCGGCTGGTTATGCCCGCCGCAATCCCGGCGAGAGTGCCGCTCTGGGCCGGGGGCAAGGCCTGGCTCAGCGCCCTGTCGACGGGCCGCTGCTCCCTGAGGCCCGGCCCGCTGCAGGCAGTGAGCAGGGCCAGCGCCATTGCCGCCAGGACAATGGCAGCTCGCTCGAGTAGGCAGTTAATGCTTCGGCGCTGGCGCCGTCCCGCCGCTAACATCTGCGTTGACATAATGACGCTACTCGCTGATCGCTTCCCTGACCTTGACCATATCCACCGCCTCAGCGGCTTTTTCCTTGTCTACCGAGTCGTAGGCTTTGCCGAACAGGGATGCCAGCAGAAAAACCTTTTCCATTTGTTTAACCTCGATTATTGACTACTGTCGAACCGCAACCCGCGGGCACTGTTTACCGCCCGCGGCCACTCCTCCAGAATAGACCATATTGGCGCGGCCGTTTAGCACGGCCGGCGCGGACAACAATCCCGACAAAAACTGGACGGAACCTGCGCCCGGGCGCCCAAACCAGGCGGTGTGATCGTGTATTCTCACTATAATCTAGCGGCGGTAATTACAATTCGAAAGGAGTAGCTCTTGTCCAACGCACACCTGCAAGCTGTACAGTCAATGATGGATCAGATGGGCCGCTCGGTGATCGGCCAGGAAGAGGTGGTACGCACCCTGACCCTGGCGCTGCTGTGCAACGGCAATGTGCTGCTCGAGGGCCTGCCAGGCACCGCCAAGACCCGCTCCATCAAGACCCTGTCCCGGGTGCTGCAAGCCAGCCTCGGGCGGATCCAGTTCACCCCGGACCTGTTGCCTTCCGACGTCACCGGCAACGAGGTGTACCAGGACAACCAGGGGGTGTCGGAACTCATTTTCCAGCAGGGCCCGATATTCAACGAACTGGTACTGGCCGACGAGATCAACCGCGCCCCCGCCAAGGTGCAGGCGGCCTTGCTGGAAGCCATGGAAGAGCGCCAGGTAACCGTCGCCGGCAAGACCTACCAGCTGCCCCCGCTATTCATGGTGCTGGCCACCCAGAACCCGATCGAACAGGAGGGCACCTACCCCTTGCCCGAGGCGCAGATGGACCGCTTCCTGATGAAGATTTCCGTGGACTATCCCGGCTCCGAGGCCGAGCTTTCCATCGTGCGCATGCTGCAGGCGGAGGAGGCGGACAGGCAGGAGGCATTGTCCATGATCAGCCAGGACCACATCTTTGCCGCCCGCGAGGTGATCGGCAACATGCAGATAGCCGCGCCGGTAGAGCAGTACATCGTCGACCTGGTCATGGCCACCCGCCAGCCGGGGGCCTACAGCGAACAGCTGGCCAACTGGGTGGATACCGGCTCCAGCCCGCGGGCGAGCATCGCCCTGCACCGCTGCAGCCGGGCCAGCGCCTGGCTGGATGGCCGCGATCATGTCACCCCGGAGGATGTCACCTCGGTCCTGCACGCGGTCATGCGCCACCGGCTTATCCTCAGCTACGACGCCCTGGCGGACCGGGTGACGCCGGACCAGGTCATCGACGCGATTATCCGCCAGGTGGCCGTGGGCTGAACCATGCCCGAGCAGCCACAGGACGCCATTTACACCCACCTGCAGGCCCTGGTGCGACTGCGCCACACCGCGGGGGGATTCAGCTACCTGCCCCGGCAGCCGGTGAACTCCCTGCTGGCCGGCCGCAAGCGGTCGAAGCTGCGCGGTCGCGGCCTGGACTTCGACGAATTGCGCCACTACCGGCCGGGTGACGATATCCGCACCATGGACTGGCGGGTCACCAACCGCACCGGCAAGCCCCACGTGCGCGTGTACACGGAAGAGCGGGACCGTCCGGTTATCGTCATTGTCGACCAGCGCCTGCCGATGTTTTTCGGCAGCCAGTACAAGATGAAGTCGGTGGTGGCGGCCGAGGTGGCGGCCATTACCGCCTGGCGCGTGCTGGGGGTGGGGGACCGCATCGGCGCCATCCTGTTCAACGACGAGCGGGTCCACGAGGCGCGACCCAGCCGCAGCGACAACAAGGTCATGGGCTGGCTGGGCGACCTGGCCACCATGAACCAGCAGCTCTCGGTCAACAGCGGCACCAGGACTCGCCCCGAGGCCCTGCTCGATGCACTGAAAACCGCCGAACGCCAGGTCAGCCACGACTACCTGGTAATCCTGGTGTCCGATTTCCACGGCTGGAACCAGGACGCGATGGCCCACATCCGCCGTATCGCCCGGCACAACGACATTATCTGCAGCCTGGTATTCGACCCGCTGGAGCGCGACATCTCCAGCGCCGAAAAGCTGGTGGTGAGCGACGGCTACTACCAGCTGGAACTGGATCCCGCGCACAACGCACTCGGTGACAGGTTCGAGGCCAGCTTTGAGAGCTCCTTCGCCCGGGTCCGCGCCGACCTGACCCGCCACCAGATCCCGGTGATACCGATCGACACCGCCACGTCCGCCGCCCGGCAGCTGCGCGAGAAACTCGGCGGCCAGGGAGTGCTGGTATGAGCCTGCCCGCATTGCCGGAGATCTTCGGCAACTACGCCCTGGGGGAGTTCAACGAGGTGGTTTCGCCGCCGCCGGTCGACTGGTGGCCGCAAACCCCGGGCTGGCACCTGGTAGCCGCGCTGCTGCTGTTATGGCTGCTGCGCCGGGGCGCCCGCAAATTGCGCTACTGGTACCACAACCGCTACCGGCGGGAAGCGCTGGCGCGGTTGCAGGACCTGGCCCCGACTCCCGGGCTGGTGGCCGAGGTCAACCGCACCCTCAAGCTATCCGCCCTGGCGGGCTTCCCCCGGCAGGAGGTCGCCGCCCTGTGGGGCGAGCCCTGGGTCGAATTTCTCAACGCCCGCTGCGCCGAGCCGCCGTTTTCCGCCGCGCAGTGCCGGCTGTTGGCCATGGGGGTTTACCAGCAACGGCCGATGGATCCGGCCACGGCCGCAGCGCTGCTGCAGGCCAGCCTGAACTGGGTCAAACAGCACCGGAATCACTACGATGGTTGAGCTGGCCTTCCCCTGGGCGTTGCTGCTGCTGCCGCTGCCGCTGCTGATGCGCCTGCTGCCGGCGTACAAGGAAAGCCGTGACTCGGTCATGGTGCCTTTCTTCGAGAAGCTGGTGGAGCTGAGCGAGCAGCGGCCGGAACAGGGTGCCCGCATCCTGCGCCGGGACCGGATGCAAAAGACCCTGGTATTACTGACCTGGCTCTGTCTGGTGCTGGCCGCGAGCAAACCGCAGTGGATAGGGCCGCCGGTGGAGCAGCAGAAGTCGGGGCGCGACCTGATGGTGGCGGTAGACCTCTCGGGCTCCATGGAGACCCGCGACTTCAGCCGCCCGGACGGTGACAGCATCGACCGCCTGGAGGCGGTGAAACTGGTGCTTGAGGACCTGGCGGCCAGGCGCGCTTCCGACCGGCTGGGACTGATCGTGTTTGGTGATGCCGCCTACCTGCAAACCCCGTTTACCGATGATCACCAGGTATGGCTGCAGCTGCTCGCCGAGACCGAGATCGGCATGGCCGGCCCCAGCACCGTGTTCGGTGACGCCATCGGCCTGGCGATCAAGCTGTTCAGCGAGAGCGAGTCCAGCAACCGGGTATTGATCATGCTGACCGACGGCAACGACACCGGCAGCACGGTGCCGCCCATTGACGCCGCCAAGGTTGCCGCCGCCAGTAACATCCGCATCTACACCATCGCCATTGGCGATCCCACCACCGTTGGCGAAGACGCCCTGGACCTGGCGACCATTGGCCGGGTCAGCGAGGTGGCCGGCGGCCGCTCCTTCCAGGCCCTGGACCGGGAACAGATGCGCCAGGCCTACCTGGCCATCGCCGAACTGGAGCCGGAATTATACGAGACCGTGAGCTTCCGCCCGCGACAAAGCCTGCACTGGGTGCCGCTGGTCGTGGTGCTTGTGCTGTACCTGCTTTATCACGGATATAACGCGATGCTGAGCCTGCGCGCGCGGGGAGCCAGCCGTGCTGCCTGAGCTGCCGGCGCTGGAATACTTCCACCTGCTGCGGCCGGGATGGCTGTTGCTGCTGGTGCCCGCCGTGGCCCTGAATGTCTATATCCTGCGCCGGCAGGACAGCAGTGACATGTTCAGCGGGATTATCGCGCCCCACCTGCTGGAGCACCTGCGCCTGGACCGCCGCCAGTCGCGCTGGTTCAATCCCGCCACCGTCAGCGCCCTGTTCACGCTGCTTATATTCATCATCATCCTCGGCCCCAGCTTGCGCCAGCAGCCCTCGCCGCTGAGCCAGGACGAATCGGCCCTGGTATTGCTGCTGGACCTGTCCCGCTCCATGGAACAGACCGACATCCAGCCCTCGCGCCTGGCCCGGGCCCGGCAGAAGGCCTCTGACCTGCTGGCCCTGCGGCCGGACAAGCAATCGGCGCTGGTGGTCTATGCGGGCACTGCCCACACCGTGCTCACCCTCACCGCCGACCAGGACATCCTCACCCAGTACCTGGCGGCGCTGAAACCCGGCATGATGCCCCGCGCCGGCAAGTTCGCCGAGCGCGCCCTGCCGCTGGTGGACGAGATCCTGCGGGATACCACGGCGGCGGCCACGGTGGTGCTGATCAGCGACGGTGTCGGCAGCAACACCCGCGACGCCTTCGCCGATTACTTCAGCGCCCGCAGTCACCAGCTGCTGGTGCTGGGCATGGGTAGCGACAGCGATGAGGACGGCATCGTGCCCCTGGACCGCGCGGGGCTGCAAGCGGTGGCCAGCAGCGCCGGCGGCCACTACCTGGATGTCACGGTCGACGACAGTGACGTGCGGGCCCTGGAGCGACGGATCGAGAGTCACTATGTCGTGATTGATGACGATGCCCTGCCCTGGCTGGACAGCGGCTACCCGCTGGTATTCCTGTGCCTGCCCCTGTGGCTGCTGTGGTTCCGCAAGGGCTGGACCATTGCCTGGGGCTGGCTGCTGCTACCGCTGGTACTGGCCGGCTCGCCGGCGCCCGTCACTGCCGCCGGAGACAGCAGCGAGCAGGCCCCGGTAACGGAGGAGCACGCGGGCGCGGGCATTGGCCAGTGGTTCGCCGGCCTGTGGCTGACCCCGGACCAGCAGGGGCGCCTGCTGCTGCAGGCCGGCCGCTACCGGGCCGCCGCCCGGCAGTTCCAGGATCCTTTGTGGAAGGGCATCGCCCACTATTACAACGAGGACTTCATGCAGGCGGCGGAGTATTTCTCCCGCTCGGACAGCAACGACGCCCTGTTCAACGAGGCCAATGCCCGCGCCCATGCCCGGGACTTCCTGCGCGCCGTCAATCGCTACGACCAGCTGTTGCAGCGGGACCCGGACTATCCCGGCGCCCGGGAAAACCGCGACAAGGTGCAGGCGCTGATCGATGAGATCAATCGCATGAGCGAGTCGCAAACCCCCGAAGCCGGCATCGGCAGCGAGGAAAAAGAAATGGGCGGTGACGATGCGATTCCCGCCGAGGGCGCGGAGGAACTCAGTTTCGACCAGGTTGAGCTCAAACACTACAGCGCCGAGGAAATCCTGCAAAGCCAGGCCACCCGGGACATGTGGTTACGCGGGGTACAGCAGGACCCGTCCAATTTCCTCGCCACCAAATTCAGCATGCAGCTGCAGCGCCGGGAGGCGCCATGAAGCGGCACCTGCTCAGCTGGCTACTGGTGCTGCTGGCCCCGCTGGGCGGGCTGGCGGCGAGCCCGCTGGATACGCTGCTGGAGAATGGCAGCCTCAGCATAGACAGTCGCCTGCAACACGACGGGGCCCTGGTACCGGGCCAGTACGCCAGAATGGTGATCGAGATCGGCACCAGCACCTGGTTCACCGGCGGCACCCGGATTCGCCTGCCCGAAGTGCCGGGACTGGTGATCCTGCAGACGGAGCAGTTCGCCGCCAACGCCAGCGAGACCCGCGATGGTACAACCTGGGTGCTGCAGCGCTGGACCATTGACCTGTATCCGCAGCGGCCCGGTGAGTTCCGCGTACCGGCCATGGAGCTGAGCCTGCAGGTCAACGGCGGTGATCTGGGCAATATCTCGGGCAGCGCAACAAGCCCGCCACTGGCGTTCAGCGTGAGCCTGCCGGCGGCGCTGGAGCAGGCCGAGTTCTGGGTGGCCTCCCCGGATTACACTGTCACCCAGACGGTGGACCGGGAGCTCGACCGCCTGGAACCCGGCGATGCCTTTGAGCGGCGCATCACCTTCAGGGCAGAGGACGTGCCGGCGATGATGCTGCCGGCCCTGAACGCAGACGGGCAGGACGGCCTGGCGGCCTACCCCGCGCCGCCAGTACTGGACAACAGCAGCAACCGGGGCCAGCGCGTCGCCAGCCGGGAGCAGAGCATCAGCTATGTGGCCGAGCAGCCGGGCCGCTACGTGCTGCCGGCGGAGGAGTTTTTCTGGTGGGATACCCGCGACGAGACGCTGAAAGTCCTCAGTATTCCGGCCCTGGAAGTCACCGTTACGGGTCAGGCGGCAGCGCCGGTCGAGAGCTCAAGCCCGCTGCCCTGGCGCACCCTGGCCCTGGCGGCGCTGGCCCCGCTGGTCGTCATGGCCGTGCTCAGGCTGCTGTTGCGCCACCGGCCCTGGCAGCGCCTGGCGTTCCTGCGCAAGCCGCTGCACAAGCTGTGGCGCGTGCTGCTAAGCCTGCGCCAGCCCGCCCTGCCCCGCCGGCTCAACCCCGATAGTAGCGCTGGGGACTGAAGGGCATCCGGGTCACGGTAACCGGCAGCTGCTTGCCGCGCACCTCCACCGCCAGCGCGGTTCCCGGCTCGCCCAGTTCCCGTTCCACATAGGCCATGGCGATGGGGCCGCCGACGCTGGCGCCAAAACAGGCCGAGCAGATCTCACCCACCGGCCTGCCATCGCCGGCAATTACCGTCTGGCCCTCGCGAACGGGGCGCTTGCCCTCCACCGCCAGGCCAACACGGCGCAGGGCGGGCTTGTTTTCCATTCGTTCGAAGATCACAGCGGCCCCCGGGAAGCCCCCCGGGCGTTCGCCGTCGGCACGCCGCACCTTGCTGATGGACCACAGCAGGCCGGCCTGCACCGGGTCGATGTCCTGGTTTAATTCGTGGCCGTAGAGACACAGCCCGGCCTCCAGCCGCAGGGAGTCCCGGGCGCCCAGCCCCACCGGCAGTACCTGCTCGAAACCGAGGATACGGCGGGCCAGGGATGCGGCGGCGGCATTGGGCACGGAAATTTCAAAACCGTCCTCGCCGGTATAACCGGAGCAGGTGATGTAGACCTCCACCCCATCGATGGTGGCGGCCATGCCCTGCATGAACACCAGCCCGGCGGCCTGCGGGCACAGGCTGCCCATCACGTCCCTTGCTTTCGGTCCCTGCAGCGCCAGCAGCGCCTGCTCCTCCAGCACCTCGAGGGACTGGCCCGCCAGGTGCGCGCGCAGGTGGGCTATGTCCTGGGCCTTGCAGGCGGCGTTGACCACCAGGAAAAACCTGTCTTCTCCCCAGCGGGTGATGATCAGGTCATCGAGCACGCCGCCCCGGTCATTGGTGAACAGGGCGTAGGTCTGGCGGTCGCTGCCCAGGCCCTGGGCATCCGCCGGCACCAGTGACTCCAGCATCGCCGCGCTGCCCGCACCCTCGATGACCACCTGTCCCATGTGGGACACGTCAAACAGGCCGGCGGCCTCGCGGGTGTGCAGGTGCTCCTTGATAATGCCGCTGGGGTACTGCACCGGCATCTCGTAGCCGGCAAACGGCACCATCTTGGCACCCAGTTCACGGTGCAGTTCATCCAGTGGGGTTGTTAGCAGGCTCATGCTCGATTCCTGGTCAGGTAGGGCATTGAACTCTAACCACTGGCACCGGGTGCTGCAAGGGCGGGCTGGCACCGGCGCGCCCGCTGCCGGATAATGGCCGCCCCACCAAGGAGAGAACCGCGTGAGCCCATTCAACACCATCAGCCTGATCGGCATGCCGGGGGCCGGTAAAAGCTCGGTCGGCGTGCTGCTGGCGAAGCTCAGCGGGCTGCGCTTTATCGATACCGACCTCGACATCCAGGTACGGGAGCAGGCGACCCTGCAGGAAATTGTCGACAGCAGGGGCCACGAGTACCTGCGCCGGGTGGAGGAAGCGGTGTTGCTCGACATCGCCCTGGATCACGCCCTGGTGTCCACCGGCGGCAGCGTGGTCTACAGCCCGGCCATCATGCGGCGGCTGCGGGCTCTGGGGCCGGTGGTGTACCTGCAGGCGGACCTCGCCACTTTGGAGGCACGGGTGGCTGCCGCGCCCCCGCGCGGCATCGCCAGCGCCGCCGGGCACAGCTTTGCCGATGTTTACGCCGAGCGCACACCGCTGTACGAACAGTATGCCGACTACACCGTGGACGCCTGTGCCGGCACGCCGGAGCAGGTCGCCCTGGAGATTCTGTCACTGCTGACCCGCTGAGGGCCCGACGCAACTGCCCCGGCACACGACCGGACACGGTCCCGGGGCGGGAAAACAGGCATTTTTTCGCGACTTTGCGCCCGGAATACCCTGGCACGGGCTTTGCAAATACCGGTATCGGGCAGCCCGCCTCCCGGAGAACCATGGACGGTTCAGACACGGAAGTCGACACCGGTTGGACAGGGCCAGGGACGGCCGCGGGCTGCCCGGACCGGTGGTAAAAAACCACAAAAAATCTATTTCCCGGGGCGGTTTTTTTTGATTTACTCCGCCCTGAGGCAGAGCTGTTTCTGCCCCTAGTGACCTTATGTAAATCATCGGGAGGTGGTTTATGGGAGAGCGCAATCAGGAACCGACCCAAGCGGATTCCCTGGACGATATGTACGATCCGATTCTCGGCGATATGTCTGACGAAGACTTCGAGGAACTGTCCCCCATTTCCAGTGACAAGCAACGCCTGGCGGAAAAACGGCGCCGGGCGGAACAGCGTCTGGAAGAGAAACGCCTGCGGGACGAACTGGGCTATTACGACCTGGAACTGGACGACTTCTAGGGCCAGGCCCTGGGTACACCTGTTCCGGACGCAACACTCGCCGCGGCGCTCGCTCGCGGCACCGCAATGCTTTAGCCTTTGTTTACCCCCTCAGCCAGGCCCTGCAGCTGATCTTTCAGGCTTGCCAGCCCCTCGACACTGGCCGCATACACCCCGTGTTCCGTCACCAGGCCGGTGACCAGCCGCGCCGGGGTGACGTCGAAGGCCGGGTTGGCGGCGCGGGTGCCCGCCGCCGCGAGGTTGACCTCCAGCCCCTGCCCGGCGGCATCCACACCGGCGATGGCCAGCACTTCCAGCGGGTCGCGTTCCTCGATGGGAATGTCTCCGCCCCCGGCGCAGCGCCAGTCGATGGTGGATTCGGGCAGCGCCACATAGAACGGAATATTGTTGTCTGCCGCCGCCAGCGCCTTGAGGTAGGTGCCGACCTTGTTGCACACGTCGCCGTTGGCGGCGGTGCGATCGGAACCGACAATCACGCAGTCCACCGCACCGGACCTCAGCAACTGGCCGCAGCTGTTGTCCGCTACCACCGTGCAGGGCACGCCGGCGCGCTGCAGTTCCCAGGCGGTCAGGTTCATGCCCTGGTTGCGCGGCCGGGTTTCCGACACCCACACGTGCACCGGCAGGCCCGCGGCCCGGGCCTTGTAGATGGGCGCCAGCGCCGTGCCCCACTGGATGGTCGCCAGCCAGCCGGCATTGCAGTGGGTCATGATGTTCAGGGTGTCACCACGGGGCATGTCGCGCAGCAGCGCCAGGCCGTGATCGCCGATGGCGGCGCAGTTGTCGATGTCGGCCTGACGCAGGGCGATGGCCCGCGCCCGGGCAGCCCCGGCGCGCTTGTCCAGCGCCAGCGGCAGGATCTCCTGCGCCATGGCCTCCAGCGCCCAGCGCAGGTTGACCGCGGTGGGGCGGGTGGCCAGCAGGCGCTCGCTGGCCTGGCGGATGCCGGCGTCGGAGGGGTCCCCGGCCACCGCGTGGGCGAGGCCGAAGGCCGCGCTGATACCGATCAGCGGCGCGCCCCGCACCTGCATGGCGCTGATGGCGTGGCAGTAGGCCTCCAGCGAGTCCAGGTGCACCCAGCGCAGGGTGTGGGGGAGAAGGGTCTGGTCGATAATCTCGACGGCGCCGGACACGGCATCCGATCGCAGGCTGGCAAGGTCATCGCTACTGAACATGGTTTATCTCAAGCCGCTTGCGGGGCTTCCTGGCTGGTTTCGGCCTGCCATTCAAACACATTAAGCTCGATAAATATAAACGCGAACAGCCACAGGGCGGCGTCCCAGAAATCGAGGAAGTCGCCGGCAACGCCCCAGTAGCCGGCACAGCCAAACAGGGTGCCGTACAGGGCGTACTTGCAGACCAGGGTAAAGCGCATGATCCGGTCGGAGAGGTTACCGCGCAACTGCAGGCGCACCTCCACTTCCAGCACAATGACCACCAGCAGCCAGGTGGCGGAGTTGATGACATCGGTCCAGGCCAGCCAGCGCACCTCCCGCAATAACTCCCCCTGGGCGACAATATCGAAGCCCTCCAGACGGTACACCGGCTGGGTCAGTGCGACGCAATTGGCGGCGGATAGCGGTTCGTATTCATCCAGGTCGAGCAACAGGGCCAAGCCCTGGTCAAGGCTGTTACAGGCGTCGAAACCCGCCAGCGGGGTCACCTGGTAGAGCGTCACCAGTTCGGCGTAGTAGCCGGTAAAGGCGTAAAACACCGCCGCGTAACACAGCAGTCGCAGACCGTGGAGCAACCACTTCACCGGGCCGCGAATACGCGCGTCGTCCAGTATCGAAGTCTCGAGCTCAAACAACAGCAGCAGGACGACCCATGCCGTGGTGTCGATGGTGGCAGAGAAAACCTGGATGATCTGGCCCAGCTCGAAGCCGTGGACAAAGGTGTGCTCCAGCGCCCCCAACTCCTCCTGCAGGAACAGGTAAACGTTGAAGCTCAGCAGCGCGTAGACCAGGTACTTGACCCAGGTGAACGGGCTGTAGCGTGTGCTGCTGGTGCCCAGCAGGCCGTCAGTGTCCTTCATCCCGCCGTCGTCGCTCCCCTCAGACCTGCAGCAGCAGGTGCTCCCGCTCCCAGGACGAAATCACCCGGTTGAACTCCTCGAACTCGTCGCGCTTGACCGCGGCGTAGGCCTTGAGGAACAGCTCGCCGAATACCTCCCGCACCTCCGGCGAATTGCCCAGGTTGCGCAGCCCCTCCTCCAGGGTGCGCGCCACTTCCACCTCGTCCTCGTTGGCGGTGCCCTGGTGGGGCTCGCTGGGGGTGAGCTTGTTCTTCATCCCCAGGTAGCCGCTGGCCAGACTGGCGGCGATCGCCAGGTAGGGGTTGACGTCTGCCCCCGGGAAACGGTTTTCCACCCGGGTGGCCTCGGGGCCGCTCTCCGGCACCCGGAACGCCGTGGTGCGATTGCCGATCCCCCAGTTGAGGTTGATGGGGGCGGAGATGTCCGGGGCCAGGCGGCGATAGGAATTGACATTGGGGGCGTAAAAGCCGATCAACTCCGGGGTGTAGTGCTGCAGCCCGGCGATGTAGCTGAGAAACGCCTCCGAGTGCTCGCCCTTGTCGGTGGTGAATATATTGGCGCCGTTATCGGTGCGCACCACACTCTGGTGAATATGCAGGGCACTGCCGCATTGGTCCTGCATCGGCTTGGCCATGAAGGTGGCGTAGACGCCGTGCTTGTGGGCGGTCTCGCGCACGGTGCGCTTGAAGGTGAACACCTGGTCCGCCAGGTCCATGGCATCGCCGTGGAGGAAGTTGATCTCCATCTGGGCGGCGCCGTTCTCGTGGATCAGGGTGTCGACCCTGAGCTGCTGGGCCTCGGCGTAGTCGTACATGTCCTCGACGAAGTCCTCGAACTCCGCCACCGCGTCGATGCTGTAGGACAGGCGCGAGGTCTCCTTGCGCCCGGAGCGGCCCGAGGGCGGGGTGAGCACGTAATCCGGGTCGATATTCCTGGCCACCAGGAAGAATTCCACCTCCGGCGCAATCACCGGCTTGAGGCCTTCCGCGGCGTAGAGGTCCAGCACCTGGCGCAACACGTTGCGGGTAGAGAGTGGATGGGGCCTGCCGTCCATGGTGTAGCAGTCGTGGATGATCTGGGCGGTGGGCTCCCGGGCCCAGGGCACAACGCGCATGGTGGCGGCGTCGGGTACCAGAATCATGTCGGCGTCGGTGGGCTCTACCAGCTCCCAGTGCTCGTCGCAGTACTCGCCGGTGACGCTCTGCACCATGATGCTTTCCGGCAGCCGCGGCTCACCCATATCGAGGAACTGGTTGGCGGGGATAAACTTGCCCCGGGCGTTGCCGGTCATGTCCGGCACCAGGCATTCCACTTCGGAAATCTGGTGCTGTTTCAGCCAGTCCTTGATGACCTGCGTGTCGCTACTCATACAAAATCCATGTGAGCCAAAATTCGAGTATCGCGGCGAAGCCGGCCTCGTTCAAGCGCTTTGCACGGGGGCTACCCCTAATGTGTTATGAGCGGGTCGCCCCCCGACACGGTATATTGCGCCCATGCAAAATACAGCTCATGTCGAATCCTGGTACGCCGCCTCCGCCAACCAGCAGCTGGATTTCCCGGCCCTGCAGGGCGAGGCCTCGGCGGACGTCTGCATCATCGGTGGCGGTTACACCGGCCTGTCCACCGCCATTTTCCTGCGCAAGGCGGGCTACAGCGTGATCCTGCTGGAAGCCAACAAGCTGGGCTGGGGCGCCTCGGGGCGCAATGGCGGCCATGTGGGCACCGGCCAGCGGGCCGACCAGGAGACCCTGGAAAAGTTAGTGGGCCTGGAGCACGCCAGAGCCCTGTGGGACCTGGGCCTGGAAGCGGTGGATACCGTCTGCGAACTGATCGATGAGCACCAGATCGACTGCGAACTGAAAACCGGCAACCTGCACGTGGCCTCCAAGGCGAAGGAGCAGTCCGGGCTGCAGGCGGAGGCGGAACACCTGCAGCAGGTATACGGCTACGAGCAGGTGCGCTACGTGGCCCCCGACGAACTGGCACAGATGACCTCCGGCCAGGGCTTTCACGGCGGGATTCTCGACAGCGGCGCCCGCCACCTGCATCCCCTGAATTACGCCCTGGGCCTGGCAAAAGCCGCCGCCGACCTGGGCGCGCAGCTGCACGAGGGCAGCCGGGTGCTGTCCTACCGCGATGGCCAGCAGGTGGAGGTAACAACCGACCGCGGGCTGGTGAAAGCCAGTTACCTGGTACTGGGCTGCAACGGCTATCTGGAAAAGCTGGAGCCGCGCACCGCCGGGCGCATCATGCCGATCAACAACTACATGCTGGCCACCGAGCCCCTGGCGGAGGAGCTGGCCCGCCGGCTGATCCGCGACGACACCTCGATGTCGGACAGCCTGTTCGTGATCGATTACTGGAAGCTGTCCGCCGACAACCGCCTGCTGTTCGGCGGCGGCGAGTCTTACAGCCGCCGCTTTCCCGCCGACATCGGCAGCTTCGTGCGCAAGTACATGCTGCGCATCTACCCCGAGCTGGCCAATACCCGCATCGACTACGGCTGGGGCGGCACCCTGGCCATCACCCTCAACCGCATGCCCGACTTCGGCCGGCTGTCGTCCAGCGTGTTCTACGCCCACGGCTACTCCGGCCACGGTGTGCCCACGGCCACCCTGGCAGGCAAGCTGCTGGCGGAGGTGATCGCCGGCAGCGCCGAGCGCTTCGACATCATGGCCAGCGTGCCCTCGAAAACCTTTCCCGGCGGCACCCTGCTGCGCTGGCCCGGCCTGGTGGCGGGCATGCTGTTCTACAGCCTGCGGGACCGGCTGGGCTAAACCTGCGCAGCTGGTAGAATAGCGGCCCCCGACAACCCGGACACTACCGCCGTGATACCCCTGGCCGACATCCAGCACGCCAACGACTGGCAGGCGCAGTTGCGCAACGCCGTGAGCTCCGGCGAGGAGCTGCTGGCGCTACTGCGCCTGGACTCGCAGCAGGCCGGCCTGTGTGCCGCCGCCAGCGCCGACTTCGCGCTCAAGGTGCCGCGCAGCTTTGTCGCCCGCATGCGGCCGCAGGATGCGAACGACCCCCTGCTGCGCCAGGTACTCAGCCACCAGCTGGAAATGCAGCCGACTCCCGGCTACAGCGACGACCCGGTGGGCGAGACCGGCGACGCCATCACCCACCCCGGCATCATCCAGAAGTACCACGGCCGCGCCCTGCTGGTGCTGGCCGGCGCCTGCGCCATCAACTGCCGCTACTGTTTCCGCCGCCACTTTCCCTACAGCGACAACCGCAACAGCCGCCAGCAGTGGCGCGAGGCACTGCAACATATCGCCGCCGATCCCAGCATCAGCGAGGTCATCCTCAGTGGCGGCGACCCCTTGCTGGTGGCCGACCGGGAACTGGCGGCACTGACCAAAGCGCTGGCCGCCATCCCCCACCTCCGGCGCCTGCGGGTACACAGCCGCATGCCGGTGGTGCTGCCGGCCCGCATTACCGACGGCCTGCTGGCGGCACTGACCGGCACCCGGCTGCAGCCGGTGATGGTGGTGCACAGCAACCACGGCAACGAGATCAATGATGAAGTAGAAGCCGCCACTGCCAAACTGGGGGATGCCAGAATTCCCATTCTCAACCAGGCCGTACTACTGGCGGGTGTTAACGACAGCGCCGACACTCTGGCAGAGCTCAGCGAAAAACTGTTCGCGGCGGGCGTACTGCCTTATTACCTGCACCTGCTGGACAAGGTGCGGGGAGCTGCCCATTTCGACGTGCCCGAGCAACGCGGGCTGCAACTGATTGGCGAACTGGAAAACCGTCTGCCGGGGTACCTGGTGCCCACCCTGGTGCGGGAAGAAGCCGGGAAACCGGCGAAGGTGAGGGTCAGGGGCGCGTAAAGCAGCGCTCAAAGCCAACACCGGCGCCCGCTGTGGGAAATTCAAGGGCGAACGCCGGTATTTATTACACCGATTTTGCGGAACAAGTGATAGCCCGCACACGTCAATCATCCAGGAGCCACTTACATGCGCTCCGATCTTCCCAGCAAAAGTCAGTCACTTACGGTAAGGAGGTAAGCATGCCGCATTGTAATCGAAACTTTATCTGGGCCGCGCTGTGCGCAGCGGGTTTGTCCGCCTGTGGGGGCGGCGGCTCTTCCGGAGGCGGCAGTGAGCCGGACACCGGAACAATGAGCATCGGCGTCACCGATGCCGCGGTGGACAATGCCGACCGCATACTGGTGCAATTCACAGGCGTAGGTGTGAACCCGGGCACCGGGGCGGCGATTGATTTCCCCCTGGACGGTGACAGCCAGACCTGCCAGGACCTGCTGGATGGCATTCCCCCCAGCGCAACCGCGGCGGGCGAACCGACAGTGCGCTGCGTAGAGCTGCTTGAACTGCAGGGCACCGACAGCGTCAGCCTGCTGCAGGGTGTGGAATTGCAGGCGGGTGAATACACGGCGCTGCGGCTGCAGGTTGACGCCGAGCGCGGAGAGATGGATTCGATCATCGTGCTGGACGACGGCACCCAGGAGTCGTTGTTTATTCCCAGTGGCAGCCAGTCCGGCCTGAAGTTGAACAGTAGCTTCACCATTCTGGCGGGGGGTACGCACAACTTCGTGGTCGATTTTGACCTGCGTAAATCCGTGAACGACCCGCAGGGCTTCCCGGACTATCGCCTCCGCCCCTCCCTGCGCCTTGTCGACCTGGCCGAAAGTGGCAATATCACCGGCAGTGTACAGGCAGACCTGTTGACGGCTGAGGGTTGCACCGGTGACGTCAACACCGGCGGCGGATTCGCGGTTTACGCCTATGTCGGCGGTCTCGGGACCGAAGTAGGCGAGGAGGGTTCCGACCTTGCACCACTGACCAGCGCGGCCGTGGTCTTCGACGATGCCAGTGGCCAGTGGCGCTACACCATCGGTTATCTGCCGCCCGGCGAATACACCGTGGGCTTCACCTGCCAGGCGGCCGATGATTCCCCGGAAGTGCCGGATGACGGCATCGATATTTCGCTGAGCAGCGACAACCCTGTATCCGTTGTAGCCGACCAGGACAGCGAGGCAAACTTCCCGTAAACACGATCGCGGCAGTCTATACAAACTGCCGATACTGGCGCCGGCAGGGCAAATGCCCTGTCGGCAACCTGCATGGGTTGAGCCAATCCCGGGTTGATTGATAGAAAGCTAAAGGAGATGGAGCCGGTGGGAAGAAATCCCTAACCTGGGCAAGGGTAAGGACTGGTATCAGGCGACAATGGCGCAATTCGAGTATTGGGCCGGGGAAGCCGATGAGTAGAGCCCGAAAGTGTTACCTATGCTCTCGGAATAATCTGTTACCTATGCGACCGGAACAAACCGGAGGGGTATATGGTCGTGTGAGAGGACTCGAATAGCAAGCCTATCAACTTGTTTTATAATGATTTAGTGTAATTCGACTATTGGTAATACCGACAAATATACCGTCATATTATTTTTTTATTAAGGTTCGAATCCGCTATAACGGATCTGACACCTGAAAACGCACCTGCAATTAACGGGGTCTGACACCCCGCTTGTTCTTTCTCAGAAGCGGCAGAAGAACGTACCACACTGCCAGAGCAAGAATCGCTGTAATCAGTATCTCGGATAAGTGGACGTAAAGCCAGACCAGGAATCCGATCTTGCAGGCCCAGCTTAGCATGGTCCAGATCCGGTCCATTCTGGAGCGCGGCTTGATGACACGAACGTTCTTGTTACGACGGAATTTGAAAAAGGTCATGATTTGATCCTCATTGGTTGGTCGTCGGTAATGACTGCCTCCATCCACAGGAGGCCGTAGGGTTCTGAATCGAACAGATGCGGAACACGGAAGGCTTTTGACCTTCACTGTCACCGCTGAAGGCAGTAGCTGGCTTCCCGGTATTAACGGGTTATGAGAAATCTGCAGGCATCACAGGGCTCGTCAGGAATGACTTGCCTGTCCAGCCAGCTATTGACTGAAGTGGTTCCATTGCGGAGTGCCACGGAGACAATTGATCAGATAGTGCCTGGTTGATTACTACCGGGGTTGGGGATTGGCACATTCCGGAGAGGTTGTGCCGTAGAGTTATCCTGAAGGTCATTGAGGTAGGCCACGGCTTCAGAGGCTCTGGCCGAGGCCCAGAAGATCGCCTTTACATCGTTGCTCAGAACTTTGATCCAGTTGGCCAGGTAATCCGCATGGTCCTGCCGGGGAGCAGGACTGATATTGAGCTGTGCACATAGGAAGGCTGCACCCAGTTCCGCTATTAGCTCCTCCATCGCATAGGACTCGTTTCCAAAGCGCCCTGAAAGATCCCTGTTACAGCGTTTTTCGTTACCAGTCCAGTGTGTCAACTCATGTAGTAACGTGCTGTAGTAGCTCTCTGTAGGGCTACTGGTGTCCGTCCCAATGAAGCTCTCCGTATCGGGAATAGCAATGTAGTCATTCTTTGGGGAGTAATAGGCACTGGCTCCTCCAGTTCTGATATCAGCGCAGGTGGTGGATATGAAATGATCCACACCGTGCAACGGATCAACAGGATTAGTAGTGTCCGGGACTGGGGTTTCCAGTAAGTCATCCAGCCCAGTGACTTGATCAGCGTTGAATACAGAAGCCGTCCTGATGAGAACCTTGAGTCTGGGGTTGTCACCGGAAATGCTGTCAGTGCTTGAATCCACCTCTGCTTCCGGCAATGGCTTGTAGATCACAACAGGAGAAGCCTTCTGGCCCTTGCGGACCTGTGTTCCCATCGCTTGCCATTGTTTGTATGTCGCCCACCTATTAGACAAATAGCCTTTTTCCAGAGCACTGGCCCATAGAGACAGGATGTTGATGCCATTGTAGGTACGGCGGGTAAAGGCATTGGAAGGTAAGCCTAGATCAGGAGCATTCCAGGGCAACTGGAAATCTCTGGAGTTCTCCATTGCTGAAATGATTTGATTGGTAATCTTATCGTGTACTGTGAATTGATTAGTCATCTTTGATTCCTCGTAAAGTAATCAGGCACAGGCAGGCCTCAGCCAGACGCTGTGCCGAAAAATTGATCAGATTGAGTTGAGTACTACTTGGAGATGGAGCTAATAGGGGAGGGAGCGAACAGGCTTACAAGAGTCCTCTCTCAGCGAAGGAAACTGAATCCGTGCCTCCAATCACGATATGATCGAGCACACGGATATCGACTAACATCAGTGCCTCGGTTAGTCTTTGAGTGATTCGTATATCAGCAGAACTGGGCTCAGGTACACCAGATGGATGGGGGTGAGAAAAGATCACTGCGGCAGCATTGATCTGTAGGCACCGTTTGACTACTTCTCTTGGATAGACAGCGGCTCCATCAATAGTGCCTCTGAACATTTCCTCGTAGTGCAACACTCGGTGCTGACTGTCTAAAAAAACAACACTAAAGACTTCATAATCCCGATTAGCCAGTTTAACCTGAAGATATTTCCTGACGGCATCCGGGGATGAGAGTGTCTCTGGTCTCAGGTACTTGTCTTCTAGAAGCTTTAGCATCAGATTGTATATACCATCCAATGATGCAGGCTCGGACAAGTTGTATCGACCATCTTGTGATTCAATCAAGCTAGGCTGCTTATTAGAACAATCGCTATTCAGTTTAGAATGTGTAGTCATTGGTCATGGCTCCTTGATCAGATGAAGGTGTGCCATGCGCGCTGTAAACAACGTGGGGGTCAATACCAAGGGGTACCCCCATCGGTCACTAGTACGCACATAGGCACCAGGAGCCGACCCAGGTTTTGATCTCTATATCAATAGATTGGCAGGGATATTTATTGGTTATCAATACTTTCTCTTCTCTGCAAATAGTAGAGAGATCTGCATTTTCAAAATTGGTATTTTTAATAAGGCTATATATTTTTTATACAAGGCATGATTTTCACCTTAAATATAGTCAATATCACTAGCGTCCGGTTAATTGTTGAACAAATTCAGTTGGTTAGAAACCATGTCATCTTCCAGGATATGTTTGGTATCGAAAAAGTCATTGTTTAAAGGGATTTTTTCGAAGAGGGTGACC
>NZ_QRAN01000011.1 GCF_003457605.1 Seongchinamella sediminis
CCAGTAGTCTTCGCGTTGTTCGTTGTCGGCAGACATGGCCATGCTCCTGTGAAAAAAACACGGGGGCATGTTCCGGCGTCATCGCCCTGGGCGGAAGGGGGCCGATGCAGAGGCGCTTACACTTAGTGGCGAGTTTGGATGGCCCCACCAATCCCGGCCTTGCCGATGCCTGGGATTTAGAGATTTGCAAAAGAATCAATGAGATAGAGGCCGACCCAGCCCTGACTCTGGAGCCTGAGCTAGTACTTGCACAAGCGAGGCAGCGCCTACGAGGCAAATGAAACCGGTAAAGATAGGCAAGGAAGCCGCCGCTTACCCCTGTAGATGGGAAAGCGGGATTGAATGGCGCTCGAAAATTAATTCTGCAAAAATTCCCCTTCTCCATGGTCGTACATGAGTTGCCTGAATCGATAGTAGTCGTTGCGCTCGCTCATCATTCCCGGAAGCCAGGGTACTGGCGGTCGAGGAAGGCTCCACAACGCCGCAAACAAGGGCGCGCTGTAAGCGCGTCCCGCTGTTTGACCTTGTTAACTGCTAGCTCCATTGCAGCTTTAAATCACGATGAGATTGCGCGCAATCACGCAAGTACAAATTGATTAGACTTTGATAGGGAATACCCTTTTCTTCTGCCATTTCTTTGAAATATGCGATTGTATCTTCATCAAGGCGAATGGTGATTTGTTTCTTGAGCTTTTGTGCGTATGGATTAGGTATAGATTCTGAAAAATCGTAGTGTTTACGCATGACGAAATTCCTCATAGATGGCTCGTTCTCGCTTATCTGCCTTCCTGGCCGAGACAATTCGGATTGTTTCGTTGAATCGTATGCAATGGCATACAACCAGTAAGCGGGAGTTAATGCTGGTACCCAGCAAGATAAAACGATCTTCATCCTCTGAATGATCTGGATCTGCAATTAAACGTGCATATTGATCGGTAAATACAGTCTTAGCTTCGTCGAATGAGATTCCATGCTTCTTGGTGTTCGAAGCATTCTTAGTTTCATCCCATTCAAAAAATAGGCTAGTCATAGCGACAATATAACTACAATATAATTATAGTCAAGAGTGGTGGTCGGGGTGATGCCGGCAGTTAGCTACTTACTTGGAAAAATTCGGTGTGCGCAGGCATCTTCCGCTTCCTCGCGATTCTCTCTTGCCCCGAGAACCAGCTCCGGCACGATCCCAGTTCCAATATCAATCAGCGCCAGGGCCATTCCCGCGCGCATCCCTGACCCGTTGCAGGGCATCCTGCAGGGCGGACATCACCACTGCGGTGGAGACGCCCATCATCAGGATGCCGTTCAGGGACTGCAATGGCCCCAGGATGCGATGCTTTTCCGACATCACGATATCGCCGTAGCCCAGGGTCGCAAAGTTCACCGCCGAGTGATAGACCGCCACCCGGAAATCCTCGAACTCACCCAGCTGCAGAAACAGGGCGCCCCAGATACACACCTGGAGGAAGTTGCCCACCACCAGTACGATCATCACACCGCCGATCAGCAAAACCGTACTGGCGAAGGACCCGCTCTCCACGGCTCTACTGTGGCGCGCGTAAGTCCGCGCTGCCGCGGCGACCAGAAGGGCCTGCACAAACAGGCAGCCAACCATGACCAACAGGCCCAGAAGGACATTCTCCAGCATTATCCCGCCTCCATCTGCATCGCCGACTGACTTTTCATTTCCTGCCGCCGGCGCAGGCCTTCCAGAAAGACCAGCATCATCCAGGCGTAGAGGGTGACGCCGATAAACAGGCCGATACGCACCGCCGACGCCGCATAGGGGTCCTTGCCATTGGCCGTGTCCTCAACGGCTGGTCCCACCAGGATAAACAGGGTAACGAGCACGTTCTGCCAGAATGTGGGGCCAAAAGCACTGGCCAGGACTCCGTAGAATTTGGCCACCAGGTAGCCGCTGAACAACAGGGTCCACAGGGTGAACATATACAGGTTGGGCGCCAGCTTCAGACAAAACCAGAACAGCATGGCAATCAGTGCCGCCAGGCAGGTGGAACCCACCAACTCACGACCGGCGTGCCTGGCCGCAGTCTCGTTGGCCTGCTGCCCCAGGGCGACCGATTTCATGATGATTGGCGCGTACGCCGTGGGATTGTAAAGCACCAGCAGGTAGCTGGGGAAAACCACCAGGGTGGCGCGCAGTGCCAGCCAGCTGGATTGCAGTGGCGGCGGTGGAGGTGGTTCCGCCGACGGGTCACAGTCCTCCGGGAACCAGGGATAAACCAGCCACTGGCAGACCACGGCGATGGCAATATTGAGCAGCAGCGCGGAGATAATCATGGTGGCCAGCGACGGCCCCATCAGCCCCAGGGCTGAAATCAGGGTAATGCCGATAATGAGCAACAGCCCCACCGGCCCCTTGCCCCTGTTCAGACTCAGGTAGTTGGCGAGGAACAGCCCCAGCAGCACGATAACCAGAGCGGTCAGCGGGTAATAGGTCAGCAATGGAATCAACAGCAGGCCGGTGCCGAGCATCAGCGAAAGCGCCACTATCAGGCCTACCAGGCCTTTCGGTCCCATCGGCGGCTTCGGGGCGGCACCGAGCAAAAAGGCAAACAGGGGCGCAATATAAGGCAGGCTGTTACCCATGGCGTAACTGATCGCCAGGGCGATACTGATCGTCAGGCTCAGCCTGAATACCCGTCGTGCTGCTAGTGGCAGGCTCACTGACATCCCTATCTAGTACGCGTAGGACACGACGCTGAGGAAGCGTATATAGAGCTTGCCGAGAAACCGGGTGAGCCAGGCGCCCTCGGTGTACGCCATTACCGAGGCCTGCCCCCCCATGCGCAGCTGTTCCCGCAATTGCCCGCTCTGCTGCGGATCGAACCGCACCATGACCGGAAAGCGCTGTGATGGCCGCAGCCAGTTGCGATCGTTGTTCACCGTGGGCAGGGTGCCCGGCTGGGGCGTACGGCCGGCACTGACACCGAGGCCGATATTGGCAACGACGCCGGAGAATATTTCCCCGGGCAGGGAGTCGAACAGAATTTCCACCGGTGTGCCGGCCTGCATGTGGCCGAGATTGTTTTCGGTGAACTGGGCATCTATCCACACATCACCAAGCGACAGCAGGGTGATAACCGGATGACCGGCCCCGGCAAAGGAACCGACGTCGGTACGCAAATCGGTGATCATGCCGCGATCGCTGGCCCTGACCGTGGTCCGCTCCAGGTCCAGCTCGGCCTTTTCGACCCCGGTGCGGGCGATGGCCAGAATGGTATTGAGCTCCTCACTGGAGTCGCCGCCCTTGGCCTCAATCGCCTGCTTTATCCCGGCTTGCGCCGCGCTTACCGCCGCCTTGCTCTGGGCCAGGGTAGCCTGGGAGATCTCCAGGCGGCGGGTCGATATAGTACCCGGGTCTTCTTTATACAGTCGTTCAAGGCGGTTGGTATCCTTCTGCGCCTTGTCGAGATTGGCCTGCGCCGAGCGCAGGTTGGCCCGGGCGGCTTCAACGCCGGCGTCGCCCGCCTCCACCTGGCGCAGGGCGTTCTGGTAATCGGAACGGGCCTTGGCCAGGGCGATCTCGTACTGGGACCTGTCGATCTGGAACAGCGGCTGGTCGGCTTCCACCCGCTCGTTATTGGCAATGAACACTTCAGTAACGTTGCCGGACACCTGGGGCGCAACGCCGATCACGTAGCCCTGCACCCGGGCCTGGGAGGTATAGGGGGTATAGCGGTCACTGGCCAGGTACCAGCAGAGGCTCAGCAGGATAAGCAGCGCCACCGCCTGGCCGCCGCGTTTCACCGCTTTCGGCGCCGCTTCCTGATCACTAACCTGGGCGCCATCATCACTGTTGTCTGCGTCGCTCATCGTGTCCCCCACTGTGGTCCCTATTGTTGGATGACCGGTACCGGGTCATCCAGCATCCCGTCCCAGTCCGTGCGCTGCTCCATCAGCTCGCGAATAGCCTCCGGCACCAGGTCCTCCGCGTCCGCCGGTCGCCAGCCGCCACCCAGGGCCTTGTAAAAAGCGATCACCCCGTTGATGTGGGCACCCTGGTTGGCCACGTAGGCGGCGGACCTGGCAGCCCGTGACTGTTGCGCGGTGAGTACCCGCTGGAAATCGGAATATCCCTCCCGGTAGCGTTTCGTCGACAGCGTCAGCGAGCGCTCGGCCGCCCGCAGCGCCTCGGCCAGCAACTGCTGCTGCTCACGGGTTTTGACCACGGCTATGGCCGCGCTGTCGACTTCGGAGGCGGCGGCGAGAACCGTCAGCTGATAGCCCTCGATCAATTGCTGCAGGCGCACGTCCTGCACCCGCACCTGGTTCTCTATCCGGTCGTAGTTGAACAGGTTCCAGGTGAACGCCGGCCCGATGCCGGTAGCCAGGGTGTCGTTGGTCAAATCCAGGGAATTACCCGACCAGCCAATGGTGCCAAACAGCGAAATGGATGGGTACAGCGCAGCCCGGGCCACGCCTATCTGCGCCGACTGGGCGGCGACGCTGTAAGCGGCGCTGCGAACATCCGGCCGACGCAGCAACAGCGCCGCCGGGAAGGCATCGAGATAGACTGGATTCAATGCCGGCAGCTTGATGACGGCCCTGTCGAGTTCCGGCAGGTCACCGGGGGAGCGCGCCAATAACACACACAGGCCGTTTTCGACCTGCCTGAGACTGGACTCCAGTTCCGGAATGGTGGACACGGTGGCGAGGTACTGGGTACGCGCCTGCTGCACGTCCAGTTCCGAGGACTGGCCGCTCTCGAACAGCCTGGTCGTGATTTCCAGGCTGCGCTGTTGCAATTCAGCGTTTTCGCGGGCGATCTCGATCTGCCGGGCAATAGTCAGGTAGCTGTAGTAGGCCTGGGCCACCTGCGCCGCCAGCAGCACCTGGGCGTTCTGCTGGTTGCTGATGGAGGCGAAAAAAGCCGCATCGGCGGATTCCACCCCGCGCCGCCAGCGGCCCCAGAAGTCCATCTCCCAGCCGATGTCGAAGCCCAGGTCATAACTGTTGAGGTTCGAGTGGTTGCCAGACTTGTCGCCCTCGGTTGGCCAGCGGTCGACCCGCGCCCAGCTACCGTTGGCCTGCTGCACCTGCGGGTACTGGCTGCCGCTGGCAATACCCAGCACGGCCCTGCTCTCCAGCACCGCCAGGCCGGCGAGGCGCAGATTGTAGTTTTCCCGGCGGGCGATCTCGATGAATTCGGTTAACAGCGGGTCAGCGAAGGCCCGCCACCAGAATTGCAGATCTTCCTGTTCAGTTGCTGCCAGGTTTACCTGTCCGTAGAGGTCAGTCTGCCACTGGTCAAGCCAGGCGACATCGGGTTCCTCATAATCCGGCCCCAGGTTGGTGCAGGCCGCCAGCGCCAGCAGCGCGGCGGCGACGAGCGTATTTATTCCGGGCGTCATTCGTCTACCGGGTCCGATGCCGGGGCAACCTCCTCCGGCGACTGCGCCTGATATTCGACCCACTTCATGAAGATCTGGTAGCCGACCGCCAGCACCACCGCGCCGATGAACAGGCCGACAAATCCGGAGGACACCATGCCGCCCAGGGCGCCGATCAGGATCACCGGCATGGGCGCGTCGACGCCACGCCCCAGCAGCATGGGCTTGAGGACATTATCGGCAAGGGCGGTGATCACCACCGCAACCGACCACACCGAATTCATCAAGGTACCGGAATCACCGCCATTCCAGATCCACAGAATAACCGGAATGCCGATCAACATCGCGGGCAACTGCATAATCGCCATCAGCAACACCACCAGGGCGAGCAGACCCGCCGCGGGCACGCCGGCCAGCAGGAACACCAGCCCCATCAGCACCGCCTGTATCGCGGCAACACCCAGCACGCCAACCGCCACGGACCGCGTGGTCATGGTCACCAGGCTGTGCACCTTTGGCCCCTGCTCCGGACCGGCGATGCGATTGAATATGCGCAGGGTGGCACCGCTGCCGCCCCTGCCGTAAGCCATCATGATACCGGCGACTATCAGGGCGCCGAGCAACAGGGCAATGCCCCCGGCAGTGCCTTTCGCGGTGGCCAGCACTCTCCTCATCACCGCCTCGATATTGGTCCGGTAGTCGGCGATAAAGCCGGGCAGGTTTTCACTGGCTTCATGCCAGGCGGCGTAGGCCTGCTTGCCGATCAGCGGCCACTCGGCCACCGATTCCTGCGGTGGCCGCAGGCTCAGGGTGCCAGCGCCATAGGCCTCGTGCACACTCCGCAGTTCCTCCGCCATGGAACTGGCGAGCTTGACCGCCGGCACACCAATCAGCAGCAGCCCCGAGAGGACGATAACCGTCGCCGCTCGGCCCTGCTTGCCACCGAACTTTGCCGCCAGTCTCTGGTGCATGGGATACAGCGTGACACCCAGTATCACCGCCCACAGCATCAGGTTCAAAAACGGACTGAACACGCGGAAACACATCACCACCAGGCCGAAGACAATGCTGACCCTGATGATTACGTCGGTGAGTTCCCGGGCGGTAATGGGATGGGACTGGTTGGTGTTATTTTCCATGCGATTTCCCCGAGTCGACGGCAGCCGTATGCGGCCTGCTTAGCTCAGGGAGATTAGCATACTGAAACAGATTTGCTATTACCGGCGCTTTTTTCAGCGCCGGCAAGGGGCTCGGCTAAATCGTTCCCCGCTCCCTGGCCATATCCAGGGCCAGGTCCTCGATCATGTCTTCCTGGCCACCGACGGTACGCCGCCGGCCAAGTTCCACCAGGATGTCGCGACTGGACAGGTTGTACTTGGCGGCCGAGCGCTTGGCAAACAGCAGGAAGGAGGAGTACACGCCGGCGTAACCGAGGGTCAGGGCATCGCGGTCGATACGCACCTGCTCGTCCATCAGGGGGGTGATCAGGTCCTCGGCGATGTCCATGGCCTTGAAGGTGTCGACGCCGGTCTCTATCCCCATGCGATCACACACCGCAATGAACACTTCCAGCGGTGTATTGCCGGCACCGGCGCCCAGACCGGCCATGGAACCGTCAATGCGGTTGGCGCCCGCCGCCACCGCGGCAATGGAATTCGCCACACCCATGGCCAGGTTGTGGTGCCCGTGAAAGCCCAGTTCGGTTTCCGGCTTGAGCTCGGCCCGCGCCAGGGCTACCCGGGCAGTCACATCCTCGGGCAGCATGTAACCGGCAGAGTCGGTGATGTACACGCAGTTGGCGCCGTAGCTCTCCATCAGTTTGAGCTGAGTCAGCAGTTTCTCGGGCTCGATCATGTGCGCCATCATCAGGAAGCCGACTGTATCCAGCCCGTTCATGCCGGCGGCGGCGTTGATGTGCTGTTCCGAGACATCCGCCTCGGTGCAATGGGTGGCCACCCGAATGGTGGATACACCACAGTCGAGCGCCATTTTCAGGTGGTCAACCGTGCCGATACCAGGCAGCAGGAGCGCCGACACCTTGGCGCTTTTCATTTCCCTGCAAACCGCAGTCAGGTATTCCTCGTCACTGGCGGCAGGAAAGCCGTAGTTGACCGAGGCGCCGCCCAGTCCATCGCCGTGGGTCACCTCAATCAGCGGCACACCCGCCTCGTCCATGGCCCGGGCCACGGTGACCATTTCCTCGACGGTGATCTGGTGCCGCTTGGGGTGCATGCCGTCGCGCAGGCACATATCGTGGACGGTAACTTTTGTTCCTTTAAGATCCATTGTCTTTCTCCAGTTGGCGGGCCGTGAGCTGCAAGTGCGGGTCGAGACCGGCCGAGTGTGCTGTTGTCGTGTTCCGTTTATCGGTCATCCCGGTTCACGCCGCCGTGGGCACGAAGTTACCGGCCAGCATTTCTTCGGCGTACATTTCCGCGGTGCGCAAACCGGCGGCGGTCATGATGTCCAGGTTGCCGGCGTATTTCGGCAGGAAATCCCCCAGGCCTTCCACCTCCATATAAATGGAAACCCGCTTGCCGTCGAACACCGGACCGTTTTTCAGTGTATAGCCGGGCACATATTTGCGGACCTCGGCAATCATATTCTGCACCGACTCGACAATGGCATCCTGGTCCGGGTCAGCGTGCGTGAGACAGTGAATGGTGTCGCGCATAATCAGCGGCGGCTCCGCCGGGTTGATAATGATAATTGCCTTGCCGGTGTGCGCGCCGCCCACCTGTTCTATGCCCCTGGCCGTGGTGCGGGTGAATTCGTCGATATTCTTGCGCGTACCGGGGCCGGCACTGCGGGAGCTCACCGTTGCCACAATTTCCGCGTAGGTGACTTCCTGCACCCGGCTCACCGCCGCCACCATGGGGATTGTCGCCTGGCCGCCGCAGGTCACCATATTGACGTTCATCGCCTTTTGCTCGACGGCGCCAGCCAGGTTGACCGGCGGCACGCAGAACGGGCCGATGGCCGCCGGAGTGAGGTCTATCATCACCGCGCCCTGCTCGTTTACCTTGCGACTGTTCTCCGCGTGCACGTAGGCCGAGGTGGCGTCAAAACAGAGCTGCACTCCGTCCTCCCGCATGGTCGGCAGCATGCCGTCCACGCCCTCAGCGGTGGTCTTCAGGCCCATTTCCGCGGCCCGGGCCAGCCCCGGCGAGTCCGGGTCCACCCCCACCATCCACACCGGTTCCACCACCTCGCTGCGCATGGCTTTCATCAGCAGGTCGGTGCCGATATTGCCCGGACCGATGATCGCCGCCTTGATTTTCTTGCTCATACTGATTCCTCTGTTCACCGGGGCTGCAGCGCCACCGGCTGAATTCTGTCATTCCGGCGCCGGCCGGAATCCAATTGCCCCTGTGACGGGCACTAACCCATGTTTTGTGACCGGGTCAGGTAAACCTGCAGCTGCAGCCACCAATACCCTCGATTTCCAGGCTCATCTCGTCCCCCGCCACCACCGGAATCAGCGGCGCCAGCGAGCCGGAAAGAATCACTTCACCGGCCCTGAACGGAATCCCGAATTCGCCCAGTGTATTGGCCAGCCAGGCCACCGCTGTCAGCGGGTTGCCCTGGACAGCACTACCCAGCCCCTCCGAGTGCAACTCGCCATTCTTGTAGATCTTCATCTTCAGTTGGGGCAGGTCGAAGTCGCGCGGGTCCACCTCGGTCTCGCCGAGCACATAGACCCCACAGGAGGCGTTGTCCGCCACCGTATCCTGGATCTTTATTTTCCAGTCATCGATGCGCGAATCCACGATTTCGAAACAGGGAATAATGGTCTCGGTGGCGGCGAGCACGTCGGCCTCGGTCACCCCGGGACCGACCAGGTCCTGCTTCAGGCGAAAGGCGATCTCGCCCTCGGCCCGCGGCGCAATCAGGTTGCCGGCAATCGGTATATCGGCCCCGTCAGGATAGGCCATGGCATCGGTCAGAAACCCGAAGTCGGGCTGGAACACGCCGAGCATGTCCTGCACCGGCTTGCTGGTCACACCGATCTTCTTGCCCACCACCTGCTCGCCGTCCTCTTGCTGCCGGCGCTGCAGCATGCGCAGGCTCACGTGGTAGGCATCTTCAATGGTGATATCGCTCTCACGATCGGTGAGCGGCACCAGGGTACTGCATGCGCGCATCGCCTGGTACAGCTCGTCACCTAACTGCTCGATTTTTTGGGGATCCATCATGGGGGTAAACACCTCATTACATACAGGCGTCATTCTACACTGCCGGGACAACCAGCCGGTTTAAATTGATTGGCTGTTCAGCCGTTCTGCAGAAAGTCGAGGCAGGCCCGGTTAAACATGCCCTCGTGCTCTACCATCACCCAGTGGCCGCACTCGTTGACGAGAATGGTGCGCATGTGCCTGATGTTCTTGACCATGGCCATAATACCCTCCTCGGGCATCATCTTCTCGTCCATGCCCCAGAACCCCAGGGTCGGGCAGCTGATTTCGGCCAGCCTGTCAACCAGCACCGGGACCTGCATGGTGGCCATCACATGGCCGTTCATGATCTCCATGATCTGCATGCGTTCCGCCACCAGCTCGTCGGTGGCAAGAGCCGGATTGTGCATCAGCCCGGTTGCGAACAGGTCCTTCATCACCGCCGGCGTAACCGGCTCCCCCGACCCGAACACCTGGAAGACCTTTTGCATGCCGGGCATCTTCTGGTATTCAGCCAGTTCGCTGAGCCCCCCCGGCGCCATGAGTATCAGCTTCTCCACCAGCTCCGGGTAATCCAGGGCAAGGCCGAAGGCGATTGCGCCTCCCAGCGAGTTGCCCACCAGGGTGCACTTGTCCACCCCGGCGCAATCGAGTGTCTGCTTGATGCACTCGACAAAGAACGACAGCGGATGGTCCACGTCATCCGGCTTGTCGGAAAAACCATAGCCGATGTGATCGGGAATGATACAGCGGTAGCCGGCGTCCACCAGGAAGGGGTAATTGCCCTTGAAATTGGAGTACCCGCTGGCACCCGGCCCTGAGCCATGCAGGAACACCACTACCTCACCCTCGCCTTCATCCAGGTAATGGATTCTGTAGCCATTGGCGCAGTCAGCGTAATTGCCTTCGGGAAGCAGTCCTATCTTGCCCATAGTTTTTTCCTTGTCGGGAGTGAAACGTCTGCCTCAGATGGCGTAATCAATATTTTCCTCGCCAAACATCATCGCCCCCATATTGTTGGCGAAAGGCGTGGAATGGTTGGCCACGTGAGCCTGGCTGGCGAGCATGTCCAGGTGGAAGTCCAGCAGCTCACTGCCCTTGCGGATGCCGCCGCTGCCGGCGGCCTTGAGCATCCGGCTCGAGAGCTCCAGGCAGCGGTCTGCCACCACCGCCGAGTCGTAACGGTAGCGCACCCGATCCTCTACCGGGATCGGCTCACCGGCCCGGCACTTTGCCATCATCGCGTCGAAATTGCGCAGCATGGTCAGCTTCATCTCCTCGATGGCAGCACGCACCTCCGCCGCCAGCTCGCGGGCATGGGGGTCGTTACTCATTTTGTTGGGCCCCACCTGGCGGGTTTTCGCCACTTCGATGAACGACTGCAGCGCACCTTCACAGGCACCCAGGGTGGCGGTGCACACGGCACGCACAAATACCTGCATGAAGGGCATATGGTACAGCGGGGCACTATTGACCGCGTTACCCGGATTGTCGCAGCGGAAGCCGTCCATGGATTTGTGGGTCCGGTATTCGGGCACGAACACATCATCTACCACAATGTCGTGGGAACCGGTGCCCTGCAGGCCGACGACATCCCAGTGATCGACGATCTCGTAGTCCTCAATGGGTACCAGGAAGGTCCGGTAGTTGGCCATGTCGAAGGGCGCCTCCGGCGTGGGTACCACCGCCCCGAGAAATGCCCACTTGCAGTGCTCGGAACCACTGGAGAAACTCCAGCGGCCGCTGAGGCGGAAGCCGCCATCCACGACCTTTACCTTGCCCACCGGTGCGTAGGATGAGGAGATCAACACGCTGGGATCATCAGCCCACACGTCCTGGGCCGCTTGGTCGTCGAACACCGCCAACTGCCAGTTGTGCACTGCAATAACGCCAAGAATCCAGGCGCTGGAGGGGCAGAAGCGGGCGATCTCGTAGCCGACCATGTAAAACACCTGCGGGTCCATGGCATATCCGCCCCACTGTTCCGGCTGCAGAATCTTGAAAAAGCCCGCCTTGTGAAAATCGGCCACCGTCTCCTCGGGCACTTTACGCTGCGCCTTGCATTGTGCCCTGCGCTGCACCAGTGCCGGCCCCATCGCTTTGGCGGCGGCGATCAATTCCTGTGCCCTGGGTGATTCCAGTCCGTACTCGTTCATATACTCACCTGTGTTCTGACTTATCATAAAACCTGTGCCGGCAAATCCGCGGCAATCCACCATTAAATCCACTGTGGCAAGGCGCCGCATCCTCCATTTGGGCTATAGCCCTTACTCCACTACCGCATCGCCGAAACGGGTCGTTTCCCCGAAAAAAGCCCGGTGCGACGGCGGCTGCCGCCCATTGATGTCGGTCACCCCGTACTGTGCACCGAGTTCGGCGCCAATCCAGACCTTGCCGGAACGCGCCATCAACTCCGGGTCACGGTAGAGCGCCTCGATCACCCTGCCGGTGAATTGCGGCGTTTCACAGGTGTCGACCAGGTCGGCATACATCTCCGGCTCTGCCTCGAAGACCTGCCGGGTGCGCTCGGTCAACAGCAGCCCCATCCAGATCGACACCACCGCCACCTGGTGGGGCTTGAAATCCACCGCCATGTCGTGGGCCATTTTGTCCACCGCTGCCTTGCCGGCCCCGTAGGCGGGGCCGTGCATATAGATCCGCCCGCCGAAGGAAGAGGTGTTGACCACCAGCGCCCGATCACTGGCCAGCAACAGCGGCGCAGCGATGTGGGTAGCGACATAGTGCGAGCGCATACCCACATCCCAGAGATCGGTGAGCGCCAGCGGCTTCTCCCAGAACGGCCCCTTCCGGGTGAGGGCATCGTTGAGGGCAGTGGCGTTGTTGACCAGGATATCCAGCTTGCCCTGCTCCCGCTGCACCTGCTCGAAAGCGCGCTTGACCTCCTCGTCATTACTGTGATCGCAGTACAGCGCAATCCCCTTGCCGCCGGCCTGGGTAACTGCCTCGGCGGTATCGGCCAGGCTCCCCGGCAGCGGCGCGTCACCGTCCTGTCGGGTCCGGCCGGTGACATAAACCGTGGCACCGCTGGCGCCCAGGGCTATGGCAATACCCTTGCCGGCGCCGCGACTGGCACCGGTAACTAGTGCAACCCGACCACTGATCTGCATGCTTGCTCCCGAAGTGATTAGTCCATTATCGCCTATCCTAATGATGATGACGGCGGCCGCCAAGCTTATTACCATTAACGCTGCCAGGCATGTTGATCCAGTCAATGAACTTTAACCAGGTAAAAACGATAACACTCGCCACCCTGCTGTTGCTGGGCGCCGGGCCGGGCTCTGGCGCCGAGCCGCGGCTGGCCTACACAGAGGACTCGCCCCGGTGGCTGCAGTCGGTGGGCAAGCTGGACGTGCCGGGAATACAGTTCGAAGGAGGACAGCGCAGGCACCAGCGGGAAAACTGCAGCGGTACGCTGGTGGCGGCGGCCGGTAAACGCCTGGCCAATACGGTGGTTACCGCCTGGCACTGCCTGGAGTACTACCGGGATTTGAGCAAGCCCATCACCTTCACCCTGTTACCGGGGAGCGACCGGGTTACCCGGCGTGAGGCTTACCTGCTGGCCGACGGGGGCAGCATGTATGCGGACTGGGCCGTACTCAGGCTCTATCGGCCTGTCGATACCCGGGTCATTCCCGCCATGGAGTTGAACCCGGCCCTGGGTGACCGGCTGCGGCCGGTTACCATGGCGGGCTTTTCCGGCGATGCAGGGCTGGGGATGGACGGTGCTGTACTGACCTACCACGACAACTGCCGGATTACCCGCCAGCACCGCGATGGCAGCGAAACCGACTGCAGCGCCTACAAAGGCGCCTCAGGCGGGGCGGTGATCCAGCTGTCACGGCAGGGCAGCGCCCAGCTGACCGGGGTTATCTCCCGCGGCAACAGTGAGGGGATCAGCATTTACGTGCCAGTGGCCGATTTTCGTCGGCCCCTGGAGCAGCATCTCAACTAGGGCCTGATCACACCCAGTGAGTTGCCACTAGGCCTCCTCGCGACGCGGTGCAGTCTGCTCACCGACATGGATTTCACCGCGGGCGCGGGCAAGCTCGATCTGCTTCTGGCGCTCACTGAAGCGCGTGACCTGGTCGACAGACAGGCGGTCATAGCAGTGCGGGCAGCATACGCCCTTGCGATATTTATCGGAGCGCTTGTCTTCCTCGGTGATCGGCATGCGGCAACCGTAGCACTGGTCATAGTGCCCCTTCTCCAGCTTGTGGTTCACCGCCACCCGGTTGTCGAATACAAAGCACTCCCCCTGCCAGGTACTCTCCGCTTCCGGCACTTCTTCAAGGTACTTGAGAATTCCACCCTGCAGGTGATAAACCTCCTCGAAACCTTCCTGCAGCATAAACGCCGAGGCTTTCTCGCAGCGAATGCCGCCGGTGCAGAACATGGCGACCTTCTTCTGTTTTTTCGGATCCAGGTGGCTGCGCACGTACTCGGGAAACTCGCGGAAGGTGGTGGTATGGGGGTCCACCGCGCCCTTGAAGGTACCGATGCTGTACTCGTAATCGTTGCGGGTGTCGATGAGCAACACGTCGGGATCGTTCACCAGCTCATTCCAGTCCCCGGGTTTGACATAAGTCCCCACCACCAGGTTGGGATCTATGCCCTCGACGCCCATGGTGACGATCTCCCGCTTGAGCTTGACCTTCATCCGGTAAAAAGGCATTGCCTCGTCGAAGGACTCCTTGTGTTCCAGTGCCGCCAGTCGGGGATCGGCGCGCAGGTAAGCCAGCACGGTATCGATGCCCTCGCGAGGGCCGGCCACAGTGCCGTTAATGCCTTCATGGGCAAGCAACAGGGTGCCCTTGACGCCAGCGTCCCGGCAGACATCCAGCAGTGGTTCACGCAACTCGTGAAAATCTTCCAGGGTGACGAAGTGGTACAGGGCAGCGACAACAACGGGAGCCATGACTCAGGACACCTCCGCCCGGGAGCCGCCCAGGCAATCAGGAGACCCCGGGGCGCCTTGCTCGCGCTCCGACCACTCCTCCGGGCTGTAGGTATGCAGGGCCAGGGCATGAACCGGCCCTGCCAGCTGCTCCGCCAGAATAGCGTAAACCCGCTGGTGGCGGGCGACCTTGCGCTTGCCGGCGAACTCGGCACAGGCCAGTACCACCTTGAAATGGGTTTCGGAATTGGCGGGCACGCTGTGCATGTGACTCTCGTTGATCACCTGCAGGTGCTCGGGGGACAGTTCGGCCGTCAGCCGCTGTTCAATTTCAGTTTGTACGCTCATCGGGATGCCTCAAAAAACGAGGCGCATATTATACGGCAATGGACGCCCGGCGCCCATCATCCCCGAATGCTGGCCTGGCGAGCCCGGACGGGCGCCGGCGCTAGCGGCCGCTGCGCAAACCCTGGCGAAATTGCCCGGGGGTCTCTCCGGTCCACTTCTTGAACGAACGGTGAAAAGCACTGGGGTCGGTAAAGCCCATTTGCAGCGCCACCTCATTGATTGACAGCTCATGCCGGTTGAGGCACAGCTTGGCCGCTTCGCAGCGGGCCTGGTCCTTGATTTCCTGGAAGGTAGTGCCCTCCCGCTTGAGCCGGCGGCGCAGGGTCGGGGCAGACATATGCAGCGCGCTGCTTATCATTTCAAAACTCGGGAACCCCTCGCTGAAATCGTGCCCGATCATCGCCCTCACCTGGACGGACAGGTTGTTGCCCGAGGTATCGTTGTCCAGCAGCAGCATCTGGTAGGGCGCCGTGTGCAAAAATTCCCGCAGCGAATGCTGGGTATGGACCACGGGCCAGGCCAGGCAGGCGCTGTCGAAGTACAGCAAATCCTTGGCCTGGTTGAAGTAAAGGGGGCAGCCAAAAAGCGCCTCGTACTTGTCCGGGTTGGCCGGTGGATCGCCGGCAAAATCAACCCGCTGCAGCTCTATCGGTCGGCCGCAGAGCCAGCCAAAAAAGCGGTGCCACATGGACAGGCCGTACGCGTGCGCCGGGCCGACCTGAGGCTGCCCGGTCCTGATCGTGGTCTGGTAGCCGACCCGGGCGAACTCCTGGCTGAAGTTGGCGTACAGCTGGCTGCGCTCGTCAAAAAAAGTGCGGTAAAACTCCGATGCCCGCTGGATCGCCTGACCCAGGTTTTCGCAGGAAATGACGCAATAGCACATCATTCTGAAGGCGCCGGGGGCAACCAGGTCGCTACCCGTGACCCCGAAGGTCTCGTCCTGCAGCAGACTGAGGACCTGCTGGTAAACCCGGGAGTACTGCATGGCGCTGACTTCGGTCCGGTAGTCCGGGCAGTCCTCGTCCAGCGGGTCAAAATCCAGGCCGGCGTGCTGCAGAATACCGCTAAAGTCATAACCCCGATCACTCACCATGCGCAGCAGGGTTTTCACAAAACGTGTCGGGACGCGATCACTCATGGATTCATCTGGCCGCCTAAGGGCTGCGCATAGTAACAGACTTGCCCGCGCAGCAAAGCTGCTCCCATGGGCGTATACTGTTACCGGGTGGGTAATGGAGAACCGCAATGGAGCCGTTGTACAACATCTATTACGCAGGCGAAATACTGGCAGGCTACGGGCCGGATCAGGTACGCAGCAGCCTGGGGGCGCTGTTCAAGGCGGGCGACGCCACCCTGGACAAGTTGTTCAGCGGTACGCCCCAGCTGGTGAAGCGCGAGTGCGACAGGGCCACGGCCCTGAAGTACAAACAGGCGATGGAGAAAGTCGGTGCCAGACCGGTGATCAAGACGGCCAGTCCAGCCGCCGCAGCTGAGCCCGAAGCAGCGAAGCCGCAGACTGCCGCCGAGCGTATAGCGGCCCTGGCCGCCGCGCCCGACGTCGGCACCGCGCCGGCACCCGGGCCACAACCCACGGCCGTCCCGGCCGAGGCCGGGACGGACAGTTCCGGGCTCAACCTGAGCCCCGCCGGCACCGAGGTGCTGAGACCCGGGGAACGACCACAGGTGGTGGTGGCGGAAATCGATACCTCGGCGCTGGATATCGACCCGCCTGCCGACCGTCTGGCTGGCGCGGCACCACCGCCGCCCCCGGCGCCGGACACCAGCCACCTGAGCATGGGAGAGGTGGGCGAGGACATACCCACCCTGGCGTCCACCGCCGAGCCGCTGTCGCCCAATACCGACGCCCTGGTCCTGGCCCCGGAGGGCACCGATTTTTCTGACTGCGCCAGGCCCGAGGCGGCGCCGCCCGAACTCGACCTGTCGGCGCTTGCAGTATCCCCCCCGGGTACCGATGTGCTGGATGAGGAACAGCGCAAACTCGCCAGTCCACCGCCGCCCGACACCGCCCACATCACCCTGGAGCACTGATAGCCGGCACTCACGGCAGACTGATCAGCACGCGCAGTCCGGGGTTGTTATCCTGCAAATCCACATTGCCGCCATGATAGTGGGCAATGGCCTGTGCCATGCTCAGGCCGAGACCGTGCCCCGGTTGCGATGAACGGCTGGGTTCGACCCGGTAAAACCGCCGGAAGACGTCGCGCCAGTGCTCGGCTGAAATTCCGGGACCGCTATCAGCAATAGTCACCTGGTGAGCGGTTTCACCGTCGCCGCTGCTTGCCCTCAGCGCGACCGTGACCGCCCCCCCGGACGGGGTATACTTGATCGCATTGTCCAGCACATTGGCGAACAGCTGGAACAGCAGGTCCGCTTCCCCGCGACAGGGCGCGGTCGACGGGCTGGCCAGCTGCAGCGCCACCCCGTTCTCCTGTGCCACTGGCTCATAGAGTTCGACCACGTCCTCCAGTAACTGCCCCAGGTCGACCTCGCCAGACCCGCTGTAGCGGTTGCCCGATTCGAGGGTGGATATCCGCAGTACCGCATTGAAGGAGGTCAGCAGGCTGTCGCAGTCGGCAATCAGCTGCTCAACGTCCCCGCGCCGCTCCCTGGGCAAATCCTGCTGTAACTGGCTCAGCTGGTTGCGCATGCGGCTCAGCGGGGTTCGCAGGTCGTGGGCAACGTTGTCGGACACGCTGCGCACGCCCTGCATTAGCGATTCGGTCTGGTCCAGCAGGGTATTCAGTATCTGCGCCAGTTCCCTCAGCTGGCCCTTCTCAGCGGCCGCATCCAGGCGCTGGGAGGGATCACCGCGGACGATTCGCGACATTTCCCGGCCCAGCCATTCCACCCGCTGCAGGGTCCTGGCCGCGGCGAAATAGCCGCCGACCAGGCCCAGCACAATGGTAACAACCATGGTCCGGACCAGCGTTGCCAGGACCAGCTGGCCCTGGTAGACCGCCTGCTCGAAACTGCGGGCGACAATGGCCCGATAAGCATCCCCGAGCTGCTGTTCCCGGGCAATGAAATCCACTTCCACCGACTCGCCCCACTCCAGCAGCGCCAGCTCGAAACCCAGCCAGCCGCGCTCAAATTCCCGGTAGGCGGTATTCGCCGGCAGATCCCCGGCAACTTTTTCCCCCGCCCGGTCGCTGACCAGGTAGTGGAAACGATCCAGCAGCTGGGTGGTCCGCTGCTCGCTGATGTACTGGCGCAGCCCGGCGAGGCCCTGGCCACGGTAAATCATCTCCAGGGCCTGTTGTTCCTCGACGATAGTAGCGGACAACTGGCGGAAGTAGTTGTAGCTGAATAACAGGTAGAGCCCGGCCATTACTAGGAATACCGTGGCGCTGAGCACCAGCAGGTACTTGGCGATGTAGCGAAAGGTGAGGCTGCTCAGAACCTCGCGCATCAGTCGGCTTCCGGGCCCAGGCGGTAACCGGCCCCGCGCACGGTCAGCAGCAGGGAGACTTCGAAATCCCGGTCGATTTTCTGCCGCAGGCGGGATACATGGACATCAATGACATTGGTCTGCGGGTCGAAGTTATAGCCCCAGACATGCTCCAGCAGCATGGCCCGGGTTACCACCTGGCCGGCATGACGCATGAGGTATTCCAGTAATTTGTACTCCCGTGGCTGCAGGGGGACAGGCTGCCCCTGGCGGGACACCTCCTGGCGCAGCAGGTCCATCACCAGGTCGCCAACCTGCAGCCGGGTGCTGCCGTCGCCACTGGCCGTGGCGCGCCGTGACAATACCTGCAGCCGGGCCAGCAATTCGTCCATGGCAAAGGGTTTTACCAGGTAGTCATCGGCGCCGCTGCGCAGGCCCTGGACCCTGTCGTCCACCTCACCGAGGGCGCTGAGCACCAGCGCCGGGGTCTCGTTGCCGGTCTCCCTGAGGTCCTGGATAAGACTGAGGCCGTCCCGTGACGGCAGCATGCGGTCCACGACCCAGACATCGAAAGCCTGGTCCCGGGCGGTATCGAAGGCCTGGTCACCATCGGCACAGTGGGTGCAGTCGACGCCGGCGCGCGCCAGCTCGCTGCGGATAAACCGGGCAACCGCCTGGTCGTCTTCTACTAGCAGTACGTTCATAAGGGCTTCCGTATCTGGGCGCAATGTAGCATGCGGGCAGGTGCCAACCAATGCATCCGGAGGCCGACGGCAGTATCATTACCAATCCTTAATACAGCCCGACAGTGATAGACTCGCCGCCCATGGAAAACAGCCAGCTGAAACATCCCTCCCTACTGCGCCACCTGATTTCGATGGTCTACGACGGCCTGCTGGTGATCGCCCTGGTATTCGTGGTCAACGGCATTGCCCTGGCGCTGGTGGTACAGCTCAGCGGCGGTGAACGGGAAGTGCTCAACCCGCACCTGGGGCAAGTGCTGATCGCCCTGTCCCTGGTCGGCTTCTACAGCGCATTCTGGCTCAAGAGCGGCCAGACCCTGGGCATGCAGGCCTGGCGGATCAAGCTGGTCAGCATTGACGGGACCAAACCGCGCTGGTCGCAGGCCCTGTTACGCTGCGCCGGTGCCGCGCTCTCCGCGGGCTGCCTTGGGCTGGGCTACCTGTGGCGCCTGGTCGACCGCAACCAGCGCTACTGGCACGATTACCTGTCCGGTACCGAACTGTTACTACTGCCCAGGGCGAGCCGCGGCAAGGACTGATCAGCGCGCCCTGGCCAGCAGTAGCAGCCCTGCCAGCACACACAGCAGTACCGGCACCAGGGCGGCGTAAATCGGCGCGAAACCGAATACCAGGCTGGCCGGGCCGAGGAGGTCCTGGCTGGTCCTGAATACGATGCCGACAATCACCCCGGCGAAAATGCGAAAGCCCATGGTGCCCTCGCGCAGGGGGCCAAAGATAAATGAAATCGCCACCAGTACCAGTGCCCCGATGGCTACCGGCTGCAGGATCTTGCGCCACAGGGCCAGCTGGTAATCGTCCGAATCCAGGCCCTGGGACTGCAGGTAACGGCTGTAGCGATACAGGTCGCTGATCGGCAGGTACTCCGGTTCCACCGCCATAACCGTCAGCAGTTCCGGCGTTATGCCGGTGTCCCAGCGCATGCTCTGGTGAGTCTCGCGGGTCGCCTGCCAGCTGCTGAGCCGGGTCATGACGACCTCCTCCATGGTCCAGTAGTCGCCCTCGAAGGTCGCGCGCCGGGCGCGCAGCGCGTATTCCATGACCAGGTCCTGGTCGAACTCGAGCATGGTGATGCCGTGGACGACGCCGTCGGCTTCCAGGGCATTGAAGTGGAGAAAGGTATTGCCCTCGCGATTCCAGATACCATGGCGGCCGCCAAAACTCTCCCCGGGGTTCTGCGCCATGGCCCGGTTGGTCTCCGCCAATTGCTCGGTGCGCGGGGCAACCAGCTCGCCCAGGGCAAATCCCAGTACGGCGATCAGCAGTGCCGGTTTCATGGCGATCCAGACCAGCCGGCCAATGGACACTCCCGCCGCGCGCATCACCACCAGCTCACTGGAAGTGGCCAGTTGACCCAGCCCCAGCATGCAGCCAATCAGCGCGGCGAAGGGAACAAATTCGTACAGCCTGCCGGGCAGCGTCAGCAGGATATACATCCCCACCCGGGCAAAGGTATAGCTCTCGGAAATATCATCAGCCTCATCGATGAAGGCGGCAATGGCATCCAGCCCGACGATAATCGCCAGCACCAGCAAAATGGCCGCAAATACGGTCCAGCCTATGTGCCGATCAAGCTTTCGCATTGAGGTACCTCCGGTGCCTGATCCGGCTGCGCCAGGAGGGCCCAAACAGCATCGCCAGGGCGAGCGCCAGGAACAGCAGGTGCACCCCCCAGATATGCAGCGGACCGCCGTCACCGGAGCCGATCGCCGAGCGGCCATTGGCAAGCAGGGTCAGGTAGCCCAGGTACAGCAAAAAAGCCGGGGCCATCTTGATATAGCGGCCGCGCCGGTGGTCGGTGCGGCTCATGCACATGGCGATGATTGCCACGATGGGCACCATGACCGGAATCGACAGCCGCCAGTGCAGGGCGGCGATGTCCTCCAGCTGGTCAGAGGCCAGCAGCTGCCGGGTGGCGCGACCATCTACCGGGTCGGCGGTGCGAATGCCCCCCTCCGGTTCCGGAATCAATTCGCCGAACTGTTCGAACTGCAGCACCTGGTAATCCAGCTCGCCGGGATAACCCTCGTAACGCAGCCCCTGGCGCAGTTCCAGGTAACGCGCACCGGACTCGGGGTCAAACTTGAGTTCGCCCTCATCAGCGATGGTCAGCAGCATGGTCAGCTCACCGTCATCCTCGCGCCGCGCCTGGGACAGAAATACCGAACGCATGATTCCCTCACCGGTGACCGACTGGGCATAACTGACAATATCGGAACTGCGCCGGGTCTGGAAACGCCCGGCCGCCATGGCATTGAGGCCCTGGGTTGACTCGGGGGCGTTGAGCAGCACCTCGGAACGGGCCGCCCCCAGGGGGGACACCAGCAGGCTCAGGGCGCCGACGACCAGGGTAACCAGCAGCGCCGGCACCAGGGTGCAGGCGGCAAGCCGTTGCGGGCTCATGCCGGTGGCGGTGAGGATCACCATCTCGCTCTCGACATAGAGCCGGCCATAGGACATCAGGATGCCGATAAACAGGCCCAGCGGCAGGATCAGCTCGAGGAATCCGGGCAGGCGGTAAAACAGCACGGGTAGCAGAATGTCCGCCGCCAGGTCACCCACCGCCGCCTCGGCCAGGTATTTCACGAAGCGGCCACTGATAATGATCACCAGCAGGACAAAACTCACGGCGACCATGTGCAAAAGCACGTCCATTGCCAGATATCGAAGTATTTTCATGCCTTGCCCGGGTAGAAATAGGCCCATACTGGTTGGGTTTGCGAGCCCGCCATCATACACTAGGGGCTGCCAAACCAGCGAGGTTAATAAGCATGACTGCGATCAAATTCACTGCGCGCACCGTCAGCGACGCAAGCACCGCCACCAGCCAGTGCGCGGTTGTCCCCCTGTTCCGCAACAGCAAGCTCAGCGGCGCGGCCGCGGCCCTGAACAAGGCCTCAGGGGGCGCTATCAAGGCGGCACTGGAACTGGGCGATTTCACCGGCAAGAGCGGGCAGAGCTGCCTGCTGCCGGGCACGGCAAAGTCCAAACGGCTGCTGCTGATTGGCTGCGGAGAGCGGAAAAAATTTGACCGCGCCGCCGCCAGGGAGTTTGCCCGGCACACCTACAAGGCTCTTAACGACACCACCGCCCGGGACGCATTGCTGCACCTGGAGGAACTAGAGGTAGATGGCGCCGATGCTGAATGGCTGCTGGAAATGCTGGCTCGCAGCCTGGAAAGCAGCAGCTACCGCTACACCGAGACTGTTGCCAAGCCCAAACCCGCACTGAAACTCGCCCGTGTGGTTGTCAGCTCCAGCGCCGGCAAGGCCAGCGCCCAGCGGGCACTCGACCAGGGTGCCGCCACCGCCTGCGGCGTCAACACCGCACGCAACCTGGCCAACCTGCCCGGCAATGTGTGCACCCCGAGCTACCTGGCGGCACAGGCACGCAAGCTGGGCCGGGGCAACAGCAAGCTCAGCATCCAGGTGCTGGAAGAGAAAAAAATGCGCGAACTCGGCATGGGCTCCCTGCTCTCGGTCACTGCCGGCACCGAGCAGCCCGCCAAGCTTATCGTCATGAATTACCAGGGCGGTAAAAAGAGCGACAAACCATACGTGCTGGTGGGTAAAGGCATTACCTTCGACAGCGGCGGTATCTCACTCAAGCCCGGCGCCAAAATGGACGAGATGAAGTTCGATATGGGCGGCGCCGCCAGTGTGTTCGGCACCATGGACGCGGTCACCCGGATGGAACTGCCACTGAACGTAATTGCCGTGGTGGCAGCAGCGGAAAACATGCCCAGCGGCAGCGCCACCAAGCCCGGGGACGTGGTTACCAGCATGTCCGGCAAAACCATCGAGGTTCTCAACACCGATGCCGAGGGTCGCCTGGTACTGTGCGACGCCCTGACCTACGTCGAGCGCTTCAAACCCGCCGCGGTAATCGACATCGCCACCCTCACCGGTGCCTGCGTGGTGGCGCTTGGCTCCCACGCAACGGGTCTGTACGCCAACAAGGACGAACTGGCGCAACAGCTGCTGGCCGCCGGCACGGAAACCCATGACCGGGCCTGGCACATGCCCCTGTGGGATGACTACAGCAAGCAGCTGAAAAGCGACTTCGCCGATCTCGCCAACCTCGGCGGGCCCGGCGGCGGCAGCGTTACTGCCGCCTGTTTCCTCGCCGAGTTCGCCGGCGCCTATGACTGGGCGCACCTGGATATCGCCGGCACCGCCTGGGACAGTACGCCCAAGGGCGCCACCGGACGCCCGGTCAGCCTGCTCACCCGCTACCTGCTGGACCGGGCCGGCGCGTGACCCGGGTCGGCTTTTACGTGGTCCAGGCCGCCGCTGCAGGCCAGCGCCTGCAGGTGGCGGCGAGACTGGCGGACAAGGCCTACCGGCAGGGCAACAACATCTACATCAATGCCGCCGACAAGCAGCAGGCGCAGGCGCTGGATGAATTGCTGTGGAGTTTCCGCCCCCACAGTTTCCTGCCCCACGCCCTGGCCGGCGAGCCCCAGGCGGAACAGATTGCCATCGGCTGGGGCCAGGATCCCGGCCGTCACTCCGACCTGCTGATCAACCTACAGCTGGAAATTCCCGCATTTTTCTCCCGTTTCGCCCGGGTTGCCGAAGTGGTCACCCAGGACGAAACCAGCCTGGCAGCCCTGCGAAACTCCTGGCGCTTTTACAAGGAACGGGGCTATCACCTGGAGAAGCACGACCTCTAGCGCCCGTTCACGCGAGACGGGCCGGCCCTGGCCAGCCCGCGTGAACACCGGCTCCTACCCAGGGTTGGGTGCTTGCCGTATAATCGCGCCCCCAAGACGATAGCCGGATTCAGCAAGTGATGGAAAAGACGTTCCAACCCGCCGAGATCGAAACCCGCTGGTACCAGGAGTGGGAGGACCGGGGTTATTTCGCCCCCCAGGGCGGCGAGCAAGCCTACAGCATCATGATCCCACCACCGAATGTAACCGGCAGCCTGCACATGGGCCACGGCTTTCAGGAGGCGATCATGGATGCCCTGATCCGCTATCACCGCATGTCGGGCTACAACACCCTCTGGCAGGTGGGCACGGATCACGCCGGCATCGCCACCCAGATGGTAGTGGAACGCCAGCTGGAAGCCCAGGGCATCAGCCGCCACGAACTGGGCCGGGAAAAGTTCATCGACAAGGTCTGGGAGTGGAAAGAGCAATCCGGCGGGACCATCACCCGCCAGCTGCGCCGGCTCGGTTCCTCCCTGGACTGGTCGCGCGAGCGCTTCACCATGGACGAGGGCCTCTCCAACGCCGTGCAGGAAGTGTTCATCCGCCTGTACCGGGAGGGCCTGATCTACCGCGGCAAACGGCTGGTGAACTGGGATCCGGTGCTGCACACCGCCATCTCCGACCTGGAGGTAATTTCAGAAGAGGAGCAGGGCCACCTGTGGCACTTCAACTACCCGCTGGCTGGCGGCGAAGGCCACCTCACCGTCGCCACCACCCGCCCGGAGACCATGCTCGGCGATGCCGCGGTGGCCGTGCATCCTGAGGATGAGCGCTATGCCCACCTGATCGGGCGCATGGTGGAACTGCCGCTGACCGGTCGCGAAATCCCGGTCATCGCCGATGATTACGTGGATCGCGAGTTTGGCACCGGCTGCGTGAAGATCACCCCTGCCCACGACTTCAACGACTACGAAATGGGCAAGCGTCACGGCCTGCCGCTGATCAATATTCTCGATGACGACGCCGCCATCGGCGGTGAGGCGCCTGCCGCCTATGTGGGCATGGATCGTTTCGAGGCGCGCAAGAAAATCGTAGCCGACCTGGAGGCCCTGGGCCTGCTGGAAAAGATAGATGACCATACTCTCAAGGTGCCGCGCGGAGACCGTTCCGGTGTGGTCATCGAGCCCTACCTGACTGACCAGTGGTACGTGGATGCCCGGGAACTCGCCAGGCCGGCCATCGCTGCGGTGGAAAACGGCGACATCGCCTTTGTGCCCAAACAGTGGGAAAACACCTATTTTGCCTGGATGCGCGACATCCAGGACTGGTGCATCAGCCGCCAGCTGTGGTGGGGGCATCGCATCCCCGCCTGGTACGACGCCAGGGGCAATGTCTACGTGGGCGAATCGGAGGCAGCGGTGCGGGCCGACCACCAGCTGGCCGACGAGATGAGCCTGCACCAGGACGAGGACGTGCTGGACACCTGGTTCTCCTCTGCCCTGTGGACCTTTTCCACCCTCGGCTGGCCAGAGGAAACCGAGGAGCTGAAAACCTTCCACCCCAGTTCGGTGCTGGTCACCGGCTTCGACATCATTTTCTTCTGGGTCGCCCGGATGATCATGATGACCCTGCACTTGCGCAAGGAGGTCCCCTTTCACACCGTCTATGTACACGGCCTGGTGCGCGATGCGGACGGGCAGAAAATGTCCAAGTCCAAGGGCAACGTGCTGGACCCCATAGACCTGATCGATGGCATCGAGCTGGAAGACCTGGTGCAAAAGCGCACCGCCGGCATGATGCAGCCGCAGCTCGCGGCCAAAATCGAAAAGGCCACGCGTAAGCAGTTCCCTGAAGGTATCGCTGCCTACGGTACCGACGCCCTGCGCTTTACCTACTTCTCCCTGGCGTCCACCGGCCGCGACGTGAAATTCGATATCGGTCGCATCGAGGGGTACCGGAATTTCTGCAACAAGATCTGGAATGCCGCCCGCTATGTGATGATGAACTGCGAGGGCGAGGACTGCGGTCAGGATGAGACCCTGCCTTTTGAACGCAGCCTGGCGGATCGCTGGATTGTCAGCAAGCTGCAGGAAACCGAGGCCGAAGTCGCGCGGGCGGTAGCCGGCTATCGCTTCGACCTGGCGTCCCAGGCGCTGTACGAATTCATCTGGAACGAGTACTGCGACTGGTACCTGGAACTGTCCAAACCGGTGCTGTGGGATGACAAGGCCAACGCTGAGGCCAAGCGAGGCACCCGCCGCACACTGATCCGGGTGCTGGAGACCTGGCTGCGCCTGCTGCACCCGATGATGCCGTTTATTACCGAGGAAATCTGGCAAACCGTCGCTCCGCTCGCGGGCAGGACCGGCCCGACGATCATGCTCCAGCCCTACCCGGTGGCCGACCCTGACGCTATGGACAGCGCCGCAAACGCAGATATAGAATGGCTCAAAGGAGTGATTGTCGGCGTTCGCAACATTCGCGGGGAAATGAACATTCCCCCGGGCAAGGCGCTCACGGTGCTGATGAAAAACGGCAGCGGCGAGGACCAGCGGCGGCTGGTAGAAAATGCGCCGTTCCTCAAAAAGCTGGCCAAACTGGACGAGCTTACCTGGCTTGCCGCCAACGATGAGGCACCGGTTGCGGCGACAGCGCTGGTGGGAGAGCTGGAAATCCTGGTGCCAATGGCGGGCCTGATAGACAAGAGTGCCGAACTGGCCCGACTCGCCAAAGAGATTGACAAGCTGGAAAAAGAATTAAAACGGGTGCAGGGCAAGCTCGCCAACAGCGCCTTTGTAGACAGGGCTCCCGCCGCTGTCGTGGAGAAGGAGCGGGAGAAGCTGCAGGCGCAGGAGCAAGCACTGCAACAATTACAGGAGCAGGAACGGCGCATCCGGCAAATGTAACCTGCCGGCGCGGCCGCTGGCAGCGCCGGCAGGATGAAACGGTTTCACGTCTGGGTCTCTCCCGCGAGGGGTTCAGCATAATAAAAGCAATACGCTAAACCGAGGTAAAGAGGTATGAGTGATCGTGTAAACGGCACGGTAAAGTGGTTTAACAACGCCAAGGGGTTCGGCTTCATCACCCGGGAAGAAGGAGACGCTGACGTCTTTGTCCACTTCCGCTCCATCCAGGGCGACGGCTACCGCACCCTGAACGAAGGACAGCAGGTAGAGTTCAATCTGGTAGAAGGCCCCAAGGGTCTGCAGGCGGAAGACGTCCACAAGCTTTAGCCCGGCGTCCGCTACACGGCGTCCGCTGCACGGCGCCCACTACACGGCGTCAAAAACATACTGCACAAACACACCAGCGGGAGCGCGGTGAGCGCTTGAGACCTGCTGTTTTTACTATTTTTATCCCGTTGTTATCGGTGATAAACAGCCCGCCGACTGCGGGCGCTGTTGAGAGGTATTCATGAATCTTGTTGCAAAAATCGTTATCGCCACCCTGGTTGCCGTGGCTGCCGCCGCTTTGAATCACTTCGCACCCGCTATACCGGTGCCCATCGTCCTGCTGCTGGCAACTGTCGCTACCGTCCTGTTGGCGTCTGCTGCCGGCGCCCCTGCCGCCAGTGCCGCAGCCGGCCAGCCGGAGCCCGGCAGGCAGGCCACGACTGCCGCTGCCAGCGGAGTTCGGGAAGAAGGCGAGGTCAAGTGGTTTAACGTGTCCAAGGGCTTTGGCTTTATCACCAAGGACAATGGCGATGAAATTTTTGTCCACTTCCGTTCAATCCGCGGCGACGGTCGCCGCAGCCTGCGCGATGGCCAGCGGGTCAGCTTTGTCGAGGCACAGACCGAAAAGGGCCCCCAGGCCGAGGACGTTGAAGCACTTTAGCGCCCCTCCGGGTCCCTGCCGATAATCTCATTCTGCCAGGCGGCGGCGAGCATATTCGCCCCCTGGCGCAGGACCATGTCTGGCTCCAGGCTGGGATCCTCCAGCGCCATTTCAATCAGGCTGTAGCCAATATCCACGGTCAGCCGCGCCTGCATCAGGGTCTCCGGGCTCACTTCACCCTGCTGCAATTCCGCCAGGTACAGGGCCAGCTGGTCCGCCAGCAGACGATGGGAGGTCAGTCGCAGCTCCTGCAGCGGCGCCACGGCACGCAAGGCCTGGGAAATTTCCAGCCCGCCGGTCTTCTCCAGGGTGAGATCGTAGGTCTTGCGCAACACCTCATAAATATGGGAAAGCAAACGCTCGGGCTGGCTGGGGCTGTGGTAGGTCTCCACCCACTCGTGGAAAATCTCATTCTGGCGGTCCATGAGGCTGGCGCCCAGGGCATTGATGACCGCATACTTGTTGGGGAAATACCGGTACAGCGCCGGCACGGTAATGCCGGCCCGCTCGGCGATGAGATTGGTCGAAATGCGCTCTACCCCGACTTCCACCAGTAATTCGGCAGCCGCGGCGAGGATCGCCTCATAGGTGCGCTTCGCCCGTTCCTGGCGGGGGCGATTTTTTTCCAGCAGTTCCACCTGCCGTCTGGTTGCGGTCATTGCAGTCCCTACCTGTTATCAGCCGGTCTTTGCCGACAATTCTTTTCCGGCAATGCTATCCCAGCTGAAAAAATTTGACCACCGCGACAACGCGTCGCGATGCAGCGCCGAAATCTCGCCGGCAGGACCCGCGGCAGCAGAGTAACAGGCCAGGGTTCGCCCACTCTGACTGGGTTGGCACTAGCGCTTGGCCAGATTCCTCAGGTTGGCCGGGGTGAAGTAGTCCCTGTCCAGATAAGGCAGATTGTGGACCGCCTCCTCCCGGTCGACGGTAATGAAATTGCTGAGATAGCCACCGGAGGGGAGGTCCATGAATACCTGGGTATGCTTCTCGTAGCAGCTGATCTGGTATTCGTAGTCAGACAGGAAAAAACCGACCCGCCACAGATTGCCCCGACCATCGAAGTTCTCCGACATGACGGGGTTCCAGCTGTCTTCCTCAACATACCAGCGACGTTTCTTGTAGGCGTGGCGCTTGCCGGGTGCGAGCCTGGCCTCCACCACCCAGACCCGCCGCTTCTCGAAACGCACATAGTCGGGATTGAGGAAGTTTACGCTCAACCGGTCATCCAGCTTGCCTTTTCTCGAATCATTAAAGCTGAAATTGTGGAAGGGAACGTACACTTCCTTGCGCCCCAGCAGCGTGTAGGTGAAGCGATCGAAGGCGCCGTTGAAGCCCTTGTGGTCATCGATCGTCTGCATCCCGCCGGGGCCGTCGGGGTTGTCGTAGCCTATCGCCGGCGCCTTGCGCACACGTCGGGTGCCGGGATCGTACTGCCAGGCATTGCGCTTGTGCTTCTTGAAATTCAGCGGATCGGTGACCACGGTAATCTGGCCTTTGGTCCGCGGGGGCGCCAGCCGCTCGGACACGGTCCAGACCGCATAGGCGCCGCGTTCGGCCTCGGTCACACCGGTGTCCGGATCAGCCGGATTGTTGAAGGGGTCTGACTGGGTGAATCTTATGGCATCGTGAGAGCGCTCACCATTGGCGAATACACCATAACCATCGTAAGCGACTTGCAGGGTTGTGGTGCAACCTGAGGTGCGCATATTCCACAGTACTTCCCGGTCGTTCAGGGGTATCGGGAAGGCGATGCCCCCGTTGTAATTGACCAGCCCCTCGCCATCATCGGTGAGCTCGGTGTGGCGCGCATTCCAGGCGGCTTTTTTCGCCATGCGCTCCTGGTAGCCGAAGTCGCGATGGGTGGGGTAAACCTGAAGCTCGAATCCGGGATAGCGGTCGAACAATGCCGCCTGGCCCTCCGAGAGATTGTCCAGGTGCTGTTGATAATTGTCGGCGGTGATGACCAGTAGCGGCTTCTCGTCCGCATAGGGATTCGGCCGGGGAGCCCCGGGGCCACCGTATTCCAGCCCGGGCGGCACCCCCGTCCACTTCGGTTCCCAGGCGGGTATGGAGCCATCGGCGTTGCCGGCCACCTCGCCACCGAAGGGATTCAGGTCACCGCCTTCCAGCCTTGCCGCCTGCTCCTCGGGCACCCTGGCCTGGGTCAGGGAAACGGCCAGCAGGGTAACGGCCACAGCTGCCGCGGACTGCTTGATAGCGTTGGACATTGGCTTCCCTCCCCCTCGCTTGGAAAACATGCTCGATGCCCGATGACCGCTTGTCACGGTCGTCCAGGGTCCGCTCGGCGGGATCGTCGCCGTCAGGTTGCGCTCCCCCGGTGGGGTGCTACCCAGCGGCGGGCGACTGCCCCGCCCTTAAGGTTGCTTGCGGGAACCCAGTTGTTGGCAATCCCCGCTAATCGCCTGCCCTAACTATAGCGCAACGCAAGCGGGTAGGGACCTTGATAGAGATCAACCACACCTATCGCGCACGGGCAAAACACCGGGCAGGCTCGCCCACGCGCGACCGGCAGCGGCCACAAAAACCTCTGCACCGTGGGTGGCGATCCACAGTACAATGGCACGGAATCGGCGCTTTACTGTGTCACGGTGCTGGAACACCCGTCCTGCCGCTGTAGCCTGGCCCCGACCCAGAAGCCGTTTTAATCACCCGACATTCAGGAACGGGCGTAGCCATCGCCCATCTGGATTCATGCCAGTAAGGAGTAAACTTGGCCAGCCAACCGCGCATCGAACGCCGTTTTCGCGGTGTTATCATGCCCACCGCGTCCCACCCCGCCATCCGCAGGGTCAAGCGCCAGGGCGCTGAACCGTCGATCCACGGCAACAAGCTGTGGAAGTCCAGCTGCCTGCTGATCGACTACCTGAATAAAAGTCCGCCAGAACACTGCCAGCGCATCCTCGATGTGGGTTGCGGCTGGGGGGTCTCGGGAATCTGGTGCGCCAAAACCTTCAATTCCGAGGTCACTTCCATGGATGCCGATCCGGATGTATTTCCCTTCCTCCAGGCCACAGCGGAACTGAACGGCGTGCAGACCGAGCACCTGGTTTCGCGGTTCGAAAAGCTCACCACCAGACAGCTGTCCCGCTACGACATGCTGATCGCCGCCGATATCTGCTTCTGGGACGAACTGGTCAGGCCCGTCACCAACATGGTGAACCGGGCGGTTAAAGCTGGCGTGAAACAAATCCTGATTGCCGATCCCGAGCGTTCGCCTTTTTTCGAAATCGCCGAGCGCTGTGCCGACAAGCACTGTGCCGAGGTTGTCGAGTGGAGCACCCGCAGCCCGATCAAGGCTTCCGGGGCAATCATGGTGCTGGAAAACGCCTGAGTTCAGTCCAGCAAGCGGTAGCGTCGGGTAAGCCCCTCTACCGCCTCCGCTTCCCCGCTGGCCCAGCGTGGCCGGAACAGGGTAGCTGACAACTGGCGCCGGAAGTCGTGGAGATTGTGATCCTCATCGCCCCCGGTGTGACGGGCCTCAAGTCCGCTGACCCTGCCCCGTGCGGAGACGTCATAGCGGGCCTCGATGGTGGCCGCCGGTCCGGCGGCGAAGGTCTCGGCGCGCCAGAAAACCCCATTGTCGGGCAGCTCCACCGGCTCCCCCAGCCACTGCTGTAACAGCGCCTGTTCGCCGGCCTCGTTGAGAATCGCCACCACCTCGCGGTAAGACGCGGCGGCCCGCTGCCGGTTACCGTTCCAGAAATACCAGTCTGCCAGTCCCAGGTGCACGGCCGCAGTCTCTACCGCCCCCTGCCCCGCAGCCGCCCGGGACAATTGCCTGAAGATGGCAGCCACCTGCGCCGGCGCAGTGCGCAGGCGCGCGTCCAGTTTCTGCTCCTCCAGCGACTGTACTACCTGCTGGGTCCCCATGTACTCCCTGGAGGTGAGCAACTGTTGCTCGGCGATTGTCGGCTCGAAACGCTGCAGCAGCAGGTAATGATTCAGCACCTGGCTGTAGCTGACGTCCCGCAGCCAGCGGTATGGCACATTCGCCTGTTGCTGCATGTGCTCGAGCATATCGGCATTCAGCTCAATCAGTTTGAGCAGCCGCTGCCGCCCGGCGCCCAGCTCATGGCGCAATGCCTCGCGCTGCCAGCGCATGTATTCCTGGGCCGCCCGAATCCGCGCCTGGGTGAACGGTGGACGACCGTTGCCGAACAGGTGAAAAAAGTAATCGTAGCGTTCGTCGAGCGCCTCCAGGTTGCCGGCCTGGCGGTAGGACAGCAGCAGTTCGCGCAGCAGCGGGACTTGCCGGTCGCTGCCCAGCCCGTCATTGACCCTGATGACATGCATGGCACGCCGGTACAGGGCCGCCGCCTGCTGGTAATCACCCGCCTGCCGATAGTGCCTGCCCAGGGAGGCCAGAGGCTCGGCGAGGCTGTCTGCGTAGGGGCCGCCGGCCTGTTCCAGCGACTCCAGCTGCTGCTCAAAGGCCTGTCCATCCCCGGGGATATTGCTGTCGCCCGGCCGTTCGAGCCATTCCAGTCCTCCCTCGCCCCACTGGGCGCCGAGCCGCACAAAGCCCTCGCCATAGGGTGCAGGCGCTGCCGCTGCGACCAGCGGCTGCAGAGCGAGCAACAGGCCACAAAGCAGGCTCAGGGGACAAGTATTCAGCATAGCGGACAAACTTTGATCACCTTTCTGGTGCCGCCGGGGCAACAATGATATAACGGCGCCACAATTTCGACCTTAGCTGGCTGGCACCGCAGGACCCCGAAACATTATGAAACAGTTAGGCATACTAGACTCCGCATTTATCAACCTCGAGCAGACCAACACTCCCCAGCATGTTGGCGGGCTGGGAATTTACGATCCCTCTACCGCCCCCGGCGGTTTTGTCCGCTTCAAGGATGTGATCTCGGGCTTTGAACGGCGGCTGTCACGGCAACCCTTGTTCCGCACCCGGCTGGTCGAAGTGCCCGGCGGGCTGGACCGGCCCTACTGGGTCAAGGATGCCAATTTTGACGTCGAATTTCACCTGCGCCACATTGCCCTGCCCGAGCCCGGTGACTGGCGCCAGCTGTGCATCCAGATAGCGCGCCTGCATGCACGGCCGCTGGACATGGCCCGGCCCCTGTGGGAGGCCTACATTATCGAGGGGCTGGACAACATACCTGGCTTGCCGGAGGGCTGCTTCGCCATCTATACCAAAATGCACCACTCCCTGGTGGACGGTGCCGGGGGCTCCTCATTCATGGCGCTGATACACGATCTGGTGCCCGACCCGCCCGCGGCAACCGACGATACCGAGGAACCCCGCCTGGTGGATGTTGAGCCGAGCATGAGCGAGCTACTGTCCAAGGCATCAGTCAACAGCGTCAAGAACAGCGCCAGCCTGTTGCGTGGGGCGGTAAAGAATACCCTGCAGCTGGGGCGTTACGCCCTGGATACGGCACGCAATAAAATACCGGCCCCCGACGTTTCAGCGCCCAAGACCATCCTCAACCAGCCGGTGGGCCCGCACCGCGTTTTCGACGCCACCGAGTTTCCGCTGGCGGGATTCAAGGACATCAAGAACGCCGCCGGTGTATCCATCAATGACGTTGCCCTGGCGGTTGTCAGCGGTGCCCTGCGCCGCTACCTGATCGACAAGGGCGAGGCGCCCGAGGAAGGCTCACTGGCGGCAGGTATACCGGTCAATATGCGCACCCGCAGGGAGGTCACTGATGACAACAACCAGGTCGGGTCGATATTCGCGTCGCTGCACACCGATATCGATGACCCGCTGGAGCGCCTGCAGGCCATTGCCCAGTCCACGGCTGACGCCAAGGCCGCAGCTGAAAACAGCCCGCTGGTCGACACCCTGAAAATAGCCGGGGTGTTCTCCCCGGTGGTGGCAAAAACCGTGGCCGGCATCTGGTCGCGAAACAACCTGTCCTCCTATCTGCCAGTTAACATTTCCACGGTGGTCACCAACGTTCCCGGCCCCGATTTCGATCTCTACTGCGCCGGTGCAAGAATGGTGGACTACTACGGACTCGGGGTGCTGACACCCGGGGTGGGATTGTTCCACGCCGTGTTCAGCTACGCGGGCAAGATCACCCTGTCGGTGCTCGCCGACCGTAACATCATGCCCGACCCGGAGACCTATCACGCTTGCCTGGTAGGCGCCTACGAAGAGCTCTACGCCGCTACCCACAAGTCCAGGGCCGGGGCAAAAAACCCCCGCGCCAAAGTGGATTCCTCGCGCCGCGGTACCGCGGGCAAAGCGAAGAAAAAAGCTGCTGCCGGGAAGAAGCCGGCGGCCGGCAAAAAAGCCCCGGCCAAAAAGAAGGCCGCCAGCGGAACAAAGGCGGCGAGCAAAAAGAAGGCCGCCACCGGGACCGGAGCAAATGCGCCCGCCAAAAAGCAAGCGGCCAGCCGAGCCGGCAAAAAAGCGCCGGTCAAAAAGAAAGCGGCTGGCGCAAAGGCATCCGCCAGCAAGAAAGCCCCCGCGGGCGAAAAAGCCCCGGCAAAGCGCAATGCCGCCCGGGCGCAAGCGGGTGTGAAACCCAAACTCCAATCCTGAGCGCCAGCTTCCCGGTCCTGTAACAGGACCGGGGCCACTGCTACCCACTCCCCGGACCGCTGCCAGCCACCCTTAAAAAAAAACCCACCAGAGCGGTGGGTTTGAAAAATAACTCTAACGTTGGACCTGGATGGAATGCCATCGACAGCGCGGACCAGGCCGCGCGCCAGCCCCGGCATCAGGGGCTCATGTTGCGAGTCACATTCATAGTAAGACCGGCTTTGATATGTTTCTAATGTATTATTATCATATTTGCCATAAATTATTTTCATATCGTGCCGATGGATACCAGAGAACTCGCCAAAATCGACCTTAACCTGCTGATTTCATTGCAGGTATTGCTGGAAGAACAGAATGTATCCCGGGCCGCTGAGCGCCTTTTCATCACCCAGCCCGCCATGTCAAAGACCCTTTCCCGGCTGCGCTCAGTGTTTGACGACCCCCTGTTCACCCGGGCCGGCCACGGTATGCAAGCCACCCCCAGGGCCCTGGAACTGGCCGGGCAGCTGGCTGATATTCTCGCTGGCATCAGCCAGCTGGTCAGTCGGCGCGACTTTGCGCCGGCAGACATTGACGCCGAAGTCACCCTGGCCCTGTCGGAGTACATTGGCGTCGCCCTCCTGCCCCGGCTCGCGGCGCGACTGCAGGCTATTGCCCCAAAGCTGCACCTGCGGGTGGTTACCCGGGTGGAGAACCAGCGCGAGCAACTGGCTCTCGGCAATCTGGATTTCGCGATCCATATTCGCCAGCAATACTACGGACCCGAGTTCCGCATAGCGGACCTTGGCGGCAGCCCGGTAATGCTGCTGCTACGTGAAAACCACCCCCTGTGCCAGGGGGAGATCTCGGCGGCGGCCCTGAGCGAATATCCGCTGATCAGGCTCTACGTCTCGGACCGGCAACAGGTGGAGGCGCAGACCGGTGGGCAGGAGTTCGAGAGCCTGGTCAGCGGTGCCCGCGGTTGGCTGGAGATTTCCCACCTGATGACCGCGATGGAAGTGCTGCGCAACAGTGACTATTTCATGCCTGGACCGGCGTTCCTGCTGCAAAATGAAAGCATCAGCCGGGGCATTACCGCGCGCGGCCTGCCCGGCCTCGCCGAGACGAGCGTGGACTATGTGCTGGTGGCCCACCAGCGCACCGAAAACTCGCCCCTGCACAACTGGCTATGGGAGCAGATCACCTGTACTATCCGCGAGCTGCGGCCAACCCAGCCCCGCAAGCTGCGCCAGCGTGTTGCGGCAGGGGCCGCAGCACACCGCTAACCAGGGCAAACAGGCGATTCATGAGCAGCAAGAAGCGGCGGGATATTCCCCGTTTTCAGACCCCCATCATCGAAACCCATTGCCACCTCGATTACCTCGAGGGTGACGCGCTGGAGACAACTCTGGCGAAGTCCCGGGAAGTCGGAGTGGAGAAAATCATCACCATTGCGGTATCAGTCGACAACCTCGATACGGTCAGGGCGCTCGCCAACCGCGGCGATTACATCTGGGGCACCCAGGGTATTCATCCCCATGAGGCTGAGTCTTACTGTGATGAGACCGAGCACAAAATCCGCCAGGCGCTGAGCGAGGATGCCCGCCTGCTGGCAGTAGGGGAAATCGGTCTCGACTACTACTACGACCACGCCGATCGCAACACCCAGCGCCAGGTATTCGAGCAGCAGCTGCAAATCGCTGTCGACCTGCAACTGCCCGTGGTCATTCACACTCGCGAGGCGGACGACGACACCCGCGCCATTCTCGCCAATTTCACTGGCCAGTTAGCGCACCGCGGGGTTATTCACAGTTTTACTTCGGGCATGGCGCTGGCCCAGTACTGCCTTGCCGAAGGTTTCATGCTGGGTTTCAACGGCATTGCCACCTTTAATCGCGCCGACAATGTGCGCGCGGTGATTGCCGCCACCCCACCGGGCCAAACCCTGCTTGAAACTGATGCACCCTACCTTACCCCGGTACCCTACCGCGGCCGCCCGAATGCTTCCTACTACCTGCCCTTTATCGCCGAGCAGGTGGCGAAAACCATGCAGCTGGAGGTGGAAGAACTGTTACGACAGGTCTACCGTAATAGCCAGACTTTGTTTTTCAGAGACGTTTAATGGAATACCTCGTTGGCCAGCGCTGGGTCAGCCACGCCGATGCACAGCTGGGCCTGGGTGTGGTGGTGGAGATAGAGCCGCGCCGCATCACCCTCAGTTTTCCCGCTGTGGGCGAAGAACGCACCTACGCAATAGACAATGCCCCGTTAACCCGCCTCAGGTTCAAGACCGGCGACCATATCAGCACAGTCGATGGTGTCGAGCTGCTGGTCACGGCCGTCGACGAGCACCATGGCCTGCTCATGTACACCGGCACCGATCACCACGAAGAGTCGGTGACCGTGTCGGAGCTGGAGCTGGACGCCTTCGTCCAGTTGACCACGCCGCAACAGCGCCTGCTTAACGGCCACTTTGACAAACACGAGGACTTTGCGCTCCGGGTTGCCACCCTGGAGCATACCAGTCGCCTGCAGGGCAGCCCCGCACGCGGCCTGATGGGCTCGCGCACCAGCCTGCTGCACCACCAGCTGTATATCGCCAACGAGGTGGGGCAGCGTTATGCGCCGCGGGTGCTGCTGGCGGACGAGGTGGGCCTCGGCAAGACCATCGAGGCGGGCATGATCATCCATCAGCAGTTGCTCACTGGCCGGGCCAGTCGCGCCCTGGTGCTGGTGCCGCCAAGCCTGCTGCACCAGTGGCTGGTGGAAATGCTGCGCCGCTTCAACCTGCACTTCTCGCTGTTTGACGCCGAGCGGCTGGCAGAAATGCCCGAGGGCAACCCCTTCGAGGCGGAGCAGCTGGTGTTGTGCAGCCTGGACCTGTTTGCCGGTCGCGAGGACCTGCAGCAACTGGCCCTCGCCGCAGGCTGGGACCTGGTGGTGGTGGACGAGGCCCACCACCTGCACTGGTCAGAAGACGAGGTGGGCGAGGACTATCGCTTCGTGGAGGCACTGGCCGCCTGCAGTGCCGGCCTGTTATTGCTCACCGCCACCCCGGAGCAAATCGGCCAGGCCAGCCACTTTGCCCGGCTCAGGTTGCTGGATCCCTCGCGCTTTCACGACCTGGACAGCTTCATGGCGGAAGAGCGCCGCTACCGCGCCCTGAGCGCCATGGCCGACAGCCTCGAGCGGGGGGAGATTCCGGCGGACCTGCCCGCCGACCTCGACCCCGAAGCCCCGCCGGAACAGCTGATTGAGCAGTTGCTGGACCGCCACGGCACCGGCCGGGTGTTATTCCGCAACACCCGCGAAGCCGTCGAGGGCTTCCCGCAGCGCATCCTGCACCGCTATCCCCTGCCCCAGCCCGAGCCCTACGCCCTGGCCCAGCTGGACCTTGAGGAACGCCTGCATCCGGAGCTGCCTTACGTGGATGACAGCTGGCTGGACTTCGACCCGCGAGTCACCTGGCTGGAACAGACCCTGAAGACGCTGCGCCCTGCCAAGGTACTGGTTATTTGCGCCCACGCAGCCACCGCGGTGGCGCTGGAGCACCACCTGCACATGCGGGCAGGTATTCGCTCCGCCGCCTTCTACGAGGGCTTATCCATCATCGAGCGGGACCGGGCCGCGGCCTATTTCGCCGATGAGACCGGCGGCGCCCAGACCCTGGTGTGTTCCGAGATTGGTAGCGAAGGCCGCAATTTCCAGTTCGCCCATCACCTGATCCTGTTCGATCTGCCCCTGAATCCCGACCTGCTGGAACAGCGCATCGGCCGTCTCGACAGGATTGGCCAGCAACAGGACGTACAAATACACGTGCCCTACCTGGAAGACAGCGCTCAGGAAACCCTGCTGGACTGGTACGACCGGGGCCTGGACCTGTTTCGCGATTCCTGCTCCGCCGGCTACATGATCTTCCAGAACTTCCGTGAACGGCTGCTGCCGGAACTGGAGCAGCGCAGCGAGCAGTTCGACTCCCTGATCACCGATTCTGCCGAATTCACCCTGCGCACCCGGGCCGAATTGCGTGAGGGACGGGACCGGCTGCTGGAACGCAACTCCTGCAAGCGCGAGGTCGCCGATGCACTGGTCGCGGAAATCCATGCGCTGGAATCCAGCGAGACCCTGGAGCACTATCTCGAGGCCCTGTGCGAGGCTTTCGGGGTCGACCAGGAGTTTCATTCTGAACACACCCTGGTCCTCAGACCCTCCGAGCATATGCTGACCGGGCATTTTCCCGGCATCTCCGACGAGGGCACGACAGTGACCTTCGACCGGGACAAGGGCCTCAGTCGCGAGGACATGGCGTTCATCACCTGGGAGCACCCCATGATCCAGGAGGCCATGGACATGGTGCTGTCGACGGAGCTCGGCAATGCGGCCCTGGGCACCCTCAAGCTCAAGGGGGTGCCGCCCGGCACCATGCTGCTGGAAGCCCTGTACACGGTGAACTGCGTGGCCCCCAGGGCACTGCAGGTAGAGCGTTTCCTGCCGCTGTCGCCAATGCGGCTGCTGGTGGACGCCCGCGGCAAACAGCTGGCCGACCTGGTTCCCCACGCCCGCCTCAACAGCCTGGTTGAACGGGTGAAGAAAGCGACCGCACTGGCGATCATCAAGCAGGTACACCAGGAAGTCGACGCCAAGATGGCGCTGGCCAACCAGCAGGCCGAATCCAGGCTGAAGGAAATCCTGAGCGCCGCGGAGCAGAACATGCGCGCCAGCCTGGGCGCAGAGTTGAGCCGTCTGGAAGCACTGCGTGAACTGAACCCCGCCATCCGCGAAGAGGAACTCGAGCACCTGCGCTACCGCATCGAGGAATGCGCGATTCACATCCAGCACGCCAACCTGCAACTGCAGGCACTGCGGCTGATTATTACCACCTGAATGAGGTTCCGCGGCGAGCACCGGCAGCTCAAACGCACCAATGTTGAGCTACGCCCGCGGCTCAGATCGGCAGGGGGATAAACACCGAGCCGGCCGTATGCACGGCCTTGGTGACCCGGCGGTCATCCGCGTCGCTGGCGATGCGCGCCATCATTTCCTGCAGCACGATCAGCTTGCCAAACAAACGCTCGAAGCTGAGGTTATCGTTTACCCCCCGGTACTCGCTGGTAATCAACCAGGGCTCGCCGTTGGGCCTGCGATTGTTGCGCAGCTTCCAGGCAAGCACTTCCACGTTGTGGGCACTGGCCCACAGGGGCTCCGGTTCCAGCGCGTCAAACAGGAAGGATTCCGAGTTATACCCATAGGCATGACGCAGCATGCCGCCGAGGCCCACCACCAGGGCAAACACGCGGTCACCGTCAAAATGGGGATTGAACACCAGCTGCAGGGCGTCGGTTTCCTGGCGCCCCGCCAGTTCGGCAAAGTCCAGTTCGCCACGGGTGGCCTGTAACTGCGCCAGCCGCATCTCGACCGTCATCCCCGGTATCCTGGCCAGCTCGGCGGGATTGCGCCCGTAAAGCTTGACCGTGAGTTCCCGCACCAGGCGCCGGGTCTCATCGATAAATTCGTCGGTAACCAGGTCAACATCGGACTTTATGAGATTCTTCAGTTCATAGCCGCCACAACCCGCCAGCAGCGAGCACAGTAGCCAGATGCCCAGGCAGCGCATGCCAGCCGTCGGGGCCAGTCGGGGCCAATGTCGGGGCACAATACTCATCGCCGGATGTTGAGCTGGGCTTCCAGTTGTATCTTGCGCCCCACCTGCTCGCCGATGATGCGCTTCAACTCATCGATATGCCTGTTTTCCAGCCGTTCGGCAGAGCTGACCACAACTGACAGCAGCGGGGGGTCGTCCAGGGCAACCCGGACGGTCGCAACCTGTACCTGCTGGTCCAGCAGGCGGAGCTCCCCGGCCGGCACCCGCTCCTCCAGCCGGCTCCGCTCCACCAGGTGATCGTAGGCGATATACAGGGGTACGCTGATCAGCGCCAGCGGTAACAGGGAGATAGCCAGCCCCTTGCGTGCCCGGGTCAACGGCGCAAAGCCGAGCACCAGAAAGGTGATACTTGCCGCCAGGGAAATGCCTACCAGGTTGGTAGTCAGCAACAGTAGCGCGCCCCTGGCCATGGGCCAGTCACCCCAGCCCAGGCCGATACCGGCAACGCTCAAGGGGGGAACCAGGGCAACGGCAATGGCGACCCCCGCCAGGCTCCTGGCAACTTCCTCCTTGGCGTTGGCGTAGGCACCGGCGATGCCGGAGATCACCGCGATGAACAAATCCAGCAGGGTCGGCGACATTCGCGACCGCATTTCATCGGTGGCGATGTCAAAGGGCATCAACCATGCCAGTAACACGGCACAAGCGAGCCCCCAGGCAATGCCGATGACCAGGGTTTTCAGGGCGCTGCGAATAAGGTTGACGTTGGAACGCGCCAGGCCCATGGAAAAGGACACAATGGGCGCCATCAGCGGTGCCAGGATCATGGCGCCGATGATCACCGGCGCCGAGTTGGCATACAGGCCGGCCAGCGCCAGCATCACCGACAGCACCATGAGCACCTGGTAAGAGGAGGAGGCGGTGGCGTTGTCGCGCAGCGCGACGAACAGCTCACGGTACTCCTCCTCGCTGGCGTGGTTGAACAGCGGCAGGTGCTTGCCGCTCATGGCCCTGGCCGCCTCGCTCACCGGTATGTGATTCAGGCGCAGGGTTTCCTTGCTGCTCACGCTGGTTGACGCCGTGCCGCGCAGGGCCGGCCCCGGCAGCAGAGAAAGCGCCTGGGGACGAATTTCCAGCTCCAGTTCCCGGGCGTGCACCGGCTTGTTGTCCAGCAGGTACTCAAAACCATCGGCCGCCTCCAGCTGCAGGCGTGCACTCTGCACCAGGGCCAGGGAATCCGGCAGCCGGGAGAGGCTTATCCTGCCCGGCAGCAGCAGGCGGAACACAAACCAGAGGTAGCCAATAATGCTGCGCGGGGCCATGGCCAGCAGGGAAACCCGGCCGTCGGCCGCGCTGAGATCATCGTCGAAGCGACGGCTGACCAGGGCGCTCTGGGTATGCGCCACCGCGACCATTCCCAGGGCGGCGAAGTCCACCGACTGCTCCTTGGCCGTGACCAGCCGGAATCTGCGCAGGCTCAGCTTGCCAAGTCCGCGCAGGGCGCCGCGAAACAGGCTCCACGTGGTAGAGCGGCGATTGATATCCTGCGGCCTGAGGCTGAGCACGGAACCGATGACCACTGAGGAAAATACCAGCTCCCCATTGCAGCTGAGGGCATCCGCGGCCACCGGCTCGACGCCGCGATAGTGAGCCGTCAGCCCTGCAGGCTCGCCTTTTACTCCCAGCGCGGTACAGGCCTCCCGGGCATCCGGATGCGGCAGCAGGCCGATGCGCCACTGACGCTCGATGCCCAGTGAGGCCAGCTCCCGGACCTGTTCGTCCCCCAGCCACAGCAACACCCGCGACGCGTCAGCCAGGCTCTCGCGCTCAGCGTAGGGCACCAGGCTGATGTCGTTCGCCTGCAGCCACTCGGCGGCACGCTCCGGGTCGAAGGTGGAGTCGTGCAGCAGGTAGCAGGCTTCGCTGGCTGTCAATTGAGCGACTCCAGCAGCGCACTGATGGTGCGCTGCAGGCGTTCCAGGTCGTGCGGCCGCGACAGGCGGTGGTCGCCGTACTTGACCAGTTGTATTTCAACGTCGCTGCTGGTGAGCTTTTCCGCCAGCAGCAGGGAGCGCTCCCAGGGCACGTCGTCATCACATTGCCCGTGCAGCAGTCGCACCGGCTGGTCGATGGCGATTGCGTCGCGCTCCAGCAGACAGTGCTGGCGACCCTCTTCCAGCAGGCCTTTGCCGATGTGGTAAGGCTCACCATCGTCATAACAGTTATCGATGGCACAGTAACCCGACAGTTCCAGTTGCAGCATTTGCTCCGCTGACAGGCCGCCGCTGGCCAGGGCCGCGGTGAAATCCGGAGCCGCCGCAATGCCCACCAGCCCGACCACCCGCGCGGGCCGCGCCAGCGCCAGGTGCAGCATCAGCCAGCCGCCCATTGAAGAACCGACCAGCAGCTGGGGACCGCGGGTGACCTCGTCCAGCACCGCCAGCGCATCGTCTATCCAGCGGCCGATAGTGCCGTCCTCGAATCTGCCACTGGAGTCGCCGTGCCCCTGGTAGTCAAAGCGGGTGTACTGCCTGCCCGTGCTCCGGCACCAGGCGTCCAGGGCCATTGCCTTGTCGCCCTGCATGTTGGAGTTGAAGCCACTGAGAAACAGAATGCCCGGACCGTGGCCCTCAAGGTGTTGACAGGCAAGATACTCCCCCGCCCCCCGTTGCAGCTTCATGCCGACTGCCTCTGCTGCCAGTGGCTCAGCCCCTGGGAGTTGAGCTGCGCGTCGTGACGAAACATCTCGCGCATACCGGCCACCTCCATGGTGGGGTTCATTGCCTGGACGCACTGCAGGGAGTAGTCGATGATCGCCTCCTCCAGTTGCTGTGGCTGGCCGCTGTATTCGATGGCGAGGCCGACATAATCATCGATCTGCCGCAACAGCGACTGCCGCACCCGGTCGCTGTAGGCCAGTTCACCGTAGTGAGTGAGATAAATACGCGCCGGGGAGGCAGCAGCGAGCAGGTTGATGGAGGACTTCAGGGCCTCGGGACGAAACTGGCTGGGAGTGGTGGTTGGCATACAGAAGTCGCCGCCTGGCGTGCGCAACCACTGGTAGGAAATCCCAAACACATCGCCGCTGAACCAGCCCTGGCTTTGCTGGTCCCAGACGCACAGGTGGTGATCGGCATGGCCGGGCGTGTGCCGGAGCTGCAGGCGGCGGCCGGCCAGTTCCAGGCAAAGTCCGTCCTCCGCAGCGCGGACCCGACTCTCCGGCACTGGAACGACATCCCCGTACTGACTGGCGAAGCGGGCGTCGCCAAACACCTGCCGCGATGCGGCAACCAGTTTGCCGGGGTCTATCAGGTGACGCGCTCCCCGCGGGTGGACAACCAGCTCTGCTTCCGGAAAGTGTCGCATCATCGCACCGGCGCCCCCGGCATGGTCCAGGTGAACATGGGTGGGGATCACATAGCGCACCTGCCCGGGACTGATTGCAAGCGCCTGCAGCAGTTGCAACAGGGCCGGCACACTGTAGATGGTGCCCGTTTCCACCACCGCGCACTCCCTACCCGACTGGACCAGGTAAAAACTGGCAACCCCCGGTTCCAGGTAGCCGGTATCTATCCGTGTTATGCCAAATCCGAGATCCTCGGTGACTGGCGGCGCCATGTGCTAATCTCCTGCAATAACTTACCTCCACCAGATGGAGGTGTCCGGATTATGACCTACACGCCAGCGAGGATAGAACCCAGGGCTCATGAAAGATTACCCAGTCTGTGCGCCAATCCTGGCCCTGCTCTGTCTACTGGGCCTGTTGCTCCCACATCCGGCTGCTGCGCTGACTTTGGCAGACATCGAGAGCCAACGCAACGCGGTGGCCAACGACACCACGATTGACGATGAATCCCGGGCCGAACTGAACGGGCAACTGGACCGCGCCGAGGCCCACTTGCAGGCTGCTGCGGACTTCCGTAATCGCAGGACAAAGCTGGAAGCAGAGATAGAACGCGCTCCGGAGCAGACCGCACGGTTCGAGCAACAGTTGCTCGATGCCAAAGACGGTGCAGACCAGCCCGAGAGTGCGGTAACTGACAGCAGCAGCGCTGCGGAAATCGAGATCCAGCTTACCCTGGCGACAGCCCGGCTCAAGTCACTGACCGAAAGGCGTGACGAGTTGCTCGGCAAGGTCGATGGCCTGCCCCAGCGACGGGAAGAAATCCGCCAGCGGTTGACCGCGCTGGAAAAAATTATCAGCAGCGACAGCACGGCGCCCCCCCCGGCTGACCAGTCCACCGAGATGAACACCGCCTGGACGCTGGCGCAGGCGCGGCTGAAAGCCGCAGAGGCGGAGCAGCGCTACCTGGAAAAGGAGATTACCGGGGAAGCCGCCCTGGCCCAGACCAATGCCGCTGAAAGAGCCTGGCTCGGCAAGGCCATCCTCCAGGCCGAGACTCGCGTGGCAGCGTTGACCGAGGCCCTGGAGAACGCCAGGGCAACTGCTACCCGGGCTCAGCTGGAAACCACCGCCGAACTGGAGCAACAGCTGCAAAGCCAGGATCCGCAACTGCGTCAGTTCGCCGACAAAAACCGACAACTGGCGCGGCTGCTCCAGGATACGGCCACGCTGGCAGATCGCGCCCGCCGCGAGGGCCAGTTTGACGCCGAGCAACTGGAGAGTATCAACCAGGACTTCCAGCTGATGCAGCGGCGGCTGCAGGTTGCAGGACGCAACGAAATACTGGGCGAGGTGATGCTTACCCGGCTCGACAACCTGCCTGATACCGCAGCGATTCGCCAGGAAATCGGGCAACGCAATGAACTGATCGTCGATACCTCATTAACGCAAATCGATATCGAAGAGGAATTTCGCACCCTCAATGAAAGCAGCGCCTATATTGAGAAGCTGCTCGCCGAGCTGAACCAGCGCGATGAGAACACCGCGAGCCTGGTACGCAAGCTGGTACAACAACGGCTGGAGCTGCTGGAGAGGAACCTGGCGAGCCTGGGCTCGCTGCTGCGCCTGCTGCTTGACAACAACGACCTGAACCGTGAACTGGTTACAGCCAGCGAGGAATTCGACCAGTTCCTGCTGGGTAACCTGCTGTGGATTCGCAACTTCGGCCACGTCGACCCGGGCGAACTGGGCCGCCAGCTGGCTGTGCTAAGCCACCCGGAAAACTGGCTCCAGCTTCCCGCCCAGCTGGTTTCCGGCTACCAGCAGACCGAGTGGTCGGCGCTGCTGCTGTTGCTGGCAATACTCAGTTTTATCGGCCGTCGCCAGCTGCTACCGGTGTACGACCGGTTGATCACTCTCCCGCTGCTGCTCAGCACCGCAACCCTGTGGAATATTCTCGCTGCCCTGGGACTGTCGATGCTGCTGGTCCTGCCCTGGCCACTGTGCATGTACCTGATCGGCTACTTCCTGGAGCAGGCTGAACCCGGCACCCCGCTATCCCGGCCACTGGCGCCGGCACTGATGTTCACTGCAAGTATCCTGTACCTGTTGCTGCTCACCAGGATGATCGCCAACCGCAAGGGCGTCGGCAGGCGTTATCTCAAGTGGGACGGACGCCGCCTCGATGTGCTGCGGGAAGAACTCAACTGGGCCGGACCGGTGATGTGCAGCGCCATCCTGCTGGACGTACTCGCCAACGAACTGGATGCCCTGACCAGCGGCGGCCCACTGGGAGCCATTGGCACAGCCGCAGCGGCCATTACCATGAGTATCTTTTTCATCCGGCTGCTGCGCCGGGGAATCGTTGACGACTCCCCAACCATGCGCTTCGGCCTGCGCCTGAGCATCGTCATCGCCGCGGTCACCCTTGTACTGCAGGCAATGGGACTAATGTATGCCGCCGACATTTATGTCGCTGCCCTGGCGCGCAGCATCGCCTGGGTGATTGCCATCAAGACCATCGGCGACGTCCTGGAACGCTGGTTGCTTATTCTGCGCGCCCGCATGGAACGCAGAGCAAGAGAAGAGCAAAAAACCCAGGATCATGAATCCGCGGCCGCCGAGCAGGAAGCGGCCCTCGACCTGATGTCACTGTCTGAAGCGCATAACAGGCTGCTCAATATGGCCCGCATCGTGGCCACGCTGACCGCCCTCTGGTGGCTATGGTCACCCAGCCTGCCCGCCCTGGACCTGCTGGAGTCAATCACTCTGTGGACCATCAGCAACAGCGAAGGCACCCTGCGGGAGATTACCCTGTTCGACCTGGGCTACAGTTTGCTGGTGTTGATTGCGACCGCCCTGCTGACCCGGCACCTGCCCTCGCTGAGCGAGGTGTTCATGCGCGAATGGTTCAACATGAGCGCCGGCGCCCGCTATGCCAGCAGTATCCTCCTGCAGTACCTGGTGATTGCCATCGGCGGCTCCATATTCCTGTTCTCCATTGGCTTTGAGTGGAACAAGGTGCAGTGGCTGGTGGCGGCCATGGGTGTCGGCATCGGCTTCGGGCTGCAGGAAATTGTCGCCAACTTTATCAGCGGCATCATAATTCTGTTCGAGCGGCCGGTGCGGGTAGGCGACATCATCAGCGCCGGCGGCGCGGAGGGCGTGGTCAAGAAAATCAACCCCCGGGCCACCATCCTCGAGACCTTCGACCGCAAGGAACACCTGATCCCCAACAAGGAACTGATTACCGGCCAGGTCGTGAACTGGACGCTGTCCGACGAGGCAGTAAGGGTCATCATCCCGGTGGGCATCGCCTACGGTTCGGACGTGCGCCGGGCGATGGCGCTGATGATGGAGGCCGCCGGTGAAGCGGCCAACGTGCTGTCCGACCCGGAACCGAGGGTCTCGTTCGAGGATTTTGGCGATAACGCCCTGATGCTCTGGCTGCGCTGCTACATCAGCGAGGACCGCATCGGCACCTGGACTGAACTGCGCACGCTGATCAACGACAAGTTCAACGATGCCGGCATTGTCATTTCCTACCCGCAGCGGGACGTACACCTGGACACCCTGGAACCGCTGCAGCTGGAGATTCGCAACCTGGACCAGATCCGGGACAGCTGATCAGGGGTGGTACCAGATGGGCGAACTGTAGGCGCGCTCCTGGATGACATCGGGCTGCCCCTCGGCGCGCTCCAGTTCAAGAGCCACCGCATCATACAGCGAATGCCTGGGGGTGGGTATCTGCAGCACCCGGACGTAGTAAAAGGCGGATTGCTGTGGGTCGAACTCCGGATCCTCCCAGCGCACGCGCAGAGTGGGTGCGCCAACGCTGTTGCGGTAACGGGCGCTGGCGCGATCCACGCTGTCCGCAAGCGGCGGCAGGCGGCCGGAGGCATCCACGGCGCGCTCACCCGACCAGGCCACGTTATAGACTTTCTCTCGCGTTTGGCCGTCTTGATCCAGCCAGCCCTTGACGATTTGTATCCGCTCGAGATTGGCACCGCCGGCATCGCGCTCGGCAATAACAATAAACTCCGGGGAGGCATCACGATCGCCGCGCAGTACCCCGCCCATGGGCACCCCGCTGGCCACCGCATTCTGGTACAGGGTTTCACTGTCGAGGATGTCGTCGGACCAGCCGTCACCGGCAAAAAAGCGCAGGGCAATCCGCGGACCGGTGGTGGCATACACCTCGCGCCGCTTCAGCGCCGCCAGTATCGACTCCCGGGTATTGTCTTCTGCCCACACCGCCGCAAGTCCGGATGCAGACATATCCCAGCCTTTGGGCGCCCGCCTGTCCGCCACCTCGACCAGCCCCTGCTTGTTAGCCGGGATACTGTCGGCGGCAAACTTGCCATGAAAGTTGTCCTCTTCCGCACCCGCCAGCCCCGAGTGGGCATCGCTGGAACCAATCAGGCCAAAGCGAAAGGGGTTTTGCCCATGCTGGCTCTCCAGCGCCAGTCCGCTGCGCAGGGCGGAGCGTACGTAATCGGCGGCGGACACCGCGTAGGGGGTTTCATCCCGCTGGAGATAAAAATCGAAGGTCTCGAAGTCGGCGAACTCGTCCTCCGGTGACAGCGCGGGATGGGTCTCGGAATCGCCCTTGATCTGGGTGACTTCCACCACTTTTTCCCAGCGGCTGCGGGCGGCAATATAGTCGCTGGAAAAGGCCTCTCCCCGCAGGCTCCGGGTGTCGAACATGTAACCCTTGGAGATGTTGGAGTTATGGGGAATGGCGATAAAATCTGCTCCAACGCTGGCACTGGTGGCATCCAGCCAGGCCCAGAGGTCCTCGGGAAAGGAGCTGTCGAGGAAGCTGTAGGGCAGGTACTGGTTGGCGCTGGCTGCATCACCGTCGGTAATCACGATGCGGTGCAGGTTGGCGCCACCACCGTTGGAGCTCCACTCCCAGCCGATCAGCGCGGTAAACTCCCCCGGCGCGTTGTAGGCGTCCGCCGCGGCGGTAATCTCGGCCCAGACCTGGCGCGAAATATCCGGGTTCGGCGGAATACCCCCCAGCTTGAATCCCTCTTCCGCCACTCGCTCGCCCGCTGCTTTCGGATCCTCGGCTTCGGGCAGGCGCGAGGCGAACAGCAGCGCGCCCCAGCGGCTATCGATACCAAACTTTATGGCCAGGGAGGATATCCAGGCGTACACAGTGTCCAGCGGCCCCAGGCCCTCGGTAGACACGCCGTGCTCGTAAACATGGCGCACCAGGCCCAGAAATTCGGCGTGGTCTGAAACAACCAGGAAATCCAGCGGGGTACCGATTTGCACCCGCGCACCGTGGTAGGGATGAACTACCGGCAGGCCGCGGGCATAGCGATATGCCTGGGCGGGGCCAATAGTCTTGTTGCCTATGGTGATGGCATCGAAAGAATTATTGGTGTGAAGATGGGTATCACCCCAGAGTAAGCGCTTTTCCGCGGCGCCCGTCGCTGTACAGCCGGTCGCCAGGGCCAGCGCCAGAATCAGGTTACGCATATCCGCTCTCTTATGGTTTTAAGCGGATGCTAACACGCGTTGCCGGCCGGGCCTACCAGGCCCTGTTGACACTCACAGACTTGCCCCTAACGCCCCTGCCACACCGGTGGGCGCTTTTCCAGGAAAGCGGCGGTGCCTTCTGCGGCGTCCTGGCTGTCGATGCAGATGCCCTGCAACTGCGCTTCCTCGGATATGGTCTGCTCGAGGTCCGCCTCACAGGCCCGGGCCACAGCCTGCTTTGAATAACGCAGGGAAAGCGGCGCCCGGGCTGCCAGTTCCTCGGCCCAGGCCAGAGTCTCCTCAAGCAATTTCTCGGTGGCCACCACGCGATTGCACAGCCCCCAGTCTAGACACTTCTGCGCGGACAGTTTCTCGCCGGTGGCTATGACCTCGTAGGCGCGCTTGCGTCCGATAGTACGCACCAGGTGCCAGGTGGCGCCGCCATCGGGAACCAGGCTGATGGCGGCAAAGGCCTGGTAAATGTAGGCATTCTCCGCCATCACCGTTAGGTCACAGACCATGGCAAAGGCACTGGAAACGCCGGCGGCAGGGCCATGCACGGCACTGATCCAGGGCTTGGGAGCATTGTAGATTTCCAGCATTACCGGCTTGTATTCGAGGTTAAGCTGGTCTTCAACCCGCCAGTTGGGATCTTCCATGGGTAATTCCGACAGGTCCGCGCCGGCGCCAAAACCACGACCGGCCCCGGTCAGTACCACCACGCGGATACTGTCATCCCCATTGACCTCCCTGGCCGCCAGCAGTATTTCCCGGCGCAGGCTGGCGTCAAATGAATTGAGCGCTGCGGGCCGGTTCATCGTTACCACCGCCACCGGACCCCGGCGCTCGATTTCCACACTCTGGTAATCACTCATATGTCAGTCCTCAGCCGATGCTGCCGGCATTTTTCAGCTCTTCCAGCTCCTGCGCGGCAAAGCCCATATCGGACAGCACCTGCGCGGTGTCGGCGCCGCCAGTGGATCCACCATTCCTGACCTCGGAAGGCGTACGCGAGAACCGGGGGGCAGGCGCGGGCTGGGTGACACCTTCGACCTCGATGTAGGTGTTGCGGGCCAGGTTTGCCGGATGGGCGGCCGCGTCAGTGAATTTCAGCACCGGCGCAAAACACACGTCCGTCCCCTCCATCAGTTCACACCACTGGGCCTGGGTTTTCTGCTTGAACACTTCCGTCAGCCGCTGTTTCATCTGCGGCCAGAGGCTGGCGTTATTCTGGTCGCCGAACTCTTCCTCCGACAGACCCGCCTTCTGCTTCAGCAGGGCATAGAATTGCGGCTCTATGGAACCAATGGAAATATATTCACCATCGGCGCACTCGTAGGTGTCGTAGAAGTGAGCGCCACCGTCCAGCATATTGCTCTCGCGTTTTGTGGCATCCCACAGGCCCATGGCCTCGAAGCTGTGAAACATCCACATCAGCTGGGCGGCGCCGTCGACCATGGCCGCATCGATCACCTGTCCCTTGCCGGAACTGGCCGTTTCCAGCAGCGCGGCCAGAACCCCGTTAACCAGCAGCATGCCGCCACCCCCCATATCGCCCACCAGGTTCAGTGGCGGCACGGGTTTTTCACCCGCGCGTCCCATGGCGAACAGCGCCCCCGTGATGGAAATATAGTTGATGTCGTGGCCTGCCGCCTGAGCCAGTGGCCCATCCTGGCCCCAACCGGTCATCCGGGCAAAGATCAGTTTCGGGTTGCGTGCCAGGCAGACATCCGGGCCAATACCCAGCTTCTCGCAAACACCCGGGCGAAACGGATCGATGATCACATCCGCGTTCTCTACCATGCGCAACAGGGTTTCCACCCCCGCCGGGTCCTTGAGGTTGAGCGCCACCGACTTCTTGCCGCGGCTACTCACATCTTTCATTCCCGGACCGCCGCCGGCCCGGTCGATGCGGATAACTTCAGCGCCCATGTCCGCGAGAATCATTCCCCCCATGGGAGCGGGACCGATGCCCGCCAGTTCCAGTATCGTGTAACCGTTCAAGGGTCCCATAACAAAGCTCCTTAGCGAGGCTGCATCCGTATCGCGCCATCCAGGCGGATACACTCGGCGTTGAGGTAATCATTCTCGGCAATGAATACCGACAGGTGGGCGATCTCCGCCGGTTTGCCCAGTCGCTGCGGATAACATACCGAAGCCTCCAGCGATTTGTAGGCCTGCTCGGGCAGGGATTCGAACAGCGGCGTGTGAATCAGGCCCGGGACAATGGTGTTGACGCGAATGCCATAACTGGCCAGGTCGCGTGCCATGGGCACTGTCATGCCGATCACACCACCCTTGGTGGCGGAGTAGGCAACCTGGCCGACCTGGCCCTCGTAACCGGCAACGGATGCGGTATTGATAATCACCCCACGGCCGCCGTCGTCATTGATGGGGTCGTTCTTGGCCATCTGTTCGGCGGCGTAACGGGACACATTGAAAGTGCCGGTCAGGTTGATGGCAATAACCGGATCCCACTGCTCGAGGGGGAACACCCCGTTCTTGCCGTAGGTTTTTGCGGCACTGCCAATGCCGGCAAAATTGTTGACGATATGCAGGGCGCCAAATTTTTCCACCACCTCGGCCACGGCGTTCCTGACGCTGTTTTCATCGGCCACGTTAACGCTCCAGAAGGCCACATTGTCGGCCCCCAGCTCGTCGATAAGGGCCTGCGCCCGTTCCGCGTTGAGGTCAAATATGGCGACCTTGACTCCCTTGGCCACGTAGGCTTCCACGGTACCCTGGCCGAGGCCGGATGCGCCGCCGGTAACGATTGCTACTTTTCCTTGCAGATCCATGTTGATTCTCCCTGGGATAATGGACGTTAGAAATTGCGGGTGTTGAAGGGAACGTAATCGTCCCCCAGGCAGTCGCGGCCGATAATCAGCTTCATGACCTCGGAACTGCCCGCGTAAATGGTCGATATCTTGGCGTCGGTGTACTGGCGACTGATCGGGTACTCGTCCATATAGCCATGACCACCGTGCAGCTGTACGCCCAGCTCCGCCATCCGCACCTGCAATTCGCTGGTGTAGAGCTTGGCCTTGGCGGCATCCACGGCCGTGAAGCTGCCGGCGTTGAAGGCCCTGACACACTGGTCGATGTACACCTGGCTGATGTCGAGCTCGGTGCGCATTTCGGCAAGCTTGAACTGGGTATTCTGGAAGGCTGCCACCGGCTTGCCGAAGGCCTTGCGCTCCTTGACGTAGTCCGCGGTCAGGTCCCAGGACAGCTGTGCGCCGCCAAGGTAGCCAACGGCGCCCAGCAAACGCTCTTCCGCCAGCCCCTGCATCAGGTAGTAAAAGCCCTTGCCGGACTCGCCCAGTACATTTTCCGCGGGCACTTTGACATCGTTGAAAAACAGCTCCGCGGTGTCCTGGGCCTTGAGACCCATTTTGCTGAGATTGCGGCCTCGTTCAAAACCCTCCATGCCTCGTTCCACCAGGAACAGGGTCATGTGGTGGGGATTGTTCTCCGGATCGGTTTTGGCCGCGACCACCACCAGATCGGCATTGATGCCATTGGATATAAAGGTCTTGGAGCCGTTGAGCACCCAGTGATCGCCCTGCTCCACCGCGGTGGTGCGCATACCGGCCAGGTCTGAACCGGCATCGGGCTCGGTCATGGCGATCGCCAGAATGCACTCGCCGCTGGCGCACCTGGGCAGGAAGCGGGCGCACTGCTCCTCGCTACCGAAGCGGGTCAGGTATGGGCCGACCAGGCGGCTGTGCAGGGTATTGAACCAGTCACCCGCGCGGGCGTAGTTGGTCTCCTCGATGATGATTTGTTCGAAACGAAAGTCGTCATCGCCCATACCACCGTGGCGTTCCTCGGGCCAGATCATCAGGAAGCCCTGCTCCCCTGCCCGGCGAAAAGCCTCGCGATCCACGATTCCAGCCTCACGCCACTCTTCCATATGTGGCACAATCTCTGCTGCCAGGAATTTGCGATAGGCATCGCGGAACATGTTCTGCTCTTCGGTAAAGTCTCTGGGGAGCATTCTGGTGTACCTCTGAGATAGCGTTTGAAGTCGGCGGACAGTATGGTAAGGCGCCTTTTGGGCAACAATGACCGCCCCCGACAAATTAATTGACTGGAACTGACAGCGAGTTGAGCTGAAACGGGCATGGAGCAAATTTTTCCCGAGAACTGGGCCGTACTGCACCTGGGGCTGATTTTTGCCGTCACCCTGGCGCAAATGCTGGTGGTCTACGTGCTGAGTGATTCCAGCAATCCGCCCGCGGGACTGGGCCTGTTCACGGTGTATTTCATGGCCGCCCTGCTGGGCTGGATAGCCTTCACCCTGCAGCAGAGCGCCAGCGCACCCATGGCGGTAGACGTACCCGCCGTCGCTGCCATCCTCAACAGTTACATCCTCTTTATCGCCGCCGGCCAGCGAGCGGCTATCCGCGGCGGTAGAATTCTGCTTGGACTGCTATGCCTGCCGGGCTGTCTCAGTGCCTTCTTCCTCAGCAAGCAGCAGCTGTTTGTCACTCAGGTATTACTGTCCGCCACGTTTTTCGCTGCGGCTGGCGTTATCAGCCTTGCGCGCTGCCTGCGGGAGAAAAATGTGGGTGACCTGATCATCGCCGGCGCGGCGCTGGTCATGGTCGCCGGCGCACTGACGTCCCTGTACTACTTTGCCGTACTGGAAGCCCACAAGCTGGGCCAGCTTATTGCCTTTGGCGCCCACAGCTGGGCCTATGTGCTGGTAGCGGTCGGCTTCCTGGCCAGCGTGCTCATCGAGTACCAGCAGCACCTGTCGCACCTCGCCACGGAAGACCCACTGACCCGGCTGCTCAATCGCCGCGGCCTGGAGGATGCCATGCGGGTCAGCATGGCCCACGCCAGCCGTCACGACCTGCCCACCGCCGCTATTGTCATCGATGTGGATCACTTCAAACAGATCAATGACAGTTTTGGCCACGACACCGGTGACCAGGTCATTCGCCGGGTGGCGGCCATGATAGAGCGCATGTGCCGGGCCAGCGATGTCATCGCCCGCACCGGCGGCGAGGAATTTCTGGTCATTCTCACTGACACTGACCAGGCCGCAGCTCGTATACTGGCGGAACGTATCTGCAGAGGTATCGGCGAACGCCCGCTGCTGGTAGACCAGCAGCGCATACCGGTGACAGTCAGCCTGGGGGTCGCGGCTACGGTGGGTGAGGTGGACCTGGACGCCTTGACCCAGGAGGCCGATCAGGCCATGTATCTGGCGAAGCGCAGCGGCCGCAACCGGGTGGCATCGGTAAAGAGCGCCCCGGTACATTTGAGCAACGCCGGTGCAGGCGCCTGACTGATGGCCAGCCGCGATATTTCCGTTTCCGTTTATTTTGCCCGGGCCGTACTGAAGCACGCTGTGTCCCGCGGCCTCGATCCCATCGCCCTGCTGCGCAAAACGCGGATCTCGCCCCGCCTGCTGTTGGAGAATGACGCCCGGATATCCGCCGAACGCTTTGCCGACCTGCAGGTAAACACCATGCTGGCCATGGAAGACGAAGCCCTGGGCTATGCCTCGCGGCCCATGCCCCTGGGCTGCTGGTCGATGATGTGCCACGCGGTAATGGGCTGTGAAACCCTGGGCCAGGCGATGGCCCGCTACTGCCGCTTCTACCAGTTATTCGAGTACGGCGTGAATCCCAGCCTGCTGGTAACAGGCGAGAGCGTGCGCCTGCGGGTAATAAATGTCGACAAAACCCTGGCAGCAGACCCGTACATGATCGAGCTGCTGTTGTTCAACGCCCATCGTTATTTCAGCTGGCTGGTGCAGGAACACCTGCCGCTGCAACAGGTGGAGCTGGCGTACGCCCCGGCCGCCCAGCTCACTGACTACCGCGCCATGTTTCTCGGCAACCCGGTGGCGTTCGAGCAGGACCACTCACAACTGGTACTGTCACCGGCTCTGCTGGACAAACGGATAACCCAGACCGAGCAATCACTGCGACACTTCCTGCGCCACCCGGTGCTGATCATGCTCACCCAGTCCTACAACCAGAACAGCTGGACAGCCCGGGTGCGTGAGCTGGTGCACCAGAACCTGGTGGATATGCCCGAGCTCAATGATGTGGCGAACATGCTGGAGGTCCATCCCCAGACCCTGCGCCGCAGGCTATCGGCCGAAGGCGCCACCTTCAAGGAGATCAAGAGCCAGGTGCGGCGTGATACCGCCCTGCACTTCCTCGGCAAGCAGGGCCTCTCTATCGAGGAGATCGCCCACCGCGCGGGCTTCTCGGAGTCATCGGCGTTTATTCGCGCCTTCAAGGGCTGGACTGGCGTAACACCATACACCTACCGCAAAGGTCTTTAACGCGTCAGGAGTTGCCGGTCGGTATCAGTTGACCGTATTCCCGGCCCGGAATTTCTGGCTTGCGGATTTTCAGCTATATTGAACCCAACACATGAACAGGAGCTTGCCGGTGTTAAAAATTGCGGTTCGGACCATCGTGGCGATTTATATTGCCTATGTGGCCATTGTGACCCTGGTTGTTATCCCGGCTGCCAACTTCATCGCCCCGTGGTACATCGACCGGGAGTACGGGCGAAAATTGCGCACCGATATCATCCTGTTCAACCCCTTTTCCTTCAGCGCCGAAGTGCGGGGCGCCCAACTGCAGGAGGTCGACGGGGATCATTTTGTCAGCTTTGACAAGGCGGTGGCCAACCTGTCCCTGAGCAGTCTCTGGCACCCGGGGCTGGTCATGGACGAAATCAGCCTGGCCGGGCTGAACGCACACGTCCGCCACCTGCACGATTCGGTATTCAATTTTTCCGACCTCATCCCCCCAGCCGAACCGGAGGCCGCCGAAACTGCTGGCGAAGTACCGGCCATTACGATCAGGCGGCTGGCATTTGGCGCCGAGCTCATCACCCTGACTGACGAGGCCCGCGAGAAGCCCTTCAGCACCTATTATGACGGCATCGACATCGTGGTCACTGAACTGTCCACGGTGCTGGAAGACGGCAAACCCTACCAGATCAGCGCCATTGCCGAGGGCGGTGGCGAACTCTACTGGGAGGGCCAGGTATCCCTGCCCGAAGCCAGCAGCAGTGGCACGCTAAGCCTGTCGCGCCTGGACCTGCACACCTTGTGGCGCTTTGCCGAGCCCTGGCTCAACTTCGAGTTGCATGATGGCACCGCCTCCCTGGGCGGCAGCTACACCCTCAGCTGGGCCGAGGGGCTCAGCTACCAGGTACTGGAGGGCCAGCTGGAAATCAACAATCTGGACCTGGACCCACTGGACCCCGGTACGCTGCCTGACACCGGGGCAGACCTTGGCCGCTTGCACATCAGCGGAATCGAAGTCGATGGCGACCGGCAGCATGTCGAGGTGGCCGAAATCCGGGTGGAAAGTCCCGCCATATCAGGCTGGATGGAGGGGGAGCGGATCAGCCTGGCGGAACTGTTTGTTGTGGACCTGCCAGACACCGGGGAAGAGCAGCCGCAAGCGCCGGCTGAGCCCGACAGCGGATGGACGGCCCACGTGGCCAGTATCCGCCTCGACGCTGGCCGGGTCAGCTGGCGATCACCCTTCACCGAACCCGCTACCCTGGTCGCCGCGCCCATCGCCGCCAGTATCGAGTCTCTCAACTGGCCCCTGGCCGGCGATTCACCGATGGCGCTGGCGTTGACGCTCAATGCGGATACCCGCTTCGAGCTGAAGGGTGCCCTGGACCTGGCGGCGGGCGCCGGTGACATCGAGTACTCGCTGAGCGAATTGTCAGTGCCGCTGTTCAACCCCAACCTTCCCGCGGCGCTCAAGGCAAGTATAACCAGCGGCACTGTCGACGTTGACGGGATGGTCACGCTGGACGAATTCCTGCCCGTGGAGGTACGCAGCAACGGCCAGGTCAGCGACTTTTCCGGGACCATTGAAGGCAGTGAACAGGCGCTTACCCGCTGGGAGAGCGTGCGCTGGGAAAATGTGCTGGTCAACCTCGAGCAGCGCAGCGCCCGCCTCGAGAAACTGCTGATTCACGACTATGAGGGACGGCTGCATATCGCGGAGGACGGCAGTATCAACGCATCGAAGGTGTGGCAGGAGGAAGTTGGCCAGCGCGCCGAAGAGATGGCCGAGGACATGCACCTGAACGACCCCTGGCAGCTGGAGATACCGGAAATTTTTATCTCCGACAGCGCCATCGATTTCATGGACGAGTCGCTGCCCATCCACTTCCGTACCGTGATTGGCGACGTCAACGGCGAGATACTCGACCTCGGCACCGGCGAGGATTCGTTGACCCGCGTCGATATCCAGGGAACGGTCGACGGCTACGCTCCGGTAGTGCTGGCGGGTTCCGCGGCGCCTTTTCGCGCGCCGCCCTTCCTCGACCTTGGCCTGACGTTCACCGGGGTGGACCTGGTGCTGCTCACTCCCTATTCCGGCACCTACGCCGGTTACACAATCGAACAGGGCCTGCTCAACCTGGACCTCAAATACAGCCTGGAGGAAGGCTACCTCAGGGGCAAGAACGACGTCATCATCGACCAGCTCAGGCTGGGCGACCAGGTGGAGAGTGACAAGGCACTGGACCTGCCGCTCAAGCTCGCCCTCGCCCTGCTGACCGACCTGAACGGCATAATCGATCTCAAGGTGCCGGTTGAAGGCGATGTCAATGACCCCGAGTTCGGCCTCGGCACCGTGATCGCCGGCGCCTTCGTTAACCTGCTGACCAAGGCGGTTACCGCGCCCTTCAACCTGCTCGCCAGCCTGGTCGGTTCCGCCGAGGACCTGCAGCGGGTCGCGTTTCCTGTCGGCAGCAGTGCACTCAACCCCACGGCCACGACCAAGCTGGACCAGCTGGGCCAGGCCCTCAGCCAGCGGCCCAACCTCAACCTGGTAATAAGCGGCCGGGTCAATCCCCAACTGGATCGTGAGCGACTGCAGCGCGGCGTGCTGGAAGCACAGCTGCTGGAGCAAGGGGTGCCAGCTGAGGATATCAGCCGCCGGGATAGCGCTTACATTGAGGCGGTGAAGGCACGCTACCGTGAACTGGGCCAGAGCGGCGAGAATATCCCCTTCTCCGAGCAACTGGCGGCGGTTCGCGCCACCATGCCGGTCAGCGATGAACAACTGCTGCAGCTGGCCCGGGATCGCGGCGTGGCCGTGAAAGACTACCTGGTAAACCAGGCCGGGATCACAGCGGACCGCGCGGTTATCAACCAGCAGGGCCGGCTGGAGGCCGACAACAACAGCTACAGCGGCGTCGAGCTGGAACTCGATACCTGAACGTCAGCGGGGGCTGAGTACCAGCCGGCCGTTGCAATAACGGCACACATAGGTGCCGCTGCCCCTGAGGATACGGTTGTGGCGAGTAGTGGAAACCTGGTGCTCGCGACAGTCACAGCGGTAGCGGTGGGTCTGCTGGCGCCGCTGGGGGATGCCCTCCAGGTCGGCCTTGAAGGTCACCTCGGGATCAGCCCCGAAAAACTGCATCAGCGCCCGCCATTCCTCGCCATGGGGCCGCACCGTTCCCGGGCCGTATACCTCATGGACGATGTAGTGGGCCACCTCATGCGGCACCGTGCTGTCGAGGTTGACCTGCCAGTACTTGGCGAATATCCAGGGATTGTAGCGAATTTCGCGCTTGCGGCCCTGGGCCCGGAACATACCGGCACTGGTGCCCCGCAAATCAAACCGTACGGGGATCCGCTCAAATGGCCGCTCCAGCACGTCCTCGGCCAGGCGGAGGTAGTACTCTGTGCGTTCCAGCACCTGCTGGCGCCGGTTTTCGGCGATGGGCTCGATCAAGGTAACAGGGAGTGGCTGCGGGACATCCGCAAATGATAACAGAGCGGACCCTGACAGACTGTCACCTATGGTCTACTTTTTTGTTGTTCTGCGTCATTGGCAGTCAACCGGGCAGGCCACAGACTTTGCCCCCGTTATGTCCCGTCCGCGACAATTCCATACAAATACAGAGAAAATATGACCGCACAAGATTTCGATACCGCCAGGCTGGGTGAATACCTGGCAGCATATCTGCCCGGGCTTAGCGGCCCGATCAGCGCAGAAAAATTCCCCGGTGGCCAGTCCAATCCCACCTTCAAGCTGACCGCGGGCGACCAGAGTTGGGTGCTGCGCCGGAAGCCACCGGGCGAGCTGTTGAAATCAGCGCACGCGGTTGACCGCGAGTACCGGGTCATCAGCGCCCTGCAGGACACGCCGGTGCCGGTACCCCGCACGTATGTGCTGTGTGAAGACGAGTCCGTGATCGGCTCCATGTTTTACGTGATGGAATACCTGGAAGGGAGAATCCTGTGGGACCCCACCGTACCCGAGGCGGCCAGTAACGAGGAGCGCGCGGCTATTTTTGACAGCATGAACGCCACTATGGCTGCCCTGCACAACGTCGATGTCGATGCGGTGGGCCTGTCCGACTACGGCAAGCCAGGCAATTATTTCGAGCGCCAGGTGGGGCGCTGGAGCAAGCAGTACCGGGCCTCGCAAACCCGCGAGATCCCGGAAATGGAGCGACTGGTGGACTACCTGGTCGCCAATATGCCGGAAGATGACGGCCAGGTCAGCCTGGTACACGGTGACTACAGACTGGACAACCTCATGTTCCACGCCACCGAGCCGCGGGCAATCGCCGTGCTCGACTGGGAACTGTCCACGCTGGGCAATCCGCTGGCGGACCTGGCCAACCAGTGCATGGCCTGGATGCTGCCCCGCGATGCGGGCATCTCCGGCATGAAGGGCGTTGACCGCCGGTCGCTGGGTATCCCCAGCGATGAGGAATACATCGCCCGCTACTGCGAGCGCACCGGCCGCAAAGGTATCGACAACTGGAACTTCTATATTATTTTCTCCATGTTCCGCCTCGCTGCCATTGTGCAGGGCGTGGCCAAGCGGGCGGAAATGGGCAACGCCTCCAGCGCCGAGGCCAGCTCCCGTGGCGAGCTGGTAGTGCCGCTGGCCCAGACCGCGGTGGCAATGATCGACTGACTGATTTTCAACCCTGAAAACCCGATGACCGGGGCAACTCATTTGCGGAGACAACAGCATGACTGACGAACAGCTGGTACTGGTAGACGTTGACGACGGTGTCATGACCATCACCATCAACCGCCCGAAGGCAAAAAACGCGGTGAATCTTGCGGTGGCCGAGGGAATGGCGGCAGCACTGGAAGAACTGGATAGCAATGACGATATCCGGGTGGCGATTCTGACCGGCGCCGGCGGCACCTTTTGCGCCGGCATGGACCTGAAAGCCTTTGTCACCGGCGAATTGCCGGTGATTCCGGGGCGCGGTTTCGGCGGCCTGACAGAAAAGTCACCGCAAAAACCCCTGATCGCTGCGGTGGAAGGCTTCGCCCTGGCCGGCGGGCTTGAGCTGATGATTTCCTGTGACCTGATTGTCGCCGCCGAGGATGCCCAGTTCGGCATCACCGAGGTCAAGCGTGGCCTGGTGGCCGGTGCCGGCGGTCTGATGAAGCTGCCGCGCCAGATCCCGCCTCGCCTGGCCATGGAAATGGCCCTGCTCGGCGACTTCTCCGATGCCCAGCGGGTGCTGGACATGGGCCTGATCAACCGTGTGGTAGCCAAGGGTGAAGCGCTCGAGGCCGCCCGCGAACTGGCGGCGAAAATCGCCGCTAATGGTCCCCTGGCGGTGCGGGTCAGCAAACAGATCATGCTGGAGCAGGAAGACTGGTCCAGCGAGGAAATGTGGGCCAAACAGCAGGAACTGGCCAACCCGGTCTTCACCAGCGAGGACGCCATCGAGGGCGCCACAGCATTCGCGGAGAAACGCGCGCCCAACTGGAAAGGTAAATAAGGAACCGATGATGAGAGACGCATGGATTATTGATGCCTGCCGCACCCCCCGCGGCATTGGCAAGAAAGGCAAGGGCGCGCTGGCCGGGCAGCACCCGCAGCACCTGGGCGCGGTAGTACTGGGCGCCCTGCGCGACCGCAATGACATCAACACCGCCGAGGTCGGCGACATTATTTTCGGTACCAGTTCCCAGCGCGGTCGCCAGTCCGGCGACCTGGCCCGCATGGCGGCGCTGGAAGCTGGCTACGACATCACTTCATCCGCCATGACCCTGGATCGCTTCTGCGGCTCCGGCATCACCTCGGTCAATCTGGCGGCGATGAACATCATGTCCGGTACAGAAGACGTAGTGATTGGTGGCGGCGCCGAAATGATGTCCACCTACGGCGAGGAAGGCGCTACACCCTCCATGTTGATGGACAATGGCAACCTGAAACTGCGTGCCATGCATCCCCAGCCGCACCAGGGCGTCTGTGCCGATGCCATCGCCACTATCGAGGGCATCAGCCGTGAGGACCTGGACAGGCAGGCCTATGAAACCCAGCAAAAAGCCGCCAGGGCGATTGCCGAGGGCCGTTTCGACAAGAGCCTGGTGCCGGTACACGATATCGACGGCAACCTGGTGCTGGACAAGGAGGAGTTCCCCCGTCCCCAGACCACCCTGGAAGGCCTCGCCGAGCTGCAGCCTTCCTTCGCGGCCGTCGCCGACTACCCCCTGGACGAGAGCGGCCTGACCTTCCGCAAACTGCTCAACCAGAAATATCCGGACGTTGAAATCCAGCACATGCACCACGCCGGCAACTCATCCGGTGTTGTCGATGGCGCCGGCGCCATCCTGCTGTCCTCTCCCGACTACGCCAGGGCCCAGGGCTGGAAGCCCCGCGCCCGCATCGTCGCCATGGCCAACCAGGGCGACTGCCCTACCCTGATGCTCAACGCGCCAGTACCGGCAGCTCGCAAGGTGCTGGCCAGGGCTGGCTTGGGAGTCGACGATATCGATGTATGGGAGATCAACGAGGCCTTTGCCGTGGTATCAGAGAAATTCATGCGCGACCTGGGTATGGACCGCAGCAAGGTGAACGTCAACGGTGGCGCCATGGCCCTGGGCCACCCTATCGGCGCTACCGGTTCGCTGCTTATCAACACCGCGCTGGACGAACTGGAACGCCAGGACAAGCAGTTCGGCCTGGTCACCATGTGCGCCGCCGGCGGCATGGCGCCGGCAATCATCATCGAGCGGATCTGATCTAATCGATGCTGGATACACGCGAGTATCATCTCGATATAGGCGATGTGGAACTGGCGGTAGTGGAGTGGCCGGGTGAAGGTGACCCGGTGCTGTTACTCCACGCAACCGGGTTCCACAGCCGCTGCTGGAACCAGGTCGTTACCCGGCTTCCCGGCCGCCACATCTACGCGGTAGACCTGCGCTACCACGGCCGCAGCGGCAGTCTGGGCCAGGTGGACTGGAATGTCCTGGCCGCGGATATCAGCGCCCTGGTGCAGCGGCTGGACCTGCGCAACACCATCGGCGTGGGGCACTCTGTTGGCGGCTACCTGCTGGCTCGCGCCGCGGTGGCCAACCTAAACAGGTTCCGGCACGCCATTCTCATCGATCCGGTTATCACCTCGCCGGAGTTCTATCAGTTGGCGCAGCGCACCGCTGCCGACATGGGCGCCAGTGATCATCCTGTGGCGCGGCGCAAAAACCGGTGGCAGGATGCCGATGAAATGTTCCGCCACTTCCAGGACCGCAGCCCGTTCCGCAGTTGGCAACCCGAGGTGCTCAGGGACTACTGCGACTACGCCCTGCACCCGGCTGACGAGGCAGGTTACCGGCAACTGCTGTGCGACCCCTTGAACGAGGCTTCCGTCTACATCTCCCAGGCCTACAGCGATGCCGTACTGGGCGAACTGGAGAAACTGCGAATTCCGGTGACCCTGCTGCGGGCGAAGTACTCCGGGGAGCAACCCGGGGACTTTTCCGACTCACCCACCTGGCCGGCTATCGCCGGCATGCTGCCGGATTGCAGGGATGTTTACCTGCCAGAGCGCAGTCACTTCATCCCCATGGAAGACCCGGGATTGGTAGCAGGGTATATTGCCGAGGCGCTGGATGCCTGATTGTTTACCTGGTTGCCCCACCAGGTTTTTTCTTCCCCGGTGACTCCCCCCCAGCCCGCCGCTCCCTGGCGCTGGGCGCCCCAACAATAGTGGCGGCCAGCGGGGCCAGGTTCCCGGCTGATTAACCCCGGTCGGGGACCCGAGGTGCCTCGATATCGACCCGGCAGTCGTAGTAACAGGCGCCACCCGCGAGGTCGGCCTTGGCGCCGGGAATAAGCCCGTTAACCGTCATTCCGGTGACGGCATCGCGCATCCAGGCCCCCTTGGGCACGTACAGTGTGCCCCGGCGTATTCGCTCGCTGACCAATAGCGGCAGCTTGACGCTGCCCAGATCGTTAACCAGCCGTACCCACTGCCCGCCCTCGAGGCCGCGGTCGCTGGCGTCGCCGGGATTGATCGCCACCTGCAGGTCCGTATCCTGCCCGGAGATGCCGCCAAAGGTTGAGTTGATCCGCTGTTCCGAGGCCGGGGTGACCAGGACGAAGTCGCGCTCTCCCGACGGCGTCTGGTAGCGTGGCAGACCCATGCCGCAGGCCTGCTCCAGTTGCTCGCTATACAGTTCGATCCGGCCACTGGGGGTTGAAGGCTGCGCGCCCCGCAACAGGCTCGACGGCCGGGAGACGGCCATGTCGACGGACGAACCGGGCGGGATGGCGCCGGCTGACGCCACGCCGGGTCCCAGGGCTCCCGGGTTGATCGCCTGGTCCACCAACTGCTCGTCGGTATCGCGGAAACAGGGTTCATCAAAGCCGAAACGCGCCGCCAGACGGCGAAACAGCTCGGTGTTGGCGACGGCCTCTCCCTGCGGTGGCAACACCGGTACCGTGCTCTGCAGATACTGGTGGCCATAGGACTTGTACAGGTCGGCAATTTCCAGATGGCTCGCGGCTGGCAGAATAACATCGGCACAGCGCATGGTATCGGTCATGCTGATTTCCGAGCCCACCACAAACAGATCCTCGCTGGCCAGCGCGGCGTGCAGCCTGCCCTGATCGGGGTTCACCGCCAGCGGGTTGTGATTGTAGATAAACAGCGCCTTCAGCGGCAGCTCGTCACCGGGATTGAGGATGTGATCCGCCAGGTCCAGGGTGTTGAACTGGCGTACTGCCTCCCGCCGCAGGTCCGGGCGCGCCAGTTGCTCACGGTTGATCGGGAAGTAAGCGGAGACATCGCAGACACCGGCTCCAGGCAACCCTATATTGCCGCTCAGCGCCGGCAGGGCCAGCACCGCGCGCACGCCGGATCCACCGTTGCGGTTACGTTCGGGGGCCACCCCAAGGGATATCGCCGCCGGCGACAGTTCACACCACATGCGGGCGAACTCGGCGATATCTGCCGGATCGAGACCGCAGATGCTGGCGGCCTTCTGCAGGGAATAGCGGCTGGCCTCCTCGAGGAAGCGGTCGGCACCGTGTACATACCGGGCGATAAATTCCCGGTCCAGTCCACCCCGGCGCTGCATCTCGGCGGCCACGGCGTAGGCCAGCACCACGTCGGTACCCGGCATCAGGGCCAGGTGCAGGTCGGCCTCGTCGGCGATGCGAATTTTCTTCGGGTCGATCACCACCAGGCGGGCACCGCGTTTGCGCGCTGCGCGCAGCCGCTTGACCAGGTGCAGGTTGCAGGTCGTGATATTGTTACCCCAGACCACAATCAGCCTCGAGTGATCCAGTTCCTCGTAGGATATCCCGCTGGCATCGCCATAGACACTGTCCCAGGCGGCGCTGGACACCGCCGTGCAAAGCGGGGTGGTATCCACCCTGCTACTGCCCAGCCGGTTGAAAAACCGCTGGTCCATGGACCCGGCCGAGAGCAGGCCCATGGGCCCAGCGTAGGTGAGCCCGGCGATTGCCTGGGGGCCGTAGCGGTCGATAATGGCGCTAAACCGCCGGTGAATGGCATCCAGTGCCTCGGCCCAGCTGGCCTGGCGGTAGCCCCCCGCGCCCTTGGGCCCGTCGCGCAACAACGGGGTCAGCAAGCGGTCCGGGCCGTGTACCTGCCGCGGCAGCGCCCTGGCGACCTTGCTGCAGATCTTGCCCCGGGTGAACGGATTGGCGTTGCCGCCGCGAACTTTTGCCAGCCGCCCCCCGGCCACGTCCACTGACAGGCTGCAGGTATCGGCGCAGTCCAGCGGGCAAACAGCCTGCGCGGAACGCGCCGGCGATAACGGCTGGTTCACGGGTTAAACACCACGGTTTTGTTGCCGCGGATAATGACCCGGTCCTCCAGGTGATAGCGCAGACCGCGGGACAGGGCTGACCGTTCGACGTCCCGCCCCAGGCGGACCATGTCGTCCTTGTCGCAACTGTGGCTGACACGAATCACATCCTGCTCGATGATCGGCCCCTCATCGAGGTCTTCGGTGACATAGTGGCAGGTCGCGCCAATCAGCTTGACCCCGCGGTCGTAGGCCTTCTGGTAGGGGTTGGCGCCGATGAACGACGGCAGGAAGCTGTGGTGGATATTGATCAGGCGCCCGGCATAGTCCTGGCACAGAGCCGGGGGGATGATTTGCATGTAACGGGCGAGAACGATGGTATCGGCCTGGTAGCGCTCTATCAGCCCGCTGATCTCGGCGAAGGCCTCACCCTTGCCCTCGCGGGGAACGGGTACGTGGTGAAAGGGAATATCATGCCACTCGACCATGCTGCACAAATTATCGTGGTTGGATATCACACAGGGTATGCTGCAATTGAGTTCGCCGCTCTTCCAGCGATGCAGCAGGTCGGCCAGGCAGTGGGAGGCATGGCTGGCCATAATAACGACTCCCCGCGGTGAACTGTTATCGCGCAGGTACCAGTCCATGGCAAAGCGTTCCGCCAGCGGCGCAAACTCGTCACAGAAAGTCTGCTGGTCGACCGCCAGGGTATGGCCATCGATGACATTGCGCAGGAAAAACCAGCCCTGGTCGATATCGGTGTGCTGGTTGGACTCCAGCAGGGAGCCGCCACGCTCGGCGATAAACTGGCAGACAGCAGCGACAATGCCGACCTCGTCAGGGCAGGACACGATCAGGGTCAGGCTGGATTTACTGGGGCTTTCACTCATGGGGGGTCCGGGGGTTGGGGTCCCTGGTGCAGGACGGAAACAGGCTGTCCTGCATGCACTTCAGGTACCAGTCGATAAACAGCTGTAGAGTGTACTCGAATTCGGGGTGGTAGGGGCCGGGGATGAAAAACCGGGAATTCACCCCCTCGCTGTTGCGCGAAATAATATATTCATCCTCCAGCGTTGTCCGGTGCCACAGCCAGGTCAAGCTGTCGCGATCGTAGTCGACGCCCTCCTCGGCATCACCGTTCACCAACCACACCAGCTCCATATCGGTGCGGGTAAGGCCCCGCGGCAGGAAGCGGTAGAGGACGCAGTAATCGGGGTAATTAAGCATAAAGCCCAGCGGTCCCAGCTGGTGGTCGCCGCAGCCGCCATCATAGCCCTTAATCTTGCCCATTAGCGGCGCAACCGGCTGGCCGTCCTCGCTGCCCGTGAGATAGCCATCGTAAAGCGCGTAGCGACTGGCCTGGACACAGGCGCCGAAACTCTCTGCATCACCGTAAATGGCCCGGTATTCCTCGGCCATGCCCTCAACACCGGTCACTCGCTCGCTGCGCTCGCGCATGGCCCGGACCCGCTCGCGGGTATTGCAGTCGAGGTCCTTGAGTGTGTGCATGCGGGCGTAGGCACGGTGGGAAGTGGCGCAGTGATAGCACTCGAGGTAGTTCTCCAGTACCAGTTTCCAGTTGGCATCAATGGGGTAGGTTTGCCGGTGGGCAACCCTGGCACTGGCCAGATCGTAGGCGCCCAGTTGCCGCTCCAGTTTGCGCAAGGGGCCGAGAAAGTCGCCGGCGCTGGCATCGCAATTGACGAATACCAGGCCCTGATAGACCACGCAGCGCGCCCTGCGCAGACCATAGTCAGCCTTGTCAAAGCCGGTCTTCATTTCCATATGGCGGGCGGCCCGCAGATCGCCATTCCTTGCATAGACCCAGCCGTGATAGGGGCACACGAAAGTACTGCGATTACCGCTGCGCTCCTGACACAGGCGGGCGCCGCGGTGGCGACAGATATTCATCAGCGCATGGATCCCGCCCTCATCGTCACGACTGATGATAATCGAGTCTTCCCCCAGCGCGACCAGCTGGTAATCTCCCGGCCGGGGAATTTCAGAAACGTGGCAGGCGTAAATCCAGCTGCGGAGGACCAGGTGATCCAGTTCCCGCTGGTAAACCAGCGGCGAGCGGTAAAAATAGGCATCGATTGCCCGGCCGCGATTGGCCAGGGATTCCCGCAGCCTTTCGGCCATCCTGTCCACCGAGTCATCGGCATAACTGGCTGTCAACGTTCTGGTGCTCCCGGTGGCAAGACTATCAGGCCCGCGGCCAGCGCCGATATTACTACAGCCGGGGCCGCCGGACACGCTCTGGCACAAGGGTCAATTGACAAGCCCGGACCAGGCGCACAGACTTTCTGCCAGCTAAAATAACACTGGAAATCTGCCGCCATGCTTGTCCACCATTATCTCGAGTACTACGCACGCAACAGGCCGGAACTCCCCTGCCTGAGCCAGAACGGCCAGACCAGCAGCTACAGTGAGGTGAACCACTGCGCCAACCAGGCGGCGAATGGCCTGCGCGCACTGGGCATGGACCACGGCGACCGGGTGGCGATACTCGGGGAGAACAGCCTGGAGCATCTCATCCTGTTCATGGCTGCGAGCAAGATTGGCGCGGTCTGCGTCTCGCTGAACTACCGCCTGGCACCGGCCGAACTGGCATTTATCATCAACGACGCCAATGCCCGGGTACTGTTAGCCCTCGATGGCATGGCGGATTGCCTGGCGAGCTTGCAGTCGCAGCTAGCCGACGACATCACGGTCCTGGCAGACGGTGTTGCTACTGCCCGTAACTGGGGCCAGTGGCTGGCGCGCCAGGACAGCACCAGGCCCGGTGCCCAGCCGGCACCACAGCAGGCCTTGCTGCAGCTGTATACCAGCGGTACTACTGGCAATCCCAAGGGTGTAGTGATTTCACACTTCAACCTGCTGTCGCTGGTCACCATGAACAATACCGCCTCGCCGCACCGGCCTGATCCCGGCATGGCGACCATCACCTGTGCACCGATGTTTCATATCGGCGGCGCGGGATCCATCATCTACAATGTCTGCATGGGCATGCATACCCTGTTGCACCGGAGCTTTGACCCGGCCTTGGTTGTCGCCGATATGGAAAACCATCCGGTCTGCAATATTTTCATGGTCCCGGCGATGATCATGGCCTGCCTCCAGTTGCCGGACATCGAGCAGCGCGACTTCAGCCAGCTGCGGCAAATATTCTATGGCGCCTCGCCCATATCCGAGTCCGTGTTGCGCCGGGCGCTGGCGGTCTTCCAGTGCGACTTTGTGCAGATGTACGGCATGACCGAGACCACCGGTACCGTGATCAACCTGTCGGCGGATGATCACCGGGCGGCGCTGGACGGGCGCCCGGAACTGCTGCGCTCCTGTGGCCGCAGTTCCGTCGGCGCCGAGGCGAAAGTGGTGGACGCCGCGGGCGCCGAACTGCCGCCGGGGGAAATCGGCGAAATCTGGCTCAAGTCAGACACCAACATGCTGGCGTATTACAACCTCCCGGAAGCTACCGCGGCCAACCTTACCGATGGCTGGGTACATACCGGTGACGCCGGCTACATGGACGAAGAGGGCTACCTTTTTCTCAAGGACCGGATAAAGGACATGGTGGTCAGCGGCGGCGAAAACATCTACCCGGTTGAAGTCGAAAACGCGCTCGCCATGCACCCGGCCGTTGCCGACGTGGCGGTCATCGGGGTGCCCAATGAACGCTTCGGGGAAGCGTTGCTCGCCTTTGTCGTCGTCGAGCCCGGCGCGGCGCTGGCGCTCGACGACATGGTTGATTTTTGCCGTGACAAAATTGCCGGTTACAAAATTCCCCGGCAGCTGCAGCTTGTCGATGAACTGCCGCGCAACCCCTCGGGCAAAATTCTCAAGAAGGTTCTGCGCGAGCCCTACTGGCCGAGTAGCGATCGCTCTATCGGCTGATCCTGGCGCTTACTTGCGGGTCTTGTACAGTTTGCGCCTGGAATGCTCCATCAGCGCCCAGAGAATATTACTGGAACTGACCTGTCCTACCAGTTTGCCGTTTTCCAGCACCGGCCGACGCCGCTGCCGGGTATCAAGCATGGCCTGGGCCACCTCGACAATACCGTCGCCGGGGGCGCAGGTGGCAAGATCTGTGCTCATGAACTGCCGGACCAGGACGCCTTCCGGGTCACCCTCGTTATACAGGGCCGTCAAGACGCCCTGTATGCAGTCCAGCTCGGACAGCACACCCACCGCGTTGCCGTCGTCATCCGTTACGGTCAGCCCGGTAAGCTTGTATTCAACAATGGTTTCAATCGCCTGCACCAGGTTGGCATCCATGCGGATGGTCAACGGGTTGCGGCGCATGCAGTCGCTGATCGTATTGGGGGCGGGCATGACGTGGGCTCCTTGTGTTGCTGCCGGACCTAACTATAGCAGACTGGCGCCCGCCAGGAAGCAGCCCGGCCACGCCCCCCGGAATCGCCGGACTCAGGCGGCCCTGCTCGGGGAGGAATCGTCCTTGCGTGAAGCGCCGCCACGGGCGGCAGGCTTTTTCCGCGTTGCCTTGCTGCGGGCGCTGGTTTTGCGCGCCGGCGCGGACTCCACCCGGTGCTCGCGCAATGCCTGACGATCGGCGCGGGTGGGTGGCGGGCGGCGCCGGGACATGCGCGGGCGCTTGTACTTCGCTGCGTCCGGTCGCAGGTCGCCGGTTTCAAAGCGCTGCAGGATTTTCTCCATGGTGCGGCTGATCAGGGTGCAAAGACGAATGGTTTCCACCTGCGGATAGGCGGTGCGCTCCCCCTCCTGCATCAGCTCGACCAAATCGTTTTGTGACAGGTGAGACAACAGCTTTGCCGGGTTATACCAGCGGAAACTCGGCACAATATTGATATCGCCGCTGTACTCCTGGTCCATCAGGGCGTGCACAGTGTTCATCGCCATGTTGAAGCGGGGCCAGTTGTCTCCCTGCTCTTGCACCATACCGCGGTAGAGGTTGAGCAACTCGCGGCCGACGCCGGCACCGAAACCGCTGAGCGACCGGGCCAGGGCACTGCGCTCACCCTCGGTATCGATAAAGGGCGTGGCGATGGGGTTAACCATGCTCACAATGTAGTGGTTGGTACTGTACAGCCGGGACAGCCGCTTGGCCGGCAAGTCGTCGGCAATGGAGCCGTCTACCCACTTGCGGGTAGGCAGGTAGGGCTGGGCCTCGCCGTGCACGTTTTTTGCCATCAGCATGACGGGCGGGAACACCCCCGGGACGGCGCAGGACGCCATAACGGCAGAGCGCACAAAAACGTTGGGCGAGGTAATGGCATTGAGCAGGCGCGACCGCTGGTGGGGCTCGGCCGGGGCCACGGTGATACTGATCTGGCGGCCGGTCTTCTCATAGGCCTCCTGGAAGGTCATTTCCGGAATCATGCGGGCGATCAGGTTCTCCAGGTCTCCCACGTCAATCTGCGGATTGGCGCCGAAAAACATCCGCGAAAACGCGTTGGCCTCACGCTCGGCCTCAAAATGCACGTTGGCGGGCTCGTAGAAGTGCTCGAGTTCCTTGTCCGTATGGGTACCAACCACCCCCGCCACCAGGGATCCGGCACTGGAGCCGGAGATGACCCGCGGCAGCAGGCCCTGTTCAAGCAGGGTTTTAACCACCCCCAGGTGATAGAAACCGAGTACACCACCACCGCTCAGCATCAGCGCCGAACGGCCAAAGCAGATATTGGCGCGGTAGAAAAAGTCCAGCTTGTCCTGCACATCGATGACATCCGCCGGCAGTTCGGCCAGGTAGCGCAGGGAGTCATCGATTTCGTCGATATACTGCTCGATCAGGCGCTTGGTGCCGAAGTTGGCCCGGCGGTAAAGGGTGGCCCTGCCCATGCCGCCCATATTGCCGTGGATACCCTCATTGAGAGTAAAAAGCAGGCCCTGGAAGTCCTGCCGGGCCCGCAGGCTGCGCAGCCGGTCCAGGCGCAGGCGAATCTGGGCGAAGTCATACTTTCGGGTCTGATCGACCTCACGCCAGCGCCTGGCGCCGCTCAGTTCGTCGTGCTCGATAGCAGTTGCCCGCCACTCGTCGTAGCTGGTGGCCTTGTCCATCTGCTTCTGCAGCCGCTTGAGCTTGCTCGATTTTCTCACGGAGATACCTCGCTGGTAACGCTTCAACAGGTTGCGTCTGGACATAGCATAAAGCAAATTGTAGGCAGCGAACACATTGTAATTTGATCGCCGTCAAGCGCTCCTGCTTTTGCCGTCCCCGCTCTCCGCTCCGGCAGTATCTGGCCGCGCGAGCCTGGCAGCCAGCGCGGCGGGCAATCCGCAGCCAGGCTAGTCCCTGCTGTCGTCCGAGCGGGTGCCGCCCTTGTATTCGTCCATGAGGTGACGTTTGTAAAGCTTGCCGTTGTCCAGCCGCGGCAGGCTGGGGTGGAAGTCCAGGGCCTTGGGCAGCTTGACGTGTGACAGCCGCTCCCGCAGCCACTCCATGATCTCGAATGCGGTCTCGTCGGTTGCGTCCGCCCAGTTCATCGGTTGCACCACCGCCTGCACCTTCTCCCCGAACTCATCGCAGGGCAGGCCGAAAACCGCCACGTCCGCCACTTTTTCGTGGGTAATCAGCAGGTTCTCGATTTCCTGGGGATAGATATTGACGCCCCCGGAAATAATCATGAAATGCTTGCGATCGGTAAGATAGAGAAACCCGTCTTCGTCCACGTAACCCACGTCACCGGTGGTCGCCCAGCCCCTGTCGTTGTAGGCGCCCGCGGTTTTCTCTTCTTCCCCATGGTAGTGAAAGACCGCCTGGTCACCGCTGAAATACACAGTCCCGGTCTCTCCGGGGGGCAGCTCATTGCCCTCCTCGTCGAGGATGTGGATCTGGCCGGATACGGCAGGTCCCACCGAGCCCTTGTGGGTCAGCCAGGCCGCGGAATCGATCAGGGTGGCGCCAATGCCTTCACTGGCCGCGTAGTACTCGACAATGACCGGCCCCCACCAGTCGATCATCTGCTGCTTGACTTCGATCGGACAGGGCGCCGCCGCGTGAATGGCGAACTGCATGGTACTGACATCGTAGCGCTCCCGGACCTCCTGGGGCAGCTTGAGCATGCGGATAAACATGATGGGGACCCACTGGCTGTGGGTGACCCGGTGTTCCTCGATCAGGGCCAGCGCCGCCTCCGGATCGAATTTCTCCATGATCACACTGGTGCCACCCTGGTACAGGGTCATCATGTTGTAGTGCAGCGGCGCCGCGTGATACAGCGGTGCCGGTGACAGGTAAACCGTCTCCTCGCCAAAGCCGAACAACTGCCCCAGGGCCGTGGCCATTGGCGGCGTGTTGACATCGTCGTCCGCCGGCGGCACCAGCACACCTTTGGGCTGGCCGGTGGTGCCAGAGGAATAGAGCATGGGAACACCGTTTTTCTCATCGTCGACCGGCGTTTCCGGCTGCTCCACGAGGGCTTCCTCCCAGGACTCGAACCCTTCCGCTATGCCCCCGACCATATAGAAAAACTCCACGTCGCCGGCAGCCTCACGGGCACCGAGGGCGGTGTCCTCAAGTTTATGCGAACCGATGAACAGCCTGGCCCCGCAGTTAGCGAGGATATAGGCGACCTCACTCTGCTTTAAATGGGTGGCAATCGGCGTGAAAATGATCCCGGCGCGCTGGGCTGCCCAGCAGATTTCCATAAAGCGCGCGTTGTTCTCCATCAGCATTGCGATGTGGTCCCCCGCCCGCAGACCCAGCGAGCGGAACAACTGGGCGCCCTGGTTGGAACGCTCGTCCAGTTGCCGGTAGGTCACCATTTCACCGGAGGCGCCGATGATGATTGCGGGCTTGTGGGGGTATGTTTCGGCAGTCTTACTGGGGTGCGGCATTGGCGGCTCCTGCGGCGATGATAACTATCCCTGCGACACTAAAGGGTCTTGACCGGCAACGCAACTGGCTCAGCGCTTGCGCATCAGGCCCTGCTGCATCACCGTGGCCACGTGTATTCCCGCACGCGTGTAAAAGCGCCCACGGACCAGAGTTCGACCCCCGCTATTGCGTTCAAGTTCCGCGCTATGAAGCAACCACTGGTCCGCCCGAAAATCAGCGTGGAACCAGATAGCGTGGTCAAGGCTGGCCACCTGCAGATCCCTGTCGCGATAAGTGCGGCCATGCTGGATCAGGCCTGCATCCAGCAGCATCGTGTCGGAACAATAGGTGAGGATACTGCGGTGCAGCGATGGGTCGTCAGCCAGCGCGCCGGCGGTCCTGATCCAGCTTTGCAATTTGCCCTCGCGCTGCGCGGGGACCTCCCAGTCTATGGGGGACACCATGCGCACATCCAGGTCTTCGCCGGTGGTAATCATAAAGTTCTCATTCAGGTTGCCACTGGCCAGCGCGAGGGCGCGCTCCGAGGGCAACCCTTCCGGCCCACAGACAGCGGGCAGCGGCTCCTGGAAATCAAAACTCTCGTCGGGCAACTGGAAGGAAAGCGAACTGACCAGGATAGGGCGGTCGTCCTGGGAGGCGACTACCCGCCGTGAACTGAAACTGCCGCCATCGCGGGCGCGCTCCACCCGGTAGTGAATGGGCCGGTCGGTCTTGCCCTCACGCAGGAAATAGGCGTGCTGCGAGTGCACGGTGCGAAGCGGGTCAACGGTGTACTGGGCCGCGGACAGGGCCTGCGCCAGCACCTGGCCGCCGTATACCCGGAAGCCCTTCGGGTGCATGATAGTGCCGGCGAATTCGTCACCACCAAGGTCTTCCAGGGCGAGCACGTCCAGTAACTGTTGCAGCATAATCGGGGTCCAGACAGATAGTTCGGGTGCCGTCATTATCCAGATATCTGAATCTGTGCCAAACTTGCCTACCAGGCCTGAAATCGGTACTCCCTATGAACCAGCACAATTCACCGGCGATCTTGCGCCAGGCTGTACGCAGCGGCGAATTCAGCGGCAACACCTCGGGTTGCACGCCGGGCTTTGTCCAGTGCAACCTCACCATACTGCCTGCCGACTGGGCTAATGACTTCCTGCGCTTCTGCCTCGCCAACCCGCGGCCCTGCCCGCTGATCGCCAGCTCCAACCAACCCGGTGACACCGGCTTACCTCTTTTGGGGGATATTGACATACGCACCGATGTGCCAAGCTACCGGATCTTCCGCGATGGTGAACTCGCCGGGGAAGTGGCCGATATCCGCAGCCACTGGCGGGATGACCTCGTGGTCTTCGCCCTCGGTTGTTCCTTTTCCTTCGAGGAGGCACTGCTGGCCGATGGTCTTGAGGTGCGCAATGTCAGCGAGGGCGTGAACGTCCCCATGTATCGCACCAATATCGACTGTTCGCCGGCCGGCCCCTTCCAGGGCAAGATGGTGGTGAGCATGCGTCCATTCAGGGCCGCTGACGCAATACGCGCAGTGCAGATCTGCACCCGCTTTCCCTCGGTACACGGCGCGCCCATTCACCTGGGCGACCCTGGCCTGATCGGAATCGGCAATCTGGACCTACCGGATTACGGGGATGCTGTCACCATAAAGGAAAGCGAAATGCCCGTGTTCTGGGCCTGCGGGGTCACACCGCAGGTGGCGCTGGAGAAGGCCCGCCCTCCCTTCGCCATTACCCACAGTCCCGGGCATATGCTGGTGACGGATTTGCGCAACAGTCAACTGGCGGTGCTGTAAACAGGTGAGACAAGCATGCTTTTAAACTGTGATCTGGGCGAAAGCTACGGCAGCTGGACCATGGGTCTGGACGCCGAGGTCATGCCCCATATCGACCAGGCCAATATTGCCTGCGGCTTCCACGGCGGTGACCCCTTCACCATCGGCAACACCCTGGCCATGGCCGCCGAACACGGTGTCCAGGTTGGCGCCCACCCGGCCTACCCGGACCTGGTGGGTTTCGGACGCCGCTCGATGGCACTCAGCGAGGATGAGATCGTCGCCAGCATGCACTACCAGATCGCGGCCCTGGAAGGCATGGCGCGTACGGCGGGGCTGGTCCTGGGATACGTCAAACCCCACGGCGCGCTGTACAACGACATGATGGCGAAAAAGCCGATTCGGCGCGCCATCATGCGCGCCATGGCGGAGTATCACTGCCGGCTGCCACTGATGCTGCAGGCGACACCGGACGCGCAGAAGCACCGCGAGGAAGCCACCAGTCTGGGCCTGCAGCTGTTGTTTGAGGCCTTCGCCGACCGCTGTTATGACGACGATGGCAGACTGCTGTCCCGGCGCCGTCCGGGCGCCGTCCACAGCCGGGAGAAAATGCTGGCGCAGGTGGCGCAACTGGTCGCCGAGAGTACGGTGACAACCGTTAGCGGCCACCGGCTGGCGCTGTCGGTCGACACGCTGTGCGTTCACGGTGACAACCCGGAAGGGGTGCAGGCCATTCGCGAAATACGCGCACTGATCCAGGGAAACTGATCCATCGTGGAATTGCATTTTGCCGGCGAAAACGCGCTGATGCTGTATCTGGGCGATGAGACCTCGCCGCAGGTTTCGGCGCGCGTACAGGCGGCGGCGGTAGCGGTTGAAGCCACCCTGGGAGAGGACCTAGTCGACCTGGTACCCTCCTACGCCTCGCTGTTGGTGGTCTACAACCCGATGACTACCGACCACCTGTCGGTGGCCCAGCGCATCCACCATAGCCTGGACACTCTGGAGTCCGCCGCGGCTGCCGAGGGCGAGGAAGTGGTGCTGCCGGTCTACTATCACCCGGAAGCGGGCGAGGACCTGGAAGCCCTGGCCGCCAGGGCGTCAATGAGTGTCGATGAAGTGATAGCGCTGCACAGCGGCTGCGAGTACCGCGTTTACGCCATCGGCTTCGCCCCCGGCTTTGCCTACCTGGGACAGGTTGACCAACGCATTGCCGCCCCTCGCCTGGCGACGCCGCGGCAGAAGGTACCCCGCGGCGCCGTAGCCATCGCCGATCGCCAGACCGCCGTTTACCCGGCGCAGTCACCCGGTGGCTGGAACCTGATCGGGCGCTGTCCCTTACGCATGTTTGACCCGAATGCCACCCCCACCATGCCGGTGAGCGTGGGTGACCGGGTGCGCTTCGAGCCCGTCGACCGCAGCCGTTTCCTGGCCCTCGGAGGTGAGCTGTGAGCCTCAGGGTGGTGCAACCCGGCATACTCAGCCTGCTGCAGGATAGCGGACGCATGGGGCAACACCGCATCGGGCTCACCAATGGCGGCCCCCTGGACCCGGAGGCGTTCACCTACTGCAATCGCCTGCTGCAAAACCCGTCGGGCAGCACGGCGGTGGAAATAAGTTTTGGCGGCATTCAGCTGGAAGCAGGCGTCGATACATTTATCTGCCTGACCGGCGCGGTGATGCCCCTGCGTATCAACGACCGGCAGCAACCCCAGTGGGAAGTGCTGCCAGTGAAGGCGGGTGACCGCATTGCCGTGGAATTTGCTGAAACAGGGTCACGAGCCTACCTGGGGGTGGCTGGGGGCTTCGATATCGAACCCTCCTTTGGCAGCACAGCCACGGTAGTGAGGGAAAAAATCGGCGGCCTGGCGGGCGACAAACTGCACGCCGGTGACGAGTTGCCGTGCCCGACCGTAAGCGCCCGCAAACGGCTCTATCTGCGCGAGGATCACCGCCCCCGCTACCAGCAGGAAATCACGCTACGAGTGATCCCCGGCTACCAGCAGAAGCACTTCAGCCGTTACCAGCAGCGGCGCTTTTTCAGCCACGCCTATACCGTGTCTGATCGCTGTGATCGCATGGGCTTCCGGCTGGAGGGGCCCGCTATCGAATGTGACATCGACGGCATACTGTCCGAGGGCATCTGCTTTGGCGCTATCCAGGTGCCCGCCGACGGCCAGCCCATCGTGTTACTGAACGACCGCCAGACTATCGGCGGCTACCCCAAGATTGGTTCCGCCCTGTCGCTGGATTGCGCGCGCCTGGCGCAGATGCGGCCCGGAGGTACCGTTCACTTTGCCCCGCTCAGCCCCCACGGGGCCCACAACGCCCTGCACCTGGCGGACAGCTTGGTCCGCCGCCGGCCGCTGATGGAGCGCAGCGCTTGAACGAGACCTCGCTCAGCACCGCCATCGAAGCCGCGCTGGTGGCCCGCAACCTGCGCAACATGCAGCATGCCAGGCGCGCACTGACGCCCGGTTACTACCTGCGGGCTGCCCGGATGCTCCGCGATGTCAGCGGCGTGGTCATCATTGGCACCGGATTTCCGGTAAGCGGCACCTTTGAAACCGATGGCCCGGTGGGGGCCATCGCCCTCTATGAGGCACTGGAAAAACTCGGGGCCGAACCCTGGCTTGCCTGCGACCGGCCGCTCTCCAGTTGCCTGCAGTCCGACTACCGCCTGCTTGAACTGCATGCCCGCTCACCGGGAGCTGCCGAGACCGAGGCGGCAGCCAACCTGGCAAGACTCCAGCCCGACGCGGTGATCTCGATTGAGCGTCCGGGGCTCAGTGCCGATGGCCGTTATTACAATATGCGCGGTGAGGACATTACCCCCCACAGCGCCTGTTTCGATGCTTACATCACGGGGGCCCGCTGCCCCACCATCGCAATCGGCGACGGTGGCAATGAAATCGGCATGGGTAATATCCGCGCGGCGATCGCCGACCTGGATATCAATGCCGCCGAAACCGGTTGTGACGTGTTGCTGGTGGCCGACGTCTCCAACTGGGGGGCTTATGGCCTTATCGCCCTGCTGGGCCTGTGGCGGCAGCGCGACCTGCTGGCAGAGATATCCCCGCTGGCCATACTCGAGTATCTTTCCGGACATGGCAGCGTGGATGGCGTTACTCGCGCAAACACCCTGACCGAAGACGGTCTGGACGCGGCCGAGGGCCAAAAGGTTATCGATGAGCTGCGGGCACTCACCGGCTTTGTCAGCTCCTGATCCACTTAACGACCGCCCGCCGGACTGGGCCACTGAAAAGGTAAACAAGATGAGCATTGTGTACTTGAACGGCGATTACATGCCGATGGAAGAGGCGCGAATCTCGCCCATGGACCGGGGCTTCCTGTTCGGCGACGGGATATATGAAGTGGTGCCCTCGTACGATGGCAGGCTGGTGGGGTTAACCCCCCACCTGGAGCGCATGCAGGAGGGGCTGGACGCCATTGAGATCAAGCTCAAGGTAGACCATAGCGCCTGGCGCAACATCGCCGGACAACTGATCGAGCGCAACGGTGGCGGCAACCTGGGCATTTATTTCCATGTCAGCCGCGGGGCAGACAGCAAGCGTCATCACGCCTACCCGGACAACATTGCGCCGACGCTCTACGCGTTCGCCTTTGATATCCCGCCAGCCCCCCGGCCGGAAAAAAGCGCGGCTTCCCCCTATACCGTATCCACCGCTGAAGACCTGCGCTGGCGGCGCTGCAATATCAAATCCACCGCCCTGCTGGGCAATGTCATGCACTACCAGCACGGCCACTCCCGCGGACATTCGGAAACCATTCTCTACAACCAGCAGGGAGAAATCACCGAGGCGGCAGCCTGTAATGTGTTCGTGATCAAGAACGGCATCGTCGCCACACCACTGCTGGACCACCAGAAACTACCCGGCATCACCCGCCTGATGTTGCTGGAAATCCTGCGCCGGGACGGCAGCATACCGGTGCACGAACGGGTGGTAAAACTGGCAGAACTGGAGGACGCGGACGAGGTCTGGATTACCTCTTCCTCCAAGGAGATCGCACCAGTCATCGAAATTGACGGAAGGCCGGTGGGCAATGGCGAAATCGGTGATGTCTGGCTGGCTGCGCAAGGTCTCTACACTGAGCACAAGTTCGATTTCTGATGGCGCGCGCTAACCAGGCCAGGCTTAACCTGCAGGCACTGCGTCACAACCTGGCCCATGCCAGGAGACTGGCCCCCGCCGCGAAGGTGATGGCAGTGGTCAAAGCCAACGGTTACGGTCATGGGGCGGTCACCGTGGCACAGGCACTGGCGCCGCAGGCGGATGCGCTGGCCGTCGCCACCATCGACGAGGCCATGGAACTGCGGGCCGCGGGTCTGGTGGCGCCGGTATTGCTGCTTGAGGGCGTGTTCGAAGCCAGCGAACTGGACATCGCAGCGCGAGAAAATTTCTGGATTACCATCGATAATGGGCAGCAGTTGCAGTGGCTGGAACAGGCACGCCTGCCGGCGCCGCTGCGCTGCTGGCTGAAGGTCGACACCGGGATGCACCGCCTGGGCGTGCCCGCAGCGGAGACCGCCGATTTCCATCAGCGGCTCAGCGCCTGCGGCAACTGCCAGGCGGAGATTGTCGCCTGCACCCACTTCGCCAGCGCTGACGACCTCGACAGCAAGCAGACCAATGAGCAACTGGCCCTTTTCGAGCAGGCCACCGCCGGACTGGGCGTGTTGCGCAGCGCCGCCAATTCCCCCGCCGTGCTGGGCTGGCCGGCCTCGCATTACGACTGGATACGCCCGGGCTACATGCTCTATGGCGACAGCCCCTTTCCCGCACCCCACCCGAACGCGGCGCCACTGCGACCGGTCATGACACTGTGCAGTTCGGTGATATCCCTGCGCGAGGTCGACGCCGGGGAATCAGTGGGCTACGGCGCCAGCTGGACCGCGCAGCGCCCGTCCAGGATTGCCACCGTGAGTATCGGTTATGGCGACGGCTATCCCAGGCAGGCGGCCAACGGCACTCCGGTGCTGGTCCGGGGCCAGCGCGCGCCGCTGGCCGGGCGGGTTTCCATGGACATGATTACCGTAGACGTTACCGACCTGCCCGAGGTCAGGCTGGGCGACGAGGTGGTGCTCTGGGGTGAAGGACTGCCGGTGGGGGAGATCGGCGCCCATGCCGGCACCATCGGTTACGAGTTGACCACCCGTATGCCGGCGCGCACTCCCAGGGTCGTCATCCCCTGAGCGGGCCTGGCGGCACCGCAGCGGGGGCAAAACTGTATCGACCAGGCACCGACCGCACGGACGGCGGCTCAAATGCAGGCCGGGCGGTAATCATTTACCATACTGGCTGCACCCTCGAACAAGGACCCGAAACACCTTGGACGCCGACCAAAGAGATCACCTTCCGGATGGCAGCCTGCTCGCCGCCATCGACCTGGGGAGCAACTCCTTCCACCTGATCATCGCCAAAACCGAACACGGCGAGATGCGGCCGGTGGAGGTACTGGCGGAAAAAGTCCAGCTGGGCGCCGGTCTCGTTGACGACCGCCTGTCGCGAGAGGCCATCGACCGGGGCCTGGACTGCCTGTCGCGATTCGCCCAGCTGCTGGGCAGTGTCGAGCCGCAAAAGATACGCGTGGTGGGCACCCACGCCCTGCGCCAGGCAGAGAACCGGCTCGATTTCACCCTGCCCGCCCGGGACATCCTCGGCACCCGGGTCGACGTAATCTACGGACGGGAGGAAGCCCGGCTGGTGTACCTGGGTGTGGCGCACACCCTGGCCGACGATGCCCACTCGCGACTGGTGATCGACATAGGCGGAGGCAGCACCGAGTTTATTATCGGCCAGCGCTTTGAGCCGCAACGACTGGAAAGCCTGCAAATGGGCTGCGTTTCATTTAGCGGCGACTATTTTGCCGACGGCATAATCAACACCGCCAATTACCAGCGAGCCTACAACCGGGCGCGACTGGAGACCTCCCGGATCCGCTCTCGCTACAGTTGCGATCACTGGGCCGAGTGCGTCGGCTCCTCCGGCACCCTCAACGCCATTGAAGCCATTGTCATCGAAAACGGCTGGAGCGAAAGCGGCATCAGCCGCAAAGCGCTGTCCAGGCTGGAGAAAAAGCTGCTCAAGTTCTGCCACTTCGACGAGATAAAACTCAATGGCCTGAGCGAAAGCCGGCGCAACGTAATTGTTGCCGGCGTGGCAATAACCACTGCCCTGTTCGACACGCTGGGTATCGCGCAGCTACGCGCCTCCAAGGGAGCGCTGCGGGAGGGGGTTATCTACGATCTGATGGGCAGGCTGAGCCACGAGGACGTGCGCGAACGCACCGTCAATGCGCTGGTGCAACGCTACTCGGCCGACGAGCCCACTGCCGCCATCGTGGAGCGACGCTGCGCCACGCTGTTTTCAGCAACCCGCGGCAGCTGGCGGCTGGAGAACGAGGACTGGGAGCTGCTGCACTGGGCCGCACGCACCCACGAGATCGGCATGGCCATCTCCCACAAGCACTTTAACCGGCACACCGCCTACCTTTTACGTAACGCCGACCTGCCCGGGTTTTCCCAGGAAGAACAGGAACAGCTGGCCATTCTCACCCAGGGCCAGCGCGGCAAAATCAACACCGACCTGCTCGACGGTCTCCCCCGGGGCACCAGCAGACGCCTGTGCTACCTGCTTACCATCATCCGCCTGGCGGTCTGCTTCAAGTACGTGGAAACGCTGGAACAGCTGCCCGAATTTGCGGTCCAGGCAGATGAAGACTCACTGTCTTTGGGTTTTCCGGACACCTGGCTGGAAGCGCACCCTTTGACCCACAGCGAACTCCTCAACCAGCAGGCGTATCTGCGCCGCATCGGCATCGAACTCTCCGTGTCCTGAGTTCAGTGAGCCCCGGCCGCGATTTCCGCGAGATAATCCAGCAGTATCCGGTTTACCGCGTCCGAAGCTTCCAGCTGCACCATATGGCCCGCGCCGGGAATCATCCGCAGCTGACGCAGGTCCGGGAAAATTGCCCGCATCTGGCTGATAGGGTCATCGCCGTGAAATCCCTCCAGATCGACATCGTGTTCGCTGCCCAGGAAATAAGCCGGCACATCACTTTGCACACCCTCATAGGGTTTGCGCTGGGCCCACTTCAGATCCATTGCGCGATACCAGTTCAGGCCACCGGTAAAGCCGCTGCGACTGTATTCGCTGACAAAAAATTCCAGCTCCAGCTCGGACAGCCAGGGCCAGGGCAAAGCCGGTGGTTCCGCCATGGCGTCGATATAGGAAGTACCCGGCGGGTGCTGGAAACAGTCGAAGTAATTGCCGGCACCACTGAGGGTGTGAAACACCTTGTGCAGGAAGCGTCGTGGCTCAGCGGCCAGTTCCCGGTCGGCCCGCGGTGGCTCCCGAAAGTATTCAATATGCAGGAAATGCTGCTCGCCGATACGCCGGTATTCAGTGAGCGGCGACTCCTCCGGGTTGTGGGGTGCCGCCGGGTTCTCCAGGCCGATGACTGCCCGCACCCGCTCCGGGTGCCTCAGGGCCAGGTCGTAAATGGCGAAGGCGCCGAAGTCCAGCCCGGCGAAGACCGCCTGTTCAATCTCGAGGTGGTCGACAAGGCCCAGCAAGTCGCCGCTGATATGGTCTATATCATAGGCCTCAGGTTCGGCGGGTGCTTCAGTCTGCCCCATGCCGCGCATATCGGGGGCAATCACCCGGTAGCCGGCCCTCGCCAGGGCGCTAATCTGGCGATGCCAGCTGAACCAGATATGGGGAAACCCGTGACACAGCACCACCGGCATACCCTCGCCCTCTTCCACATAGTGCATGCGGATGCCGTTGATGGTCGCTGTATGGTGTGTCCAGTTCATCCCGCTGTGCTTGTGTTTACTGGCCGATGTTGGCTTCCGCCGCCGGGGCGCCACCCCATCCTGCCACAGGATGGCCGCGATGATAAGCGAGCGAAGATCCGCCTGCCGCTCGCGCCGCGTGCATCCGCCGGGCCAACGTGGTATCACTGAAAACTCGCATCCTGTTTCGGGGCCACACCATGAAACCACTATACCGGGCACTGTTTGTCGCCTGCCTGCTCAGTTCCAGCCATGCCCAGTCCCAGGTGCCGGGGAGTCTGTCTGGCAACCAGTCCGCGGACCCGTCCCGTAACGTGATCCTTATTATTGGCGACGGCATGGACGAGCAGCAGCTCACCATTGCCCGCAATTACCTGCGGGGCGCCGCCGGCAGGCTGACCCTGGACAAACTGCCGCTGCGCAGTGTCGCCCAGGTGCTGACCATCGAGGACAGGGTCGAGGGCAAGCCGGTGTACGTGGCGGACTCCGCCAATACCGCTACCAGCCTGGCCACCGGGGTCGTCACCAGCCGGGGCAGGCTGGCGACCACCGCCGGCAGCGACGAGGACATCCCGACCATTGCCGAGCTGGCGCTGCGCGCCGGTTACCGCGCCGGCGTCGTCACCACGGCCAGCGTCACCGATGCCACCCCGGCCGCATTCGCCGCGCACCTCAGCTACCGTTTGTGCGAAAACCCGACGCTGGTCGATCGTATCGAGTACAACGGCATCCACCTCGGTGGCTGCCCGCAGGACGCCCGCCAGCGGGGCGGCCCCGGATCGGTCGCCGAGCAACTGGCGGATTCCAAACTGCATGTCATTCTCGGCGGCGGCCGCAAGCATTTCGCGGTGACGGCCGCGGGCCAGCAGCAAACCGTATTGCAACAGGCCGCCGCCAGTGGCTTCCAGCTGGTAACCACACCTGAACAACTGGCGACCGCCCGTCCCGAAGGGCGCTTGCTGGGGCTGTTCGCTCAGGGCACGCTGCCGGTGCGCCTGCAGGGAGAGAATGGCCGGGAGGCGGAGCAGCCCGATCCCAGTCTGCTCAACCGGGTGCACGGCTACCTGGGGGACGTGGCCCTTCCCGCTGCCATGAGCTGCGAGCCAAATCCGGGCAATGTCGGCATACCGACGCTGCGCCAGATGACCGATATCGCCCTGGCGCGGCTGTCGGCTGACAACCCGCGCGGCTTCTTTCTCATGGTGGAATCGGCATCCATTGACAAGCAGTCCCACGAGCGCAAACCCTGCGGCTCGATCGGCGAAGTGGAGCAGCTCGACGAGGCGCTGGAGAGCGCACTCAACTTTGCCCGCAAGCACCCCAACACCCTGATCCTGGTGACCGCTGACCACTCCCAGGCTGCCCAGCTCATTCCCCACGTCAGCCTTTATGCCAGTTACCCCATCCCGATATATACCCCGGGATACCTGGCCCGCATCACCACTCCCGAGGGCAGCGTGATGGATATCAACTACGCCACCACCACTTTCATGATGGAAGAACACACCGGCGCGGCAGTGCCGCTTTATGCCAATGCAGCGGGCAGAGGGAAGGTGCCGAGCTATGTCACCCAGCCGGAAATATTCCATATCATGAGAGCCTACCTGGGGCTGTAGATGGCTACAGGTTGACCCAGCTGTTCAGGGCGCGCAGACGAAACTGGGTGCCGCGGTAATCCAGCACCACCGAGTCGGGCAGGATCTCTTCCACCCGGACGCCGGAAGCGGGGCTGCCCCCGACTTTCAGGGCCTTGCCGTTCAGCACCACCACCGACTCTCCCGGACGGCCGGAATAGTCGTGCCGCTCATAGAACAGGCTGGGTATAGCGTCCTTGGTCTGTTGCGACAGCCCGACAATAAACGGCGCCGGATGTTCCGCTAGCCTCGCGTTCTGCAGTTCGTCCTCGGCCGCGCGCACCAGTTCTTCAATATCCACCCCCGTTTCCTCGATCGCCGCTTCGGCGGCGGTCACTGGCGCCTCTGTCGATGACGCGGGACCGGTCTCCACCGGCACTGTCGGCGCCGGTCGCTGGCGATAGAGCGAGGATACGTCCTCCCGGCTGTTGCTTCGGGCCACCGGCGCCGCAGCCGCTGGCGGCGCCGGCTGCGCTGGCTCAGGTGTGGCTGGCTCAGGTGTGGCTGGCTCAGGTGCGGCCGGTTCTGGCCGCGGGGTGGGCTGTGGCGGGGCCTGTTCCTTGCCGGGAGCGCCGCTGAACTGTCCGGCCGGGGGCGCAGGGCCGGCCGCGGCCATGTCCTGTACAGCAGCGTCTGAGGCCCTGATTTTCGCCACGGCTGCCGGATCGCTCAGGCTGCCCCGTTCCCACAGCAGCCAGGCAATCACCGCAGTGGCGAGCACCAGGGCTGTCGCCAGCACGATCATTCTGGCCGGATGTTGCCTGTCGGCATAATCATGGCGGGTGACCAGGGTCGGCACCTCGTCCTGTTCCCTGCGGGAGCGGTTCAGCGCATCCAGAATCAACGACACCGGCAGGCCCTCATCAATTGGCACCCGCCCTGGCCTGCAGGACGGCCCTGGCAGCGGCGGCGGAAATATCAATGCCAAGTTCGCGGTTCAGCTTGAGCAGCGTTTGCACACCCACGACGCCGTCGGCCTCCAGACCCATATCGCGCTGGAAAATCATTACCCGCTGTTTCAGGGAATCATTGAAGCGCTGTCCGGCGAGCGCCTGCGCCTGGCCATCCAGTTGCGCAAACAGCTGCGCCACCGCTGCCACGGCGGGACCGCTGTCACCCGCGGACAGGGGGCGATCAAAGCCGACCGGCGGCCGCCACAAAAAGCGGTAGCGGCCGGTCCACAGGGGGCCCAGGTCCGCCAATGCAACCAGCTCCACCGCACTTTCGCCGCCCACCCAGGCCTGGCGACCCTCGATCCCCAGCAACACCACGCCGGCGGCGAAGCGTTCGGGGCTTACCATGTCGAGCAGCAGGGGACGCGACAGCGTGACAAGCTCATCCCAGGTCATGGCCTCGTCTTCGACGCAGGCGAGTTCACCATTCGGCTCCTGGCACCACCGGTCCGGCAACGGCCGGTCGCTGAACAGGGACCAGTACAGGGCCGTTGCATCTCCCGGCGCCAGCAACCAGCTGGCGAGGGCGGAGTCCGGCACCGCTGAACCAGCATCTGCGATCATTGCCGCGGCAGCAGTCTCCGGGGCTGGAGTCTCCGCTTCGATTTCGGTGGCGGCTGGCGCCACAATCGCCGGTACATCACCGGCGATAGCGTCAGCATCGCGCCCAGGTGGGTTTGACTGCATTCCCCACCAGGCAGCCAGGGCTCCCATTACGACCAGGGCGGCCAGCGCCCAGGGCCACCACGATACCTGCTTTACGCCCTCCTCGCCCAGCACTTCCCGGGCAGCGAGGCGCAGGGTCGCCCGGTCAGCCCGGTGCTTGTTACGGCCGTATGCCCCCAGCATGATCCGGTCGCAGAGAACATTGATCAACCGCGGTATACCGCGGGTGCGCTGGTAAATCCCCCGCACCACTGACGGCGGGAAGATCACCCGGTCCGCGGCCATGCCCGCCACCTGCAGGCGATGGTTGATATACGCCCCGGTCTCCGCCCGGTTGAGCGGCCCGAGATTGTAACGGGCGGTGATGCGCTGGTTGAGCTGGCGCAGCTCCGGCCGGGCCAGCAACTGGGCGAGCTCCGGCTGGCCAATGAGGATAATCTGCAGCAGTTTTTCGCTGTTGGTCTCGAGGTTGGTCAACAGGCGAATCTGCTCCAGCACCTCGAAATCCAGGTGCTGGGCCTCATCGATCATCAGCACGGTTTTGCGGCCGCGGGTGTGATTGTCCAACAGGAAACTGTGCAGGGCATCGGTCAGGGACTTGAGTGTCTGCCTGTCATCATCGTACCCGATTCCCAGCTCATCGCAGGCCGTGGCCAGCAGCTCAACCGCGTTGAGCGCCGGGTTGAGGATAATCGCAATGTCGGTGTCATGGGGCAGTTGCTCGAGCAGGCAGCGATTGATGGTGGTCTTGCCGGTGCCGACCTCGCCAGTAAGCAAAATAAAACCACCCCCTGCCCCAACGCCATAGAGCAGGTGCGCAAGCGCATCCCGGTGCCGTGCGCTCATGAACAGGTAACGCGGGTTTACGGCAATCGAGAAGGGCGCTTCGTTGAGGCCAAAATAGTGATGATACATGCGCGCCATTATGCACCAGGAAACGCGGGAATACAGTGCCGCCGGCAGGCAGACCAGCGTGGACCCGGGCAGCGGCGACTGGGATAATGCCCGCTCTGCACTGACCCGGTCCCCACCATGTTTTCAGCCCGTTCTGCTGTCCTCTGCCTCGCCATTGCCCTGCTGTCATCCATGCCGGTCCGGGCTGACGAGGAGGTGGTCCTGGTACTGGCTGGCGGCGGCGCCCGGGGCATTGCCCACGTCGGCGCCATCGCCGCCCTGGAGGAGCTTCAGGTGCCGGTGAAAGCGATTGCCGGCACCAGCATGGGGGCACTGGTGGGCGGGCTTTACGCCCAGGGCATGGACGCCCGGCAACTGCGGGAGGTGGTCGAGACCATGGCCTGGGACGAGGCCTTCGAGGACTCGGTGGACCGGGACAGCCTGCCGCAGCGGCGCAAGGAGGATGACTACGACTATCCCGCCTCGCTGTCGCTGGCACTTAACGAGGGCGGGCTCTCCATTCCCCTGGGCATTGTCCAGGGCCAGCAGGTGCGGCAGATGATCAAGGACCTGTCCCTGAACTCCGACCACATAGACGATTTTGACAGGCTGCCAACCCCCTATCGCGCCGTGGCTACCGACATCGAAACCGGCGATGCCTATGTGTTCAGCGGTGGCGACATCGTAACCGCCATGCGCGCCAGCATGTCGCTGCCGGGCTTGCTGGCGCCTGTAGAGCACGATGGCAGGCTGCTGGTTGACGGCGGCCTGGCGATGAACATACCGGTCAAAGTGGGCAGGGACCTCGGCGGTGAACGCCTGGTGGTGATCGATATCGGCACCCCGCTGCGCGATCGCAGCGAGATCAACAACCTGCTGGACGTGGGCGACCAGATGATCAACTTCCTCACCCGCAAGAATTCCATCGAGCAACTCGGCCTGCTCACCGACAGGGACCTGTTGATCAACCCCGACCTGAGCGGCATCGGCATGCTGGACTTCGAGTTAAGCAGCGAGATATACCAGCGCGGCTACGATGCGACCATGGCCATGCAGGACGCCCTGCGCCCCCTCGCCCTGGGCAGCGAGGCCTGGGCTCGCTATCTGGCGAACCGCAACATGGCCACGCCTGGGGAGCCGGTGATCGACCGTATCGACATTTTTGATGACAGTCACCTGCGCAGCGATGTCATCCGGGTGCAGCTTTCCCAGCAGGTGGGCCAGCGGCTCGACCGGCAACAGCTGCGCGCCGACATCGAAAATATTTACGCGCTGGATCACTGGCAGATTATTGACTACGACGTGGTGAGCGCCGGGAGCGACGGCAACGTGCTGGAAATTCACGCCACGGCCAAGACCTGGGGCGACAACGATCTCAAGTTCGGGCTCAACCTGGTGACATCCCTGGATGGCAGCAGTGAAATCAATATTGGCGCCAGCTACCTGTGGAAGGGCATTACCGACCTGGGGGGCGAACTGTATGCCCGCGGCCAGGTCGGCGACTTGATGATCCTGGAAACGGAGTTCTACCAGCCGCTGGAGGTGCGGGGCCGCTACTTTATCGCTCCCTACCTCGGCTATCGCGACCATGACACCACCACCCTGGGCCCGGAGTACGGCTCCGGGGACCCGGTGGGCATCTGGCGGGTGCGTCGGCTGGCCAGCCAGCTGGATGCCGGCTGGAACGTGTTCAAAAACTCCCAGCTCCGCCTCGGCCTGTTCCGCAACGTCGGTGAATACCGCAGCGATGTGGAGATCGGCGGCGACCTGCCAGAGGACCGTTTTCACGAGGGCGGCATCGCCGCCAGCCTGCGCTACGACCGGCTGGACAACCCCTACTTTCCGACCCGCGGTGGCTTCATGTATGCCGAGTACCAGCTGCTGCGCGATGAACTGGGCGCCGACGCCAATTTCGAGCGCTGGCAGGCAATTGCCCAGGGCGCGTTCAGCTTCGGCGCCAACCACCGCAATACCCTGATCTTCACCGGGCGCACGGGCCAGTCGCTGGATGCGCCGAATACACCCGCGAACTACTTTCAGCTCGGCGGCCTGTTCAATCTGTCGGGACTGCCACAGAACCAGCTGTCCGGCCGGCAGATGGCATTTGCCATGGCCCAGTACCAGCGCAGGCTGTCAGGCACCTCGGTGCTGCCCTTTGACGCCCCCGCTTATCTGGGCGTATCCATCGAGGGCGGCGAGGTCTGGTCCCGGCGGCCCGATGTCAATGCTGGCGATTTCATGACTGGCGGCAGCATTTACCTGGCGCTGGATTCGCCATTAGGGCCACTGTATCTCGCCTACGGTCGCAGCGAGGACTCACAGGATGCGCTTTACCTGTCCCTGGGCTGGCCCTTCCTCAATAACCAGTTCCGCATGGGGCGCTGATATGGGCAAGCTTCGACAGTTGCACAGGGAACTTACGCTGGACAGAGCCGCCGGCACCGGTCTTTCTCGCCGGTTCAGCGCCCGGCTCGCTGTTGTTAGCGCGCTGCTGTTGCAGTCGGCGTGCGTGACGTCGGTCATCACCCCGGAGCTGGAAACCCGGGCGGGAAACTCGATGTCGCAACAGGTGGCTGACCAGATAGGCCTGTACATGGACCCGGAACTGGAGCGCTACCTGGACATGGTGGGCCAACGGCTGGTGGATGCACTGGAGGACACGCCCTACCAGTTTCAGTTCGCCCTGGTGGATCAGGCCGAGCCCAACGCCTTTGCCTCGCCCGGCGGGTTCATCTATGTCTCCCGGGGCCTGATGGCACAGATAAACGATGAAGCTGAACTGGCTGGGGTACTGGCCCACGAAATCAGCCACGTGACCCGCAGGCACCACGTCCGCCAGGCCGGTCGCAGCCTTGGCGCCGGGCTGTTGACCCTGCCCGGACGCGCCGTGGGTGTGGTCAGCAGCGACCTGGGCCAGATGATCAATGCGCCGATTGAACACGCGGGCAAGCTCTATCTCTCCTCCTACTCACGGGCCCAGGAAAGCGAGGCCGACGCTTACGGTATGCGTCTGGCGAGTGCCGCCGGCTACGAGCCACTGGCTCTCGCGGACGCCCTGGAGGGCATTGAAAACAGCCTGTTCCTGCTCACCGGGGAGCACCACCAGGCCACCTACCTCGATACCCACCCGACCACGCCCAGGCGGGTCGCGGAAATCGACAGGCTGGCCCGGGAGCTGCACACGGTTCCAGCCCAAGCCCTTGCCGACAGGAAGCTTTTGTACCGCTATCTCGATGGCCTTTGGTGGGGCCCACAGAACCCGCAACAGGGAATATTCCGGGACAACCTTTTCCTGAGCGCCGACCTCGGGCTGGCAGTCAGCTTCCCCGCCGGCTGGCAGACCGTGAACACCCCGCGCTTTGTCGGCGCCATGGAGCCAGACGGCGAGGCCTACCTGGCCCTGGGCCTGAACCCCGGTGAATTCAGCCCCGACACCTATGCGACCGCACTGATTAACCGCATGCGCGATAGAACCGGCCTGCAACCGGTGGCAAGCAGAGACTTCAGGATCGGCCAGTGGCCAGCTCACCTGGTGCGCTATGATGACGACGGCGAAGCCGGGCTGGTGAGCCTGTATTACGTCTTCCTGAACTCCGGCAGTCACAGCTTCACCTTCATGGCCATGGGCAGGGAGCCCCATCGGCAATCACTGCAGACCTCGGTGATGGGCATCGCGCCCCTGTCGAGCGCCCAGGCAGCCACGATTGGCGGCCTGCGCCTGCGAATCGCCAGCATAAACGCAGGCGAATCGCTCACTGACTGGTCGCGAAGAGTGGGCAGCAGCTGGTCCCCGGCGTTTACCGCCGCGGTCAACGGGCTGGAGGAGACGGCGCCGGTAACAGCGCAACGGGAACTGAAGTACGTCCGCCGCGAGCGCTACGCCTCCGGGCAATGACAGCATACAACCAAACCCGGCGGGCGCTGTGGCTGTCTCTGCTAATGGTGGTCATTGCCAGCACCGCCGCTGTGGCCACCCGCTTCGCCTCTGCGCGGGTAAGCATTGAGGCCATTGTCACTGTGCAGTATCTGGTCTGTCTGCTGCTGTGCCTGCCCATCACCCTGCGGCCCGGGCTGGCCAACCTGAAAACCGGCCGTATGGGGCTGCATTTCTTTCGCGGGGCTGCCGGCGTGCTGGGTTTTTACCTGTTCTATGGCGCCCTGGCCCACATCCCCATGGTTGACGCCGTGCTGTTGCGGCAGAGCGCTCCACTGACAGTTCCGCTGGTGGCCTACGTGTGGAGCCGGGAGCGCATAGCCGCCAGCGCCTGGGGTCCTCTGCTCATTGGTTTCGCCGGCATCCTGATGATACTTCGCCCGGGTCCGGAGGGACTCAACTGGTGGCATGCGGGCGGATTTGTATCCGCCCTCTGCTTATCCATTTCCATGGTCGCGACCCACAAGCTGGCAAGCACCGAGCCTGCCTCACGCATCCTCCTGTACTACTTCCTGCTGTCACTGGCATGCGTGGCGCCATTCAGCGCCTCTGACTACGACAAGCTGCACTGGCTGGACTGGGCAGCCATGCTCTATGTAGGCGTGGCGATATACATCACCCTGCGCCTCTATACCCGCGCCTACGCCATCGCCCCGGCGCACGCTATCGCGCCGATCAACTACCTGGCGGTGGTGCTGGGGGCCTTCTGGGGCTGGCTGATCTGGGGCCAGGTGCCAGATGTCTGGTCGGTGTCCGGCAGTGCGCTGGTCATTGTTGGCGGCTTGCTCACGGTTTACCTGGCCCGGGGACCCGTCGGCACGGGCGGGCATACAGCCACTGGCAGAGGCAATCCGTGACCGGCATCGCAGTTTGTGAAAATCTGCAGAAAAGTTGACTTTTTTACAGCGCCTGGCTGGGCTTTCCGGTATTTTTCTGATTTAGACAAAAACAAGACGGGGGATTTGCAGTATGCTGCAGACAGTGAAGGTCCCCACCACGGACCTCACCAAGGGCATGTTCATCAGCGGCCTGGACCGGGAATGGCTGGGCACCCCCTTTGTTACCCAGGGTTTCCTGCTGGAAACCGATGACGACATCCAGCGCGTGCGCGATTTTTGCGAACACGTCTGGGTCGACGTGCATAAATGCGTCTACATCAGCGCCAAGCTTGCGCGCCACGCCAATGGTGAACGGCGGCGCATCCCCCTGCCCGAGATATTCCGCGGCCGCGAGCTGAAGGCCTATTCCGACCAGGCGGAGTGGAAAGAAGAGCATCCCCGGGCCAGCCGCGCCCTGGACACCCTGCTCGACGACATCACCGATATATTCGACCAGGTAGCCAATGCCGGCAAGCTGGACGCACTGCGCCTGAAAACCGCGGCCGACCCCATTATCGGCAGTATCAGCCGTAATCCCGATGCCTGCCTCTGGCTGGGGCGCCTGAAACAACACGATGCCTACAGTTACCAGCACTCCCTGAGCGTGGCCATCTGGGCAGTGGCGCTGGGCCGACAGATCGGCCTGCACAAACGCGACCTGCGCTCGCTGGCGATCGGCGGCATGCTGATGGATGTGGGTAAGCTGCTGGTGGATCCGGAATTACTGCAGGCGGACCGGGAATTGACCCAGGAAGAAACCCGGGAAATGCGCCACCACGTGGCCCATGGCCTGCACCTGGTGAAAAAGAGCGGGATAATCAACCAGGACGTGCTGGATATGGTGGCTTTCCACCATGAGCGCTATAACGGCAGCGGCTATCCCCGGGGCCTGCGCGGCGACGAAATACCGGCTTTTGCCCGCATTGCCGCCATCGTCGACACCTACGACGCCATTACCTCGCAGCGGTCCTACGCCAACGCCAAGGCGCCTGCCGATGCCATCAAAGTGCTCTACCAGGCCCGCGACAAGGAGTTCCAGGCGGAGCTGGTGGAAGCCTTCATCCAGGCGGTGGGCATTTACCCCGCGGGAACCATTGTCGAGCTGACCACTGGTGAGGTGGGCATTGTGGTGGCGGAAAGCCGCACCCGCCGCTTGCTACCCAAGGTCATCCTGGTGCTCAATCGCAGCAAGCAGCACTACCCCAAGCCCAAACTGGTGGACCTGCAGGACACCCAGGGGCGCTACCAGGACAAGCCCATCTCCATCGCCCGAAGCCTGGAACCCGGGGCCTTCGGCATCGATATAGGCCGTTACCGGTTCTAGCCCCCGCTACACTCCCCGTGGCCTGAATGTTACCCTGAGTTCGACCCGGGGGCGTTCACGCTCCTGCATGATGAATGGCGGGGCTTGGGGATACGAGGCGTGCTGCAACAATTTGGCCGAATCTTTATCCTGCTCGCCCTGGGCAGCACGGCACACGGCGTATGCGCTGACACATGGCCGCCAGAACTGGCCCGACCACTTATGGGCACGGCAACGCAGCAGGACGGCAGCATGCTGCTGCAGCCGAACGCCGCCGGGCAAATCCTGCTGGAGTTCCCGCACCGGGAATTACCGTTGGCCGAAAACCCCCGTGTAGTGATCGACTTTGATGGCGCGCCGCCGCTGCAGGTTTTCCTTATATGGCGCAACAGCATCGACACTACCCGGCTGCGCCAGTTCAAATACGTTCCCGGCGCCAATGCACGCGCCGTGATCGATATGTCCGGCCATCGCCACTGGCAGGGCGAGGCCCGGTTGCTGCAACTGGGGTTCCGCGGCCCTCCCGGCCAGGCGATCAATTTTCGCGGAATGACAATCCAGCAGCCCGGGATCGCGGATTATCTGCGGGACCTGTGGCAAAACTGGGCGGCCTTCAGGGGCTGGAAACCCGCCGACATCAACGTCTATACCGGCACCCGTGAATTCAGTACCGGTCCCTACCCCGCCCCGGTTTTCGCCACCCTGGTGCTGGTCGCGATGCTGGCCTACCTGCTACTGGCCCGCCGCAATGCCAGCTGGACCGGTGCCGGGCTGCTCGTATTCTGTGGCTGGCTGGCGCTGGATAGTCTCTGGCAGCTGCGACTGTGGCGGCAGGTGGAGTTGACCACAACGACATTTGCCGGTGCTGGCAATGAGGAAAAACTCGCGCGCTCGGGAGATGCCGCGATCAGCAGCCTGGCCCGGGAGGCGCAACAACGCATCGCTGATCCCCGGGCAGTGGTATTCGTCGCCACGCGTTCCGATACGGCCGGCATGCTTGCGGCCTATTACCTGGCCCCGCTCAATGTCTACTGGCATCGCCACGGTCCCGAGTTGCCCGACCTGGACAGGCTGGCCCCGGGTCATTTCATCCTGCTGTTGCCTCCCTCCGCGCTGCGCCTGGACGCCGGGGAAACCCTGCTGCTGAACCGCCAGGGCGAACAGCTGCCAGTCGCCATTCGCTACCAGGACAACAGCGGCCTGCTGCTGGAGGTCATGCCGTGAGCCTGCTTATGGTTGCGCTTGCCCTCGCCGTCAGCTGGCTGCCCGCGGCCTCCTGGCTGACGCGGTTCATTCCCGCCGCCACCCCTGCCCGGTGGGCGCTGATCAGCGGCTACGCCTGCCTGCTCGGCCTGCTGGCAACAACGCTACTGATGCGCCTGTACAGCCTGCTCGGCATCGACTGGTCGTTTGCCGGCCTGGCACTCGGCAGCCTGTGTATCAGTGCCCTGGCATTGGCATACCCGGCGCGGCCAGGCTATCTGCCTTCCGGGTACGGCGGCCAGTCGCTGCCCCTGACGCGGCTGCAACACATTCTGGTCGTCCTGTGCCTGGCCCTGCTCGCCAGCCGCCTTATTGCCCTGGGGCTGGAACTGCTCACCCGGCCAATGACAGCCTGGGACGCCAAGCAGCACTGGGCCCGGCAGGCAAAAGTTTTTTTCGAACTGAAAAGCACTGTGCCCTACGTCGATCCCGAGCAATGGCTGGCGACGGCCGGTACCGGTGTATTCACCAACATGCACCCGGACTACCCCATTGCAACGCCTCTGCTACAGGCCTGGATGGCGGTGGCCCTGGGTTACTGGGACAACAGCCTGGTCAACGCGCCCTGGCTGCTGATGTGGCTGGGCATCGGGCTGGTATTCTACGCCCAGGCCCGCCAGGCCGGCGCCAACGCCGCGGTCGCCCTGGCCGCCTGCTATATGGTGCTATCGCTGCCCTACCTGAACACCCAGGTGGCCCTGGCCGGTTACGCTGACCTGTTACTGGCCCTGGCCTACCTGGGCGCGGTGGCTGCCTTCGGCAACTGGTTGCTGTCGCGGGCGCAGTGGCAACTGGCGCTGGCGCTGGTGAGCGCCGCCGGTGGCCTGCTGGTGAAAAACGAGGGCTTTTACTGGCTGCTGAGCCTGGCCCCCGGCATCCTGCTGGCAGTTGCCGGGCTGCGCAGGGGGTTCGCGTTACTGGCGGCGCTGGCGCTGGCCCTGTTGTTAACGCTGTACCTGCTGCCGGCGGAGCTTGCCATCGCTGGCCATACACTGGCCTCCATGGCGTTCGGTTACCGCCCCGAGAGCTGGCTTGCGATTTACCTCAGCGGCCTGGTTCATGACAACTGGCACCTGGCGATTTACCTGCTCACCATCGCCCTGGTGCTGGTGCCGTTCAGGGGGCGGACGCTGATACCGCTGGCCATCGTGGTGCTCGCGGCGATCAGCCTCTATCTCATCCTGTATCTCTTTACCGACAATGCCCACGGCGCGGTTAACTTTACCTCCCTTAACCGGGTCGCTCTACAGTTGCTACCGGCGGCGGCTTTCTTCACACTGGCGGTATTCCTTGCCGCTGCGGGCAATGCCCCGGGAGAAAACAGTGACCCTGCGATTACTCCAAAACAGGATTGATAACACGCTCAACCGAATCGCGATTCCCAGGGATCTGGACGAAATTATCCGCATTGATCCCGCCGAGGTGCCTGCCGAACAGTGCGGGCTGACTGAGCGCTCGGTTGAGCTCATCTGGGACGCCGCACTCAGGCTCTACCGCACCGGGATGCACCCCATGCTCAGCCTCTGTGTCCGGCGTGGCGGCCAGCTGCTACTCAATCGCAGTATCGGTTACCGGCGCGGAGACGCCAACAGCGAGGACGCCGAGACTGCTGACCTGGATACGCCTGTCTGCCTGTTTTCCGCCTCCAAGGCGATCAGCGCCATGCTGGTGCACCTGCTGGCGGAGCAGGGCAAGATTCACCTGATGGACCCGCTGAGCTATTACATCCCCGAATTCGCCGCCAATGGCAAGGGCTATATCACTATTTACCAGTTGCTCGCACACCGGGCGGGGGTTCCGGGGCTGGGCGAAAACATCGATCCCCGATTGCTGTTCGAGCGGGAAGAGGCCGTGGCGCGCATCTGCGCTGCCGATCCAATCGATCACCTGGGCCGCACCTCCGCCTACCATGCCATTACCGGTGGCTTTCTTATCGATGAACTCATTCGTCGTACCACCGGATTGACCATCCAGCAGTATCTCGCGCGCTATATTCGCAAGCCCATGGGCATGCGCTTCTTCCGCTACGGCCTCACCAGCAGGGACCTGGAGCGGGCGGCGCAAAATCGCTTCACCGGGCTTGTTCCGGGAAAACTGGTGGGCACGACACTGAAAAATGCCCTGGGCATGGAGTACATGGCGGTGATCGACCTCATCAATGACGCCGAGTTCAAGCAGGCGGTGCTGCCCGCGGGCAACATCTATGCCACCGCCGAGGAGACCAGCCGGTTTTTCCAGATGCTGTTGGACTATGGCCGCTACGGCGACACTACAATCATGCACCCACTAACGGTCCATCGGGCCACCCAGGAGGCGGGCAAAGCCAGCATTGACGCCTCTCTGAAGATCCCCATGCGCTACAGCCCCGGATTTATGCTCGGTGGCAGCCCCGCGGGGATTTACGGCAGGGACAGTCATTATGCCTATGGCCACCTGGGCTTATCCAACGTGTTTGCCTGGGCTGACCCCCAGCGCGACATATCGGTAGCCATTCTCAATAGTGGCAAGCCCGTGCTCGGCAGCCACCTGGCTGCGTTGCCGCGCCTGCTGTACACCATCCCCCGGTCCTGCCCCCCGGTACGGGACATGTCCGAGCCGGGACTGGGCTTCTTGGCGCCAGCTCATACTGACTGACCTGCCCCAGGGGGAACTGAAGCGACTCAGCTCTTGCCCCCGGGAACGGTGGCCAGCAGGGCCAGGGACTCATCACACCAGGCGAGAAACTGCTCCCCCTGGTGAATACCCGATTTCAGGGCCAGATAGACGCCCTTGTGTCGCACCGGCAGGGCCGCCGGATCCTGGTAGTGGCGGCGACGAACGGCCTCGTACAGGTACAGGCGTTGCATCACCTCTTCCCGGCGGGCGCTAACCTCAGCGATGATGTGCTCTGCGTTGTTCTCATCCAGGTTATAGAGCTTGAGCAGCAATTCGTCCTTGGCGGACTGTACCCTGGTTGGCCCGTACACCCACCCGGCGAGGGCCTCTCTGCCCGCGAGGGTCAGGCCGTAGACAATCTTGTTGGGCTTCCCCGACTGGTTGACCTCGCGTTTATTGAGCCAGCCCTTACCCGCCAGCTTGCGCAGCTCCTGGTAGATCTGCTGGTGCGAGGCCTGCCAGAAGAAGCCCATGGACTTCTCGAAATCCCGCGCCAGCTCGGAGCCGGAGAGGTCGGCATCGAGCAGTGATGTCATGATTGCGTGGGCAAGTGCCATAGCCTGTTCCGCCGTTTCAAGGTCATAACAGCATAGACGGTGTTACTCTTTGTGCAAAAAATTGCATCGCGAAACAGGCCATGGCCCGGAATAGTCAGATAGCGGCCGCCAGCCGGGTACCCTGGTCGATGGCGCGCTTGGCGTCCAGCTCGGCGGCCACATCGGCGCCACCGATCAGGTGCACGGGCATGCCACCCAGCGCGTCGGCCAGCTCGCGCCGTGGCTCCTGCCCCGCGCACAGTACCACGTTGTCCACCGCCAGCAGCTTTTCCACCCCCCCGACCGAGATGTGCAGCCCGGCATCGTCGATACGCCGGTACTGGCAGTCGGAAATCATCTGCACTCCCTTCTTTTCCAGGCCGGCGCGGTGAATCCAGCCGGTGGTTTTGCCCAGCCCGCCGCCGACCTTGCTCGCCTTGCGCTGCAACAGACTGACCTCCCGCGGCGAGGGCGGAAATTGCGGCTCCACACCCTCGATACCACCGCGGGCCTGCAGGTTCATGTCCACGCCCCAGGCATCCATAAACTGGCGGATGTCGGTGGACAGCGATTCCTCTCCGTGAGTCAGGTACTCGGCGACATCAAAGCCAATACCGCCGGCGCCGATAATGGCCACCCTGTCGCCCACCGGCAGCTTGTCCTGCAGCACATCGAGGTAAGTCAGCACGCTGGGGTGATCCACCCCTTCAATGTCAGGACGCCGCGGAACAATACCGGTCGCCAGCACAACCTCGTCGAAATCGGCGCCACCAAGCTCGGCTGCTGAGACCCGCTGACCCAGCTGCAGCTTCACCCCGGTCAATTCTATTTGCCGGGCGAAGTAGCGCAGGGTCTCGTAAAACTCCTCTTTGCCGGGAATCTGCTTGGCGATATTGAACTGGCCACCGATTTCATCCGCGGCATCGAACAGGGTGACTTCGTGGCCGCGGCCGGCGGCGGTGGTCGCAAAGGCCAGCCCCGCGGGCCCTGCGCCCACTACAGCGAGCCTCTTGCGCTCGGCGGCAGGCCGGATGAGCAGTTCGGTTTCGTGACAGGCGCGGGGGTTCACCAGGCAGCTGGTCATCCTGCCGGTAAACACATGGTCCAGGCAGGCCTGGTTACAGCCGATGCAGGTGTTGATCTCGTCCGCCCTGCCGTCCCGGGCCTTGCGCACAAAATCCGGATCCGCCAGGAACGGCCGGGCCATGGACACCATGTCGGCATCGCCGCGCTGCAACACTGCTTCGGCAACCTCGGGGGTATTTATCCGGTTGGAGGTGACCACCGGTACCGAGAGCTCCTTGCGGAACCGCGCGGTAACCCAGGTAAAGGCGGCCCGCGGCACCTTGGTGGCGATGGTGGGAATGCGCGCTTCATGCCAGCCGATGCCGGTGTTGATGATGCTCGCGCCGGCGCTCTCCACCGCCTTGCCCAGCTGGATGATCTCTGCTGCGCTACTGCCCCCTTCCACCAGGTCCAGCATTGACAGCCGGTAGATGATAATGAACGCCTCGCCCACCGCTTCCCGCACCCGTCTTACCACCTCCACCGGGAGGCGCATCCGGTTTTCATAGCTGCCGCCCCAGTCATCATCGCGGTGATTGGTGCGCCGGGCCAGGAACTGGTTGAGGAAGTAACCCTCGGAACCCATGATTTCGACCCCGTCGTAGCCGGCTTTTTGCGCCAGTACCGAGGTACGGACAAAGTCCTCGATCTGCTCCCCGATTTCTTCCCCGGTCGCCGCACTGGGCTTGAACATATTGATCGGCGCCTGGATGGCCGAGGGCGCAATGGGATTCTCGTTGAAAGCATAGCGCCCGGTGTGGAGGATTTGCATACAGATCTTGCCGCCCTCTGCGTGCACCGCATCGGTGATCACCCGGTGATCGGCGCAGTCCGCCTCACTCCACAACATTTTCGTGTGTTCGTGGGTGGCGGCGCGCTTGTTGGGACCGAAGCCCCCGGTCACGATCAGGCCGACGCCGCCGCGGGCGCGCTCGGCAAAAAAAGCCGCCATGCGCTGGTGGCCATTGGGCGCCTCCTCCAGCCCGGTGTGCATGGAGCCCATGAGGACACGGTTTTTGAGGGTGGTAAAACCCAGGTCAAGCGGCTGTAACAGGTTCGGGTACTGGCTCATGAATGGCTCCGGCAGAATCTGGACAATGTCAAGTTTGGGCCGGCAATGTATCGCTCAATTTTGACACTGTCAAGATAGCTTGCTAGCTTATCGCCATGAGCGCAAAAACCACCTACCACCACGGTGACCTGCGGCAGACGCTGCTGGACGAGGCCGCCCTGCTGCTCCGTGAGGAGGGCGAGCAGGGCCTGTCCATGCGCCGCCTGGCGGCGAGGGCCGGGGTATCCCGCACCGCGCCCTACCATCACTTCAGGGACAAGCAGGATCTGCTCTGCGCCATTGCGGCCGAGGGTTTCAGCCGCTTCGTCGGGATCCTCACCATCGACGGCGCGGAGCTGTCGCGGGACCGGCTGGCACGCTTTATTCGCGACTACCTGCAGTTTGCGGTGGAGAATGCCGAATATTACGACCTGATGTTCGGCAGCCAGCTGTGGAAATCGCCCCACATCACCGCGGCCCTGCAGGCGGAAGCCCACGGCGCCTTTCGCTTTTATCTCAAGCAGGCGAGGTGCTGGCAGGACCAGGGCCTGGTCAACCCGGAACTGGATGCACTGCGCTATGCCCAGGTGACCTGGAGTACCCTGCACGGCCTCAGCCGCCTGCTGATCGACGGCATTTACCTGGAGCCGGAAGCGATGGATCCGGTCTGCGAACAGGCGGCGAGTATGTTCTGGCGGGAACTGTGCGCCCCGCCGCAATGAGACGCCTGGCGCGATTCAGCGCTGCCCTGTTATTGAGCCTGCTGCTGGCCGCCTGCGCCAGCCAGCAAAAGCTCCCACCGCAGCAAATCGCCGCCGCCATTGCGCCCGTCTCGCAGCCCACCACCATCGCCCTGCTGGGGGGCACCGGCATGGTCGGAGGCCACATATTGCAGCAGGCGCTGGCGCGCGGCTACCCGCTGCGCGTGCTGGCGCGTTCACCGGAGAAACTCGCCTACCTGGGTGAGCGGATTACCGTCGTTGCGGGAGACGCCAGGGATCCGGATGTCATCGCCGACCTGCTGGACAGCGCCGAGGTGGTTATCAGCGCCATCGGGCCCGGCAAACAGGCCCCCGCTGACCTCACCACCGCGGTCAGCCGCAATATTGTGACCGCCATGCGGGCACAGGGCATCAATCGCTACCTGGTGGTCTCCGGTGCTGGCGTGGTAACGCCAGACGACCGCCGAGACTTCATCGGCTGGAGCATCCGGCAACTGGCGCGGCTGCGTTACCCCACACTGCTGCGCGACCGGCAGCGGGAGTACGCCCTGCTCGCCGCAACAGACATCAACTGGACCATCGCCCGTTGCCCGCTGATTGAATCCGGCGCTGCCACTGCACCTGCAGGGGCCGCGCTGCGGACACCGGCAGGCTTTCGCTTGCAGGCCGGCGAACTGGCTGAATTCCTGCTGGACCAGCTGGCAGACCCCACCTGGTTCCAGCGCGCGCCGTTTGTCTACAGCGACTGACCCTGAGTGGCAAAGAGCCCGGCGTCGATATCGCGAAAGGCCTTGAATTCCAGGGCATTCCCCGAGGGATCGGCAAAAAACATCGTCCCCTGCTCGCCCGCCTGGCCCTTGAAACGGATATAGGGCTCGATAATAAACTGGCTGACAACAGTCCTGGCCCGCTCGGCAAATTCCCGCCAGGGCTCGAACTCCATGATCACACCGCAGTGGGGCACGGGCACGCCATGCCCGTCCACCGCGTTGGCAATGGACGCCACCGAGCCCCGGGGACCCAGGCGCGGATCCAGATGGGTCACGAACTGGTGCCCGAACATATTGAAGTCAACCCACTGTTCACTGCTGCGGCCTTCGGCGAAGCCCAGCCCGGCGCCATAGAACGCCCGGGCCTCCTCGATGTCGCGCACCGCAACGGCGATGTGAAATGGCGTCAGCACGGCTACTCCTCCCTGACAAACAGGCGCTTGATGTCGTGACCGACAAAATACAGGACCGGCACCAGCACCAGGGTGACGACGGTGGCGAACAGGACACCAAAGGCCACTGAAATCGCCATGGGTTTGACAAACTGGGCCTGGATCGCGGTCTCCAGCTGAATCGGGGCCAGGCCGATAAAGGTGGTGACGGAGGTCAGTACCACCGGCCTGAAGCGCCTCACCGCGCCGTTGACTACCGCCTGCTGCCAGGTTTCGCTGGCTTTCTCCAGGCGATGATTGATGTGGTCGACCAGCACCAGGCTGTCATTGACCACGATGCCAGTCAAACCGATCATCCCGATCATCGACAGAATACTCACATCACTGCCCAGGAGGAAGTGTCCCAGCACCGCGCCGGTGAGACCAAAGGGTATCACCGCCATGATAATGAGCGGCTGGCCATAGCTGCGCAGGGGTACGGCGAGCGCCGCGTATATCATCACCAGGATCGCCACAAATCCCAGCCCCAGGGAACTGGTGGACTCCGCCTGCTGTTCGGCCTGGCCGCCCAGCCGATGGCTGACCGCCGGGTAGCGGGCGAGAATCGGCGGCAGCACCTCACGCACGATCTGGCCGTTCACCTCACCCGGCTCCAGACGGGACTTGTCGAGGTCGGACAACACGTTCACCACCCGCTGGCGGTTGAAGCGGTTGATGACGCTCACCCCGGAGCGCTCCCGGGCGCTGCCCACCACATCGAAGGGCACCTTGCCCCTGCCCGGTACATCGATCCACAGGGAATGCAGGGCATCCAGCGACTGGCGCTGCTCTGCCGGGAGACGCACATAAACCCGCACCTCATGTCGACCGCGCTGTACCCGCTGCACCTCGGCACCGAAGAAGGCCTGGCGCACCTGCCGCGCCAGTTCGACCTGGCCCAGGCCAAGGGCCTCACCCTCCGCCGTCACCTGGATATCGAGCTCGGGGCCACCGGCATCAAAAGTGTCGCGAATGTCGGAGAGGCCATCAAAGCGGGTGAGCGCCAGCTTCAACTCCTGGGCCGCGCCCCGCAACTGCTGCAGATTGCTGCCGGACAGCTCCACGTCCACCGGCGACCCGCCGGGGCCGGCGTTGGCATCGACAATCAGCGACTGGATGCCGCTGAGTTCGCCCAGGGCCTCGCGCAGCCAGCCGGCCATCTTCACGGAGGATATCGTGCGCTGTTCGCTGGGCAGCAGGTCCAGCCACAACTCGGATTCGGTGTCGCTGGTGGACAGGGTCAGCATTTCCCGGATCACTCCCTGCTCGCTGCCGGTTTCCTCACGATAGCGCTCGTCCATGGCCCGGGCCGCCTGCTCGATCCGCAGCGCGTAATCATGGGTTTTTTGCCAGGCCGTTCCGTTGGGCATCTTCAGCTCAACCTGTATCGAGTCCGAAGGCACCGAAGGGAAGAAAACGAAACGGACGATACCGGCCGGGACCAGCGCCAGGCACAGCATCAGCCCGCCGAGGAAGATGGCCAGGCTGAGGTAGCGATATTCAACCGCCCGGGCCAGCAGGGGCTTGTATACTTCCTCGCTGAAGCGCAGCAGGCCTCCGGAACAGCGCTGCTGGAGGCTACTCAGGAAGCCCAGCGGCGTTCTGCGGGGCGGGCTGTGATCGATCCGGATATGGCGCAGGTGGGCCGGCAGGATCAACTTGGTTTCAATCAGCGAAAACAGCAGGCTGAGCACCACGACCGGGACAATCACCGACACCAGCCGGCCTATCCCCTCGGTCAGCAAGGCCGCGGGGGCGAAGGCAATCATCGTCGTCAATGCGCCGAAGATTGTCGCCACGGCCACCCTGCGCACGCCGCGGACGATGCTGTCTACTCCCTTGTGCTCGTCTTCCAGCTGGGCATAGGCGCTCTCGGCGGTGACAATACCGTCGTCCACCAGCATACCCAGGACCAGGATGAAGCCGAATACGGAAAAGATATTGATCGTGACCCCGAGGTTGAAAAGATCCAGCACCAGCAGGGCCCCGAGAAAGGAAAAGGGGACGCCAAGAATCACCCAGAACGCCAGCGAGGTGTTGAGGAACAGGGCCAGGAAAATCATCACCAGCACCGCCCCCTGGGCGGCGCTCTTGAGCATAAGGTTGATCCTCCCCTTGAGGATGACACTGCGGTCAGCCCAGGCAGTGATTTCCACCCCCGGCGGCAGCTCCGCCCGCTTGCGCTCGACGTAGGCCTTGAGCTGGTCGGTCATGGCCAGCACGTCCTGCTCCCCTACCCGGTCCACCACCAGGGTGACCGCTGGCTTGCCGTTAAGCCGGGCCAGTACCGGCTGGTCCTCGAATCCGTCGCGCACGGTAGCAACGTCCCGCAGCCGCAGTGAGGTGCCGTCACTGCGATTGACCAGGCTCAGCTCGGCAAATTCCGCAGCGGTGTAAGCCTGGCCCACCGACCGCAGGGTGATGGAACCATCACTGGTGCGCAGCTTACCGCCAGGCAGGTCCCGGGAGCGCAGCTGGATGGCGCTGACCACGTCGTCAAAACTGAGCCCGTAACGCTGCAGGGCGGTATCGGAGACTTCTATCGAAATCTCGTAGTCGCGCACCCCGCGGGTGGATACCTGGGTAATCCCGGGAATCATCAGCAGCTCGTCGCGCAGGGTGTCGGCCAGTTCTTTCAGCTGGAACTCGTTGAGATCGCCGTAGGCACTGACGTTCATGGTCCGGGTGCGGAACAACAACTCATCGACAATCGGCTCTTCCGCATTGGCCGGAAACGAGGATATCCCGTCTACCCGGGTCTTGATTTGCACCAGGGCGCGAGACATGGGTGTGCCGGCCTCCATCTGCACCGTCACCGTACCCGAGCCTTCGGTTGAAATGGATGAAATTTCCTTCACCCCCACCAGGTCCAGCAACTCTTCCTCAATGATACGGACAATGCCGGCTTCTACCTCTTCCGGCGAACTGCCCGGATAGGGCACGGTAATCGTCACCCGCTCGGTGGGGAAGGTGGGAAAAACTTCCTTGGTGAGGTCGGTGATCGCCGCCAGTCCGCCAATCATGACCACGATCATCAACAGATTCGCTGCGACCGGGTTGTTGGCCATCCATGCAATTGCGCCTTTTTCCTGCCCCATATCAGTCGAGCGCCCTGACCGACATACCCTCGACCATCAGGTCCAGCCGGGTGAGCACCAGTTGCTCACCGGGCCGCAGGCCGGAGACAATCACGCTGTCACCCTCACGGCGTAGCAGCGACACCGCGCGCCGTTGCAGCCGGCCATCTTCCAGTACATAAACGAAAGCGGACTGATGCAGGGCGGAGCGCGGCATTTTCACCGCATTCTGCACCGGCTTGCCGGCGAAGCTGGCTTCAACAAACAGGCCCATGGCGAGAACATGACTGTGCAGGGACGGGTTATAGGGCTCATCAACCTGGGCCACCAGAAAGAACACCCGGGTCTCCTCGTCGACCCGCCGCTCCAACCGGGCGAGACGGGCCTGCCAACTGTGTTGTACATTGCCAAAGGTGGCAGACAGGGTGAGCTGGGGCCAGCTGCCGTCATCGCGCTGGCCGTAGTCGACGAAGGGCACATCCGCTGCCAGCAGCGGCAGGCGAACCTCCGCCATATCGGTACTGAGCAACTTCATCAGCGAGCTGCCCGCGGTAATGTACTGGCCGATGTCCACCCGCTTGATATCCACCACCGCGTTGAACGGCGCCCTGATTCCGGTATTGGCCAGGTCGACCTGTGCCTGTCGCAGCCGGTCACGGGCGGCGGCAACCCCCGCCTCCGCTTCCGCTATTGCCGCTTTCTTGACCAGCGCCCTGACCTCGGCGAGAGCCAGCTCGGCACTGGCCAGGGAGGCCTCGGCGGCGGAGACCGCCACTTCGTAATCAATGGGATCGATGCGCAGCAGCAACTGGCCTTTGCTGACCTCCTCGCCCTGCAGGAAGCCCGGATCTACCCAGACCACGCGGCCGGAAACCTCGCTGACCAGCTCTATACTGCGCCGGGGCGTCACCAGGCCGCGGGATTCGATGCTGACTGCGACAGCGCCGGGCTGCACGGTCACCACCTCCACCAGCGGTGCCACCTCGTTACTTTGCCGCCGGGGCAGCTCCGGCCGGGAGGAGATCATCGCCACCGACAGGGCGGCGGCTATCGCCAGCACCAAAAGCGGCAGCACTACAGTTTTCAACAACCGGGACATAAGCACCTGTGCAGGTTCAAACAACTTGGGGATGACTATGTTACGCAAGAACGGCCCGCTTGGGTGACAGCGGGGCGCACATTCCTCCGTTTTAGAGCAACTGGCCCAGCGATAGTTCCTTGCCTGCGGCTCGATGCGTGGCCATCGCCAGCAATAGTTCGGCGGTGGCCAGGGCATCCACCAGGGCGTTGTGCCCGTGGAAATGCGGCAGGTTATAGCGCTCCCTGCAGGCCTGCAAACGCAGGACGCCGGGCTTGAGGGACTGGCCCCGGCGCCGCAACAGCGTCTCTTCCTGCAGCAGCGTATCGACCACCGGCATCAGTATGGGGGCGTGAAAATAGCGGCGGCAGATCTTGTTGAGAAAGGCCAGGTCCAGCGCCGCGTTGTGAAACACCAGTACCTTGCCCGCGGCGACCTCGAGAAAATGGGACAGCACCTGTTCCCGCTCGTGGGCGTCAACCAGGTCATGGTCACGCAGGTTGTGGATGGTGGCGCTCTGGCCCACCGAACTCTCCGCCCGGATCAGGTGATGTTCAGCGCTGGCCAGGGAGATGGCACCCCGCTCGACAACGACCCAGCCGACGCTGAGTAATTCACCGACGCTTACGTCCAGTGACGACATTTCCCCGTCCACCACCAGGAAAGACACTTCCCGCCAGTCGCTCGAAGTGGACGGCAAGGGCGCCTGCCAGCAGGCCCGCAGCGCTGTGCCGGACACCCGCTTGCGGTAGGGAAGCCGGCGCAGCTGCAGCCGCCACATCATCCCATTCCCGCCCGGTAGGTCTGGCGGATTGATGCTTGTGCTTCGTCAATGATGGTAAAGGCATCGCGCAATTGCTCCTTGGCCATTTTCGGCAGATCCCTGGGGTTGAGGAAGTTGGACACTGTCTCGCCTTTGACGATTTGTTCGCACTGGTGCTTGATGCGCAACTGCTGGATAAAATGCAGGGCATCGGCGAGGTTGCGGCTGCCAGCGATTGTCAGGTGCCGGTCGGCCGCCAGCGCCTTCAGGCGCTCGTCGGTGTTCACCGCGCTTATTTTGTGGGCCAGGGCGTGCAGGCGAACAATTTCGGTTACCGGCAGTACGCCCCGCTTCTTCAGGTCCAGCTCAGAGCGATGTTCACCGTCCCGGTCGACCACAAAACGGCGAAAAATGCCCAGCGGCGGCTTGCTGTCCAGGGCATTGGCTGCCAGCGCGGCAAGGAAAATGGAATTGCGCGAGGCCTGCTCCAGCATGGTGTGCTGCAGCGCCTTGGCGAGTTTGCAGTCGCCGTAAATACAGCGGATATCAAAGAAGATACTGACCCGCATCACCGCGTCCGGGGTCGGCGCACGAGCCCACTTGCGCACGGTTTCCTGCCAGGTCGCCAGCGGCTGGCGCCATTCCGCGGTTTTCGCCATGATGCCGCCGGGGCAGTACACATACCCCACCTCATCGAGACCATCACAGACAAAGTCGGCGAGCTGCGCAAACCAGGGCAGTTGCTCTGCAGTCACCGCGTCAGCGATAACCAGCCCGTTGTCCTGATCCGCACCAAGGAGCTGCTCGGCGCGCGCCTGGGAACCAAAACCTGTCCAGCACCAGGGCACCGGGGCCGGCCCCAGTCGCTCTTCAGCCAGCTGAATCAGGCGCACCGTAATAGCGTCGGAGATGGCGGTCAGCACCTGGCTGACCTGCTGTGCGCGCATGCCGGCATTCACCCACTGCACCATCAGGTTGGCCATGCCCGACACCAGTTCCTTGATGCTCTGCACATCATGTTGGCGGGAAATATGCTGGACCAGGTAAACCGGGTCGTCCTGCTTGGCGAGAATCAGGTCAGAGGTAGTGACAATGCCACAGGTCGCGCCGTTGATTTTGACCGGCAGGTGATGAAAGCGCCGCTGGGTCATCAGCAGGGTAGTGGCAAAGATGGTTTCCGAGCCCTCCACCCACTCGATATCCGGGGTCATGATCTCGCTCACCGGGGTCGCGGAGGGCAGGCCGGTGGCAACAAAACGAACCCGTAAATCCCGGTCGGTCACAATGCCCAGCAGCTGCTCGTTCTCTACGACAAAGGCGGAGGACACCCGGCGCCCCGCCATCGCCTGGGCCACCGACTGCACACTGTCAGCGGGCTGCACCGTCAGCAGATCGGTGCTCATGACCGTGCGCACCTCCTGCATCATGATATTGGGTTCAGGCTGGTAGCGCGCGGCACGACGCAGGCGACGATTGCGCTGGCCGGAAAAATAGCGGTCGAAATGCCGGTCCTGGTCCCGCAGGGAGCGGTACACCTCGTCGGGAATGAAATAGATCAACGCGTCTTCGATGACGGTGGCGATCACCTCGCCCCGCTCGGCATTCAGTCCGGCGATGTGGAAGTTTTCGCCCTCGCCGAGGCGGTCGAGCAATTTATTGTCACTGTCCCTGAGTTCCACCGCACCGCTGCGCAGGATGCGCAAACCGCTGGCTTCCGTATTGGCATCGAAGCTCTCTCCTTTGCAATGGTACTGAACCAGGACTTTGGCGATCACCGGGTGCAAGACTTCCGGCGCCAGTTCATTGAATGGCAGCGTCTGGCCGATGAATTCGGCAATGGTAACCAGTTCGGGGGTATCCAGCCCGGGATATTGCCCGCGGTGGCCGTCAGCGCCGGTCGCTGGGGACATGTCGGAATTCATCTGTCTCAATCATCTCCGGGCTGTAAAAAAGCCGTGGACGCGTCGGCGAAGTAGCTGCTGCCCCCCGCCCGGGCCACCAGACGGATACGATCTGCCGGCGCCGGCACCTCCGCCAGCACAATGCGCCAGGCCAGCCCCTGGCCATCACTGGCCCGCATGGCCGCGGGCGTGGCATCAGCCCCGCCTTCCACAACCGCCAGCACCGCACCCTCCAGCGGGTGGGAGGAACTCAACAGGAACTCAGGGCCGGTCACGCCCTGCTGCAGGGTCAGGCGCAGCCTGAAGTCCTCGTTCTCGAGGTCACAGGCGCCACTGCGGTAGCGGCAGTTACTCTGCTCCACCAGCGGGTAGGACTGCCCCGGTTTGGCGGCTTGCGGTTGCTCACCCAGGAACTGGCCAACGGCGAACCAGGCCAGTACGGACAGAATGGGCGCCACAATCATGGCGATAATCACGTGTTTGTTCTTGAACATATGCCTGGGTTACTCCCGGGTCTGCCATGGCAGCGCTGCCACCCCTGTAGCGAAACGGTTGTCGGCCGGCGTCTCCGGCCGTCTGACTGTTGCACAATCTGCACGCAGCGAAAAGACCGCAAAATACAGATTGGGCAAAAGTCACAACGAAAAAGGAGGCGCCGCATGACGGCACCTCCTGCATAACAAGCTGGATGGTTCAGTGGCCAGTGGCCTCTCCTGATCCCACCGGTACCCGGATGTGCTCAACCATTTCCTGCACATGCTCAGGCGGTTCAGCTGTCACCTTGGACACCGCGAAGGCCACCGCAAAGTTCACCACCGCACCCACGCAGCCGAAGGCGTTGGGCTCGATACCCATGAACCAGTTGTCGCCACCGGGCTGGACCCAGGCCGTTCCGGGGATGAACATGATGCCCTTGTGCTGGAACACGTAGTAAAGGGTAACGCCGATACCGGCTACCATGCCCGCAATCGCGCCCTCCTTGGTCACACCCTTGGAGAAGATACCCATCATCAGTGCCGGGAAGATCGAGGAAGCGGCCAGGCCGAAGGCCAGTGCCACCGTACCCGCGGCGAATCCCGGTGGATTCAGCCCCAGGTAACCGGCGCCCAGAATCGCCACCGCCATGGCGATACGGCTCGCCATAAGCTCGCTCTTCTCCGAAATGTTGGGCGTGAAAATGCCCTTCATCAGGTCATGGGAAATGGCCGAGGATATCGCCAACAGCAGGCCGGCCGCAGTGGACAGCGCTGCCGCCAGGCCGCCCGCTGCCACCAGGGCAATCACCCAGTTGGGGAGCTTGGCGATTTCGGGGTTGGCCAGCACCATGATGTCGTTGTCGATCTTGACCATCTCGTTGATGTCTTTATCCGCCGAGTACTGGATACGGCCGTCACCGTTCTTGTCCTCGAAGGCCAGCAGACCGGTAGTCTCCCAGTTTTTGAACCACTGGGGACGTTCCTCGATCGCCAGGTATTCACCGGGTGAGGGTTCCAGAGTCTGCATCAGGTTCAGGCGAGCCATGCCAGCCACCGCAGGGGCAGTGGTGTAGAGGATGGCGATGAACACCAGTGCCCACCCCGCTGAGGAGCGGGCGTCCTTCACCTTGGGTACGGTAAAGAAGCGGATGATCACGTGCGGCAGGCCCGCAGTACCGATCATCAGCGACAGGGTGTAGGCGAACATGTTGATGCCGCTCAGGCGCACATTCGTGGTGTACTCCTTGAAGCCCAGGTCAGTGACCACCATATCCAGCTTGTCCAGCAGGTAGATGTCCGTACCGATCAGTTTGCTACCCAGGCCCAGCTGGGGCAGCGGGTTGCCGGTCAACTGCAGGCTGATGAAGATAGCCGGAATGGTGTAGGCCAGGATCAGCACGCAGTACTGGGCAATCTGGGTGTAGGTAATACCCTTCATGCCGCCGAGCACCGCATAGAAGAACACGATGGTCATGCCCACGTAGAGACCGGTGTCGTAATCCACTTCCAGGAAGCGGGAGAAGGCTACGCCCACCCCTTTCATCTGGCCGATCACGTAGGTCACCGAACAGATGATGAGACAGATCACCGCCACCGCGCGCGCCGATTTTGAGTAGAAGCGGTCACCGATAAACTCGGGCACGGTGAACTTGCCGTACTTGCGCAGGTAGGGCGCCAGCAACATGGCGAGAATCACATAACCACCGGTCCATCCCATCAGGAACACCGAACCGCCGTAGCCGCCGTAGCTGAGGGCGATCAAGCCTGCCATGGAAATGAAGGATGCCGCTGACATCCAGTCAGCCGCCGTTGCCATGCCGTTCTGTACCGGGTGAATACCGCCGCCAGCCACGTAGAAATCCTTGGTGGATCCCGCTCGGGCCCAGATGGCGATGCCGATGTAGAGGGCGAAGGTCAGGCCCACTACGATATACGTTAATGTTTGCAGATCCATGTTCAGAGCTCCCTATTCGTCTTCTTCGACGCCGAACTCACGGTCCAGGTCGCCCATTTTTTTGGCGTAGTAAAAAATCAACACCACGAAAACATAGATGGAGCCCTGCTGGGCAAACCAGAAGCCGAGCTTGTAGCCGCCTATCTGGATCTGGTTGAGCACATCCACGAGGATAATGCCGAAGCCATAGCTGACGACGAACCAGATCACCAGCAACTTGACCATCAGGGACAAGTTGCGGCGCCAGTAAGCCTTCGCCTGCTCTGCGTTTAGTGGGGACATTACACACCTCCTTCAGGTGTTGTTATCGATTATTGCCACCGGGATGGTACTCCCGGCCGCCTGTTCTTACCCTTAGACCTTGGTCTATCCAGACCACGGACGACTTACCCGCTTATAGTCACACTTCGCTTGCCCGCGGATAAATTAGACCTTGGTCTACGGGCTGCAGCGCCTTCCGACCAAGGTCCCATCGACCAAAGTCCAATTGGTTTTGGACTGAAATCGGCGGACTCTGTCGCAGTCAATCGACCACACACGGAGAACGTTATGTCTCACATAAAAATTAAAGCTCTCACCGCCGCTGTCGCACTCTGTGCCGCACCGCAGGCATTCTCAGGCTACACATTCGACCTCGGCGACGGTAACCAGCTCACCTTCGGCGGCTACATCAAGGCCGACGTCCGCTATGTAGACGGTGATGTCGGCTACCAGGACTACTGGCGCGGCAACAACCCGGGCTTTGCTGACACCTCAAAAACCCACTTCAACGTGAAAGAGACACGCTTCAACACCAAGTACACCCACGGTGATGTGACCGCGTTTATCGAGATGGACTTCTACGGCGGCGACGGCAATGAGGTGGCCACCAACGGCACCAACCCCCGCCTGCGCCACGCCTTCATCGACTACAAGGGATGGCGCGCGGGCCAGTTCTGGTCAACCTTCACCCCACTGAAGGCATTCCCTGACGCCCTGGATTTCGGTGGCCCGATTGTCGGTGAGGTGTTCATCCGCCAGCCGATGATTCGCTACTCTACCGGCGGGTTCAGCATCGCCGTGGAAAACCCGGAAACCTGGGGCGGCGACACCCCCACCGGCGTTAACTCCAACGGCGGCGGCTCTACCGGCATCGATAACGACGAGGACATTCCGGACCTGATCGCCACCTACGCCTTCAAGGGCGACTGGGGTGAAGTCCAGGCGGGGGTGCTCGCGCGCAAACTGGAGCAGGGTGGTGTCGACGAGACGGCGATCGCCGGTAACGTTGGCGGGCGGATCAATATCGGCAAGGACGATATTCGCTTCCAGGTCAACGTCGGTGAATCCGGCCGCTACGTCGGTGCGGGCATGGTCAACGACATCGTCCTTGACCCGGTAACGGGTGACAAGGAAGTCGAAGACACCACGGCCTTCACCATCGCCTACCGCCACCTGTGGAGCGACAAATGGCGCAGCACCCTGTACTACGGTGAAGCGACCACCGATGTGCTTGAACTCGATCGCTCCCACTGGGGTGTCAACCTCATCCGCCAGCTGACTCCCGCGCTGTCAGTAGGCGGCGAGCTGGGCCAGTTCTCGGTCGATGATGACCTCGGCGAAACCGGCGACTCCAACTACTTCCAGGTGTCCTTCAAGTTCGGCATCTAACGCGCTGCAAGCGCGAGGGGCTGGCCCGGCGGGCCAGCCCCTTTTTTGTGTTGCTGTCTCTTCCGGCGCGGATAAACCGGTACCGGCCGCTGTTACAGCTGGTCGATCGCCCAGCCCAGGAATTCCTTGCGGGTTTGCTGGTCAGCCCGTTGCCACCACAGCTGCAGCATCTCCGCCGGGGAGGCCCCTGAAGTTTCTATCGGCGCCGGGGCTGCCGCGGGGGCGTTGCCGGACACCGCTTCGGCCACGTCCGCCGACGCGGAGGGGGCCGGCGCGACTGGCACTGCCGACGCTACCTGCTCGCTGCCATACAGCTTGGCGGCGAAATCACGCCTTACCTCTGTCCGGGTCAGGGTGAACTGCGCCCTGCTGCCGTCCTCGCGGGTGATCACTACCTCCGGCGTACGGGCGAATTCCTGCGGATCCCTGACCGGCTCGCCTCCCGCCGGCGCCAGTGTGTAGGCGGCGTCATCGGACGCGTCCAGGGTGACAATAAACGCTGCTGACTTGACCGACTCCATGGTGTCGTTGAAGTCGGATTCCATCATGTCCGCATAGCGCAGCGCGATCTCGTGGTGACCTGCATCAAACTGCAGCTCGTCCTGGTGAAAGACCAGGCTGCGCTCGATCATCTGGCCATTGAGGGCAATGAATTCAAAAGACAGGGGAATGGTGAGGCTGGCGGCAGCCAGTGGCGATGACGCCAGGGCAGTGCCCAGCGCCACGGCCGCAGAAAGCGATGTTTTCATTATTCGGTCCTTTCGACAGAGGGGTGCCGACATAATGTAACCTGCCGGCCGGAAAATTATTAGACATTAGTCCAGTCCACGCCCATTTCCCGACTAAAGTCTAATGCCGGATCGTGCGGCTGTGCCTAGACTCAATCCTGTCACTGTTTACCCCCCACAGCGGGCCATCGCGGTCACTGTGTTCGCCGGGCCTTGTGCCCGGTTTTTTTGCCGCGCTTTACAGGCCAGCCCCGCTCCGCGACAATGGCCGCATAATAACAGCGGACTTTATCCCTTGAGCTCTAATACACCTTGCATCCTGGTTGCAGACGACCATCCGCTTTTTCGCGCCGCACTGCAGCAGGTGCTCAGCCAGATTTATCCCGACGCCGAGCTTTACCAGGCCGCCAGCGTGGCCGAGTTGCAGCAGCAGGTCGAGCAGCACCCCGCCCTGTCCCTGCTCCTGCTCGACCTGCACATGCCCGGGGCCCTGGGCTTTTCCGCCCTGTCGTGGTTTATCGGCCAGCACCCGGATACACCGGCCATCATGGTATCTGCCAATTTCCACCCGGAAACGGTGCGCCGCGCGATTGATCACGGCGCCGCGGGGTTCCTGTCCAAGTCGACCGGCGTCGAGGCAATGGCGGACTGTATTGGCCGGGTCATGGCGGGAGAGCGGGGGCTGCACCCCGGGCTGGACGCCGGGGCCGCCGGCGCGAGCCTGCAGTCGCTGGATGTGGCGGATGCCCTGGCCAGCCTGACCCCGCAACAGTTCCGGGTCGCCTCCATGCTCGTCGAGGGCCTGCTCAACAAGCAGATTGCCTACGAACTCGAGGTCAAGGAAGCGACCATCAAGGCCCACATGACGGAAATTTTCCGCAAGCTGGGCGTACACTCGCGCACCCAGGCGGTGCTGGCGCTGGGCAGTCTTGCCGTCGATCCTCCCCAGGACCTGACCGCCCCGCCCTGCTGATCGCCGCAGCCCGGTTAGCGGACCCGCTTCCAGCGAGCGGTAATCCAGACGGATTTGCTGCCTCATCCAGCCACCCCGCGACAAATGATGCCGTACCCGGCCCGGTGATGGTTTATACTGGCCGACCATGACCAGCGCCCTGAACATTCTCCAGCACACCTTTGGCTACGACCGCTTTCGCCCGCCCCAGGACGAGATTATCGCCACCCTCATCGACGGCGGCGATGCGCTGGTGCTGATGCCCACGGGCGGCGGCAAGTCCCTCTGCTATCAGGTCCCGGCCATCGCCCGGCCCGGCTGCGGGGTGGTGATATCACCGCTTATCGCCCTGATGCAGGACCAGGTCAGCGCCCTGCGACAGCTGGGTGTGCGCGCCGCATTCCTCAATTCCACCCTGGACCCGGGCCAGGCCAGGCAGGTGGAGGAAGACCTGCTGCACGGGCAGCTGGACCTGCTGTACATCGCCCCCGAGCGTCTGGCCCAGGAGCGCACCCACAATCTGCTGCAGCGCTCCCCCATTGCCCTGTTCGCGATTGACGAGGCCCACTGCGTGTCCCAGTGGGGGCACGATTTCCGCGCCGATTACCTGCAATTGAGTGTACTGCACGAGCGCCACCCGGATGTACCGCGGGTTGCACTGACCGCCACCGCCGACGAGCGTACCCGCGGCGAAATCATCCAGCGCCTGGACCTGAGCGGGGCGCGGCAATTCATCGCCGGCTTTGACCGTCCCAATATCCGCTACCGCATCGGCCTCAAGCAGAACGCAAAACAGCAGCTGCTGCGTTTCCTGCAGGATGAACACCCGCGGGACGCGGGCATCGTCTACTGCCTGTCACGGAAAAAGACTGAGGACATTGCCTTCTGGCTGCAGCAGCAGGGCTTCAATGCCCTGCCCTATCACGCCGGCCTCGATGCCGGCATCAGGGCTGATTACCAGTCCCGCTTCCTGCGCGAGGATGCCGCCATCATGGTGGCCACCGTGGCCTTCGGCATGGGTATCGACAAGCCGGACGTGCGCTTTGTGGCGCACCTGGATATGCCCAAAACGGTAGAGTCGTACTATCAGGAAACCGGCCGCGCCGGCCGCGACGGCGGACCCGCCGATGCCTGGATGATTTACGGCCTGCAGGATGTGATCAAGCTCCGGCAGATGCTCAGCGCCTCCGAGGGCAACGAGGAGTACAAGCGCGCGGAACAGCACCGGCTCAACGCCATGCTGGGCCTGTGCGAGATCACCTCCTGCCGGCGGCAGAGCCTGCTCAAGTACTTTGGTGAACAGCTGCGGCAGCCCTGCGGCAATTGCGACAGCTGCCTGGAGCCGGTGGACACCTGGGACGGCACCGAGGCGGCCCGCAAGGCGCTGTCGGCGGTGTACCGCACGGGCCAGCGTTTTGGGGTCAACCACCTGGTGGATGTGCTGCGCGGTAGCGAGGCGGAGAAAATCTACCAGTTCGAGCACCACCGCTTGCCGACCTACGGGGTCGGCAGGGACCTGGATGCCAATCAGTGGCGCTCCGTATACCGGCAACTGGTAGCCCGGGGTTACCTGCGGGTAGACATGGAGCGCTTCGGCGCCCTGTGCCTCGAGGAACAGTGTCGCCCACTGCTGCGCGGCGAGGAGAGCATCCAGTTACGCCGCGAAGCCGCCCGGGGAAAAGCCAGGCAGCAGACCCGGACCGCATTACCGGACAACATCGATGTCGAACTGTGGGAAGCGCTGCGCGAAAGACGCCGCGAACTCGCCGAGGATCAGGGCGTGCCGCCCTATGTGATCTTTCACGATCGCACCCTGCAGGAGATGTGCCTTGCCCTGCCGCGCAGCCTGAGCCAGTTCGGCCGCCTGACCGGTGTCGGCGGGCGCAAGCTCGACAAGTACGGAGAGTCGTTCATCGAAGTTGTTGAAAATCACCTGCAACGGCAATCACTGGCCACCGGCTGAGGCACTGGCGGTCGCTGCCAGCCGCGCCAGCAAGGATTAACCATGAGTGGACTGGAAATATCGAACAAGGTCACCCTGCCGCTGGACGAAATCGAGATCCAGGCAATCCGCGCCCAGGGTGCCGGCGGGCAGAACGTCAACAAGGTCTCGTCCGCCATTCACCTGCGCTTCGACATCGCGGCGTCATCCCTGCCCGACTTTTACAAGCAACGCCTGGCGCAGAAGCGGGACAGCCGCATCACCGGCGATGGCGTGATCGTGATCAAGGCCCAGCGCTTCCGCAGCCAGGATCGGAACCGGGAAGACGCCCTGGAGAGGCTGCGCGACATTATCCGCAGCGCGGCGGTTACCCAGAAGGTAAGGCGGGCCACCCGGCCGACCCGCAGCTCGCAGAAAAAGCGCATGGACAGCAAGACCAAACGCGGCCAGCTCAAGTCCATGCGCGGCAAGATTGACTACTGACGACGGCGAGTAGCCGTTTCCAGCATCCCGGCTGGCGCCGGCGCCAGCCGGAGGACCGCCAGCCAGGCGGGCACTGCAAGCATAATCCCGCCGCTACTTCGCACCATCGAACCAGTCGTCGAATCCGTGGCTGGCGGAAGGGCCTATATGCATTTGCTCCAGCACGCCGTGACCGACCCGGTCGCCGCTGCGGGCCACCACGACCTGCTGGATATGCAGGTTTTCCAGCGCCAGCGGGTCAAGGTCGGCATCAGTCCAGCTCTCCGCGGCTATCCTCAGCTCCCCCTGCCACCTGCCATGCCCCCACTCGGGGTGCTGGTAGCCCAGCCCTTTCATCCGGTGCCACAACACCGGCTCCAGGGAGATTTCCAGCGACTCACCGGACCTGTCGTTCATGGTAATCACCCCGCCGCTGGCGCGCCGGGTACCCGGGACCATGCTCAGGCGGTGATCGACCCTGCCTTTCCAGGTGCGCGCGGCCGGATCGACAGTTCCCGGAATGGCGTCCGCGCTGGCGTACCGGGGCAGGAAGCCCTGGTCAGTGTGCCACTGGTCGCCGCTGTCATCCTCGAACCAGCCGGCAAGGCTGCATTCATCCTCCCAGTGGATGGGAACCCAGTTGAAATGCACGGCCTGGAACTCCGCCAGCGGTGCCCCTCCGGTGTAAGCATCACCCACCGGACGGATGCCCCAGGAGCGGTCTTTCAAGCCGAAGGTGGTGGCACCATCGACCTGCAACTCCTTGCCGTCGTAACGTATCCAGCCCGACCAGCAGCCAAACTGGTCCAGGCGGGTGGCATCCATGACCACGTGGCGCTCATTGCGCAGAGTCTGCCTGCCCTCTTCGATGCAGGCAGTGCGCGGAGTGAACAGCAGATCGCAGGAAATGCCGGTTTCGTTGTCTGCGATAAGCAGCCGGTGGCGCCCCATGGGTTCCAGGATCTGCAAGGCCATGGGACCGATGGTCAGGTCCGTGGGCTCGTGGGGCGCCCGGCAGGAACCGTGGAACGCGTACTGCCTGCCGTCAATCGCCAGGCTCAGGGAACCATCCAGTATGCCCAGGTTGGGGTAGCGGCAAAGCCCGACCCCGAAGTAGAAGCTGCCATCGCGAGCGTGGGCGTTGTACCAGTAGCGGTCGTAGTGGAAGCGATCGCTGCTGGCGGTATGAAACACCGGCTCAGCGGTCTGGTGGATGGGGTAATCGTCAAATTTTGACAGCATCTGGGGCCTCGATGTCACTTAACTGTACAGCCGTATAGTAAACACTTCGGCCCCCACTGGCCAGCCGCCTGTCTGCACTGTCGGCGCGGGAATAGCGACCCCGCAGACCGGGGTCGCTGGCGATGCCTGTGCTGTCGGCTAGAAGAAGCCCAGCGGATTGATGTCGTGGCTCACCAGCATGTTCTTGGTCTGCTGGTAGTGCTCCAGTGCCATCTTGTGGGTCTCGCGGCCAATGCCGGACTTCTTGTAGCCGCCGAAGGCCGCGTGGGCAGGATAGGCGTGATAGCAGTTCATCCACACCCGTCCCGCCTTGATGCCCCTGGCGACGCGGAAAGCCAGGTTGGTGTCACGCGTCCAGACCCCGGAGCCCAGGCCGTACTCGGTGGCGTTGGCAATCGCCAGCGCTTCAGCCTCGTCCTTGAAGCTGGTCAGGCCCAGGGTGGGGCCAAAGATTTCCTCCTGGAAGACCCGCATGTCGTTGGTACCCTGCAGCAGGGTGGGCTGCACGTAATAGCCGCCGGCAATATCACTGCCTACCGCGGCCTTGTCACCGCCCATGAGGATCTGGGCGCCATCCTGGCGGGCGACGTCCATGTAGCTCATGATCTTGTCGAACTGTTCCTTCGAGGCCTGGGCTCCCACCATGGTCTCGGTGTCCAGCGGGTTGCCCTGCTTGATGAGCCTGGCCCGTTCCAGCACCCGCTCGACGAAGTCGGTATAAATGCTCTCCTGGATCAAGGCCCGCGACGGGCAGGTACAGACCTCGCCCTGGTTGAAGAAGCCCAGCAGCACGCCCTCCACGCACTTACTGATATAGTCGTCCTCCTGGCGCAGCACGTCCTCGAAATAGATGTTGGGGGACTTGCCCCCCAGTTCGACAGTGGACGGGATCAGGGTTTTAGCCGCATTGGCGAGAATCTGGTGGCCGACCGCGGTCGAGCCGGTAAAGGCGATCTTGGCGATCCGGTCGGAGCTGGCCAGCGCCTGGCCAACTTCCCCGCCGTAGCCGTTGACGATATTGATCACGCCCGCCGGCAGCAGGTCGCCGATCATCTCCATCAGCACCAGGATTGACGCCGGGGTCTGCTCCGCCGGCTTCAGCACCACACAGTTCCCCGCAGCCAGCGCCGGCCCCAGCTTCCATCCCGCCATCAGCAGCGGGAAGTTCCAGGGGATGATCTGCCCGACCACCCCCAGGGGCTCATAGAAATGGTAGCTAACGGTGTTGGCGTCAATCTCGGCAGCGCTGCCCTGCTGGGCGCGAATACAGCCGGCAAAGTAGCGGAAATGGTCGGCCAGCAGGGGAATATCCGCGTTCAGGGTCTCGCGAATAGCCTTGCCGTTCTCCCAGGTCTCGACATAGGCCAGGGTTTCCAGGTTCGCTTCAATACGGTCGGCGATCTTCAGCAACACGTTGGAGCGTTCCGCCGCGGCGGTTTTGCCCCAGGCGTCGGCGGCGGCATGGGCCGCGTCCAGGGCCTTGGCCAGATCGGCCGCATCGGAGCGCGGCACCTCGCAAAACGCCTCACCGGTCACCGGGGTAATATTCTCAAAGTAGCGGCCTGCCGCCGGTGCGACCCACTCGCCGCCAATGTAGTTCTCGTACCTGGGCTTGAAATCAAACAGCGCATCTTTGCTGCCGGGCATTGCATACAACATGGTTTTTGCTCCTTGTTATCGGTGATCAGCGCTTTCACTATAGACCAGATCTGGCCAATTGCCCGCGCGTTTCCCGGAGCCTCCAGCTTCAGGAGCAGGGCATGCCCGGCCGGCGCATGCCGGCAAACCAGCCGCCGTCGGCGACAAACTCGGAACCAGTGCTGTAGCTGGCCTCGTCGGTAGCCAGGAACAGGGTGACATAGGCCACCTCTTCCGGCTGCCCGGTGCGCGGAATGGGGAAGTCCTTGTACAGGGAATTATTGAGGTCTTCCTCCGAGACGACGCCCTTGCCTCCCATCTCGGTGAATATCCCGCCGGGGTGCACGCTGTTGACCCGGATCCCATACTGGCCCAGTTCGATCGCCGCCGCCTTGGTAAAACCGCGCACCGCCCACTTGCTGGCTGAGTAGGCTCCAAGCCCGGAACAGGAATGCAGGCCATCAATGGATGAGATATTAATGATAGAACCGCCACCGGCGGCCTTCATCGGTTCGATCACGGATTTCACCCCAAGGAAGGTGCTCAACTGGTTGACCTCCACAACGCGCATAAAATCCTCGCGGGAGGTGTCGAGGATAGAGGCCATGTGCACAATCCCCGCGTTATTGACCAACACGTTCAACGGACCCAGTGCCTGGGCCGCGGCAACTGCGCGGCCCCAGTCTTCTTCACGGGTCACGTCCAGCGGGCAGAAAACGGCGGCATCGCCCAGTGCTTCTGCCAGGGCCGTACCCTGCTGTTCAGCGATATCGCCAATCACCACGCGGGCGCCATGCTCGACGAACAGGCGGACGGTCGCCTCGCCCATCCCCCTGGCACCGCCCGTTACAATCGCTACCTTGCCCTCTAGTCGCTGCATTGAATTGTCTCCTCGTCTGAGTCCTGGATACCGGCGCAACTAAAAGCGGACACGTTCGCCGCGGCCGGGAATCTCCACCGCCAGGCCCTGGTCCTGCAGTAACTTCGCCTGCAGCGCTTTCTGGGCATCGGCTTCCCCGTGCACCAGCAGGGTTCGCGGCTGGGGCTTGAAAGCAGATATCCAGTTGAGCAACCCGGCCTGACCCGCATGAGCCGATAGCCCGCCGAGGGTCTCTATCTGCGCCTTGATCACATACTGCTCATTGAACAGCTTCACCTTGCGGGCACCATCGACGAGTATGCGCCCGAGGGTTCCCCGGGCCTGGTAGCCGGTAAAGATGATGGTGTTGCGATCGTCCCAGATCCGCTGCTTGAAGTGGTGACGAATTCGCCCGCCCGTGCACATGCCACTACCGGCGATAATAATCGCGCCACTTTTGATGCGGTTAATCGCCATTGAATCTTCAGTATCAACTGCCAGCTTGAGGGTGGGCAGGAAGGTTTCCAGGGAGGCCCGGTGGGCGTCACTGAGGTGACGAACTTCGTCACCGTCCAACAGATCCAGCCAGCGGTCGTAGACCCGGGTCACGGCAATCGCCATCGGGCTATCGAGAAAAACTTCCCAGTTATCCAGTTCGCCGGCCTGGTACAGGCATCCCAGGTGAAACAGGACGTCCTGGGTTCTACCAACGGCGAAAGCGGGGATCATCACACTGCCGCCCCGGCGCCAGGTCTCCCGCAGGATCTCCCCCAGTTGCACCTGGGTATCCTCTTCCGCGCGATGCTCCCGGTCACCATAGGTGCTTTCCATCAGTACCACGTCTGCCTGTTGCAGCTGCGTGGGCTCGTTCATCAGCACCGAGTCGGTCTTGCCCAGGTCGCCGGAGAAGACCAGGGTTTTCTGCTCGCCCTGTTCCCGCAGGTGCACCTCCACGATAGAGGAACCGAGAATATGGCCCGCATCATGAAATACCACGGCGGCGCCATCACCCAGCGGGCGGGACTCCCCGTAACGACAGGACTTACAGAGCCCCAGCACGCCCTCCACGTCCTCCTGGTCGTAGACCGGCTCGACCGGCTTGCGCCCGCGACGAGTGCGACGCAGGTTGGTGCGCTCGAGGTCGCGCAGGTAGAGGCCCACCGAATCGTGGAGCATGATGTCCAGCAACTCCGCCGTGGCCCGGGTGCAAACAACCATGCCGCGAAATCCCTCCCGGTACAGGCGGGGCAGGAGCCCGGAATGGTCAAGGTGAGCGTGGGACAGCAACACCGCATCGATAGTCTGCGGGTCGAAGGCGAACTCCTCATCCTGGATTCGCTCCACCGCATCGCCACCCTGGTGCATGCCGCAGTCCAGCAGCACCCTGCCCAGGGCGGGTGATTCCAGCAGGTGGCAGGAGCCCGTCACCTCACGTGCAGCGCCAAGAAAAGTCAGGTCAGCCATTATTTATTCCACTAATCTGCTCGCCCGGCGAGCGTTTTCAAGACAATACTGTAGTGGTCAAACGCGCCATAAAAGGCGGCCTTGGGGGTATCGACCTCGACTATGTGCCGGTATATCTCCAGCGTCCTGGCGGCATGGTGGGACCGAATGGGCTCCCCTGCAGCCAGGCCACAGACAAAAAGTGCGACCGCAAGGGTCAGCAGACACCGAAGGGTCAATAGACGATAGTTCACGTGCAGCAAGCCTCCCCGTTGCTTGCGTAAACAGTCAGCCAGTATGCCTCATTCTTGCGGTGCGTACAGCCTGTGTTTACTCCGGCTGGCGGCGCGATAAAGAAGGTGCGGGCAAGCCGTCCAATACTGATCAGGACTCTTCGAGCAGGTGCTGGTAGTGTTCCAGCGAGAAGCCCCGGTACTGCATGAAGCGGTTGCGCCGTGAATTTTCCTTGATATCTGCAGCCGGGAGCACGCCGAACTTGCGCTGGAAAGCCTGCTCGGCCAGTGCGAACCAGTCCGCTCCCTCGGCGTCCAGGGCGGCAGTGATTTCCCCGTCGCTGATGCCCTTCTGGCGCATCTCCTGGCGAATCCGCATCGGCCCGTGGCCGCGGGAAATCCGCTGCCGCAAAAAGCTCTCGGCATACCTGGCATCGGACTGCAGGTTTTCTTCCGTCAATCGATCGAGCTGCTCCTCAATCAATCCCTCATCGGCAAAGCGCCGGGCCAGTTTCTGTTTGAGCTCTCGCCGGGAGTGCTCGCGGCGCGCCAGCAGATCCATCGCAGCCATGCGAATATCGGCGGGATTCACCGCCGTGAGCGGCCCGAGGTCCCCTTCGCTGGAGTCGTCGCTGTACCGGGAATCAGCCATGGAAAATAAAAAAGGCGCCGGGGCCGAGTGTGGGATAAGTGGAGCCCCGGCGCCTCGTGGGAAACGTCAGAAAAGTTTCAGGCATCGAGCAGAATTAATCCTGCTCAGCGTCGGCCCCGGCAGTCGCCTTTTCCGCCGCGCCGGGCTTGCCCACATTCAGGGTCTGGGCGCGAATAGCAGATTCGATTTCACTTGCCACCGCCGGGTTGTCTTCCAGGAACTTGGAGGCATTGGCCTTGCCCTGACCGATCTTGTCACCCTTGTAGGCGTACCAGGCACCAGACTTGTCCACCAGGTTGAGCTTGACGCCCCAGTCGATCACCTCGCCCATGTGGTAGATACCCTTGCCATACATGATCTGGAATTCGGCCTGCTTGAAGGGCGGCGACACCTTGTTCTTCACCACCTTCACCCGGGTCTCGTTGCCCACCACCTCATCGCCGTCTTTCACCGCGCCGATCCGGCGAATGTCCAGGCGTACCGAAGAGTAGAACTTGAGCGCATTACCGCCGGTGGTGGTTTCCGGAGAGCCGAACATGACGCCGATCTTCATCCGGATCTGGTTAATGAAGATCACCAGGCAGTTGGTCTGCTTGATGGCCGCGGTCAGTTTGCGCATGGCCTGGCTCAACAGGCGGGCCTGCAGGCCCACGTGGGAATCGCCCATCTCACCCTCGATCTCGGCCTTGGGGGTCAGTGCGGCAACGGAATCCACCACCAGTACATCCACCGCGCCCGAGCGCACCAGCATTTCGGCCACTTCCAGTGCCTGCTCGCCAGTGTCCGGCTGGGACATGATCAACTCGTCCATTTGTACGCCAAGTTTCTCCGCGTACTGGGGATCCAGGGCGTGCTCGGCATCGATAAACGCGGCGGTACCGCCGGCCTTCTGGGCCTCCGCTATCACCTGCAGGGTAAGCGTGGTCTTGCCCGAGGACTCGGGGCCGTAGATTTCACAGATCCGGCCCTTGGGCAGGCCGCCGATGCCGAGGGCGATGTCCAGGCCCAGCGATCCGGTGGAAATGGCGGGAATCGCCTCCGGCTCCCTGTCGCCCATGCGCATGACCGTGCCCTTGCCGAACTGCCGTTCGATCTGGGTCAGTGCCGCTTCCAACGCTTTTTCTTTGTTCGCATCCATGTTCTTGCTCCCGTTACGCTTTTTTACCACTTGTCATTTATCCCCTGGTGATCCGGCGTATGTCCCTGGGGCCATACAGTAAAACTACTGTACATATACTCAGTGCTTTGAAATTGAATTGCAAGCCCTGCAAGCCATTAAATTCGGTCAGCAGGAATCACCTGTGTGATTTGGCGACAGGTGGTCGGGAGCCGCAAGCCGCAACGGGGCCGTAGAGGGGACCGGGGCCGGCGGATGTCGGCACCACAGCTGCCGGCAAGTGTTGTATTCTTGTCTGTCGGCCGGCGTCGCCCTGGCGAGTTCCAGTGGGCCGCAACCAAAGTACAGCATAGCTTAGAGAGTTTTACCCATGTCACCGAACGACAGCGATCAGGAAGAAATACCCCTGCAGCCCCCGGAGGAGAATGTCACTGTCCTGGGCCGGGCCCTGACCTCGGTCATCTCCGCCGGCCGGGAAATTCTCGCCAAACGGCGACCGTTCGGTGACGCTCCCCGCGGGGCCACCGAATCCCAGGTGGCGCTGTGCGACGAACTCCTGGATCATCGCGGCGAGGCCTCGGGGCTGGCCCTGGCCCAGGAGATCACTGTAGCCTACAAGAGGCTCTCCGGCGACGAGCAGCTGACCTTTTTCCGGCAACTTGCCACCCGCTTCGACACCGACCGGGACGCCATCCTGGCGGCCAGCGAACGCTATCGCGAGTGCCCGGACCTGGATCACCTGCTGGCCATCAGCCGGGCGGTGGAGGCGCCCCGGCAAAAGCTGTTCCGCCGCATCAACATGGCCCCGGGAGGCACCCGCACGCTGGTGGCCCTGCGCGGCGACCTGCTCCGGGTCCTGCGCGCCAATCCCGAACTGAAGGCGGTCGACTCCGACCTCAAGCACCTGTTCATTTCCTGGTTTAACAAGGGCTTTCTCGAGCTGCGCAGCATCGGCTGGACCTCCCCCGCCAATGTGCTGGAAAAACTCATTGCCTACGAGGCGGTACACCAGATCAACGGCTGGGACGACCTGCGCGGCCGCCTGCGCGAGGACCGGCGCTGCTTTGCCTTCTTCCATCCTGCCATGGGGGATGACCCGCTGGTGTTTGTGGAAGTCGCACTCACCAATGCCGTCCCCGGAGCCATTGCGCCGCTGCTGGACCCGGGCCGCGAGACCATCGCCGCTGCCGCGGTCAACACCGTGGTGTTTTATTCCATCAGCAATTGTCACCCCGGTCTGGCCGGCATTTCCTTCGGCAACTTCCTGATCAAGAACGTGGTCGAGGTACTGAACAAGGAAATGGCTGGGCTCAAAACTTTTGTCACCCTGTCACCGGTGCCGGGTTTCCGGCGCTGGTTGCAGAAGGCGGACCTGGATGGACTGGTGGCGGACAAGCTTCATGACAAGGTCCGGCAACCGGTGGGCCGGGTAGTGGAAGGAGAGGTGCAGGCAGCGCTGATGCGGCTCTGCGCGCACTACCTGATCAACGAGAAATCAGGGGACCTGGCCCGGGACCCGGTCGCCCGCTTCCACCTGGGCAATGGCGCCCGCCTGCACAACATTCACTGGGGCGCCGATACCACCGCCAATGGCCGCGAGCAATCCGCCAGCATCATGGTCAATTACCTGTACGACCTGCAGAAGATCGAAATCAACCACGAGGAATACTTCGACGAGGGCAGGATCAGCGTATCCCGATCGGTCTCCCGTTTGCTTGACTGAGCGTTACCCGGTGCGCCGGCCGCCCGGACTACGGCTCCCGGAGGCGCTCCAGTATGCTGGAGAAATCCCGCCGGCCATTTCCCGCCTCCTGGTGGGCCCGGTAGAGTGCTCCGGCCAGCTGGCCCATGCGATTGTCCACCCCGGCCTGCTCGGCGATTTCCAGCGCCAGCCCCAGGTCCTTGGCCATCAGATCGACCATGAACCCCGGTTTGTAGTCATTGCTGGCAGGGGCATTTGCCATGACCCCGGGATAGGGGTTGTACACCTCCAGCGACCAGTTACGCCCGGAACTGGCGAGCATGATTTCCGACAGCACCGCCGGGTCCAGGCCATTGCGTGCTCCCATTTCCAGAGCCTCGCAGGTGCCGATCATGTGAATGGCGAGCAACATGTTGTTACAGCCCTTGGCCACCTGACCGGCGCCGGCGGGACCGGCGTGGAAAATGTTTTTACCCATGGCGGCGAGAATCAGCTTCGCCCTGGCAAAGGTGTCGGCACTGCCACCACACATAAAGGCCAGGGTGCCCGCGGCGGCAGCGGCGACACCACCGGAGACAGGGGCATCCATAAAGCCGATACCGGCAGCAGCCGCGGCCTCGCCCACTTCCCGCGCGGTGGCGGCGTCGATGGTGGAACAGTCCAGTACCGTGGTGGCTTTGTCCAGCCGGGCCAGCAGGCCGTCGGCGCCCAGATAGGTGGCGGCCACGTGCTTGCCGGCGGGCAGCATGGAGATGACGTAATCCCTGTCGACAACCGCTGCCGCGGCAGACTCGGCGACGGCGGCGCCGGCTTCAGCCAGTTCCGCGCAGGCGGCGGGTACAAGGTCGAAAACCGTCAGCTCGTGACCCGCTGCCGCCAGGTTTTTGGCCATGGGGCCACCCATGTTGCCCAGGCCGATAAATGCTACTTTTGCCATGCTGCTCTCCCTTGTTTCCTGCGCTCCGGCCAAACCGGCGCGGCCCTCTATTTTTTAAACTCAGCGGCTCCCGGACCGCACCGGGATACCACCGTCAGTGTCCGCCTGCCGGATCAGCCCAGATCCGCCAGCGGGTTCTCGCCCCAGGGTGGGGTAAAGAACTGGTCCAGCAAGGCCGGCGGAATGTCCCGCGAATCCGAGTACTGCCACCGGGGATTGCGGTCCTTGTCGATCAGCAGCGCACGCACCCCCTCGGCAAACTCGGGGTGACGGACGATATTGGTGGCCAGCTGAATCTCCGCCTGGAATATTGCCGCCAGCCCGGCGTGCCGGGTCTCCCACAGTTGCCGGTCGATCCACAGGGCTGCCAGCCTGGAGCCTTGAGCCAGGCTGTCGCGGGCCTTGGCCAGCCAGGGGTCGTCGGTATCCTGGGAAGTAATCTTGTCAATAATATCGTGGATGTCATCGCCATCCAGCAACTGGGCGATGGTCGCCGCATGGGGTTCCACCTGCCCCGCCGGGGAGGCTGCAATACTCTGTTCCGCAAATGGTCGCAGCACGTGCCGCACCAAGGCGTGATTGAGTGCCGGCTCGGCGTCCCATTGCTGCTTGAGCAGCCCGGAGATCACCGCGTCCTTGTGCTCGCTGGCGATAAAGCGATCAGCGATGCCGATGTAGATAGCATCGGCGGCATTAATCGAGGCTCCGGTCAGGGCCAGGAATTCGCCGGTCTTGCCCGGTGCATGATTGAGGAACCAGCTGCCGCCAACATCCGGGAACAGGGCGATGGTGATCTCGGGCATGGCAATACGGGTGCGCTCGGTCACCACCCGGTGGGAACAGCCGGCCATCACCCCGAGGCCGCCACCCATGACGATGCCGTGGCCCCAGCAAATGAGCGGTTTGGCATAGGTGTGCAAGGCGTAATTCAGGCGGTATTCCCGGGCAAAGAATGCCTCGGCGTACTCACAGGGGCCGCCGGGCTGCTCCACTGCAGACCTATACAGCGCCTGGACATCGCCCCCGGCGCAAAACGCCTTGTCGCCGGCGCCCTCGATAAAGACGGCGGCGATGCTGTCATCCGCGGCCCAGGCATCGAGCCGCTGCTGCAACAGGTCGACCATCTCCAGGGTAAGGGAATTGAGGGTCGCCTCGACGCTGAGCGTAATCCGCCCCAGCTTGCCCGCCGCGGCGGGGATCTCTGCAAACAGAACCGGGGCAACCATCAGCGATTCTTCCACTCGGGTTTGCGCTTCTCCAGGAAGGCGTTGACCCCTTCGCGCTGGTCGGCGGTGGAGAACAGCTCAACAAACTCGCTGCGCTCATCTGCCAGGCCCTGGGCAATGCAGATATCGCGGGCACTGTGAATCAGCCGCTTGCAGGCGCTCACCGAGATCGGGCTCTGCTCGCCCACCTGCTCGGCCAGGGCCATGGCGTGTTCCAGGGCCGTACCGCCCGGCACCACCTCTTCCACCAGCCCAATCTGTTCCGCCCTGGCGGCCCTGATCCGCTCACCGCACAGAATCATGCGCTTGGCCCATCCCTCCCCCACCAGCTGGGTCAGGCGCTGGGTGCCGCCGGCGCAGGGCAGCAGGCCGACCCGGGCTTCCGGCAGGGCCATTTGCGCCTGTTCCTCGGCGATCCGGATATCGCAGGCCATGGCCACTTCCAGGCCGCCGCCCATGGCGAAACCATTGATCGCGGCAATGGATACCCCGCGAAAGTCCGCCAGGGTTTCAAAGGCCTTGCCGAAGTGGGCCGCCATTGCGCCGGCGGCCCCGGGGTCGCCATCGGCGAAGATTTTCAGGTCAGCGCCGGCGGAGAAGAACTTTTCCCCGGCGCCGGTAATCACCAGCGCATAGATATTCCGGTCGGCGTTGAGTTTTTCCACCAGGTCGGCGAGACCGGGCAGGCTCTCGGCATCCCAGGTATTGGCCGCCGGGTTGTCGATGGTAATCCTCGCCACGTGGCCGACTACCTCGACCTTCAGTTTTTCAGTGTTGCTCAGGCTCATTTGATAACCTCCAGGGCGCCTTCCATTAACAGGCGGCGCGCAATAATGACGCGCATGATTTCATTGGTACCCTCCAGGATCTGGTGCACACGGGTATCGCGCACATGCCGCTCCATCGGGTACTCCTTGATATAGCCATAGCCACCGAACAGCTGCAGCGCATCGTTACAGACAGTAAAACCGACATCGGTGGCGAAGCGTTTGGCCATGGCGCAGTAGGTTGACGCCTGGCTGTCCCTGTTGTCCAGCTTGCTGGCGGCGAGCCGCACCATCTGGCGGGCCGCGACCAGTTCAGTCAGCATGTCCGCCAGCTTGAACTGGGTTGCCTGGAATTCAGCAATCGCAGTATCGAACTGCCGGCGCTCCTGCACATAGGCCACCGCTTCCTCCAGCGCCTGCTGGGCGGTACCGATGGAACAGGTGGCGATATTGATACGACCGCCATCCAGCCCCTCCATGGCGATGGCGAAGCCCTGGCCCTCCTCGCCCAGGCGATTGGCCACCGGCACCCGCACATTGTCGAAGGTGACCATGCGAGTGGGCTGGGCGTTCCAGCCCATCTTGTCCTCCTTCTTGCCGTAGCTGATGCCCTCGGCATCGGCGGGGACCAGCAACGCGGAAATCCCCCGCGGGCCATCGCCGCCCGTGCGCAGCATTACCACCAGCACATCGGTGTCGCCGGCGCCGGAGATAAACACCTTGGAGCCATTGACGAGGTAATGGTCGCCGTCGCGCTGGGCGCTGGTGCGCAGGGAGCCAGCGTCGGAGCCGGCGCCGGGCTCGGTCAGGCAGTAAGACGCCAGCCTGGTACCCATTACCAGCTCCGGGCACCACTGGTCGATAACAGCCTGGGAGCAGTACTTTCCCACCATGCTGGTGGCCATATTGTGGATGGTAAGAAAGGCCGCGGTGGTGGTACAGCCCCTGGCCAGTTCCTCCACGATCAGGCTGGCATCCAGTCGCGACATATCCAGGCCACCGGCGGACTCCGGTGTGTACATGCCCATGAAGCCGAGTTCACCGGCCTGGGCGAGCACCGCCTTGGGAAAGAAGGACGCCTCGTCCCACTCTGCCGCCTTGGGCGCGAGGGCGCCCGCGGCGAACGCGCGGGCGCTGTCGACAAAGGCCTTCTGGTCTTCACTGAGGGAAAAATCCACCGCGGTGCCTCCTTATTGTTGTGGCAGAAGGGGGGAGTTAAAGTCCCTCCTTTTACTTATCAGCGCAGGTTGATGCTCATATTTGGCTGCTTGCTGGTCTCTTCCACGTGGGTCCACTTGGCGGTAATGGTCTTGGTTTCGGTGTAGAAACGCACCGCCTGCTTGCCGTAGGCGTGCAGGTCGCCACGGAAGGAACCGCGCCAGCCGGTGAAGGAGAACATCGGCAGGGGTACCGGGATGGGAATGTTGATGCCCACCTGACCCACCAGGATCTCGTGCTGGTACTTGCGCGCCGCACCGCCGGACTGGGTGAAGATAGAGGTGCCGTTGCCGACCTCCAGCCTGTTGACCAGCTCGATGGCCTCGTCCAGCGTGTCGACCGCCATGCAGCACAATACCGGGCCGAATATCTCCTCCCTGTAGATGGACATTTCAGGGGTCACGTCGGCAAACAGGGTGGAGCCGACCCAGTTACCGTCGGGCAGGCCCTCGACCACCACATCGCTGCCGTCCAGCAGGCAGGTGGCGCCCTCCTCCTTGCCCTTGTTAATCAGGCTGATCACCCGCTGGTGCGCGGTTTTGGAAATGATCGGGCCGTAGGCGGCACCGGCGTCATCCCAGGCGCCGGGCCGGGCTGTGGCCATGCGCTCGGCCAGTTCCTCGACCCAATCCTTGGCCTCACCCACTAACACCGCCACGGAAATCGCCATGCAGCGCTGGCCGGCGGCGCCGGCGGAGGCCCCCACCAGGGCGTTGAGGGTGGCGTTCTTGTCGGCATCGGGCATCACCACCATGTGGTTCTTGGCGCCCATCATGCACTGCACGCGCTTGCCGGCGGCGGTGCCGGTCCGGTAAATGTGCTCACCCACGCGTGACGAGCCGACGAATGACACCGCGGCGATGTCCCGGTGGTTGAGGATCTGGTCCACCTGCTCGGCGCCGCCGTGCACCATGTTCAGCACGCCCTTCGGCGCGCCGGCCTCGACAAACAGCTCCACCAGGCGCACCGGGGTCAGCGGGTCCTGCTCGGAAGGCTTGAGAATGAAGGTGTTGCCGCAGGCGATCGCCAGGGGATACATCCACAGCGGGATCATGGCGGGGAAGTTGAACGGGGTAATGCCCGCCACCACACCGATCGGCTGCAGGTAGCTGTAGGTGTCAATGCCGCTGGCCACGTTTTCCACCGTTTCGCCCATCATGTTGGAGCCGGTGTTGGCCGCCTGCTCGACGACTTCGATACCGCGCCACACGTCCCCCTTGGCGTCCTCAAAGGTCTTGCCGGTGTCCTGGGCCAGCAGCTCACCCAGCTCGTCGTGGTGTTCTTTCAGCAGGTGCGTGTAGCGCATCATCAGGCGACAGCGCTCCATCACCGGGGTGTCCTTCCAGGTCTTGAAGGTCTCTTTCGCGCAGGCGACGGCGGCCTCAACTTCCTCGTGGGTGGCAAAGGGGACCTCGGCCAGCAGTTGCTGGTTGGCGGGGTTGGTCACCGGCATCTTCTCAGTGGACTTGCTGTGGACAAACTCGCCGTTAATAAACAGGGGGACTTGCTGGGTCATTGTTATCACCATGCGTTTGGACAAAAAACAGTCGCCTAAGGTAGCACCCGGCCAGACTGCTGCACATTGACGAAATTGCTAAGTTTATGGACTATATTGCTACAAAGACAAAGCGAGAGTGGTCGTCACAGCAGCATGAGCAAACCGTCCCAGTGGCCCCTGCCGGAGCAGGGCATACGCTTCCTGACCCCGGCGTTTATGGTGGAAAAACTGGCGCGTCACCCGCTTACCAAGGACTGCTACCCCACCGCCATGGGCTACTACCCGGCCGCCGCCGGGCACCGCATGCAGCGCGAGCGGCACGATGACAACCTGCTGTTATATTGCACCGCCGGCGGCGGCATCCTGCGCGCCGGCGACTGGTCCGGCGAGGTCGCACCGGGCAATATCATGCTGCTGCCGCAGGGCCTGGCCCATGCCTACCAGGCCGACCCCATCGAGCCCTGGACGCTGTACTGGGCGCACTTCCAGGGCGCGAGCACCGGCATCCTCATGCAGTACCTGGGTTACCGCGAGGGGCGACCACTGGCCGACGCCGGGGTCTCGCCGCTGCTGATCGGGGCCTTCACCAGCCTGCTGGAAGTCCGCCGCACGGGCTACTCCACCCGGGCCTTTATCAATGCCGCCAACCAGCTGCGCCACCTGCTGACCCAGATTTCCCTGGAAATGAGCGCCCACGCCGGCAGGCTGCAGACCGGCTTCGAACTGGAACATGTGCAGGCTTACATGCTCGAACACATCGACCAGCCACTGACCCTGGATGCCCTGGCGCAGGTGGCGAACATGTCCAAGTACCACTTTTCCAGTCGCTACAAAGCACTCACCGGCTATTCACCCATCCGCCACTTCCTCAACATGAAAATCGAACACGCCTGCCACCTGCTCGACACCACGGAACTCGGCGTCGGGGAAATCGCCCGCCGGGTGGGCTACGAGGACCCGCTGTACTTTTCCCGCCTGTTCCGCCAGACCATCGGCAGTTCGGCACGGCAATATCGGGCCTCCAGCCGCAAGTGACTGCCACAGGCGAGCGAATTGCGCTAATCTTGCAAGCAACAACACGCAACGGGAGCTGCCCATGTTACGCACACTGAAGCACCTCAGCCTGCCAATCGCCGCCTGTGCCCTGCTGGCGGCACCGGCATTGGCCGATGGCCCGAAAATCAGCTGGGACCTGGACGACGCGCTGAAACAGGTGGACCGCCAGGCCGACGACTTCGAGACGGTCATGGCCCGGGTGGAAGTTGTCCGCCGCGACCTCGGGGGCGAGGAACTGAGCCGGGAACAGGGTACTGTTTTCATGGACAGGAAGGGGCGTATCCGGCTGGATGCCGACGCCCCCAAGGAGCGCACCTACCTGGTTGAGAAGAAAACGCTGTACATTCACTACCCGGCGGAAAAGCGGGTGGAAGAGTACTCCCTGTCGCGCCACAAGAACCGCATGGAACCGTTCATCCGCCTGGGCTTCACCGACAGCGGCAAGGACCTCAAGGACGGTTACCTGCTGACCTCCCTGGGTGAGCGGGACATCGCCGACAGCCGCACTCTGGGGCTGGAGTTGACCCCGGAGGAGGAAAAGACCCGGGCGGTGATGGGCAAGGCCCAGCTGTGGATAGACCAGGCGTCGTGGACGCCGACCCAGCAGGTCCTCACTGCCTCCGCGCAGGGTGAGGAAATTACCCTGACCTACAGCTTCGTCGCCCGCAACCTGCAGCTCAATCCCGAACTGTTCTCGACCCGCTGGCCCCGGGACACTGACAAACAGAAGATGAAATAACGGAGGCGTTTGGCTTCGCCTGGCTTAAGGTTGTCGGCGCCCGGGGATGGGCGCCGACAGTGGTTCGCCTAGATACGGCAGTTGGCGGGAGCGTATTTGTTCTCGACGCCGTCTGTGTCGGCAGGTTTACAGACCCATACAATCTCGCCCGTGGAGGTACTGGGCACCAGTTGCAGCTTTTTTTCGTCTGCCGGAGTGTTCGGTAAATCCAGAGTGACCGTGATAACGCCCGTGGGGGGAGTCGACGAGGAGACTTCCAACCTCAGAATATAGTCATAGGCATCGTAGTCGTCAGCTGTGGGCAATCCGGCCTTTTCATTACTATCAGGCCATTCGTAACCGTTTGTATAAAAGTACTCGCTGACCGAGGTCTTCGCCTCCCCCATAAACCCCATCGCCTCCGAGACCTTGGAGCGGGTGGCGTATTCCACGTAGGCGGGCATAGCGATCACCGCCAGAATGCTGACAATGGTGACCACGATCATCAGCTCGATCACGGTAAAACCGCTCTGCCCGGAGGCAGGACCAGTTGCGGGCAGGCGTCCAGATTCAGGTTTCATACTCATGAATTCGCCTCCGTCTTCAGCTGCCCCGTGACCGCCAGCAACCTGTCCAGCGAGGCCTTCACGTCACCACCGGCCGCCTGGGCAGCCCGCGCTTCCTCCGCCAGGGTCTTCACCTCCGCCACCGTGGTGCACAACTGCTCCAGGCCGCCATTAATCTCCGCGGCTTCGTCCTGGAACATATCCTTGTCGCGCAGGCTTATGCGTACGGTCAGGTCGCCGGCGCCAAAGGCGCGCAGTTGCCTGGAAAACACAAAAATGGGGCCGGCGATACGGTGGGTTGAGCGCAGGCTCAGGTACCAGACGCCACACACCAGCAGCAACTCCACCAGCCCTATGAGCAGCGCAGAAGAGGAGGATAGCTGCAGGGCCAGGTCCCCGGGCATCAACATGCCGGCAATCAGAATCAGGTTTGCCACCAGCACTGTCATCGCCACCAGCACAATGGCATAGTGATGCTGGAATTTTCGATTGATGACTACCGTTTTACGCCGATTTTGCATGACTGCCCCTATCACCCCTGTTATCGCGCAAGAATACGGTAACTGCAGGGCCGGTAACAACCGCGAAAGCAGAATCCTCGGTTAAGACTGTGACCGGGCTCACAGCCTGACTACCCTGAGCGCGCGGTTGCTGCCACATGGCCCTCTGGGTGGCCCCTGGCGGGCACACTGCTTACCAGCCCAGTACCTGCTTCACAAAGGGAATGGAAAGTGCCCGTTTGCGGGCCAGGGACGCCCGGTCCAGCTGGTCCAGCAGGTCGAGCAGCTGGCTCAGGTCCCGCGGCGCGCGGGTGACGATAAAGCCGGCGACATCGTCGCCCAGGTTCAGTCCCCGGCGGGAGGCGCGATACTGCAAAATCGCCCGCTTTTGCTCGTCATCGGCGGATAGCAGCTGGTAAACCACACCCCAGCTGAGCCGCGAGCGCAGGTCCGCCAGCTCCACACCCAGGACCCGGGGCGCGGCATCGGCGGCAATCAACAGGCGGCAGCCCCACTCCCGGGCCCGGTTGTAGAGGCCGAACAGCGCGTGCTCCCAGGCCTGCTGCCCCATCACCACATCCAGGTCGTCAAGCGCCACAAGCCCCAGGGTTTCCACGCCCGACAGCACCTCTTCCGGGGGGTAGACCGACAGTTCCCGCAGTGGCAGGTACAGGGCGTTGTCACCGGCCAGATGGCAGGCCCCCTGCAGCAGGTGGGACTTGCCGCTGCCCTGGGCGCCATGAATGAACACCATCGCTTCACCCTGTCCCGCGCTCATCTCGCGCACGGCTTCGAGCAGCGCGGCCGAGGTGTCGGCGGCGAGGAAATTGTCCAGGGTGGCATCGTCCCGCAACTGCACCAGCAGCGGCAGTTGGCGGCCGGATTGGGCCATGCTAGTCCCCCCCATACAGGTCGCTGGAACGGTAGTGGTGCATGGCATGGCGCAGGAAAACCATGATCACGGCGGCGGCCGGCAGCGCCAGCACCACCCCCACAAACCCCGCAACCTGGCCCCCGGCCATCAGCGCGAAGATCACCGCCACCGGGTGCAGGCCGATACGGTCACCCACCAGTATCGGGGTCAGCAGCATGCTTTCCACTGCCTGGCCAACGGCAAACACCAGGCCCACCCAGAGCAGCATGGTCCAGTCGCCGAACTGGATCCAGGCAGCGATCAGCGAGGCGACAATACCGACGATAAAGCCCAGGTAGGGGACGATACTGGCAAGCCCGGCAATCACCCCCAGCAGCATGGCCAGCTGCAGGCCCACCAGCCACAGGCCCGCCGAGTACATCGCCCCCAGTGCACACATCACCAGGAACTGGCCGCGCAGGAAGGCACCGACCACCTCGTCCGCTTCCGCCGCCAGTTCCACGGTCTTTTCCTGCCAGGCCAGCGGGAACAGCGCCAGGGTCTTTTTCATCAGCCGGTCCCAGTCGCGCATGAGATAAAACGCAACCACCGGCACCAGGGCAAGATTGGCCAGCCCCAACAGCATACTGGCGCCAGAGCCGCTAATTTTCTTCAATGACTGGGCGGTGAATTTGCCCACCGACTGCCAGTTGTCTGCCAGCTGTCCCGTCCAGTCCACCCGCGGCAGGGTTTTCGCCGGCAGGTCCAGGCGCTGCTGTAGCCAGGGCACCGCCTCGCCGATAAACCAGTTATAGATTTGCGGAATCTTGCCGACCAGCGCGTCCAGCTGGATCAGTAACATCGGCAGCGCAAACACCAGGGCGACAGCGACAATCGCGGTGAACAGCAAAAACACAATCGCCACTGCCAGGGTACGCCCCACCCCCTTTGCTTCCAGCCGGTCCACCAGCGGATCACCCAGATAGGCGATAAGGCCGCCCAGCACGAAAGGCGAGAGAATGGGCTGTAACAGGTACAGCGCCACACCCAGTAACAGGGCGACCGCCAGGGCCACCGGCCAGCGGTACATGTCCATGCGTTCCGAGGGGTCTAGTTGGTCCACTGGTAAACCAGTTGCCCGGGCAGGTCGCCCTCGCGCTGCAGGCGCTTGTTGAGTTCGATAATGGTGGCAAGCTGGGCGGCGTCAGCGGCGGTATCCAGGCCGAATTCGACCCGCTCACCATTGATGGACTCGACGTTGGCGTGCTCGATCAGCTCCAGGCTTTCCAGCCAGTTCACTATAGCGGTGTAATCACTGAAGCTCACCACGCCACTGACCACCATGCGCACCCTGTCGTCCGCCGCCCCGGTCGGCGCCACCGCATACCGGGATGCCATCTCCTCGGCGGCCAGGGCCACACCGTCGCGTATAAAGCCCGCCGCGGCGGGCGTCTGGCTGCCGCGGTCCAGGCGATGAATACCGAAGAAATAACTCCAGTCACCCGTCCACTGGCCGCTGGATAACACCACCGCCCTGCCTACCAGCAGATGTTCCGCGCGGTAGCGCGCCGATGCAGACTGGACCACCGGGCCACGCTGCTCCCAGACATCGTCCACGCTGATCGCCGTCGCATCCGCCAGGTCGAACAGCGGCAGTTGCAGCGGCACCCCCCTGCGCTCGAACGCGGTCACCAGCTGGGCAGCCAGTTCCGGGGTATCGGCAAAGCTCACCAACTGGCGGGCCCCTTCCATCTCCACCGCCATCCAGACCAGCACCCGGGGCCGGTTGGCCGTCCACAGCGGCAGCCGGGCATTGGTCAGCAAACGATTGATGTAGGAGTCATCAAATTCAAACCGGGCGCTCAGCTCATCGCTGTCCCGGTCATTGCGGACGTAGGCGTATTGCTGCACATGACTGCGCGCCTCCGCCAACGCGGTGACGATATCAGGGTGCTGTAACACCTCTTCACTGCCGGAGACCTTGACCAGGACCTCAGCCAGGGCGTCCCGGGAGGCACTGGCCAGGGCGCTGCTGCTCTGGTTGCTGACCGGCACCTGGGCAGAGTGCAGGTTCCTGACCACCTCTGCCGCGGCCGCCCCGGCAAATAGGGTCAGGGCCATAAACAGCCACTGGATGGACTTGGACACGCTGGAATCCTGAATAAACCCGAGAACGCCGCATTGTAGCAGCCCTTTCCTTTCCGGACAGGTGCAGCGCGATCCAATTTCAGCATTATGACAGGTGCGCCCCAGGCCGAGTCGTACTAAAATGGCGCCCCTCCCTAACTCCACGGATCGCCCGACACCATGAGCAGTGACAGCAAGCAGCCCTCCCTCAGCTACCAGGACGCTGGGGTCAACATCGATGCAGGCAATGCCCTGGTAGAACGCATCAAGGGCGTGTCGCGCAAGACGGCCAGGCCGGAAGTGCTGGGCGGGCTGGGAGGCTTTGGCGCCCTGTGTGAAATACCGGCGGGCTACAGGGAACCGATCCTGGTTTCCGGCACCGACGGGGTAGGCACCAAGCTGCGCCTGGCCATGGACCTCGGCATCCACAACACGATTGGCATCGACCTGGTGGCCATGTGTGTCAACGACCTGGTGGTAGCGGGCGCCGAGCCGCTGTTTTTCCTCGACTATTACGCCACCGGCGCCCTCAACGTGGACACCGCCGCCGATGTGGTCGAGGGTATCGGTCGCGGCTGTGAACTGGCCGGCTGCGCGCTGGTCGGCGGTGAGACCGCCGAAATGCCGGGCATGTACGAGGGCGAGGACTACGACCTGGCCGGCTTCTGCGTCGGGGTGGTGGAAAAATCCGCCATTATCGATGGCAGCAAGGTTGGCGAGGGCGATGCACTGATTGGCATTGGCAGCAGCGGTGCGCACTCCAATGGCTACTCCCTGGTTCGCAAGATCATCGAGGTCAGCGGCGCCGATCTCGGCCAGCCGCTGGCGGACACCACCCTGGGGGAAGCGCTGCTGGCCCCCACCACGATTTACGTCCAGGCCCTGCTGCAACTCTTTGCCGCAGTGGAGGTGAAGGCCCTGTCCCACATTACCGGGGGCGGTCTGCTGGAAAACCTTCCCCGGGTTTTACCGGACGACTGTAATGCCCGCATTGATACCGCCAGCTGGCAATGGCCCGAGGTATTCCAGTGGCTGCAGGCACAGGGCAACGTGGCAACCCGCGAAATGTATCGCACCTTCAACTGCGGGGTCGGCATGGTCGTTTGTGTGGCCGCCGAAGATGCCATGGCCACCATCGACCTGCTGCAACAGTCCGGTCATAGGGCCTGGCAAATCGGGGTGATTACCGCCGGCACCAACGAGGTAGAGCTCACGCCGTGAACACTTCCGGCAAAGCCCGCATTGCCATACTGATTTCCGGGCGCGGTTCCAACCTGCAGGCGTTTATCGATGCCTGCGAATCCGGGGACCTGGACGCCTCGATCGCCCTGGTACTCAGCAACAACCCGGATGCGGCGGGCCTGGCGCGCGCCGCCGCCGCGGGTATTCCCACAGCCTGCGTGAATCACCGCGAGTTCCCCAGCCGCGAGGCTTTCGATGCCGCACTGGTGGCCAAACTGCAGCCAGTGGAGCCGGACCTGGTGATCCTCGCGGGCTTCATGCGGATACTGACACCGGTATTTATTACACCTTTTACCGGGAAATTATTGAACATTCATCCATCCCTGCTGCCAAAATACCCGGGACTGGACACCCACCGGCGGGCGCTTGCCGCGGGCGACAGCGAAGCCGGCGTCACCGTGCACTTCGTGACTCCCGAACTTGATGGTGGTCCGCCGGTCATACAGGCAAGAGTCCCAATAAACCCCGGCGACACGCCGGAAGCACTGGCAGCAAGAGTAATTGTGCAGGAGCATGTCATTTACCCTATTGCCGCAAAATGGCAGTTGCAGCACCGACTGCAACTCGATGAACAGGGAGCAACACTGGATGGTAAACGCATACCTGCCTCGGGCATCGACTATGTACCGGGCATTGATTAATCAAGCCCTGCCTGTGGCGGCCCTGGCGACACTGCTCGCCATGTCATCCCCGGCTGCCCTCGCCGGGGAGCAGAAAAAACTGCAACCTTACTCCGCCCAGTACAAGACCACTGCCCGGGGCCTCGCGCTCACCCTCAATCGCAAACTGGAAGAAAACGGCGACGGCAGCTACACCCTCACCAATGGCGGCAAGATCATGGTAGTGGGCTTTCACGAGATGAGTGTGTTCTCGGTTGACGGCGCAACCATTATTCCCAAGTCCTACGTGTACCAGGGTACCGGCCTGATCAATCGCCGCCGCGAGGTACACTTCACCCCGGGTAGCGAGACGCTCCGCAGCCTGTACAAGGACCAGTGGTACGACCTGCCCTACGAAGAGGGCACCCTGGACCGGATGAGCCAGCAGGAGCAGGTGCGCCTGTTCCTGCTCAATGATCCCACGCCAAGAGAAGATATTTTCATGACCGTTGCCGACGGCAAGCGCGTCAAGGACTACCAGCTGCAGTACGTGGGGGAAGAGACCCTGGACACCCCCGTGGGCAAGCTGGAGACCCTGCACTTCGAGCGTCTCCACGACGACCCCGATCGCAAGTCAGACACCTGGGTGGCACCTGCACTGGACTACCTCATGGTGAAAACCGTCCACGTGGAAGATGGCAAGCCCGTGGAGGCCATACTCACCAGCGCCAGCGTGGGCGACAAGGCCGACTGAGCCGCGGGGACTCAGGCCTTGGGGAGGGTAACCCCGGTCTGGCCCTGGTATTTACCGCCACGGTCCTTGTAGCTGACCTCGCACACTTCGTCAGACTCGAAGAACAGCATCTGCGCCACACCCTCGTTGGCGTAAATTTTCGCCGGCAGGGTAGTGGTGTTGGAAAATTCCAGCGTGACGTGCCCTTCCCACTCCGGCTCCAGCGGGGTCACATTGACGATGATGCCGCAGCGGGCGTAGGTCGACTTCCCCAGGCAGATAGTCAAGACGTTGCGCGGAATGCGGAAGAACTCCACCGTGCGGGCAAGGGCAAAGGAGTTGGGAGGAATGACGCAGACATCACTTTTCACATCGACAAAACTGCCCTCGTCAAAGCCCTTGGGGTCAACGGTGGCGGAATTGATATTGGTAAACACCTTGAATTCGTCAGAGCAGCGCACGTCGTAGCCGTAGCTGGAAGTGCCGAAGGAAATCAGCCTGTCCCCCGTCTCACCAGTACGTACCTGGCCGGCCTCATAGGGCTCTATCATGCCGTGCTCCTGCGCCATACGGCGGATCCACTTGTCTGCTTTGATACTCACGTATTGGTTTCCATTCAGTCGTCTGAAATCTTGATTTCGGGGAAATGCCGCACGGCATCGCCTCCCGCCGCATCCAGTGCCGCCATCAAACGGTCGGCCATCTGCAGGTACAGGGCAGTGACCGGCGACTCCGGGTCGGCAATCACCGTCGGACTGCCGGCGTCGGTCTGTTCCCGGATGCGCCGGTCCAGGGGCAGGCTGGCCAGCAGCGGCACACCGTATTCAGCGGCAATACGCTCGCCGCCCTGCTCGCCAAAAATGTGCTCTTCATGACCGCAATTGCTGCAGCGGTGCAACGCCATATTCTCTACCACGCCGAGAATCGGCACATCTACCTTGCGGAACATCTCTATGCCCTTCTGGGCGTCCAGCAGGGCGATATCCTGGGGAGTGGTCACAATCACCGCGCCGGCAAGCGAGGCTTTCTGGGACAGAGTCAGCTGCACATCGCCGGTCCCCGGCGGCATATCGATGATCAGGTAGTCCAGCGGCCCCCAGAGAGTCTGCTCCAGCATCTGCGCCAGCGCACCGCCGGCCATGGGGCCGCGCCAGACCATGGGGGTCTTTTCGGTCACCAGGTAGCCCATGGACATGGTCTTGAGGCCCAGGGCCTTGATCGGCAACAGGTACTGCCCGCCCTGTTGCTCCGGCCGCTCGCCCTCCGCCACGCCCAGCATCAACTGCTGGCTGGGTCCGTAAATATCGGCATCGAGGAGCCCCACCGCGGCGCCGCGGGCCTGTAGCGCCAGCGCCAGGTTGACCGCCGTCGTGGATTTGCCGACTCCGCCCTTGCCCGAGGCAATGGCGATTATATGCTTGATTTCATTCATGGGATTTCGCGTCGAATCTGTGGGCCAAAGCCGGGGGCGGCGGCCCGCTACTGAGGCCGCTAGTATACGGACTGAAGGCGGCCGCGGCCACTACCGGGGCGGGTTCTGCGCCCTGCGTTCACCGCCCTTGTCCAGCGGGGCCGCGGTGCTGCGCCACAGCCGCGGCAAAGTAATGAAAAGCGGGGGTAAAACCGCTATAGTAGCGCCCCATTTTTACCCACTCGGACACAGCTGATCTATGGCCGCTCACGCAGCACGCAAAATTCTGGTAACCAGCGCCCTTCCCTACGCCAACGGCCCCCTGCACCTGGGGCACATGCTGGAGCAGGTGCAGACCGACATCTGGGTTCGCTTCCAGAAATCCCGCGGCCACGACTGCCTGTACGTCTGCGCCGATGACGCCCACGGCACCGCCATCATGCTGGCGGCAGAAAAACTCGGCATCAGCCCGGAGCAACACATCGACAATATGCGCGAGCAGCATATCCGCGACAGCGACGGCTTCCTGATTGACTTTGCCAACTACTACAGCACCCACTCGCCGGAAAACCACAAGTGGAGCGAGGAGATTTACCAGCGACTGAAGGCCAACAGCCACATTGCCTCCCGTGAAATCACCCAGGCCTTCGATCCGGAACGGGAACTGTTCCTCGCCGACCGGTTTATCAAGGGCACCTGCCCGCGATGCAAGACCTCTGACCAGTACGGTGACAACTGTGAGGCCTGCGGCGCCACCTACAGCCCCGCGGACCTGATTGACCCGGTTTCAGCAATTTCCGGCGCCACACCGGTAGAGCGCGAATCCACCCACTTTTTCTTCAAGCTGCCGGAGTTCGAGGCCATGCTCAAGGCCTGGCTGGATTCGGACACACTGCAGCCCCAGGTGGCCAACAAGCTCAGGGAGTGGACCGACGCCGGCTTGCAGGAGTGGGACATCAGTCGCGACGCGCCCTATTTCGGCTTCGAGATTCCGGGCGAGCCCGGCAAGTACTTTTATGTCTGGCTGGACGCCCCCATCGGTTACATTGCCAGCTTTGACAATTATTGCCAGCGCACCGGCCACGACTTCGACAGCTACCTGCAACCGGGCGGCGACACCGAGCTGTACCACTTTATCGGCAAGGACATTATCAACTTCCACGGCCTGTTCTGGCCGGCCATGCTGCACTCCGCCGGCCTGCGCACGCCCACGGCCATCTTTGCCCACGGCTTCCTCACCGTAAATGGCACCAAGATGTCCAAGAGCCGCGGCACGTTCATTAACGCCAGCACCTACCTGGCTCACCTCGATGCCGAGTACCTGCGCTACTACTTCGCCGCCAAGCTGGGTGATTCAGTGGACGATATCGACCTGAATCTCGAGGATTTCATCCAGCGGGTCAATTCCGACGTGGTGGGCAAGGTCGTCAACATCGCCAGTCGCTGCGCCGGTTTCCTGCGCAAAGGCTTCGACAACACCCTGACAGCTGAATGCGCTGAGCCCGCCCTGCTGGCGGAATTTATCGACGCCGGCGAGGCCATCGCGACCCTGTATGAGCGGCGCGAGTTCAACAAGGCCATCCGCGAGGTGATTGCCCTTGCCGACAAGGCCAACCAGTACATCGATGGCAAAAAACCCTGGGTGCTGGCGAAGGAAGAAGGCCGGGAAGCCGATGTGCACGCCGTGTGCAGCGTGGGCGTCAACCTGTTCCGTGTGCTGATGACCTACCTGAAGCCGGTGTTGCCGGCCATGGCGGAGAAATCCGAGGCCTTTCTCAATACCTCACTGGACTGGACCGCACTGGAGGCGCCGCTGCTCAATCACCGGTTGGCCCGATTCAAGCCGCTGATCCAGCGCATTGACCCCAAGCAGGTGGAGGCGATGCTGACGGCAGGCAAACCGGCCGCAGACGACAGCAAGGAACCAGCGGCGAAACCCGCAGCCAAGCCTGCCAAGGCCGACACAGCCAGCGATACTATCGATTTCGAGGATTTCGCCAAAGTCGACCTGCGCGTTGGCCTGATCACCGCCGCGGACCACGTCGAGGGCGCCGACAAGCTGCTGCAGCTGACCCTGGACCTGGGCGACCTGGGCAGTCGCCAGGTCTTCGCCGGCATCAAGTCCGCCTACCAGCCGGAGCAGCTGGTGGGCATGCACACGGTGGTGGTGGCCAATCTGGCACCGCGCAAGATGCGCTTTGGCGTTTCCGAGGGTATGGTGCTTGCCGCCGGCCCCGGCGGCAAGGACATCTACCTGCTGCAGCCCCACGACGGTGCCAAACCGGGTATGCAGGTCAAGTAAATGCCGCTAGACTAACACCCATTAGTTTGTGGTATCTACTGATCTATAGCCGGCCAACGCGTTAAACTGGCGGCTGTAGCAAATTTTCTCACCCAGGGGTGTTGCAGTAACAGAGTTCACCATGCTGGCAGACTATTCAATCCTGTTAATCGGGGCGATCCTGGTCAACAATTTCGTGCTGGTGCAGTTCCTCGGACTGTGCCCGTTCATGGGTGTGTCCAATAAACTGGAGACGGCCATGGGCATGTCGATGGCCACCACCTTCGTCCTGACCCTGGCCTCGGCCTGCAGCAACCTCACCTATCACTTCCTGCTGCAGCCCCTGGGCCTGGAGTACCTCAAGACCATTTCCTTTATCCTGGTCATCGCGGTGGTGGTCCAGTTCACCGAGATGGTAGTGCGCAAGTCCAGCCCCCTGCTGCACCGGGTCCTGGGAGTCTACCTGCCGCTAATTACCACCAACTGTGCGGTGCTGGGTGTGGCCCTGCTGAACATCAACAAGGAGCACAGCTTCATGCAGTCGCTGTTCTACGGGTTCGGTGCTGCCGTAGGCTTTTCGCTGGTACTGGTGCTGTTCGCGGCCATGCGCGAACGACTCGCGGTGGCCGATGTACCCGCGCCATTCCAGGGCGCCGCTATCGGCATGATCACCGCGGGCCTGATGTCGCTGGCCTTCCTCGGCTTTGCCGGACTGGTGTAAGCCGCCATGTACGAATTTATCGCCCAACAACCCCTGCTGGCCGCCCTGATTGCCCTGGTTGGCCTCGGCGCGGTATTTGGCGCCCTGCTGGGTTATGCGGCAGAACGTTTCAAGACCGAAGGCAACCCGATTGTCGACCAGATCAACGAGATCCTGCCGCAAACCCAGTGCGGCCAGTGCGGCCATCCCGGCTGCCGGCCCTACGCCGAGGCCATAGCGGCGGGGGAAGCCATCAACAAGTGCCCCCCCGGGGGACAGGCCGGCGTGCAGGCGCTGGCCGATTTGCTGGACATGGAAGCGATCCCGCTGGACGAGGAGCACGGCGAAGAAGACGTTAAAAAAGTTGCCTTCATCCGTGAGGCAGAATGCATCGGCTGTACCAAGTGCATCCAGGCCTGTCCGGTTGACGCTATTCTCGGCGCCGCCAAGCATATGCACACCGTCATCGTCAGTGAATGCACCGGCTGCGATTTGTGTGTTGAACCCTGCCCGGTCGACTGCATCGAGATGAGAGCCGAGGAAGAATCACTGCAAAACTGGACCTGGGACCTGCCCGAGCCGGGCAGCCGCCGGGTTGACATCATCGCCACCGATGCCGCCCCGGCGGAGGAAGCGGCATGAGGAAGATTTTCGATTTTCACGGTGGCATCCATCCGCCGGAAAACAAGCACCAGTCGGTCGGGGCTCGCATCACGCCGGCAGGCATCCCGGAAGAGCTTGTCCTGCCGCTGTCCCAGCACATCGGCGCCCCGGCGGTACCGCTGGTGACACCGGGACAACGGGTGCTAAAAGGCGAGCCGATCGCGGAGCCGGCCGGTTTCGTCAGCGTCCCCATTCATGCCCCCACCTCTGGCACCATCAGCGCCATCGAGGACCGGCAGATCGCCCACCCTTCGGGCCTGACCGCGCGCTGTATCGTGCTGGCCAGTGACGGCAAGGACGAGTGGATCGAACACAGCGGCCTTGCCGACTATCGCCAGGTCGAGCGCAGCGAACTCCTGGCCAGGATCCGCAATGCGGGAATCGCCGGCATGGGCGGGGCCGGCTTCCCAACCGCGGTGAAACTGGCGGTCAAACCGGAAGCGACCATCGATACGCTCATCATCAATGGTACCGAGTGTGAGCCCTATATCACCGCCGACGACGTGCTTATGCGGGAGCGGGCTGCGCGCATCATAGAGGGCACCCGGATCCTCACCCACATCGTGCAGCCAAAGGAAACCCTGATTGGCGTTGAGGACAACAAGCCCGAGGCCATCGCCGCCCTGCAGGCCGCGGTCGAGGACACGGACATACAGGTCGTGGTGTTTCCCACCAAGTATCCCTCCGGTGGCGAGAAACAGCTGATCGAGATCCTCACCGGCAAGCAGGTACCGAGCGGCGGCCTGCCCGCCGATATCGGTATCGTCTGCCAGAACGTTGGCTCCGCGGTGGCCATTCGCGATGCCATAATCGACGGTCGGCCGCTGATCTCGCGCATCACCACGGTAACCGGCGAGAGCGTACGCGAACCGCGCAACTACGAGGTACTGCTGGGCACGTCCATGAGCTACCTGCTGCAGCAGGCCGGATACCAACCGGCCAGCAACAGGCGCCTGATCATGGGCGGCCCGATGATGGGCTTTACCGTGCCCGACCCGGGCGTGCCCATTGTCAAAACCACCAACTGCGTGCTGGCGCCCAGCGAGACCGAGCTGCCAACACCGCCACCGGCCCAGGCCTGTATTCGCTGCGGTATGTGCGCCGAGGCGTGCCCCGCCAGCCTGCTGCCGCAGCAGCTGTACTGGTTTGCCCAGGGCAAGGAATTCGAGAAAGCCGAGCAGCACAACCTGTTCGATTGCATCGAGTGCGGTGCCTGCTCCTACGTCTGTCCCAGCAATATTCCGCTGGTGCAATACTACCGGGCCGCCAAGGCGGAAGTCGTGCAAATGCGCCGGGACGCCGAAAAGTCGGAACACTCGCGCATCCGTTTCGAGGCCCGCCAGGCCAGACTGGAACGGGAAGTGGCGGAGAAAGAAGCACGCCGCGCCGCACGCAAGAAAGCCGCAGAAGAAAAAGCCCGACTGGCCGCCGAGCAGGGAGAGGCCGGCGAGGACCCCATCCAGGCTGCCATCGAACGGGCCCGGGCAAAAAAAGCCGCTCAGGCCGCCGGCGCTGCCAGTGAAAGCGAGCAGGAAAAGCTGGAAAAGGCGGTAGCGACTACCCGCAAGCGCCTGGACACGGCAGAAAGCAAACTCGCCGCCGCCAGGGAACAGGGATCAGACCTGGTCGATGCCCTGCAAACCGGGGTCGACAAGACCCGGGCCAAACTCGAGGCGGCGGAAAGAGCCCTGGCTGAATACCGGCAGGCCAACGCCCCCGCTGAACCGGCGGCGGAAGCCGGTAACGATGCCGCCCAGGCGGCGATCCAGCGGGCAATGGCGGCCCGGGCCGCCGAAGCGGAGAAGAGCCCCGAACAGAAAGCCAGGGACAACCTGGCCAAACTGGAAGCACGGCTGGCCAAGTCCGAAGCAAGACTGGAACAGAGCCGCGCCGCCGGAGACGAGGAAAAAATCATCACTGCCCTGGAATCCACTATCGAACGCCTGCGGGACAAGGTCGCCGAAGCCCGCTCTACCCTGGCTGACACGGAGGCCTCCTGAGGTGGCATTGCTGCGTATCACATCGCCCCACGCCCACGGTCCCATGACCACCAGCCGGGTCATGCAGAATGTACTGCTGGCCACGGTGCCCGGGGTGATTGTCCTTACCCACTACTTCGGCTTCGGCGTACTGGTTAATATCGTCTGGGCCACCATACTCGCCGTGGCTTTCGAAGCCCTGGCGCTGAGCCTGCGTAAACGGCCGCTGGGATTCTATCTCGGTGACTGCAGCGCCCTGGTGACGGCGGTATTGCTCGGTATCGCCCTGCCCCCCTACTCGCCCTGGTGGCTGATCGCGGTGGGTATCGCTGCTGCCATCCTGCTGGCGAAGCACCTCTACGGCGGGATGGGTTACAACCCCTTCAATCCCGCCATGGTGGGCTACGTGGTACTGCTCATCTCCTTCCCGGTGCAAATGACCAGCTGGGCGCCGCCGCGGGGCGCGGGTGAATTGCCAGGGCTGATAGAGGCGCTGCAGGCCTGTTTTTCGCCGGCGAACTATGACGGCGTTACCATGGCGACGCCGCTGGACGTGCTCAAGCAAAACAACAGCCTGCTGATGGAAGACCTGTGGCAGCAGAACGTACAGTTCGGCCGCTGGGCGGGGCTGGGCTGGGAGTGGGTCAACCTGGCTTTCCTGGCGGGCGGGCTGTGGTTGCTGTACCAGCGCATTTACACCTGGCACGCGCCGGTTGCCATGCTGGCCGCCCTGACCCTGATGTCAGCCCTGTTCTATGATGGCGGCAGCAGCAACAGTGGCGGCTCGCCGCTGTTTCACCTGCTGAGCGGCGCCACCATGTTCGGCGCGTTTTTCATCATCACCGACCCGGTCAGTTCCGCGGTCTCTAATCGCGGCCGGCTGGTATTCGGAGCGCTGATCGGGGTGCTGGTTTACCTGATCCGGGCCTTCGGCAACTACCCGGATGCGGTCGCCTTCGCAGTCCTGATCATGAACCTCGCGGCACCGTTTATCGACCAGTACACCCAGCCGCGCACCTATGGCCATGCCAGAAACCGGGGTGACGGCTGATGCTGGGCAAATCCATTACCCGCAACTCGCTGCTGCTGGCCCTGTTTGCCGTGGCCACTGGACTGCTGCTGGCGGGCAGCTACCTGTTGACCAAGGAACGCATCGCCAGCGAAATTCGCAAGGCGGAGGAAAAAGCGCTGTTGCAAATCATTCCCCGCGCCAGGCACGACAATTCCATGCTCGACGACACCCTGGATGTTGGCCCGGCAACAGCCGGGCTGGGGCTGCGCGAGAGCAAACGGGTCTACCTGGCAAAATCCGCGGGAGAAATCATCGCCGCCATCATTCCGGTTACCGCCCGTGACGGTTACAGCGGCGACATCCAGCTGATTGTGGGGGTAAACGCCGATGGCAGCGTGGCCGGCGTGCGCGTGCTGACCCACAAGGAAACTCCGGGCCTGGGCGACAGGGTAGACCTGGCAAAGAGTGACTGGGTACTCGGATTCGATGGCCGCTCACTGCAAAATCCGGGCGCCGAGGGCTGGGCGGTGAAAAAGGACGGCGGCGTATTCGACGCCTTTACCGGTGCGACAATTACCCCGAGAGCCGTGGTAAGCGCCACCCACAGGGCGCTGCAATATGCCCGGGAAAACCACCAGGCGCTCTATGGCAGCGCGGACCAGGCCACCGAGGGAGGAGCATAGTCATGGCGGATGTCAGCTACCGGGAACTTTCACTCAACGGCCTGTGGAAAAACAATCCGGCCATCGTCCAGCTGCTGGGGCTGTGTCCGCTGCTGGCCGTCACCGGGTCCGTGGTCAATGCCATTGGCCTGTCACTGGCCACCTGCCTGGTACTGGTCACCTCCAATACCGCGGTTTCCCTGATCCGCAATATCGTTTCCGATGCGGTGCGCCTGCCCGCCTTCGTGATGATTATCGCCTCCGCGGTAACCTGTATCGAGCTGCTGATGCAGGCCTATGCCTACGAGCTGTACCAGATACTGGGCATCTTCCTGCCCCTGATCACCACCAACTGCGTGATCCTGGGCCGCGCCGAGGCTTTTGCCTGCAAGAACAGCCTGCTGCCGGCGGTGTACGACGGCCTGATCATGGGCCTGGGTTTCGCCGCGGTACTGGTGTTGCTGGGGGGCCTGCGGGAACTGGCGGGCACCGGCGCCCTGCTGGCGGACATGGATTTGCTGTTCGGCCCGGCGGCCGAGAGCTGGAAAATAGTGGTGATCGAGGACTACCAGCCCTTCCTGCTGGCGATTCTTCCCCCGGGGGCCTTTATCTTTACCGGCCTGATTATCGCCGTGAAGAACATCATCGATACCCGTATCCAGGCGCGCATGGATGCAATGAAGGAAAAGCCGGTCAAGGGTTCCAAGCGGGTGCGGGTCACCGGCACTATCAGCTAGGACAGCATCAGGGTATCCAGGATCTCGTCCACCGCGGCATCGTCCATGCCGCGGTTTTCATCCTCACAGCTGTAGGTAATGAATAGCAGCATGGGGCCGTTGGCAACATACCACTCACGAATCGCCACGCCCTCCTGCTGGTAACTGGAGCGGACGCCACGAAAATCCCCGAGGCTCAGAGACTCCCACTGCAGGGCATGCTCGGCCTCGTCGCGGGCAATTTGCGCGACCTCCTCGCGGCTGAACTCGCCCTGTTCCTTGTGCAGCGTGGAGATCTCGATGCAGCCGACGCCATCGTGATCACCGATGAGAATACTCTCCTCCTCCGACTCCGCCCACCACTCGGGGGGCACGGCCAGATTCCACCACTCTGTTTCCAGCACATTGAACGCCAAGCTATAACCTCCTCGACATCAGCAGGGCATCCTCGCGGCCCTGCGCGGTCTTGTAGTAACGGGGCCTGATGCCATCGACCTCAAAGCCATTGTTCTGGTAAAGCGCCCGCGCTGCAATATTGGATTCGCGCACCTCCAGCAGACAGCGCACCAGGCCCCTTGCCGCCATCTGTCCCAGACCAGCAGTCAGCAAAACCTGGCCCCAGCCCTTTCCCTGGCACTCGGGAGCAATCGCAATGTTGTCGAGACTCGCCTCGTCCAGCAAGCGGGTGTAAACCAGGAAACCAGCGATTTCTGTCGCCACTTCCAGTATCAGGGCGCAGTGAGTGCCCCCCGGCGAGGGGTGAAAGTAAGGCTGCAGGGCCTGCTCACTCCAGGGGGTAGCCGACACCATCGCTGCCAGCGCCAGCACCGCAGGGAGCTCACCCGCTTTAGCCTGCCTCACCCGCGACGGCTGGTCCTCAGGCACGCAACACCAGTGGCTGCAAATCCGCCCAGACCTGGCGCTTGCCGGCGGGCTGCTCCAGCATTTGCAGGGTACTCAGGGTAGCCACCCGGGGCAACGCCCCCAGGCCACCGGCGTCGACGTAGGCGGCGGCGTCCTCGCCCAGGATGACCAGGCCCCGGCATTTCTGTTCCTCGATATGCCGCTGCAGAAAGGCCAGCACCCCGGCGCGGGCCGCGGCTTCTCCCTGGTCGAGTTGGGGATTGTTGTGGATGGGCCAGTCAAACTGAGCCACCTTCGGCGTATCGGCGCTGCCATGCACCGCCCGGGCCATACCCTGGATTAATTGCACCTGCTCCCGCGCCAGGGGCCGGTCTCCCAGCGACTCTACCCAGGCGATACCGCCGCAGAACACCGCTGCCAGGCGAAACCGCACTGTTGGCGCCAGGGTTTGCGCCCGGGCCGGCGCGGGCCGGGGGGCGGGTTTGTCCTTGACCACATCCAGTTGGGGCGTTGCCGCCGGGCGCGCGGCCGGCTCAGGTGCGGCAGGCGTCGCCTGGTGGCCAGGGGCCGCCACCAGCAGCAACCGTTTGCTCGGTGCGGCGCCCGGCAACTGCCCGCGGGATACATAGGCATCCACACCCATGGCATGCAGGTAGCGCAGTCTGTCGATCTCGTTCATTTACGTCCCGCTGGAATTGCTGTCGGCCATATTACCAGTTTTAGCGTCACTGCTATATCCAGCGCCAGCCGTGGCGACTGAAAAACTGCCAGCCGGAGCGGGCAAACAGCTTCAGGTGAAGCCAGCCTTTACGGGCGGCATAGCCCCCGTGGTGGACTATGTGCACCGTGGGTTCGTACCGCAGGCTACCGAGTTGCCCCAGCCGCAGGGACAGGTCGAAGTCCTCAAAATAGAGGAAAAATGACTCGTCAAAACCGCCTACCTCGACAAAGGCGTTCCCCCTCAGCAACATGAAACAGCCGCTGGCGAGCGGCACGTCCACCGCGTCCTCCGTACCGCAGACGTCGCTCATGTCATAACGGGACATGTACGCCGGGAACAGGCGCCGGCCCAGGCGCGGCAGCAAGGCCCGCAGCAACAGCACCGCCACTGAGGGGTAGCGCTTGCAGAGGAACTCCGGCTCCCCATTGCCCCCGCAGGCCGCGGGGCTCAACAGAACCAGGGAAGAATTCCCGCTCATGGTCCGCAGCCCCCGCAGCAATGCATCGGGGGCCAGTTCCACGTCCGGGTTGAGCACCAGGTGGTAGTCGCCCACACCCGCAGCCAGGGCCCGATTGTGGCCGGCGCCAAAGCCCAGGTTACTGTCCAGCGTTTCCAGGGTGAGGTCTGGCCACGCCTGGGCGGCCAGCAGCTGCGTCAACTCCCGCTGGTAGTCTGCGCTCGAGCCGTTATCCACCAGTTGGATAGCAACACCACTCATACTATGGTTGCGCAGGAACTCACAGGCGGCAACGAGGCTGTGCAGGGTCCGCGCCAGCAAGGGCAGCGGGCTGTTGTAGACCACGATGGTCACCGTCAGGCGGGGCAGGTGGGCGGAATCCGGGTTCATCGCGCCATGTTAGCAGTTCAATCTGTGGCGGTCGCCGCTGGCGGCCAATCTGGCCGTTCCCTGCGAATTCGCGCAGCTGCGAAGTTTTATAACTTTTCCCGAATTTTTCCTTTAATAACGATGCTATCTCACTATCATTCAGGTATTGGGGCGGTCTGGACCGCTGCATGAGACTTAGCTGTCGCTAGCTAAAACGGGGTTTTTGGCTGGCACCGTGGTAAGCTGTAAAAATGTAGGCAAGTGAATGGTTGACACGCTGGTTTTTCAACCGAGAATCAGAAGATGCCGGATCATCATATAAAGACTCACTGGACAGTGGGCAACAGGGGACCAAGATGACTAATCGATTCGCCACTTTCAGCAGCCGTATGGCTGTCGCTCTGACCCTATTACTGGCTATCGCCGCCTGCGGTGGCGGAGGTGGCGGCGGAGGCGGCTTCAAGGGCGATGGCGGCTCCGGTGGGGACGCCGACAACGACACCTATTTCATCCAGCTGGCGCTGCGTGACTCCGAGGGCGAACCCAGCAGCATCGTTACTTCCAACTCTCCCGGCACGCTGCAGGTACTGGTCACCGAGAAAAACGCCAAAGGCGACCCGGTCCCCGATGTCATCGTCACCGCAAGCACCGATAGCGGCCTGCTTGACCCCGCAAGCGGCAATGCCCTGACCAATGCCGAGGGTGCGGTTACCTTCACCGTGCGGGCCGGGCAGGATCGGGGCGCCGGCACCATCGTCGTCAGCGTGGAGGACCCTGCCGGGGTCGTTATCGAGGAATCCGTCAACTTCCAGATCGGCATCGGCGATTTGCGCCTGGGTCACCTGCAGGGATCCAGCTTTTTTGACGCCGAGATCGGCATCACCCCGGAGGGTCCCATCGCCGCCAGGGGCGAGGCCATTCTGTCGCTGGCCATCGTTGACCCCAAAGGCCTGCCGATCGGCACTGCCGAGAGCATCAAAATCAATAGCCTATGCCTCGACATCGGTGATGCCAGCCTGAGCCCGGAAAACCCCATTCCGGTAGTTGATGGCCGTGTCGAGGTCACCTATACCGCGGCTGGCTGCCAGGGCATGGACGAACTGACCGCCGAGGTCATCGGCGTTGGCGCCCAGGCCTTTGGCACCATTGAGATCTCCGACACTATCGCCAACGGCCTCACCTTCGTCAGCGCCGAGCCCAACCTGATTGTACTGCGTGGCACCGGCGGCGGCCCCACTCGCCAGGAGAAGTCTGAGGTGACTTTCCAGGCAGTGGATGCCAATGCCCAGCCGCTGGAGGGCGTGGACGTGGTATTCAGCCTCACCACCGACGTTGGCGGGCTGAGCTTCTCTCCCCAGTCAGCAACAACTGGTGCCGACGGTACCGCATCAACCGTCGTATCTTCCGGTGACGTGGCCACCGTGGTGCGTGTCGTGGCGACAGCGGAAGCGGATGACCTGGGAGAGGTCTCGGCGGTATCCGACGTGCTGACAGTCAGCACCGGACTGCCGGACCAGAACTCAATTTCCCTGTCAGTGGACGGTAACTTCGTGGTCGAAGAAGGCATGACCAAAGACGGCGTCACCCGCCAGTTGACCGTACGCATGGCCGACAAGTTCAACAACCCGGTACCCGATGGCACAGCGGCGGTGTTCACCACGGAATACGGCGCCATCCAGTCGTCCTGTGAAACCGTGGGTGGCCAGTGCAGCGTAACCTGGAACAGCCAGGCGCCACGCGTGCCGACACTGAACGAAAACCAGGACCTGGTGGTTACCATTTTTGATCCCGGTTACGACTGTCCGAGCCATAACGGTTCCAGTGGTCCCTGCCCGGACGACCTGGGCATGATCCGCGGCGGACGCTCTACCATTCTGGTCACTGCAATCGGTGAAGAGTCCTTCATCGACAGCAACGCCAACGGTATTTACGACGAGGGCGAACGCTTCGCCAACCAGTCCGAGGCGTTCCTGGACATCAACGAGAACGGTTTCTACGATCAGTCTACAACCGCCTGTAACAACAACCCGGACACTCTGACCTGCAAAGCCGGCTCCGAAGAAATCTTCACCGACTTCAACAGCAATGGCGTCTTCGATGCCAATGGCGATGACGAGCTCAACGGCTACCCGGATGAGGGAGTTCAGGCGCTGTATAACGGTCTGCTCTGTCCCAAGGAAGGTGATGGCGTGTACTGCAGCCGCGAGTTGCTGAACGTCAATGACAGCCTGGTGCTGATTCTGTCTACCGACCCCAACTGGGACATTGCGCTCTACCGCGGCGTCACACCGGCCAACAGCACGACTTATAATGGCGGCACCTACACCGCGTATATCTCCGACTACTACAACAGCAAACCCACCGGCGGCTCCACCGTCAGCATCGAGGCCAGCGGTGATTGCGAAATTACCGGCAAGGAAAGCTTCGAAGTGCCCAACACCACGGCGCCCGGTGCCTTTGCAGTGAGCTTCTCCCAGGGCGGTGTTGGCGAAGAGGCTGGGGAAGTAACCGTGACCCTCAGCCCCAACGGTGGCGGCCCCGACTATTCGGAGTCCTGGCCCTGTACCCCCGAACCCGAGCCGGTAGAGCCCGAACCCTGCGACCCCAATGTGGAACTGTGCGCAGGCGGCTAATAACCAGCCTGATCACAAGCCGCGTCTTTCGACGCGGCTTTTTTTTGCCTCTGAATCGGGACCAGGCAAAGCACAAGTGCTCTATACTTCGCTAGGATTTGAATTATTGCTGGTCAAAATCGTTTGATGCAAAAAGTACGCGGCCAAGCCCGCACCACGATTCGCCTGACCGTGGTCACGGTGTTTATTCTCGCCACCGCCCTGACCGCCGGGGTCGCGCTTGGCCTGCAGTATTACTTCAGTCAAAAACTGGCACACGAAGCGGCAGCGGAACTGTACGCCACAACAGCGGTGAGCGTTGCTTCCGAAATCAACGGTATCACCAGAACCAACCGCAGTGTCATCGACCTGCTGGCGGACAACCCTGCCATAGCGGACGCGGGGCAGGAAACGGCTTTGCTGAAAATGTTCGTGGAGGTGCTGGAAAAAAATCCCATGCTCTACGGCGTATACGTGGGCCGTCCCGATGGCAGCCTGTACGAAGTGATCAACCTGAACGCCAATAAGAGATCCCGCCGCAAAGTCCTCGCCCTGCCCCCTGATCGCTGGCTGGTCATGACCGTAAGTCAAACCGATGGGCAGCGTCTGCGCACATACACTTACCTGGACCAGGACCTGCGACCGCGAATAAGCCGAGATGAGCCTACCGAATATTCGGCTACCGAAAGACCCTGGTACCAGGCGGCCATGTCTTCTGGCGTCGCCGAAGTCAGCGCCCCCTACCTGTTTGCGCAACTGGCGAGCGCCGGCATCACCTTCTCCAAGCGGATTGCCGACAGCGAATCTGTCGTCGGCCTGGACATGACGCTGGCGACGATGTCCGAGTTCCTCGCCACCCATTCCATTTCTGCTGAAAGCTCGATGTTCATTTACGATAGCGAAGGCCAGGTAATTGCCTCTAACCTGCTGGCAGAGGAGCACCTCTCCCGCCTGCCCCTGCCACAGGTCAGCCTCAGCCGCCAGGAACGGGCCTATCTGGACGGTCTCGGCACGCTGACAGTATCCAATGAACTGGACTGGCCACCTATCGACTATGCCCAGCAGGGTCAGCCTCGCGGCTACTCCGTCGACATTATCCGCATGATTGCCGCAGCACTTGGGATACCGATCAAGTTTGAAAATGGCTACAGCTGGCCCGAATTAGTCGAGAGATTTCGACTGGGCGAAATCGACCTGTTGCATCCGGTTGTACTTACCCCCGATAACCGCGACTGGGGGCTTGCTGGCGTGTCGCACCTCGACCTGCCATTCGCCCTGCTCACCAGAGACACCGCAATGGCTCCGGAGCAAATGGACCAACTTAACGGCAAGCGACTGGCTATTCCCAGGGAATGGTCAATCCTGCCACTCATTGCCAAAGCATGGCCAGCAATCGAAATTGTAGAAGCGACATCGACCCTTGACGCTATTGAAAAAGTGCAGTCAGGGGAAGTCATGGCCGCCCTGGACAATGAAGTCATCCTGCGCTACGTCGCGAAGCACTACTTTATGACCGGCCTGCGCTTCAACAACCAGATCCAACTGGGGCTGGAGCAGGTACCGGATGGACTCTACATCCTGTCGCCAGCGGATGAGCCACAGTTGCGGGAACTCATCGACCGCGCCATTGTTGCCATCAAGGCAGAGCACCGGGGCTTTCTCGAACAAACCTGGTTGAGCCCTGAAGGCATGGAGAGCACCAGCGCATCGCAGACCGTACCCAGCCGCCTGTTGATTAAGGCAGCCAATACCCCCTCTCTGCACGGAAAGTTGCAGAAGGACCGGATAGACGGTGAGAATCACGTCCTGTTCGCCACCTCCACCAGCGAACAGGACAACCAGATGTTCGTCGGCATCATCACTCCTGAGTCGGCGATTCTGGGACCATTTCTGGACAGCCTGGTCATTAGCCTGGCCAGCACCGCCGGCATACTGCTTGCCCTGTTGCCACTTTCCTGGTTTTTTTCCCAACCCATTGTCCGGCCGGTCAAGCAGCTGGCTGATGAAAATGACAAGGTAAAGCGCCTGGAATTCGACAAGGTGCAGCGGGTCAATTCGCGGATCAAGGAACTGGACGAGTTATCCGAGTCCATGGTGAGCATGGTAGCGTCAATCCAGGCCCACGAGCGCGCCCAGCGGGAGCTCATGGATTCCTTTATCCGCCTGATTGCCCAGGCCATCGACGACAAGTCGGCCTACACTGGCGGCCACTGTGAACGGGTGCCACAGATCGCGCTGCTGCTGGCAGAAGCGGCCAACCGCAGTAATGACCCGGCATTCGCCGACTTTGCCCTGGAAGACGATGAGCAATGGCGCGAATATCGTATCGCCGCGTGGCTCCATGACTGCGGCAAAATTACTACACCGGAGCACATTGTCGACAAAGGCAGCAAGCTGGAAACCATTTACAACCGGATTCACGAGGTGCGTATGCGCTTTGAGGTGCTGTCACGGGACGCCGAACTGGAGTACTGGGCGGCGGTGCAGCGTAACCCCACGAAGAAGGCAGAATACGAAGCTGCCCTGGAGAAAACCCAGCAACAATTACAGGATGATTTTGCCTTTGTGGCCGAGTGTAACGTCGGCGGTGAATACCTCGACGAGAGCAAACAGCAACGGCTGGTGGAGATTGCCCAAAAGACCTGGCAGCGCCGGTTTGATAACCAGCTCGGCCTGTCGCCGGTCGAGGAATTTCGTCAGCCACAGGAGACGCCCGAACCACCGGTAACCGAGCAACTGCTCGCCGACAAGCCCGAACACATTATCGAGCGCACCCGCTCCACCGATTACGACCCCAAACTGGGCATCAACATGGACGTACCCGAGCACCTGTACAACCTGGGCGAAGTGTACAACCTCTCGGTTTCCCGCGGCACCCTGACCGCCGAGGACCGCTTCAAGATCAATGAGCACATGATCAGCACCATCAAGATGCTGGAGAGCCTGCCTTTCCCGGAAGAGCTCAAAAACGTGCCCCGCTACGCCTCCACCCATCACGAAACCATGAAAGGCAGCGGCTACCCGCGCAAACTGCCCGGCGACCAGTTGAGCATACCGGAACGCATTCTCGCGGTGGCTGATGTATTCGAAGCGCTGACCGCCTCAGACCGGCCTTACAAGAAAGCCAAGCCGGTCAGCGTGGCTATCGACATCCTGCACAAGATGGTGGAAGACAATCACTTGGATCGCGACTGCTTCGAGCTGTTTCTCAAGTCGGGTGTGTACCTGCGGTATGCCCGGGAATACCTGGAGCCGGAGCAGGTCGATGAGGTGGACGTGCAGCAGTACCTGAGCTGAACTCCAGTGACAGTGTCTCCCGGCTGCTCTCAGGCGCGGCCCGGGGTAAGAAACTCAGCTATCTTCCAGCGGCGCCTGCTCTTCACACTCGCCGGAAGCGTGCGAACGCCAGCCGTAAAGGGTGTTATCGCTGGTGTCATATTCCATGCCCGGGCAACGGGCATCGAGCACGCCGTTACGATCCAGGTCATAGGGCGAGTAGTGCACAACACCGTGGGTCGAACAGCCCGCCAGCAGGGCCATTGCCGACATTGCCAATAAGGTACGCATGAACAGGTCTCCGCTGTTGAATTCAGTTTTAGCCTAAGGCAGTTTCAGCCAATGCGCCAGCCACATCTTTCGATGGCTTTGTGATGGAGTTGGCAGATTTTGGCTGTAAGGCGGGATAAAAATTCCCGCCAATTCCGGGGCGAGCGGTTTGGGGTGCCCGGGAACTGGCTGCCCGGCTTGGTCGGCTTGGTCGGCTAAAGACAGCCGTGCTTCTTATCGGGCATGACCTACTTTGGGTTGCGAGCAGTGCTCGCAATTCCTTCGGAACGCCTGCGGCGCCCAAACCCCGTACCTGCGGTACAGGGGTTTTCACATGGGGTGGTCCGGCACACCGGAGCCCCATATAAAAAGCGGGCTTCCCCATGTGGGAGCAGCGAACACTA
>NZ_QRAN01000012.1 GCF_003457605.1 Seongchinamella sediminis
TCGGTCACCCTCTTCGAAAAAATCCCTTTAAACAATGACTTTTTCGATACCAAACATATCCTGGAAGATGACATGGTTTCTAACCAACTGAATTTGTTCAACAATTAACCGGACGCTAGTGGTCTGGCCTGTATATTCAGGGTGAATTCCCCCCTGTAAACAAACTTCGGTGGCTCCGCGCTCCCAGGCCTCCTGGCTGCGTCGGGCCACCTCGTCCAGGTTTAGCTGGTAGGGGCGACCGCGAAGGTTTGCACTCAATTTACCCTTGGAAAATGCGCAGAACTGACATTTGAAGTAGCAGATATTGGTATAGTTTATATTCCGGTTGACCACATAACTGACCTTTTCACCCGATTCCTGTGCCCGCAGTCGATCTGCCCACTGGCAGATGTAGGCGAAATCCGGGCCACGGGCTTGAAACAGGCTAGTTATTTCATCCTCCGTCAGGCTCTCTTTGTTCCTTGCGCGGGATACCAGGTCACGGATAGCTGGCTGCACTTTGTCAATTGCAACCGGATTATGGATCAGCGCCAGGTCCGGTTCCGGGGGAGCTGTATCTCCCCCGGTGAGCCAGTCCTCCGTTCGGGCAAAGCCGTCGCTATCACTCAACTGCAGCACGGTGCCGTGCATCTCGGTCGCAAGCCAGCGACTGCCATTGCGTATGAAGGCGGGGTAAACAGTGAGACGCTCCTGCAAGTACTTGTCGGCCTGCTGTGTCTCTACCTCCAGCCCCTCCAGTTGGGGCCAGGGGGCCTCAGGGTTGACAAAATCCGGTGTCACCGGGGAAACGCCGCCCCAGTCATTGATGCCAGCGGCTATAAGTTGTGGCAAGACACCCGGACTGAGATTGGGTGGCGCCTGAATATTCATTTCGGCCCCAAACAAAATGCGGGCGACTGCGATAGTCCACAGCAGTTCATTGAGATCAGGTTCTGCGGCCGTTGCCATCAAGGTGCCCGATTTGGCACGGAAATTCTGGATGATGATTTCCTGTATATGACCATGTTGCTCATGAAGAGCGCGGAGGGCGAGAAGCGATTCGATGCGCTCCTCCCGGGTTTCACCGATGCCTATCAGGACTCCGGAAGTAATCGGAACACAGGCTTCGCCCGCCAGTCTGATGGTTTCCAGGCGAGCTTCCGGTAGCTTGTCAGGAGAGCCAAAATGCGGCATGCCCTTTTGGCACAATCGTGAAGAACTGGACTCCAGCATGATGCCCATTGATGCCGACACCGGTCGGAGAAATTCGAGCTCTTCAGCGGTCATGCAGCCAGCATTGATATGGGGCAGGAGACCGGTCTCTTCAAATACCAGCCTGGCCACGGCTTCCACATATTCCAATGTCGTGTTGTATCCCATTTTCTGCAGCGCTTCGCGCGCCACGCGATAGCGTAACTCCGGTTTTTCCCCCAGAGTCAGCAGCGCTTCCTTACAGCCGTATCTCCGACCCTGATTGGCGATTGTAAGTACTTCTTCAGGGCTAAGGTAAGGTGCCTGCAGTTTTCTCGGGGTCTGGGCGAAGGTGCAGTAGTGGCAGACATCACGGCACAGTTGGGTAAGGGGCAAAAACACTTTTCTTGAGTATCCGATCAGGTTTTTGTGACCGATGTCTCGCAGTGCTGCAGCGTGGCTGGCAAGTCGTTTGGTGTCATTATCATGCGCCAATTGCTGGGCCTCGGCATCGGAGAGCCGGTGCTGGCTTGTCATGCTGTTCAATAGCGCTGCGGTTTGCAGTGGAAGTCTGGAGGTCATTTGGCGCACGCGTTGTTGAGTGGTTCTGATTGAAAAAATGTCCGGCAGCGTCTTGTCGGCAGATGGTGCAGGATGCCTAGATCACAAAGCGCAGCATAGGTCTTGCGGCTATGGTAGTGCGGGTCGGCGACCATGGCTGCGGCAAGGTCGAGCAGGTCGCCAGGCAGGTCGATATCCATTTCCAGGGCTTCGCACTTCAGTAATTGCAAACAGGCTTCCCTCGCGCTGGCATTTCGCATGTGCTTTGCACAGCTTTCCTCGCCGTAGGAAAATGGGATGATGTCCGGCGGTGTACACAACAGGCAATTACTGCCGCGTGTCGCGCGGTCAGAAATGACCGTGACGCAACCGCTGCCTGACCTGCTTCGATGAGCTTGCACAAGGCTCTCAATGTGCCGGGCGTGAACAAGAGGCAGGTCTGCGTGCAATATCATGGCTTCTGCAGCATCGCGCTTTAGTAGATAGCTGATGGCGTGGTCTACGGCACCATTGAGCCCTCTCTTGTTGTGAGCCGGTTCAGTTAACAGTGTGGCATCATAGCGTTTTGCCAGTAGTCTTGCCTTTGGATCGGCGGAAACGATCAATATTCCATCGAGCGTTTCGACACGGGTCAGTTCTAACAGCACATCCTCCACCATGGCCTCGAATAACAGTCGGCGTTGTGAGGGTGCCAGCACACCCGCCAGCCGCTGCTTGGCCATGTGGAATTGCTTGAGTGGCAGAACGGCCCACATCCTGCGCTCTAACCCAACCCGGTAATCGAGATGCCAGCATGACACTTGTGTGCCCGATTAATGTTGATAATGACTGAGGTCAGGGCTTCGGCAGCGGCAGCGTTGGCAATCGGGCCCGCGTGAAAGCCGCGCATCCCGGCCGCTTCGACCAGTGTTATGACCTCTGCTCGAGCATCTTTGCTGTTACCTGAAACCAGGACGTCACAGTCCAGTCCGTGCCCCTCCTGCAGGTGGTGGGCTGCGACGTTCTGGAAAGCAGATACCACCCGCACCCCTTCGCCCAGCAAATTCTGCGCCGCTGCACCGGCAGAACCTGCGGAAGGAAGTTGTACGGTGCCGACTTTGGGCGGCATCAACGGGACAGTCACATCAATCAGGATCTTGTTTTGCAGGGCGGATTTAAGCCCTTCGAGGGTTGCGCTGTGGTGGGCGAAAGGCACAGTGAGGATGACGAGATCTGCAGCGCTGGCCGCTTCGAGGTTTTCCATCGCCCGGACCTCGGTAATATTCGCACCGCGCTCAGTCATGACCTCCTGTAGATCCGTCAGTGCGGCCTCGGCCTTTTCCTGGGTCCGGGAGCCGATAATGACCGGGTATCCGGCCAGGGTCCAGCGGCGCGCCAGGCCGGTTCCCAGGGCGCCGGTTCCTCCCAGAATCGCTATGGTGGGTTTAACATCAATCATTTTTATATCTCCTAACAGATACCGCGGTACAGCGGCTTTCCTCAATAAAGGCGGGGCCAGTACCTTTCCGAAAAATTGATCCCGAACGGCCCGGGTATCAGATTGAATATCTTCTGAAGTGGAAGCTTACGACCATGATTGCGCTTTCGCGTGCTCGCCGCCTGACGTCGCATGAGTAAACTTTCGATATACCAACGAGAGAATTGTAAGCGTGCTAAGCGAGAGTAAAAGCAATAAGTCGAGGCGGAATGGGCCCACCATCTCTGGAACAAAACCGGTGACCGAACCGAGGAACAGCAGCAGACCTGCCGCTGTTGCGACAATGATCTCAAGGCCTGGAGGGCGACTGCTCAGGATTGCGGCCAGCACAAAAGGAGCCATCATCGCCGTACCGGCAAAACTCACCCGGGCCAGCAGCACCAGCTGGTTGCCGCTGATGATCGCGACCACCAGGCCTGCCATTGCAAAACAGATGATTGCCAATTTCGTTGTCTTCATGACTTTCTTTTCGTCCCCTGACAGGAGAGAACGGAGTTCGGTGCCAAGGGCGAATATTTGCGAATCCGCCGTCGACATGGCTGCGGCGATCAGACCGATCGCTACCGCCGCGGCGACAACAGGAGCCTGGTCGAAGATGATGGTGTTTGCCAGGAAGTCAATAACCGATGCGTCAGCATAGTTGATCGCGCCATACAGGCCGATGGGAATGATCATCAGAATCAGCAGTAGTGCAAACAGGCCCACGGCCACTGCCATACGGTGTGCGGTTCGCATATCGCGCAGAATGACCAGGCGGGTGGTGAGCTGTGGCTGGGTAATGGGCACCATCAGGATGACCAGAAAAGAAGCCAGCAGGAATTGGGTCGTGAACAAGCCTTTCGGCCCGGGCACCGACAACAGGGCGGCGTTCTCCGCTTTCACTTGCTCGAACATGGCGCTAACACCGCCGAAATTTTCTACGCAACCATAGGCGATAATTCCGGTCACGGTAAACAGGACCGACCCCTGCAATGCGTCACTGTAAATAATTGCTTTCAGGCCACCGAGCTCACTGTAGATTAACATCGCGACGACAATGGAAGACGCCCAACCCCAGACTGGCAGGGTATCGGGGAAAACCGCATTAAGAAAAATACCGATGCCCCGGACCTGCACTGCGACATAGGGCACCAGGAACACGAATATCCCTCCCAGGTAGAGATAGCCCGCCCAGCGATTGCGGTAGCAGTCTCGCAGTAAGCCGGCCACCCCATTGAATCCTTTTTCGAAGGCCTTGCGGCGCAAATGAAAGGCGAACCATACGATGACGAATGCCATGCCGGCGTCCGCCACAGCAAGAAATATCCAGGAGCCAATACCGTGGGTGCGGAAGAAGTCGGGCATCCCCAGCAGGGTAAAGGTGCTGAACAGGGTGGCGGCGAAGGTCAGGAAGCCGAAAAACAGGCCGATATCGGACCCGGCCATGACGTAGTCATCGGAGGTGTTGATGCGGCGCCGGGCATCTATCGTCGCATAGACCAGAAGCCCAATGTAGATGCCGCCCAGAATTATCAGCCAGGTTGTCATTCCTGTTCTCCATGCTCTGTGTCTTCACCACAATGGACCCGGGTGCCGATAAATGTGAGCAGGAGCAGAGCGAAACCGACCAGTATGCTGGTCCACAGCGTGTAGGGCAGCGAGGCAAACGTCGGTTCTGTTTGCCCTGGGGGTATCACCAGAGGCGTAAAAGTGAGAACAGATAGAACTACAAAGGTCGCACAACACAATTTCCAGCTAAGGTCTTTTTGCTTTGCCATGGTTCGATTGACACCTCGTTTGAATCCGCTCAGCACTTCTGCTTTGCACGCGTAATTTTCTTTCGACCTTTTTTCAAGCTGCCCCCGCTACAGCAACGCTGAGGTGGGGGCCGTGAACTCACCGACTCAGAAATCGTAGCCGATGGTTACGCCGTAGGTGCGTGGCGGCAGGAGTGAGCCGCCAATTGTGCGACCTGTGGCAATGATGAAAATGCCTGAGTAAACCTCTTCGTCTGTCAGGTTCTTGCCCCAGACGTTAACAAAGAAGTTGTCTTCCGGAGAGCTGTACCTGACGTTTGCATTCACCAGCGTATATTCGCCCTCGCTGGTTATCTCGTCATTGAACTCAGTATAGAACTGCTCGTCTTTGTAGGAAGCCTCGGCTCCGACAGTAATCAAGCCACCATTATCTAACGGGAAGTCATAATCACCTCTGATATTCCAGCTCCATTCGGGTGCCTGCCTGGGGCGATTGCCTGCCAGATCTTCCGTTTCAGCGACGGGGCTCAGGTTGTTGGCGGCTTCATAATCTACAAATTCGATATCCATGTAGCCGACGTATCCGCTCAAGGTGAAGTTGTCTGCAGCGCGCCAGGCCGCCTCGACCTCGATGCCCTTGCCCTCGGTTTCTGCGGCGTTCTCAAACACGGACGAGAAGCCACCCTCCTCGTTGGCAAAAGTTCGATCCAGTTGCAGGTCCTCAATTTCATAATAGAAGGCAGAGATATTCGTTCTCAAATTGCCGTCAAGGAAGGTTCCTTTTACGCCCAGTTCAAAGTTTTCGATTTCCTCCGGGTCCAGAATAGGTGTCAACTGTCCACCCTGGATGGTGCCGCTCTTGAATGCCTGGGAATAGGTGCCATAGAACATGGTGTCTATTGTCGGACGCCATTCCACACCGAGAGTCGGTGAAAAGTCGGTAAAGTCCTTGTCATCCTCGAAGTAAAGGGTGCGATTGGTTGCAGCGGGTCCGAAATGGCTGAAATCCAGTTTATTTGAAGTCTTTGCATCCCGGCTTTCATAACTGTATCGACCACCCAGCTTGAGGGTGACAGTATCGGTAAGTTCATAGGAAAAATTAGCGAAGGCGGCCGCCGCTTCAATATCAATATCGCCGGTGAAAAGTACGGCCTGTGTGTTGGGAAAGAGTGGAAAACCGCCGGTATTGATGAATTCGTTGTCGAAGCCGATGTTGTTGGCGTTATACAGGTCTTCCTGAAAGTAGAACAGGGCGAATAAACCGTGCAAGCGATCGCTATCGTAGATTATCTGCAGTTCCTCGCTGAAGTGTTCACTTTCTACCACGTTGTTCTGTACGTCATCATTGATGTTCGAAGAAATATCCAGATCCTGCTTGATCAACAGGTCCAGATCACGGTAGTTGGTGATGGACTTCAATGTGAATTGCTCATTGAGCCGCCAGTTCAGTGTGCCCGTGACGGACCAGGTCTCCCGATCATTTCGGTAGCTGGCTTCCGATGCCACGTCGCGTTTATCTTTGGCAAATCCGCCCACACCGGGAGGGGCTAGTTCGGGATTGTCAGGAAACGATTCGCGGATGAATTTCAGTGCCAGGGCCGAGTCGTTCTCCTTGGCCCATTCGCCACTCAGCAGGAGATCGGCGTGATCGTTGATGTCCCATCGCAGGTGCCCTCGCATGGCCTGCTTATTTGCATCGTCTATATCGTCGCCGCTCACCTCATTTTCGCCATAGCCGGAGCGACTCTCTGATCGCACTGCGATGCGACCGGCGGTGTTATCGCTAATTGGCCCGCTCAGAGCGCCTTCCAGCAGGAACAGGTCATAATCGCCCACAGTGAACCGTCCATAACCTTCCACCTCATTGGTCGGCTTTTTGGTGATCAGGTTGAACGACCCCCCGGTGGCATTGCGGCCGTAGAGAGTGCCCTGCGGACCACGCAGAATCTCAATGCGCTCCAGATCGAAAAAAGACCCCAGCTGGGCATAGGACTGGGAGACGATCGCTCCGTCGACGTGCAGTGCCACAGACGGATCAACGCCGGCAAACGAACTGCTGAGGCCAATACCACGGACGAATAACTTCGCCTGGGCGAAGTCGCTGCCGACGGAAACACTGGGAACCAGGGCTTGCAAGTCTTCAATGTTGTTGAACAGGCCGTCCGATATTCGGTTACCGCTCACCGCCGTGACGGCCACGCTGACGTCCTGCAGGGACTGCTCCCGTTTCTGGGCCGTCACAACCACCTCTTCAAGGAGATTGCTTGCAGCCCATGTGCCCGGGGCGGCTGTGTACGCAACGACCATTGAGACAGTGCTGCAGATGACTTTGGTTCTGGTGTTGAGAGTAATCATATTGTTTACCCCTCCGGGGAGTGCGTGCTGTGTTTTAGTGCTCCGTCGGGAATAGCCACTCGGGAGCGATGTTATGTCACATACTGCAATTGATTGGAAAAACTGCCTGCATAAAAATGATATCACTATCAGATAAAGTTTCCGAAAAATGCATATTCTGCTTACCGCTATTAAAGCCGTTTGATGATTTTCTCGGAAATTTCTTCCATGCGTGCCTGCCTGCCGCCGGAACCCGCGCGGAATGCCAGGGTGACGCCATCCAGGCCCAGGGCCCCTAGGCGCTTGATCTGGTCCAGGCACTGGTCGCCATTGCCGGTGAGCGCGACATAGTCGATGAATTCATCGGATACGACGCTTTTGTGTGCCGCATTGGAAGACAGGTGATGGCTTCGGTCGTAGGCTGCACCGGCGCGATCAAAGTCGTCCTTGAAGCGGAGCAGGAAATCCGGCAGGGTTTTCCACTTGGAAAAGGTCTCTGCCTGGGAAGCGGCCCAGTGGCTCACATCATCTCGGCTTTGTGCAATGTCATCATTGATTCCGATGGTGGCCCAGAGGTGGAACTCGATCTCGCTGGTATCGCGGCCCACTTCCTCCGCGCCTTCTTTGACCAGGTCCATCTGCCACTTGGTGAACTCTTCATCTGCCCCCCCCATGAGAATCACGCCATCAGCGACGCGACCGCACATTTTCAGAATTCGCGGTTGGTTGGCAGCAACAAATATGGGGAATCTACCGTTCGCGATGGTCATGTTATAGGGTTCGCCGCCTTCCCCGCCAGCAACCTCTTTACCGTCGCAGAGAGCTTTGATGTTAATGATCGACTCCTCGAGGTATTTGATGGTAGAGGGTTTGAGTCCAATCGGAAATACCCCCGTCCAGCCCGTGCCGATGCCCAGGATGCCGCGCCCATTACTTAATTCTTTGAGACCGGAAAATTGACAGGCCAGGGTGGAAGGGTGCCGTGTGATGGGGTTGGTGACACCTGTGCCAATCTTGATTTTTGAGGTGTTGACCGCGCACAGGGTCATGGCGGCAAAGCAATCCTTCATTGAGAGTTGGACATCTGTGATATAGGCGGCATCGAATCCCAGGGCTTCAGCATTTTTCACTACTTCGACGGCGTGCAGGATGGGTTCGCGCGGGCTTATGCCAAGTGACATTCCGATTTTCATTTTATGTTCCTCTGCAGGTCAGGCTGCTTGTTGAAAGTAAGCGTTGGTGAGATGACTATTTCATACTTCCAGAGATAAAACAACACTGATGTCACAATTAAATGACATCAATGTCATAAAAGTGTAGGCTGGATCTCGTTCACTGCATTTTGGTCAGCTGGAGGGGCGCAAGACCGCGCCGATAAGAGACGATGTTTACTGTAATCCAAAGGTTGCGTGTTGAGTGGTCCCACTGCGACCCGGCCGGCATTATCTTCAATCCGAATTATTATATCTGGATGGATGGCGGTACCCATGGGCTGTTGCAGGCGGCGGGATTCGATTTTGTTGCCAGAACCCGGGATAGCAGCGATTTCCTGGGCTGTCCCCTGGTGGCCAGTAATATGGAATTCAAGCGCCCGTTGCGCCTTGGTGACATTGTGACTCTGGTTTCCAGGGTGGAAAAGTTCGGCACTAGTTCGTTTGTTGTCACCCACGAATTCAGCAGCGGGAGTGCATGCGATCTCGTCGCCCGGGGAGCCGAGGTCAGGGTATGGGCTCACTCCGGTAAGGAGGGCGGGAGCGCGATAGTCGCGCTGCCAGTGCCCGAGGCTGTCAGGAAATTGCTAAGTGTCGAGAAAACGGTTGATATTTCAGTCTGAAAAAGGTGGCGTGAAGTGAATCATCAATAAAATGACATCAATATCACAAAAAAATGACATCATAGTAGACTTTTGCTTGTGGCTGTGGAATAGTTGCGACCATTAAGCGTGCATTGATAGGTTCAGGCGAGGCGGATTCGGGATGGGAAAAGATCGCTCAGGCGAGACTGGCAAGACAGGGAGTCTCGACGCAGAAAGTGCTCGTCACGACTGGTATCGTGCAATGGGCTGGTGGCAAGGTGAGCGCCTTGAAGTTCGTTATGAACGGCATGTGAACAAGTGCCCCGGCGATCTGGCGGTGGTCGATAATCGGGGTCGCAGCTTGACGCATGAGCAGCTGTGGCGGCAGTCGGGAGAACTGGCGGCTGTGCTGGCAGGGCGCGGTGTCACCCCCGGCGACCGGATCCTGATGTTTATGCCGAATTGGGCTGAATGGCAGATCCTGTTCCTGGCGGTACTGCGCACCAGGGCGGTACCAGCACCGATTCCCGTCACCACGGACGCAGGAACTCTAGCGTACGCACTGGAGCTTATCCAAAGTCCCCTGCTGATTACCGGTGACCGGCATGGCAGTCAGGATCTGGCAGGAACGGTAGACGGCGCACTCGCCCGGTGTTCGCACACGCCAGACCTGTTGACCGTGACCACGGAGGGCGACTATTGCTGGAAGGCTGATCACAACGCGGCAGCAGCAGAGGCAGCGCAGACACCGGGGCTTGATCTGGTGATGTTCACGTCCAGCACAACCGGACGCCCCAAGGCGGTTATGCACTCGACGGATACTCTGGGAGCACTGAACCAGGCCTTTACCGATCGCTTTTCCCTCGGTCCTGATCAGCCGATCTTTATGGCATCGCCACTGGGGCACAGCGTCGGCGCCTACCATGGCGCACGTCTGGCACTCTTCACCGGCGCCCCCCTTGTGCTGCAGGACCGCTGGGATCCGGCCGCCGCGCTGCAGATGATCGAGGAGTACCATTGCGCCTTCACCGCTGCGGCCACCCCATTCCTGCGCGATCTGATCGAGCAATCCTGGCAGGGAGAGTCCCCTAAACTGGCCTCGCTGCGTTCCTTCGTCTGTGGCGGCGCACCCGTACCGCCAATTCTGTTGGAGCAGGCCTGGCAGAAGTTTCCCAATACATTCGTCACTAACCTCTGGGGCATGACGGAAGGCGGCGTAGTGACCTGTGTTCCCGACAGTCCGCGGGAAAAGCTTATCGCTACCGCCGGTATCGGCCTGCCGGGACTGGAAATGTGCATTCTGGATGACCAGGGCAATGTTCTTGCGGCAGGGGAAGAGGGCGAGTTGGCCATGCGCGGCCCTGGGGTTTTCTTTGGCTACCTGGGGCAGGAGGAACTCTATAACTCCCTGATGACCCCCGAGAGATTCTTTCGCACAGAAGATCTCGCGCGGATCGACGAGGAAGGTTACCTGCAGATTACCGGTCGACTCAAGGACCTGATTATCCGTGGTGGCGTCAATATATCCCCCATCCCGGTGGAGGACGTGCTGTCAAAGCATCCGGGTGTGGAGAGTGTGGCCGTCATCGGGTTGCCCGATGAGCGACTCGGAGAGCGCATTTGCGCCGTCATATTGCCCCGCGGTGAGACGCCGGGAGTGGAGGACCTCCGGGAATTCGCCCTGGGCCAGGGGCTGGCAAAACGATACTGCCCCGAGATTGTGCACTGTGTGCGCAAAATGCCCCGCACCGCGGGTGGGAAAATTCGTAAAGCGGATCTCAAGACCATCATTCTAGAGAATGATCCGGAATATTTGGCCAACTGAGGGAAAAGAGTGAGCACCATGCAAAAACGTATCAGAGACATCGATGTCACTTACACCGAGAGCGGTGAAGGCGAGCCTGTAGTGCTCATTCACGGCCTCGCTGAAGACCGCAACAGTTTTGGCGACGTACAACAGCGATTGCAGGACTTCCACACCTACGCCTATGACTTTCGCGGACACGGGGAGACCAGCCTCGGCGACGCCGATGGCACGCTCGAGCAACTGGGAGAAGACCTTATCGCCTTTATGGAAACGGTCACCGGTCCGGCCAGGTGCGTTGGTTATTCCTTGGGCGGCACGATCGTACTGTGGGCGGCGCTGGAGCGGCCCGATCTGGTGAAGCAAGCGGTGGTGGTTGGCACATCCACGGTAGTGGGTAGCACGGCCGCCGGGTTTTTCGGTGATCGTATTGAGCTTATCCAGGACGATGTCAAAGCATTCAACGCGGCTCTTCGGGATGACACGAAGGCCCAGATAGTTAGTGGGGATGTCGATGTCGATCAAGTGACGCGCCGTCGTATCGATGCGGTCGGCAACGGCGGCGGGTACATCAATGCCGCGCGGGCGATGATCGGTGTTCACAGCAACCCGCTGACGCCGCGGCTGTCCGAGATAAGTTGCCCGGTGGAGGTCATCGGTGCGGATGGGGACGTGTTTTGTCCCCGCAAGGCAGCTGACATCATTCTGGACGGACTGAAACACGGCAACTACAGGGAAGTGAGGAATGCCGGGCATCTTGTGAGTATCGATCAGCCCGCCGCCTATGCCAGTACTTTAAGAGCCGCTCTGACGCAGAGCGAAAAATGACAGAAAGCCACAAAGTCTGTGGCCAGGATCAGCGTTTATAGTGAGGAAGGAGTGAATCATGAGTGACAGGAAAGTAGCGGTTGTAACTGCGGCTGCGGGTATGGGAATTGGTGCGGCAGTCGCCCATCAACTGGCTGCCGATGGCATGGACGTGGTGATCACGGATGCTCACGAGAGACGAGCCGGTGAGTTTGCAGGGAAACTGTCGGAGGAGTTTAAGCGTGACTTCCTCTCCCTTGGGCTGGACGTCACCGATTTTGACCGGGTAGAAGAGGTGATGAAGACCGTTGTTGAACAGCGTGGTCGCCTGGATGTCCTGGTTAACAATGCGGGCTGGAGCAAGATTGAACCGGTCGCGGAAATGGCCCGTGAGACATGGTTGCGCTGTATAGATGTCGACCTCAACGGCACATTTAACTGTATGCGCCATGCACTGCCACGCATGATCGATGCGGGCGCCGGCGGTGTTGTTATCAACATTTCGTCCATAGCAGCCTGGGAAACCAACACGGATCATGGTGCCGCCTACTCCGCCGCCAAGTCGGGCATACATGCACTGACGCGGGTAGCGGCCGCCGAGAATGGCCGACATGGTATTCGTGTCAATGCGGTTGCGCCAGGCTTGATCTATAACGAGTTTCTGCGCAAGATCTATCCGGATGAATTCTTCGAAGGCTATATTGAAAACAAATCACTGGTAGGGCGGGTGGGTCAGCCCCAGGATATTGCAGACATCGTCTCTTTCCTGGTCAGTGACAAGGCAGGGTATGTCACCGGGGAAGTTTATGGTGTGAGCGGGGGGGTCTGTCCAAATGGCTAGTATGGGTAGTCATGCGGACTCTCCTCTGTACTGGTCGGTTGCGAAACTGCAGGCCGCCTATCAAAGCGGAGAATTGTCCCCTGTCGAGGTGCTGGAAGAGGCGCTCCAGCGCATCGACCGATTCAATCCACAGCTGAATGCGTATCTGGGCCGACTGGATGACCTGGCGAGGGCGCAGGCGCTCGCCGCGGAACGCGCCTGGCGCAGCGGAGAGCCGGGCCCCCTTTGCGGGGTTCCTGTATCGATCAAGGATACTTTCCATATAGAAGGCCACGTCGCCACCTATGGCTCGCTGGCATTTCGGGACAACATTGCCGAGAGCGACTCGGGTGTTGTGAGGCGCCTGCGCGCTGCTGGATCGGTGTTCACCGGCAGGACGAATACCTCCGAATTCGCCCAATCAGCCACGGCGGAAAACAGGTTTTTTGACGACAGTCATAATCCCTGGGACGTGACGCGAACAACGGGGGGATCCAGCGGCGGTGCGGCTGCTTCCGTTGCGGCAGGCTTGTCTACCCTGGCAGTGGGTGCTGACGGTGGCGGATCAATACGGATTCCGGCATCCTTTACCGGGTTGTTCGGTATCAAGCCGACCTATGGACTTTGCCAGGATGAAAACGGTTTGAGCGCGATGAGTGATTTTATCTCACCCGGACCCTTTGCCTGGCGCGTGTCCGATGCAAGAGTCATGTGTGGCGTACTCGCTGATACCACTTACCGGCGGCAGAAGGTGACCAAGGGACTGCGTGTCGCCTGGTGTGCGCGACCTTCTGGGTGCCCCCACGATCCCGGCGTGGTAGAGGTAACAGAAGCAGCGGTCAAGCTATTGGTGGAAATGGGCCACTGTGTAGCGGAACATCCGCTCGATTTGACTGGCTGGGAAGCCGCGTTTGCGCCTCTGGTGCTTCATAATGAGTTCAGGGAGAGGGACCACCTGCTGGAAACATCAGCGGACCGACTAACCGGCTACGAGCGCCGCTCCCTGGAAATGGCTCGTTCGCTATCCGCGGAGCAGGTCGAACAGGGGCACAGGGAGCACGCCGTCTATCGCGCGCGCATTCAGCGCCTGTTCGAGGAATTCGATATCGTAGTGCTTCCGACTACGGCAGTGACGGCGTTCCCGATTAAGGAGCGTCCCAGCAAAATAGATGGTCAGGACGTTCACTGGTTGTGGGGCCCGTTTCCCGGCACAGCGCCATTTAATGTGGCAGGCAATCCGGCGGCGACGGTGCCATGTGGCTTTGCAGATTCACTGCCGGTTGGGCTGCAACTGGTGGGGGCGCAGATGAGCGAGGAGCTACTGTTGAACCTGGCCGAAGACCTGGAGGAGGCACTCGCCATTGATCGAACCCCCCTTGTTGATAAATGGGCCATGACTGCAACGGTGGAGGGCTGAGAGCTTTCACTATGTCGGATCTGATTCGAATCGAACGCGATGACAAGCTGCTCACTCTGGTACTGAACCGGCCTGAGCGCAAGAATGCCCTCTCCATAGCGCTGCTGGAGGCATTTTGTAAAGCTTTATACGAGGAAGTCACGGTACAAACGGTCGCGGTTATTATTTGCGGCGAGGGGGGGTGTTTCAGTGCCGGCGCCGACCTGTCCGATTTGAATGGTACTCTGGACGATCTGGCGGTGGACGACGCGGTAGCAGCGGCGGTACAGGCCATCAATGATACGCCCGTGCCCGTGATCGCCGCTATCGACGGCCCCTGTGTCGGTGCCGCGGTGGATTTTTGCCTGGCCTGCGATGTGCGGGTGGCTTCTGCCGGCGCTTTTATACAGATTCCCGCCGCGCGTCTCGGTCTGCTTTACAATCCCGCCGCGGTAGCCCGAGTTGCCAGATCAGTAGCCCCCGATATTCTGTTCAGACTGCTGGTTCTCGGGGAGAGGTTTTTGGCCGAGGAGGCCGCTCGCGTGGGCCTGCTGTCTTACCCAATCGCTAACGGCGGCAGCCGGGAGGCCGCTGTCGCCATCGCCCGGGCCGGTGCGGGCAACGTTCCGCTTGCCGTGGCGGCCTCGAAGGGCTTGCTCAATGCCCTGCAGGACGGGAGCTACGACCCTGAGAGCTGGAACGAAAAACGCCGGAATATTCTCGAATCACCGGAACGTCGCGCTGCAGTCGAGAGCGCCAAGAAGCGGTGATCTATACGCACACTCAGGAGGCACAAATTCATGTCGCAACAATCAGACGAACAAGCGCAAACATCCATGAAACTTGAAAACCTCGCCGGCTATGAGCTGGGCACAAACGAACTCGTCTACACGGACCGTGACGCAATTTTGTACGCGATAGCTGTCGGTGCGAGAACCGATCAACTTGATCTCATCTATGAGCGCGATTTGCGTGTGTTGCCAACCTATGCCTGTGCACTGGGGCTGTGGGCTGTCGAAGCCGCGGGCGACCTGGGTGCCTATGACAGAACCCGTTCACTACACGCCTCACAGCGATTGGAAATACATAAAGCTATGCCCGCCAATGGGACCATTCAGTCAACGGGACGCGTGGTGAATGTCTGGGACAAGGGAAAGGCAGCGGTGGTAGAGATTGAGGTTTCCTCGGAGTTCTTTACGGCAACCTATGCGATATTTCTGCCCGGTATGGGCGGCTGGGGAGGAGAGCGGGGCCCTTCCGCCGCTGCCGCAGCTGAAGCGCCGGAATACGACTGGCATTCGGAGGTCGCAACCGGAGAGGATCAGGCGACACTGTACCGTCTCACCGGTGACAGACATCCGGTACACATCGATATCGAAGTGGCTCGCGCGAATGGGTTTGAGCGCCCGATACTACATGGCCTGTGCACTCTGGGCATTGCCGCGAGGGAAATTGCCGCGGCGGTGGGTGCGCATCCGGCGACCTTGCGCGAACTCGAGGCCAAACTGGCGGCACCGGTAATGCCGGGTGACAGAATCGAAATCTACGCCGGAGAAATGCCATCGAGGCAGTTGAGATTCGTGGCAAAGGTGGGTGACACGGTGGTCCTGAAGGACGGTCGTGCGGTGTTTGGGCAATAAGACGCGAATTGACGACGCAGTCGGCGTTATCAGGATGCGAACTGGCGCCACTGTCTGGGCACGGAACAGTAAGCAGACCGGGTCTGCAACCTTCAATGGTGCTGGTATGAGAGACATTGTAGAAAGAGTGGCGTGCAATTCACAAACCGGCGATACCTATTTGCATCTGGCTGAGATGCTTCTTGAAAAACACGAGTGGGGGCTTGCTTTAAGGGCGGTGGAGTCTGCTTTAGATAAGGGTTGCTTAGCCGATGTCGATGGCGCCCATAGCATGTTACGGGAAATCTGCAAGCGACTGGACACCAGATACGGGTTCTAGTAGCGCGCCAAAGCAGCAAAGCAGACTCTAGTCGGTCAGTCGTCATGGCCCTCGAATTAACCCGGGCTGGAGCCACGGTGCAGGCTATTCCTGCGTAGTTAGCCCTGTGCGGTTCAGACCCGGTGACCGGGTCGGGCGACAACAAAGACCGGCAAGCAGTGCTACAATAGCGATGCCAGAATCATGTAAAGGCGTAGTCACTTTCACTTAAGTGGCGCGGACAGGGGCCGTTGGACCGTAGCAGGAGCAGATTAAGAGGAATCACACTATGGGGGCAGAACCGGTTACGCCGAAGGGGGTTAAGACTCGGGAGCGAATTCTGGAGGCATCCCGGGCAGTGTTTGCCAGGGATGGCTACGTGTCCATGCGCATGGGTGACGTCGCTGTCGAGGCGGGACTGTCCATGGGCTCGCTCTACCGTTACTTCAAGAACAAGGAAGACCTGTTTGCGCACCTTATAGCCGATGTCCACGAGATGCTCTATCAGGCCAGTGGCGGGAGCGCCTACGATTTTGCGACAGAGCCTTTTGAGGCTCTGCTCGAAGCCAACAGGGGTTATCTGGAATGTTATTACGCTAACAGGGATATCATGCGTACCCTGTTTGAGGCGGTCACTGTGGATAAGCGCGACCGCGAAATCTGGTGGCGGATGAGAGAGCGCCACATCGAGCGCTTCACCCATGCGATCAAAGAGTCACATGGAATTACCCATGTCGATGGCGTGGAAGTGAGGGTGCTGGTTGACTCGATGGCTTCGCTGGTTGAACAGTCGGCCTACTGCTGGTACGCCCAGGAGGAACTCAATTCCAATCCCATTCCCGTTGATATCGCGGCAAGAACTGTGACCATTATCTGGTACCGCGCCATCTTTACTTGAAGTAGACCGCTTACGGGGAGCTCCCTGAGCTGCGATGGTATAGCTGTTGCGCGCATGCTTTCTGATCGTGTGCGACCTGTTGGTTTGCCGCCAATCCCGCTTCCAACGACGTAGTGGGCAGCGCATTTTCGGGCCTGGTAACGACACCAGTCCGGGTTTTTTATAGCCAGGAAGACCTCGGCATAACAAGCGTAAGAGGACGAATCTTGCTTGCGGGAATTGCGCTTGACTTAAACTACGACTAAATATATCGTAGATAATATAAGTAGGAGATTAATTCTATGATCGTACCCCAATGAGTCTCTATGGCAGCAACGTCGAATACGGCCTTCATTGCCTGCTCTTTCTCGCGGGCCCCGATATGCACGCGCCTGTCTCGGCGAAGGATCTTGCCGAGTTCCAGGGAGTTTCTCCGTCCCTGGTCGCCAAGCTGTTCAGCCAACTCCAGAAGGCTGGCATTGTCGCGAGTGCGGAGGGTATCCAAGGGGGTTACCGACTGGCCAAGGCCGCTAGTGAGGTGTCCGTAATGGACGTCATTCTCGCGGTCGAGGGTGATAAGCCGCTGTTTCAGTGCAAGCAGATTCGCCGCAACTGTATCCTCTACTCCGGCAACCCACCGGACTGGGCGACAAATGGAGTGTGCTCAATTCACGCTGTCATGCTGGAGGCACAGGAGCGCATGTTCGAGACGTTCCGCGGCCATACGCTGGCAAGCCTCGCACAACAGGTGGAGAGCAAGTTACCCAAATCACAGTCCGCTGCCGGCCGCGAGTGGTTTGAGGCGCGCCTCGCCGAACGCCGCCGCGGATCCAGATCGAAGTATGCGAAGAGGGGGAAGCGATAATGAGAGATGTTCTGATCATAGGTGGCGGCTTCGCAGGGCTGTCCGCGGCGGTCGTGGCGGCCGACGAGAACGACAAGGCGGGCGGCGACCTTTGTATCACGCTCGTTAATCCGGTAGACGGCATCACGATTCGCCCGCGCCTCTATGAGTGCGACCCCGGGACGCTGCGCCCGGCATTGCGGCCAACGCTGGACCCGGCGGGTGTCGTGTTCGTTGAAAGTGCAGCGGAGAAGATCGACACCACAGCGAAGACGGTGACCCTCGCCACAGGTGAAGCGCTGTTTTATGACACGCTCATCCTCGCGACCGGCAGCGAAATGCCGCTGCTGGCGGTGCCCGGTTTCGCCGGACACGCCTTCAACATCGACACGCTCGAGGCCGCTGTCGCGCTCGATGAACATCTCTCTGCGACGGTTTCGGGGCCCGAAGAACCCGGACGGGACAGCTACGTGATTGTCGGCGGCGGCATGACAGGAATCGAGCTTGCGACGGAGATGCCGCGGCGCATAGCGGCCCACGGCGGGGCGGATGCGGTCGGGCGGTCCCGTATTGTGCTCGTTGAACGGGCAGCCGAAGTCGGCCCTGGGTTAGGTGTAAACCCCCGACCCATCATAGCGGACGCGCTGCTGCGGGCGGGTGTGGAAATGCGGCTCGGTCGTTCGGTAGCCTCAGTCGATGCGGACGGGGCGACGCTGGACGACGGCGAGCGTATTGCCGCGAAGACGGTGGTCACGACGGTCGGTCTCCGGGCTAATGCCCTGACCGCGCAGATACCCGGCGAAAGAGACTCACAAGGCCGCCTGTGCGTCGACGACTATCAGCGGGTGAAGGGCGTAGACGCTGTCTATGCCACCGGCGATGTCGCACATGCGCTCGCCGACGACGGGTCGGCTGACGGTGGCGCGGAACAGATCGCGCTGATGTCCTGCCAGCACGCTCGCACCATGGGCAAGTACGCCGGCTTCAACGCCGCCCGGGCTATGCTTGGCCTTCCGCCACAGATCTACCGCCAGGCGGACTACGTCACCTGCCTTGACCTCGGCGATTACGGCGCGGTGTTCACTGCCGGCTGGAGGCGGGAGGTCCAGGCTACCGGGCACGAGGCCAAGAAGATCAAGACGATGATCAACACCCAGCTGATCTATCCGCCGCGCGGCACACGGGAAGAGGTGTTCGCCGCAATGCGTATCAACGAGCGGGGGCGGTAGAGGGGGCGTCCCGAGCCGTGCCCCGGATTGTTAAGAGTGCTATCTGCGCATTATGTCAACGTTCTTGTGGGCACCTGTTATATCGAGATCAGCACTACCGACCGCTAGCGTCACCCTGCGCGAGGCCGACAAACCCGGAGTCAGGATTGACTTGGAGATTGCTCTCTGGGTCTACAATATCGGTATTGCCTAGACACTCTGAACTAATCCCCGAGCCGGCTCACCTACGGCCTGAAGGCGTCTGGCCTGCCCTCCGGGGTGGGCCTTTTTTATTTTCAGTGTCCCATTTTTGAATGATCCATCGTGGAATGGTCCATTTGACCCTGCTCGACCCCCGGTGCCTGGTGGCGGAGATGATCGCCGTGGGCGGCTACCAGGTACAGGGTCCAGATGCCCGAGGCAATCAGCATGAGGGTGATAAAAAGCTTGAGGCCGCGACGGCGTAAAAATGCCTGGACCCGGCTGGCGCCAAGGCTGACCGCCATCATCGCCGGCAGGGTGCCGAGGCCAAAACAGAACATCAGCGAGGCCGAGTACAGGGGACTCTGGGCAGTGGCGGACCAGGCCAGGGCGGAGTAAATCAGGCCGCAGGGCATCAGGCCCCAGCACAGGCCCAGCGCCAGTCCCTGCAGGGGCGTGCGTATCGGCAGCAGCCTGGATGAAAAGCGCTGTACCGGCTGCCACAAACGGGCCCCGGCCTGCTCCAGCACCAGCATGCCCCGCCACCAGTCCGCCACATACAAGCCCATGGCGATAAGCAACAGGCCCGCGAGGTAACGCAGACCGATGGTCCAGGCAACCAGGTCAATGCTGCCCGCAATCACGCCCAGTAGCGCTCCGAGCAGGGTATAGCTCAGCACCCGGCCGCTGTGATAGGCGATGGTTACCGGCAGGGAGCGCGCGCCGCCCAGGTTCAGGGCGGCGGCAATGCCCCCGCACATCCCCAGGCAGTGACCGCTGCCGACCAGGCCCAGGGCCAGGGCGCTGAGGTAACCGAGTTCATTCATCCCCGGTGTTCTCCGGGGGGGGGTCCTTGCCCTGGCCCGCTTCTTTATCGGCGATGATGCGCCAGGCTTCCTTGTCCAGGTCGTCGTACTGGCCATCGTCTATGGCCCACAGCAGCAACTTGATTCCCAGCGCCACCAGCACCAGCGCGACCGGAATTAACAGGTACAAACTGTCCATCAGTACTGTATCTCCTGTGCCCGTCGCCGGTTCAGGCGCAGCGAGTTTGCCACTACCAGCAGTGAACTGAGCGACATTCCGATCGCCGCCGCCCAGGGCGGCACGTTACCGGTGGCCGCCAGTGGAATCGCGCTGAGATTGTAGCCCAGCGCCCAGGCAAAGTTCTGCAGGATGATGCGGCGGCAGGCGCGGGCCTTGTTCCAGGTCTCGGTCACCCGGGCAAGGTCGTCATCGACAATAACGAAGTCGGCCTGGGTGCGGGCCAGGTCGGTCGCCCCCGCTACCGCGAAGGAACTGTCTGCCACGCTCAGTACCGGGGCGTCGTTGAGGCCGTCGCCGACCATGCTGACGACCGCGCCCGCGGCCTGTAACTCCTGCACCCGCTGCATTTTCTGTTGCGGTTCCATGCCCGTGCGCACATCGTCTATACCCAGCCCGGCGGCCAGCAATTTACCCTGGGGCGAGCTGTCACCGGTGAGCAGGCCCAGGGTCAGCCCCCCCGCGCGCGCGGCCTGCACAACGGCTGGCGATTCCTGCCGCAGCTGGTCGTCCAGGCCTATCCAGGCCAGCGCCTGTGCCGGGTTGCACAGGGCAATCCAGTACAGCGGGTCATCGGGCGGTGGTGGAAGGCCGGGGCAGAGTTCGCGGCAGTAGGCCTCGCTACCAATGCGGTATAGCTGTCCGTTCACGCTGCCCTGCAGCCCGGCGCCCAGCTTGTAGCTGACGTCGTGAAAGCCTTCAGTGCTCTCTATGTGGGCGAAAGCCTTGCTGACCGGGTGATTGGACCAGTGCTGCAGGCCGGCAGCCAGCTGCAGCGCCTGTTGCTCGTCAAGCTCACCCAGCAGTTCCACCCGGCGTACGGCCAGGCGTCCCTCGGTGAGGGTGCCGGTCTTGTCAAACAGCAGGTGAGTGGTGCGGGACAGCGCCTCCAGGGCATTTTCACCGCGGACGATCACCCCCGAGGTCCGCAGGGCACTGGCCGCCGAGGTCAGGGCGGCCGGCGTGGCCAGTGCCAGGGCGCAGGGGCAGGATATTACCAGCACCGACAGTGCCACCCACAGGGTTTGTTCCGGAGCGATCTGCCACCAGGCGATAGCGGTGGCCGAAGTGACGAGCAACACACCGGCAACAAACCAGGAAGCGATGCGGTCAGCCATTTTTGCCAGCTGCGGCTTCTCTGTTTCGGCGACTTCCACTGAGCGCTGCAGCGCCGCCAGCCGGCTTTCGGCATAGCTGCCCAGGACTTCCGCTTCCAGGGCAGCCTCCACGTTGAGAGTGCCGGCGTAAATGATGTCCCCGGTCGCCACCGTGCGCGGCAGGTGCTCGCCGTTGAAGGTGTCTTCCCGCACGGCGCTGTTACCGGCGATGACGGTAGCGTCAGCGGCAATGGTCTGCCCCGCCTGCACCAGCATGATTTCGCCCCGCTCAACCTGCGAGCGCGGCACCGTAAGCCACTGCTCGCCGCGGCGAACGCGAATCGCGTCCGGCAAACTGCTCTGGGCATCAAACCAGTTGCTGGCGTGACGCTGGCGCACCCGGGCCTCGAGGAAACGGCCCAGCAACAGGAAGAAGGTGAACATCACCACCGAGTCGAAATACACCTGGCCGCTGCCCGTAAAGGTGGCGTAGGCGCTGGCCAGCCAGGCGAGGCCGATGGCCAGGGCCACGGGCAGGTCCATGACCAGCGCGCCCTGTTTCAGGTGGCGCCAGGCGGTGCGGAAAAACGTGCCGGCACTGTAGTAGACGATAAATCCGGACACCAGCAGGCTGACCGCGCGCAACAGGCCCTGGTATTGCTCCTGTATGCCCTGGATATCACCGGCGTGCAGCGCTACCGCAAACATACCGACCTGCATCATGCCGAAGCCCGCCACGCCGAGCCGGCGCAGGTCAGCCCGGTACTCCGCCCGCAGCTGCTCCCGGCGGGCGCTGAGCTGGAAGGGCTGTGGCCGGTACCCGAGAGCCTCCACACGGGCGAAAATTTCGCTCAATGGCAGCTGTTGCGGATCAAAACGAATGTCCAGTCGGGACTGCTGCAGGTTGACCGCCGCTGTCACCACGCCCGGTACCGGTGCCAGGGTTTGTTCTATTAGCCAGGTACAGGCCGCGCAGGTGATGCCACCGAGCAGAAGGCGGGCGCTGACACTGCCGTCATCGTTGTTCTCGCAGAATGTCGCGGCGAGTTCCGGCTGGTCGTAAATGAGGTACTGGCTGCTGTCCGGCTCAGCGTTGGCGCTGGGGCGTTCGCTGTAGGCCGTGCGCTGCTGGTAGAAACTGTCCAGGCCGCTGCCGGCGATCATCGCCGCCACGGCCTGGCAGCCCGGGCAGCACATGCTGCGCTGCTGGCCCCCGATCTCGGTGTACAGTTGCAGGCCCTCGGGCACTGGTTCCCCGCAATGGTAACAGGGTTCGCTCAGTGCATCGGGGGCCGCCGCCGGCTCAGCCACCGCTCGCGTCACGGAGGTCGGCTGCGGTGATGGAGCCGTCCAGGCGCCAGGCCTGTCCTGCCTCGTTAAGCAGAGCCCAGTGCCAGCGCGGTGCGATGCTGGCCTGCAAGCGGCCACGATATTCCCCTGGCACGCTCTGTACTACCGTGATCTGGAAGTCGCGGTCAGACTCCAGCGGGTGTGACAGCAACAGCTGCAACTGCGGGGATGCTACCGGCCCGGTGGTCCTTACCAGGATTTCCGTACCGGATACCTGCAGGCTCGCTCCTATGCCCAGGGCTTCGGCGCGTTCCTTCTTCTCCAGTTTGCGGTTAATAGCCAGGCCATCCTTGTAATACTCGTCAATCACCAGGTCATCGGCGCCGCGATTGGCGATTACCACCATGGTGATGCCGGCCACCACGACCGAGGCCGGCAGCAGAATCAGGAACCAGGGCCAGAACTGGCGATACCAGGGTTCGCTGTCTTCCCGGGGCAGGCGCTTGTTCATCGATTGTCCTACAGCGGTTTCACGAATCGGGATTCGTGGGAAATTTGTAAGGCTTCATTGTCACTGGCTCCGGCGTGGAATTCAAACTCCGTACTGGGCTTGTCCAGTGAATCCGGCATGGCCCGCAGGCGCAGGCTGATGGAGCGTACCTCGCCGCCATTCAGGCGATGCTCGGTTTCGCCGATAATCTCGGCCTGCGGCAGTCCGGAAACGCTGATGTTGAACACATGCCCTTCGGGATCCATGTTCACCAGTTGCAGGGTATATATGTTGTCTATTGCGCCCGTGTCCGTGGTCATGTACAGCTGGTTGCGGTCACGGATGATGGTCAGCTCCAGCGGGATACGCGAGAACATATTATACGAGAACACCCCGACCATGATTGCCAGCACCACCACATAGCCGATGATCCGCGGGCGTATCCAGTGAGTGGTGCCGCCGGCGAGTTCGTGTTCGCTGGTGTAGCGTATAAGTCCTCGGGGATAGTCCATCTTGTCCATGACCGAGTTACAGGCGTCGATGCAAAGGGCACAGCTGATACACTCGTATTGCAGGCCGTTGCGGATATCAATGCCGGTAGGGCATACCTGGACGCAGAGTTCGCAGTCGATACAGTCTCCCAGTCCTGCTGCCTTGTAATCCGCGCTTTTCTTGCGGCTGCCGCGGGGCTCGCCGCGCGCCTGGTCATAGGAAACAATCAGCGTGTCCTGGTCGAACATGACCGACTGGAAGCGGGCGTAGGGGCACATGTACTTGCACACCTGCTCGCGCATGTAGGCGGCATTGATGTAGGTTGCCGCGGTGAAGAAAAAGGTCCAGAACAGGGCCCAGCCCGCCACCGCGAGTCCGGCGAAATCCACCACCAGTTCCCGGATACCGTAAAAGTAACCGACGAAGGTCAGACCGGTCATGAAGGCAATGAACAGCCAGCCGGCGTGTTTCATGAACTTTCTGCCGAACTTCTGCAGTGACATCGGCGCCTTGTCGAGCTTGATGCGCTGGTTGCGGCTGCCCTCGGTCTTCTGCTCCACCCACATGAACATGGTGGTCCACACGGTTTGCGGGCAAGTGTAGCCGCACCAGACGCGTCCGGCGAAGGTCGTTACCGCGAACAAGGAGTAGGCGGCGATGATCAGCAGGAAGGCCAGCATCGGGAAGTCCTGCGGCCAGAAGGTCAGGCCGAGAATGTGGAACTTGCGTGCGGGCAGGTCAAACAACACCGACTGCTGTCCATCCCAGTTGATCCAGGGCAGGAGAAAGTAGCCCAGCAACAGCGGCCAGCCGGTATAGAGGCGCACTTTCTGGAAAAAACCCTCGACCTTGCGGGTGTAAATACGTTCCCGTCGCTGGTAAAGGTCGACTTCGCCGACTTCAGCGGGGGCAACTTCCTGCAGGTCAATCAGGTCTTCATCAGTTCTCGACATGGTGCTGGCACGCTCGGGCTGGGTGGGAGGAGGGGAGCCCTGGTGAGGACTCCCCGGTAGCGCTTGCGAAGGGAGTAAAACGCCTTACTTACTTGCTCAGGCCATACACAAAGGCCGTGAGGATGTGTATCTTGTCCTCGCTCAGGGTGTTCTGGAAGGCGGGCATGGCGCCGTTGCGGCCAGCCCGCAGGGTATGCGCGATCTGCTCCGCGCTGCCGCCGTAAAGCCAGATGCCGTTGGTCAGGTTGGGCGCCCCCAGGGCCTGGTTGCCGGTACCGTCAGCCAGGTGGCAGGCGGCACAGTAGGTCTGGAAATGCTTCTCACCGGCAGCCGCGAGACTCTCGTCCACGTCGCGGCCGCTCAGCGACATTACATAGGCGGTGGTTTCGGCAATACCCTGGTCGCCAAGAATCGAACCCCAGGCAGGCATGGCGGCCTGACGGCCGTTAACCAGCGTCGCCTTGATCGCTTCCGGGGTGCCGCCGTAAATCCAGTCATCGTCGGTCAGGTTGGGGAAGCCGTAAGCGCCCTTGGCATCGGAACCGTGGCACTGGGCACAGTTGTTACTGAACATACGCATGCCCATTTTGCGCACCGCCGGGTCCTGGGCGATTTCCTCTACCGGCATGGCCAGGTAGCGGTCGCGCATGTCGCGGTACTTTTCGTCCGCCCTTGCCACCTCCCGCTCGTGCTGTTCGATTGATGTCCAGCCCAGCAAGCCCTTGAAGTTACCCATGCCGGGGTAAATGATCAGGTAGCCGACGCTGAACACGATGGTCAGCACGAACATGCCAAACCACCAGGCGGGCATGGGGTTGTCGTATTCCTCGATGCCGTCGTAGACATGCCCGGTGGTCTTGCCTTCCGGGTTTTCACGGGAGCGATTGGCGAACAGTACCCAGGTGATGAGGATAATGGTCAGCGATGTGAGTACGATAACCCACAAACTCCAGAAACTAGCCATTCTTGATTTCCTCCTGCATGGTGCGTTGATTCAGCTCTTCATCTGCGAACGGCAAGTTGGCGGCGTCATCAAAAGGTTTTTTGCGTTTTTTGTCATAGGCCCAGAAACACATGCCGATGAATGTAATCATCAAAAACACGGTGCTCAGGCCCCTCAGGTCATTGATATCCATGGTCTGGTCCTAGCGCCTCGATTGCAGCAGGGTGCCCAGCTGTTGCAGGTACGCAACCAGGGCGTCGATTTCTTTCTTGCCTTCAACGGCGGCCTTCGCGCCGGCGATATCCTCGTCGGTGTAGGGTACGCCGACGGCGCGCAGGGAACTCATCTTCCTGCCGGTGCTTTCCCCGGAGAGCTCCTTCTCGAACAGCCAGGGGAAGGCGGGCATGTTGGATTCGGGGACCACGTCGCGGGGGTTGTACAGGTGCGCCCGGTGCCAGTCGTCAGAGTAGCGCTTGCCGACCCTGGCGAGGTCGGGCCCGGTGCGTTTCGAACCCCACAGGAAAGGATGCTCGTAAACGTGCTCACCCGCTACCGAATAGTGGCCGTAGCGCTCGGTTTCAGCACGCAGGGGCCGAATCATTTGCGAATGACAGGTGTTGCAACCCTCGCGGATGTAGATGTCACGACCCTCCAGCTCCAGCGCAGGCAGGGGTTTGAGGCCGGCGATGGGTTCGTTGGTTTCCTTGATGAACATCAGCGGAACCAGCTCCACCAGGGTACCAAAGCTGATGGCGATGATGATGCCGATGATCATCAGGCCGACATTTGTTTCTACTGCTTCATGTTTCATAGTCTTGTCGCTCCTCAGGCCGCGCTGGCCGCGGCGGGTGCCGGCTGTGCTTCAACATCTTTGCGGGCAGTCATGTACACGTTGTAGGCCATTACCAGCATGCCGGAGAAGAAGATGGCGCCACCGAGTACCCGGACCACGTAGCCCGGATAGCTGGCTGCCACGGACTCGACAAAGCTGTAGGTCAGGGTGCCGTCCTGGTTGTAGGCGCGCCACATCAGGCCCTGCATGATGCCGTTGACCCACATGGAAGCGATGTACAGCACGGTGCCGATGGTGGACATCCAGAAATGGGTGTTGATCAGGCTGGTGCTGTACATGCGTTCCTTGCCGAACAGGATCGGGAACAGGTGATACAGGGAACCGATGGAAATCATCGCCACCCAGCCCAGGGCACCGGAGTGCACGTGACCGATAGTCCAGTCGGTGTAGTGAGACAGGGCGTTTACTGTCTTGATGGACATCATCGGGCCTTCAAATGTGGACATGCCGTAGAAGGACAGGCTCACTACCAGGAAGCGCAGGATAGGGTCGGTACGCAGTTTGTGCCAGGCACCGGACAGGGTCATCATGCCGTTGATCATGCCACCCCAGGAAGGGGCCAGCAGGATGAGCGACATGACCATGCCCAGGCTCTGGGCCCAGTCGGGGAGTGCAGTGTAGTGCAGGTGGTGCGGGCCGGCCCAGATGTACACCGCCACCAGCGCCCAGAAGTGCACGATGGACAGGCGGTAGGAGTAAACCGGGCGTTCGGCCTGTTTCGGCACGAAGTAGTACATCATGCCGAGGAAGCCGGCGGTCAGGAAGAAGCCCACCGCGTTGTGTCCGTACCACCACTGGACCATCGCGTCCACGGTGCCGGCGTAAACCGAGTAGGACTTGAACGCCGTCACCGGGATGGCGGCACTGTTGAGCAGGTGCAGTACCGCCACCGCGATAATGAACGCACCCAGGAACCAGTTGGCCACGTAGATGTGGTGTACCTTGCGCTTGGCAATAGTGCCGAAGAACACGATTGCGTAAACCACCCAGACCACGGTGATGAGAATATCAATGGGCCACTCCAGCTCGGCGTACTCCTTGCTGCTGGTTAATCCCAGTGGCAGGGTGATAGCGGCGCTGACGATAACCGCCTGCCAGCCCCAGAAGGTGAAGGCGGCCAGTTTGTCGGAGATCAGTCGCGCCTGCGTCGTGCGCTGCACAATATAGTAGGAGGTGGCAAACAGGGCGCATCCGCCGAAGGCGAAAATCACCGCGTTGGTGTGCAGCGGCCGCAAACGGCCGAAATGCAGCCACTCGACGCCCATGTTGAGGGCAGGCCAGGCCAACTGGGCGGCGATCAGCACGCCAACCAGCATGCCGACGATTCCCCAGACCACTGTCATTACTGCAAACTGGCGCACCACCTTGTAGTTGTAGGTGGGATGTTCCAGTGCGGAATTAAGCTCGCTCATGGTTAGGTTCCATTAAGATTCAAAAAAAACTCGTTCTCTGTGCGTTGGACGCTTATCAGTCGGTGAAGGCCGGAGCCGCACCGAAGTCCCAGAGTATGACCGCGCCCACCATCAGGCAGATCAGAATGACCAGCGCCACGCCCATGACAGCGCTGGAAAAAAGGAAACCGCGCTCTTCCGGAATATCCATGATGATGGGTATCCCCAGGTACATCAGGTAAACCGACCAGGACACCGCGACGATGCCGATCAGCAGATCCAGCCAGAGAATCGGGTAAAAGCCGACGGCGCCGAACAGGAACATGGGGGTAGCGGCCAGTGAGGCGATAATAATGCCCTTGGCGATCGTTGACTCGGCACCGTAGGTATCGGACATCCAGTGAATGAAGTAGCCGATGGCCGCCAGGCAGACCACCTGGGTGATGTAGAACAGGATGCAAATGGTCATTGCACTGTCCTGGGTCAGCCTTATCGATTCGCCGTCGCCGACGGTCCAGCCAACGGTGGTGGTGCCGTAGTACCAGGCTACTGCGGGGATGATCGACAGGATCCAGGGGTACAGCAACAGGGTCCGGAACGAACTCTCCGATAGCTCGCTGATAGTCTTCCACTGGGAACTGGGCTTCACTAGCAAGCCGAAGGTGTGCTGAATCATTAGGTTACGGTCTCCCCAATATTGCTCTGGTTGTTGTGTGCTCGCATTCTAGTTACTTCAAGCCGCTTGGCCTTGATGTGCATCAAGGCTGCAGATTTCATTGACTGGCGCCCGGGGCATCGCCCCGGGTGGGCCCGGATCAGCTGCCCAGGTTGGCCATTTTCCGCAGGCCCTGGAGATCCAGAATTTCGATTTCCTTGTTGTCTACCCGCAGGAATTCCAGCTTTTGCATGCGGCTGAATACCCGGGATACGGTTTCTACCGTGAGTCCGAGGTAGTTGCCGATGTCTACCCGGGACATGGGCAGGCGGAAATGGGTGGGGCTGAGCTTGCGCCGGGCATTGCGGTTGGAGATGCTCAGCATCAGGGCCGCAACCCGTTCGTCCGCCGAATTTTTGCTCAGCAGGGTGATCAGCTGCTGGTCCTCGGTAATTTCGTGGCTCATCAGCTGGAAGAAGTGGCGCTGCAGGTTGGGCATGAGGGCGCTGAGCTTCTCCAGCGAGGTGAATGGAATCTCGCAGATGGCCGCGGTTTCGAGCGCCTTGGCGGAGGAGGCGTGGGTGTTGTTGCTTATACCATCCATGCCGAGAATTTCCCCGGGGAAGTAGAAGCCGGTAACCTGCTCGCGGCCGTCGTCCGTGGTCTTGTAGGCTTTCAGAGTGCCCGAGCGCACCGCGTATACCGACTGGAAATCGTCTCCCTCTCGGTACAGGTGCTGGTTTTTCTGCAGCGGCTTGCTGCGCTGGATGATATCGTCCAGCTGCTGGACGTCATCACTTTCCAGGGCCAGGGGCAGACAGATGCCGCTGAGCCGACAGTTGCCGCAGTTGGCCTGGTAATCGTGAGTGCACGGCTTTTGCGCCTGGCTCTCGGACTGTGAAAGGTGGATTGTCACATGCTTCCCCTGCAATGACCTGAGGGAAGATTATAGTCGAAATCCGCGCTGTTCTGTAATCGAATTTTTTGGCTATACTCAGACGGTTGCGGAAAATTTCGGCGCTGGTTCGTCGCCGCGGTGGGCGCCCAGGTAGGCGTCAAACGGCATACAGATATTGCGCAGGAAGGGGCGGCCGCGGCGGGTGACCGCAATCGCTCCCGGCGACAGTTCCAGCAGGCCGTCCTCGGCCATGGGCGCAAGCTGCGCCAGTTCCCCAGCGAACAGCTGATTGAAGTCGATGCCAAACTGGCGATTACAGTCGTCGATGTCCAGCTGCAACTCGGAAATCAGCGTCATGATGATATGCCGGCGCAGCTTGTCGTCGGCATTGACCTGGCAGCCGCGGGTGATCGGGAATTGTCCGCCATCCAGCATGCGGTAGTAGCCGTCCAGTTCGCGTTCATTTTGCAGGTAATAGTCGCCCAGCTGGCTGATGGCCGACATGCCCAGGCCCAGCAGGTCGTCCGCCATGTGCAGGGAGTAGCCCTGGAAATTGCGCTGCAGCCGGCCTTCGTTCTGGGCCAGGGCCAGCTCATCCTCTGGCAGCACGTAGTGATCCATACCGATATGCACATAGCCGGCAGCCTGCAGTGTGTGGCTGATGATTTCGTGCAGCAGCAGCTTTTCATCGGGCTCCGGCAGGGTCAGCCTGTCGATGGCCCGCTGGCTGGAAAAACGCTCCGGCAGGTGGGCGTAGTTGTAACAGGCGATGCGGTCAGGCCGCAGTTCGATCACCTTGTGCAGGGTCTCGGCCATGGTGTGGCGGTCCTGGTGGGGCAGGCCGTATATCAGGTCGAAGCTGAGGGAGCGGAAACCGTGAGCGCGAATGGACTCCACCAGTGAGGCAACCTGGCGGTAGGGCTGCACCCGGTTGACCGACTGCTGTACCAGCGGATCGAAATCCTGGATACCCAGGCTCAGGCGGTTGAAGCCCACGCCCTTGAGCAGGGCAATGGTCGACGCGTCGACGGTGCGCGGGTCAATTTCAATCGAGTATTCCCGGTAACCCTTGTCCAGCAAGTGGAAATTGCTGGCCAGCAGGTGCATCAGCTCGGTGATCTGGGCGTGGTCCAGGTAGGTCGGTGTGCCGCCGCCCCAGTGCATCTGGGTGATGGGCCGCTGGTGCCCGACCAGCTCCGATTGCAGGGTGATTTCCCGCTGCAGCCGCCCCAGGTACTCCTGCGCCACGTTCTTCTTGCGGGTCACGATTTTGTTGCAGGCGCAGTAATAGCAGATGTCCTGGCAGAAGGGCAGGTGCACGTACAGTGACAGCGGAGCGCGACGGTGCTCGCCATCACTCGCCTGCCAGGCGAGGTACTCGTCCAGCGGAAAATCCCGGCGGAACTGGGGCGCCGTGGGGTAGGACGTGTAGCGCGGGCCCTGGCAGGCGTAACGCCTGGCCAGTTCCATGTCGGCCTGGTGCTGGGCGGGTATGGCGGCTAGTTCTCTGTGGGCGAGTTCTCTGTGAATGATGTTCATCGGGATACAGCTCCGGAGGTTTATGGGCTGCACAATAGCAGTGACCACCGGGTCCGATGTTGATCTGCGTCAAGCCCGCTTGATCCGGGCTCAGCCCAGTGCCGCCACGCTCTTGATAATCAGGCGAACCAGTTCCGCCTGCCGGGAAACGCCGGTCTTGGCGAAAATCGACTTCAGCTGGGCCCGGGCGGTGTGCTGGGAAATGTTCTGTGCCGTGGAGGCTTCCGCCAGGCTCAGGCCGCGCGCCAGCAGGATGGCCAGGTTGGCCTCAGCCGGGGTCAGCTCAAACAGCTCGGCAAGCGCCTGCCGGGAGGCGGATTCATGCAGGTCCGGATCGGAGATGAAGATGGCGGCACTGGGACTGGACTGGCCCTCGCTCCACTCCGATGCCGGAACCGGTCTCACCACCAGCCCCAGGTCCGAACGGCCGGCCGAACGCGGCACGCGCAGCGCCTTGACCACCGAGGGCTCCCCGCGGTGCTGGGTGCGAACAACGCCCGCTACCGCCTGCTGCAGCTCCTGGTGGCTATCCCGCCCGTCGATGTGCAGCCGCTCGCCGCGCAACGACAGTCCATCGCCCTCATCCAGCAGCGCCTGGGCGACAGGGTTGGCACTCAGTACCCTGGCCTGGCCATCGAGGATAATGCTGGCCATCGCCAGCTGGGCGACGGCGCCGGCATAAACGTCGCGCTCCGAGGTCGCGCGGTTGAGGGCGGCATGGATTTGTATCGCCCGTCGCAGGTGCGGGGTAATCATTGCCAGCAGCTGCCGCTCTTCGCTGCTGAAACTGGCCTCGCTTTTACGTCGGGAGAAACGCAGCCGCGCCACCATGCCTCCCGGTTCCACGGTATCCACCCCGAGAATGCGGAACAGGCCCACCGGCTCGAGGTACTGCCGGTAGTATTCGGAAGCGACCAGTTCCTCATCCGAGAGCACGTCCTCCAGGCTGACCACCTTGTCCGGTGGCAGGTTGACGAAGGGATCCAGGGAAAAGAATTCCTCCCGGTAGGAGGCCGCCTGCCAGGCCTCCGGGTCAGCGAGATCGTCGCCGATGTGGCCGGGTTCCGGGCGCACGCAGTTGAGAATTGCGCCCCTGTCCTCGGCAGAGGGGGGGCGCAGGACCAGGGAGGCCACCTGGGCATCGAACAGGACGCGCAGCAGTGGCAGCGCACTTTGCCAGGGGCGATCCTCCAGCGGGCCCTGGTAGATCAGGCCCAGCAGTTCATCGTAACGGGGATGGGGGAAGGGGGGCGCCATCGTGTCTACCGGGCCAGGTTCGACAGGTCTTCGGTGACTTCCGTCAGCAGTTTGGGCATGCCCACTCCCCAGCCCTGCAGGTAATCGACGCCGATCTCCTGCAGCTTGTCGATAATCTGGTCGTTTTCCACCGATTCGGCAATGGTTTCCTGGCCGAGGAAGTGGGCGAGGTCATTAATGGAGCGGGCCATGGCGAAGTCCGCCCGGTTCTTGTGGATACCGGTGACGAAGGTGCCGTCGATCTTGACGTAGTCCACCGGCAGTTCCCGCAGGTAGTTGTGGCTGGCCAGGCCGGTGCCGAAATCGTCGATGGAAAATTTGCAGCCGATATTGCGGAAGGCGCGGACAAAATCCGCCGCCTTCACCAGGTTGGAAATGGTGCCGGTCTCGGTGATTTCAAAGCAGATATGGCTGGTGCCGACCCCGAACTCGGAGATCTGCTCCAGCAGGTAGTCCATGAAGTCATCGTCGGTCACGCTGCTGCCGGACAGGTTGATGGCGAGGTTGGGTACTTCTTTCTCCTCGTCCATGAGCTTGCTGACCCAGCTGAAGGCTTCCCTGACCACCCAGCGGTCCACCAGGTTCATGAAACCGTAGCGTTCGGCGCTCTGGATAAATTCCTCGGGCGAGGTCAGTTCACCGTCATCGCCGGACAGGCCCAGCAGCAGTTCGTAGTGGCGCCCGGTGGGCTGGTTGCCGTCGACGGCAACCTGGATGATCGGCTGTGCCCGCAACACGAAGCGGTCTGTCGCCAGCGCCTGTTCCAGGTCCTGGCGGGTGCGAGTCTTGTCGCGGTTGAAGCTGCTGGCCAGGGCCTGGTCTTCCTCGTAGCGCTGGACCCGGTTGCGGCCCTGCTGCTTGGCAATTTCCATGGAGGTGCGCGCGGACTCCAGCACCTGGTCTACCGAGGGGCTGTACTCGACGATCGGGGCAACGCCGATAGAGACCGTAAACGATACATTTTCGCCCTCGATCTCGATGCTGCCGGCCTCGATGTCCTGGCGTACCTTCTCCGCCAGCTGCACCGCCTGGTCCAGGCTGCGGTCCAGTACCAGCACCGCAAACTGGTCTGCCTCGATGCGCGACGAGGACGATTTCCTGCCGTGCAGCTGCGCCAGCAGGCGACTGAATTCCAGCAACACAGCGTCGCCGCTGACTTCATCATAAATATCGTTGACCAGGCTGAACTGGTCGATGTCGATGTACAGCACGGCGTGTTGGGAATTCTTCAGCTGGGCGTGGCGGAGGGCCCGGCCCATCTGGTCGAGAAAGGTTTCCCGGTTGATCAGCCTGGTGAGGCTGTCATGGTTGCGGGAGAAACTGAGGGTTTTCTGCACATGCTCCAGCGTCTGGTACATGCTTTTGTCGACCACTGAGAGCTTGTCTGCCGGGGCGGGTGGCTGTACTCCCGTGCTCAGTTTGCGTGCCAGTTGCACCGCGTTGAGGTCGGCGATTTTCTGCCCGCGCTCGTTGACGAATATATAGCGGTCCTTCTGCGGGCTGATCCAGGCCAGTTGCATCCGCCTTTTCTGTCCCTGCCTGTCCCGGTAGGTGAGCCAGCTGTCTGTTTCCAGCTGTTCTACCCGGCGCACCCAGCGCCGCAGCCGCGGCAGGTCCTCAACCCGGGCGCGCAGGTGCTCGGCGGCAGCGGCCGGGTCGGCCTGGTCGGCGCTGATAATGGTGGAGTCCACCGCCAGGTTGCCGGCGAGAATATCGCGTATTTCCGCCAGCACCCCCTGGTGAGTGACGTTGGTCGGCAGGGCGGTGGTGATCTGCTGTTCGACCATATCGATCAGCGATTCCGCCTCCAGGCCGAGCTGCATAACCATGTCATCATCGAGGTTGTCAGCCTGCTTGTCGTTGAGCCAGCTGGCCAACTGGTCCAGGGTCCTGATGTGGTCTGCCCAGCTGCTGCTATCGGGGCCTTCCTTGACGTGGGTCAGGACCATCAGGTCCCGCCAGCCCGATTCCACCAGGTCCAGGAGCACGCGGGGAGCTGCAGGCGGGCGGATACGCTCGTTGACTACCGCGGCGACGGCCCGCCGGGCCTGCTGCAGTTTTTCCTGGCCTTCCTGGATGCGCACCACCCGCTCGATATTGCGGGACAGGGCGCGCTCCTGCTGTTCGGAAAGCTTTTCAATCTGCTGCAGGGCGCGGTCGAAGACAGCGCTGTCGCTTTCGTAATGCTCGACAATGTCGTCGACCACTTTGTTGATGCGATCTTCCAGCGCCCGGTTGGGGAAGTTGGCGCTGGTGGCCAGGCTGGACAGCTTGTCGACCACGGTGCGGGCGGCGTGCTCCTTGTCGAGGAAGAAGCGGGAATCCAGCAGCGCCAGGCGAGCCAGCGGAATCTGCAGATTGGCCAGCGCCGGCTTGAGCTCGTCGGTAACATCCACCTGGGACTTGATGGTCCCGAACAGGTTGTCCACCAGGTCGAGCTGGTTGAGGCTGTCTGCGGTCAGGCCGCTGGTTTCCCGCAGGCTGCCCAGCTGTTCCCGGTGCTCGGCCAGGTACTCGCGCAGCGAGTTCGCCTCGTGTACCGCCGCGCGCACGGCATTGTCGTGCTGCAGGGCGCGCAGGGCCTGGGCAATCGTATGGGCGTCGGCCAGTGCCTGCTGGTCAATTTGTGAGCTGGGTACCGTGGCGCCATCCCAGGTGCCACTTACCGGCGTGCCGGCCTCGATGTCGGCACCGTCGGCCAAGCCTTCAACCTGGCGGCGGAAGTTGAGCGCATCGACCACCGACTGGTAGAGGTTCACCGGCGCGGCTACCGGCCCCGGCGCCGTGGGCGACTGTGGACCCGACGGCGCCCCGGGCCCCTCCCTGAGCGCAGCGGCGGCCTCGCTCAGGGTTTGTTCGTCCCGGGCCCTGTCCGCGGCAGCGGATTCAGCGGGTTTGCTGCGAACTGGCCGCGGCCGCCCCTTGCGCCTGAGCATACTGCCCTTGGACTTGATCTGTTGTTCCAGGTCGGGGCGGACATCGTTGGCCACCAGGTATTCGTTGAGGGGCTGGTAGTAAGTGTCCAGGTGGCGGATGACGTGTTGCGAGAAATACTCGAACACCACCGGTGCCGCCTCGGCGGATACACCCACCGACTCTGTCGCCTGCTGGAAGGCCCGGCACAGCTGGCGGGCGTGGATGGGCAGGCGCACCGCAAACGGGTCCTCGTCGATGAGGTCTGCCACCCGGATCACCAGACACTCCAGCGCCACCAGGTGCAGTTCCTCCGCCAGGCCGACCATGCGGTCCAGGGCCAGGTGACCCTCGAACTCATCCAGGTCGACCAGGCCCAGTTCATCCGGGTCATCGATATCCTGTTGCCAGTACTCGTCCTCGCCTTCGCCGGGAACCAGGCGCTGGAAATAGTCTTCTATGCTGTCCAGCAGCGCGGTGCAGATGTCCTCCCGGCGCCGGCGCAGCAGGACAGCGGCATCGTATATCCGGTTGCGGCCGTGCTCGTCGGACTTTATGCGGCTGGAGAGCGTTTGAATATCCTCCTGCATTTCATTCAGCCACTCGGGCAACAGGCGTCCCAGCTGGTCCACCGCGTCCCGGTGGAAATGTTCGAGGATGCGGGAATTGTCGGCGCTGGAGCCGGTCAGGGAACTGGCGGCGGGTCGCTGCCTGCCGCCGGTCAGCCGCTGTCGGCAGAGTCTGGCGGCCTCGCTATCCGGCGCCACCGGGGACATGCTTAGGATGCCGCCGGCGACGCTGTCGATGCGCACTGTCACCGGCGCCTGCCGCTCCGCTCCGGGCATAGCGAGGGAGGCCTGCATGCCGGTTCGCAGGCTGACCTTGCCGCCGGCGGCGGTACCCGCCAGCAGCTTCACTTTCGCCAGTTGCAGCTTGCCCTCGGTGCCCGCACTGAGTTGGCCCGACAGTCTGGCCCCGCTGTCCAGCTCCAGGGTCGCCTGGTGGCCCGAAAGCTCTGGTTGGGGGTTGGACATTGCACTCCTGGAACGAAATGGAAGGGGAGGCCGGCAGTATAACCGCTAAGGGTGAGCCCTCAAACAGTCCCGGATGGGTTAGCGGGCGGGGGCCGGCTTGCGCCGTCGCTTGCCCTTCATGGCTTTCTTCAGGGTCTGCTTGCTGTCGTAGTACCAGAAAGCAACCCGCCACAGGGGTGAGAGGGCTTTTCCCAGGTGAGCCTCATAGTAGTCGATAAACAGCTGCCGGTCCTGCCAGTTCAGCTTGTAGGCAATGCGGATCAGGTCCAGCAGGCGGTGCCGGGTCCTTACCCGGGAGCCGGCCCCGGACCAGATCCGCGCGCGGCCGATGTCGATGGCCATGGGTGCCACGCTGCCGTCATCGCGCTGTTGCAGCAGCAGGTTGCCGGACGACAGGTCCCGGTGGATAACCTGCTTGTTGTGCATATGACAGACAAAGCCGCTGAGCAGGTCAAACCAGGCGGCCTTGTCCAGACCCCCGTACTGCTGCTCGCCCCGGTTGAGGGCGGCGTAGACATCGCGGGCGGAAAAGGCCTCGGGGATAAACTCGCAGAGATACCACGAATCACGCACCCCGGGCGACTGGTGGGCCTCGTAAAATGCCAGCGGCAGTGGCGTGGCCACGCCCTTGCGCAGCATCTCGCAGGCGTTGTTCCAGTGCCGCCTGCCTTTGCTGGGATAAAAACGATAGGTAATGCGCTTGATTCCCTTGACCCGGTTCAGCTTCACCGTGACCTGCTGGCACAGCTCCCGCGGGTCGGCCACGTTCCAGAGGCGATTGCGGGCGTCCCGCAGCACCCTGGTTTCCGGCAGGTCGGCCAGTGCATCCGGATGCAGGCGGTCCGCCAGGTCGAGATCCTGCTGACGGTGGTCGGCGCGCAACATCCGGGCCCCGATCCAGTCGGCGTCGCGGTAGCCCGCCGACTGCCACCGGTGGCTGGACAGGTGGATAAAGTCGCGAATGCCCTCCGTCTGCAAGTTTTTGCAAACAGGTTGCGACGGAGGCTCTTCCAGGTCGATATACAGTGGATGCTCGTTGATCACCACCGGCTTATCCATGGGCTGGCCACTGGCGTCGCTGAAGCGGGCGCTGGTAAGAAGCTCTGCCGGGAGCAGGGCCTGCAGGGGCCAGGACTGGCCGTCGCGGGTCCATGCCAGCAGAAAATGCTGGTCCCGGGGGCCCCGGTAGTGGAACACGCTGACGCCCTCCGGGTCGTGCTCGGCACTGAGGCAGCGGGCCCCAGCAAGCCGTGACACGGTAGTAGCCAGGGCGCTGAAAGCCGGTGTCGGCGCAAAATTTGCGGCGTCACCGCGGATACGCTGGTAAAAACTCACCTGGTCGACCAGCGGGTAGTCGTTGGCCCCATCGTCGATCAGGCCATCGCGGGAGCAGATCAGCGGCCCCCAGTAAACCCGCCGCAGGGCTCCGCTGGCGGCGGCCAGGGCCAGGTAGCGCACCAGGTAGTCAACCCGCTTCTGTTCCGGCCAGGCCGAGCGCCGTTGCAGCCGTTTGATGGTCCAGCAGGTGTAGGTGCAGAGCAGCTCCGGGGCGCCCGCATTGCGGCCCAGCGCCTGCAGTATGCGCGCCTTTTTCACCAGATTGAGTTGTAGCGGGCCGCGCGCGAGCCAGCCCAGCACCCGGTGGTCGTAGGCTTCCGGCTCCAGCACCCTCTCGACGAAGAGATTGTCGCTGTGCACCTCCGGCGACGCGCCTAACCGGCGTAACAGACCCAGGTAGGTGGCGTTGTACAGTGGTTCAAAGTCAGAAACATTGGGGCCCACCAGGCGCACGCTGTAGTTCTTCGCTACCTGGTGCGCCAGGTAGTTGGCCAGCAGAAAGCCCCGGGAGGAGAAGCCGGACCACTTGCCCCGATTGGGGGTGTTGCCTATTTCGAACAGCGCCACCTTGCCCGCGTAGTCGCGCAGGGTGGCATCGACAAAGCGCTGCCACTGCTGCTGCGCGTCGACATCATCGGCGAGAATCTGTGCCTGGGCGAGGGGCGGCAACAGGTCCAGCAGCACCTCCACTTCTGCCGCCAGCAAACGCTGCAGGAGGCGCGCGGCGGGGCCCTGTGCACTGCCGTAGCTGAAGTCCATGCGCACCTGGTGAATGCCCAGTTCGGCAAGCCGCTCGAGGATGTAGTCGTCGCTGGCGGGATCATCCCCCGGCGCCACGTTCACCGCGAAGAAGTCCCGGTCTATCTCCAGGTTGGCATCGGGCCGATGGTCTGTGCCCAGCAGGCGGATGCACTGGACGGTGGCGCTGATGAATTCCCGGGCGGCAGCGGGGTAACCGTAGAGGGGGTGCAGCAGTTTGTTCACGTCAGCGGGTCCAGTGCGCCGGGGAAGTAGGCGGCGAGTATAACAGGGACCGGCGCCAGAGGGGTCAGTCTCCGGCGTTGGCAGCGTCCAGGAACGCCGGTTTTTCGCCGCCGCCGTGCACCGCAAAGCTGGTGCCACTGACGTAGGAAGCCAGCGGCGAGGCCAGGAACAGGCAGGCGTTGCCGATATCCTCGGGCACCGCCATGCGCCCCAAGGGGATGGTGGACCCAACAGCGGCGATGCCCTCTTCGTCACCGTAGTGCAGATGCGCCTGCTCGGTGCGGGTGAGGCCGACAATGACCGCGTTGACCCGGACCTTTGGCGCCCATTCCACCGCCAGCGAGGTGCCCAGGTTGACCAGTCCCGCCTTGGCGGCGCCATAGGCGGCGGTGCCGGGGGAGGGGCGAATGGTACTGACGCTGGCAATATTGATAATACAGCCGCCACTGTCCTGCTGCTGCATCACCCGGTTGGCGACCTGGCAGAAGTTGAGCGGGGCAATCAGGTTGAGCCGGATAATCGACTCGGAAAAACGTGGCGAGGCAGTGGCGGCGTCGGCGTGGGGGGCGCCACCGGCGTTGTTGACCAGCACATCGAGGCGGCCGAACTGCTGTACAGCGAATTCGACGCAGGCCTCCACCTGCTCGAAGTCGCGCACGTCACAGGGGGTGAACAGCGCCTGCCTGCCGCCGGCCGCCGGCAGGGAATCCGGTTGTGAGCGCCCGCAAATCAATACCTCGGCGCCGGCGGCCAGGAAGCTCTCGCTGATACCGCGGCCGATTCCCTTGCCACCGCCGGTGACCAGCACCACTTTGCCGTGAAAGTCCATTGCTTCAGCGGATGTGGGATTACCCGTGCTGTCCATATAGTTTTACTCCCCAGTACCCTCTTTAGCGGATACTTGTGATCGAAAGGTGATTTCCATAAGATGCCAGCGGCGCCGCCAATCCTATCTGAACAAAAGGGGGCTGGGAACTGAGCGGCCTGCGCCATCGCTGCGTAGAACACACTAGGCGGAGATGGTAGTAATTGCTGTACTCCTTCATCGTAAACCCCCATCAGGACACACATTATGACAACAGAGACATTACCCGTACTGGCCATACTGGGTGGCACCGGCGACCTCGGCACCGGACTGGCCCGGCGCTGGGCGCAGGTCGGCTACCAGGTGATTATCGGTTCCCGCACCCAGGAAAAGGCGGAGGCTGCGGTGGCGGACCTGCGCGAGGTGATGGCCGAACGCGGCGTGGCCGAAATCAGCGTCCAGGCAATGGAGAACCTGGCGGCGGCGGAAGCCGCTGACATCGTTGCCATTACCGTTCCCTTCAGCCACCAGGCGAGTACCCTGGAGCAGGTAAAATCTGCGCTGACGGGCAAAATACTGATCGACGTTACCGTGCCGCTGGTCCCGCCCAAGGTTGCCAGGGTGCAGCTGCCGGAAGGCGGCAGCGCCGGGCAGATCGCCCAGGATTTGCTGGGCGAGGAAGTGGCCGTGGTATCCGCGTTCCAGAACGTCGCGGCCGCCCACCTGCAGGAGGGCAGCGGCCTGGATTGTGATGTGCTGGTATGCGGCAACAAGAAAGCGGCCCGGGAAGAGGTGATCAAGCTGGTTGAGGCCGCGGGCATGCGCGGTTTCCACGCCGGCATGATCAACAACGCCGCTGCCGCCGAGGCCCTGACCTCGGTGTTGATCGTCATCAACAAGCAATACAACTGCCACGCCGGTATTCGCATTACCGGGCTCGACGCGTAGCAGGCATCCCTTGGCCGCTGCGGCCCGCATCGAACTCATCGCACTGGACGGTTTTCCCCGGGTTGAACCCGGGGACGACCTGGTGCGCCTGATTGCCGGCTCACTTGCGGCCAATGCCCTTACCCTCCAGCCCGGCGATGTGCTGGTGCTGGCCCAGAAGATAGTCTCCAAGTCTGAGGATCGCTACGTCAGCCTGGCGGACGTCGCACCCTCCGCCGAGGCCCTGGAGCTCGCCGCCAGGGCCGACAAGGACCCGCGGCAGGCGGAGCTTATCCTGCGCGAGAGTCGCGAGGTTCTGCGGGTGCGCCCGGGGGTGATTATCGTCGAGCACCGCAACGGCTACGTGCACGCCAATGCTGGTATTGATAAGTCCAACATCGAGATCGACCCGGACAAGCCCCGGGTGCTGCTGTTGCCGAAAGACCCGGACGCCTCGGCGCAGCGCCTGCGCCGGGAACTGGAACGGCTGACCGGGATTGCCCCCCAGGTCATTATCAATGACAGCGCGGGTCGCGCCTGGCGCAACGGCACCGTCGGTATCGCCATTGGCACCGCGGGTTTCGAGCCGCTGTTCAACCAGATAGGCGACAAAGATATGTTCGGCAACGTGCTGGAGGTCACCGAACCCGCGGTGGCCGATGAACTGGCCGCGGCGGCGTCACTGGTGATGGGGCAGGCAGCAGAAGCCTGTCCGGTGGTGCTGGTGAGGGGGGCGCGGCTGAAGCCCGCCGAGACCGGTTCCCGCAGCCTGTTGCGTGACAGCAGTCTGGATATGTTCCGCTGATGCTGGCCGCGGACACAAGGGTGCTCGCGCTCACCGGTGGGGTGGGGGGCGCCAAGCTCTGCCTGGGACTGGACTGCCTGCTGCCCGCCGGCGCGCTGCAGGTGCTGGTGAACACCGGCGACGATTTCGAGCACCTGGGTCTGCACATCAGCCCCGACATCGACACCCTGCTTTACACGCTTGCCGGGCGCTCCAACCAGGCCCAGGGCTGGGGCCTGGAAGGGGAATCCTGGAATGCCATGGCGGCCCTGGAAGAACTGGGCGGCAGCACCTGGTTCCGGCTCGGTGACCGGGACCTCGCCACCCACCTGTTTCGCACCGCGCGGCTGGCAGCGGGGGACGACCTGGCCCGGGTGACGGCGGAGCTGGCCCAGCGCCTGGGTATTGCCAGCGGCATTCATCCCATGTCCAGCCAGCCCGTGCGCACCACCGTACACAGCGATGAGGGGGATTTGCCGTTCCAGCACTACTTTGTGCGCCGCCAGTGTGAACCGCAGGTGAGCGGATTCAGCTTCGAGGGCATTGCCGAGGCAGCGCCGAACCCGGCGTTGGTGGCCATGCTCGCGGAAAACCGGTTCAGCCATGTGCTGGTGTGTCCCTCCAACCCCTTCGTCAGCATCGACCCGATACTGCAACTGCCGGGCCTGTGGTCGGCCCTGCGCGACTGCGACGCACCGGTCATCCTGGTGTCGCCGATTGTCGCCGGGCAGGCGATCAAGGGGCCGGCGGCGAAAATGATGGCCGAGTTGCAGGTCCCGGTAACGGCGACCGGCGTTGCCCGGCACTACGCCAGTCACTACCCCGGGCTGGTGGACTATTTCCTGATCGACGAAAGTGACGCTACACTGGCGGGCGACATTGACCAACTGGGATTGCAAGCGCGGGTGGCGCCCACCCTGATGAAAACCCTGGATCAAAAAATCGAACTGGCCCGGCATTGCCTGGCTCTGGAGGCCCGGTGAGCGGTACCCATGCCCTGATTCCCCTGAAGTCGCTGGACCGGGCCAAGAGCCGGCTGGCCGCCGTAATGACCTCGGCGCAGCGCTCGGACCTGGTTGAGGCCATGGCCCGGGACGTGCTCGCGGTGCTGGTGGAACACCCGGCCATCGACGCTATCACCCTGGTATCCGATGATCCGGATGCCCGGCGCATCGCGGCGGAATGCGGCGCGTTATTTATCGCCGAGAGCGAGCTGGCCCCGCCCGGGCAGCCGCTGCGGGGCCTGAATGCGGTGGTTGCCGCGGCAACGGAGCGCTTAATTGCCACCGGCGCCGAGCGCCTGCTGGTGGTGCATGGGGACGTCCCCGCCCTGCAGGCGGCGGAACTGGACCGGGCGCTGGACCTGCAATCGACAGGTGGCGGCCTGGTGATAGGCTCCGACCGGGAACTGCAGGGCAGCAACCTGCTGGTGTTTGCCGCCGACGCCTGCCCCCGGTTCAGCTTTGGGCCCAACAGCCGGGCTGCCCACCAGCGCTGGGCCGAGGACTTGGGGCAGACTGTGCAGGTGGTACAAGAGCCTGGTATCGCGCTTGATGTCGATGATATGGACGACCTCCAGTGCCTGCTGGCCAGCGCCGGCATGGGCCGGCATACCGCCGCCTGCCTGCGCCGTTCCGGGTTGGCACAAACACTGGCCAGGCCGTCTGGCGACAGCTGGCAGGCACTGCAGACAAAGCTGCTGGCGGGTGAGCTGCCCAGCGAGGCGGAAGCCCTGTCACTGGCGGCTTTTACTGATACTGCTGCCCTGGCGGAGCTTGCCGGGGCCCAGCGCGATCGCGGTCATGGCAATGTACTGACCTACTCGCGCAAGGTGTTCATCCCCCTGACCCAGCTGTGCCGGGATGTCTGTCATTACTGTACCTTTGCCCAGACCCCGAAAAAAATCGACCAGCCCTTTATGCCCGTGGAAGAGGTGCTGGAACTGTGTCGCCAGGGCGCCGCCCTGGGCTGCCAGGAAGCCCTGTTTACGCTCGGTGAAAAGCCCGAACTGCGCTACGGCACCGCGCGCAAGGCCCTTGCGGGAATGGGCTATGCCACGACGCTGGAATACGTGCGCGATGTGGCCGCCAGGGTACTGGCGGAAACCGGCCTGTTACCGCATATCAACGCGGGTTGCATGAGCAGCGAAGAAATCGCCGCGCTGCGGCCGGTCAGCGCCTCCATGGGCATCATGCTGGAATCCGCCTCGCCGCGGCTCTGTGAGAAGGGCATGCCCCACTACGGCTCCCCTGACAAGGCCCCGGCGGTGCGGCTGGCTACCATCGAGCGGGCGGGGCAGGCCCGGGTGCCGTTTACCTCGGGTATTCTCATCGGTATCGGTGAAACCCGTCGCGAACGCATCGAGTCTCTGCTGGCACTGCGCGAGTTGCATTTGCGCCATGGCCACCTGCAGGAGGTGATCGTCCAGAACTTCCGCGCCAAGCCGGGCACGCTGATGGCCAACGCCCCCGAGCCGGATTTGCCGGAGCTGCTGTGGACCATCGCCGTCGCCCGGCTGGTATTTGGGCCGCAGATGAGTATCCAGGCGCCACCCAACCTGAGCCCCGGGGTGCTGCCGCAACTGGTAGCCGCGGGGATTAATGACTGGGGCGGGGTATCGCCGCTGACGCCTGACCATGTCAATCCGGAAGCCCCCTGGCCGCACCTGGACAAGCTGGCCCGGGAAACCGGGGCCGCCGGCAAGTTTCTCGACCAGCGACTGACGATTTACCCGGCCTATGTCCGCCGGGCGGAGCAATGGCTGGATCCGGCGCTGCAGCCGGCGGTACTCAATCACAGCGACAGTATGGGCTACGCGCGCCGGGACGACTGGGTGCCGGGAGAAGAGCGCCCGGTGCCGGCGGTGGAAGCGGCGCTGATGGCCAGGGCGCCGGACAGCCACCGGGTTGATCCCGAACTGCGGCGGATCGTCGACCTCTGCCGGCAACAGGCCGCGCTGGAACCGGCGCAAGTGACCCGGCTATTTGAGAGCCGGGGGGCCGATTTCGCCTACCTGGTGCAGGCCGCGGACGAGTTGCGCCAGGCGGTGGCGGGAGACGCCGTCAGCTACGTGGTCAATCGCAATATCAATTACACCAACGTCTGTTATTTCAAGTGCCAGTTCTGTGCGTTTTCCAAGGGCAAGGCCAGTGAGAACCTGCGCGGCAGGCCCTACGACATCAGTGGCGAGGAGATTGCCCGCCGCTGCGTCGAGGCCTGGGAGCGGGGCGCCACCGAAGTCTGTATGCAGGGAGGCATCCACCCGGACTATACCGGCCAGACCTACCTGGACATCCTGGCCACGGTGCGCTCGGCGACCCCCGACATGCACATTCATGCCTTCTCTCCGCTGGAAGTCTGGCAGGGTGCCCAGACGCTGGGGGTGAGTGTGGAGAACTTCCTGTTGCGCCTGCAGCGTGCCGGCCTCAACACGCTGCCGGGAACCGCGGCCGAAGTGCTCCACGACGAGGTTCGGGCCACGCTGTGCCCCGACAAGCTGAACAGCCGGGAGTGGCTGCAGGTGATGGAGACCGCGCATGGAATCGGTCTGCGCACCACCGCCACGATTATGTATGGCCACATCGAGACGCCGGCGCACTGGGCGCATCACCTGCTGGCCCTGCGGGAGCTGCAGCAGCGGACGGGCGGCTTTACCGAGTTTGTGCCCCTGCCCTTCGTGCACATGGAAGCCCCCATGTACCTCAAGGGAAAGGCCCGCCGTGGCCCCACCTTTCGCGAGGCGCTGCTGATGTACGCCGTCGCCCGGCTGGTGTTTTACGGCTTTATCGACAATATCCAGGCTTCCTGGGTCAAGATGGGAGAGCAGGGCGTGGCCGCCTCCCTGGCAGCGGGTTGTAACGACCTCGGCGGCACCCTGATGAACGAGAGCATTACCCGGGCCGCGGGCTCTGGCCATGGCCAGGAGTGGGCGCCTGCCAGAATGGAAGCGCAGGTGAGCGCCGCCGGCCGGACCGCGCGCATGCGCAACACCCTGTATGGCGATGTCTGCGGTTCCCGGCGGCTGGCGGCGTTCAACGCCGCACCCCTGGCGGCCGCCGAGAACGCCGCTGCGGGGAAGGCGGAACGCAGCAAGCTCATTGCCACGGTCTCGGTCGGCTGCGAGCAGGTATTCCTGCCGGCGGCCTGTGACTGAGCGTACTGTCAAGCTCGAACCGAGTTGGCTGGAGCCGCTGGCAGCCGAATTCGAGCAGCCCTACATGCAGCAGCTACGGGCGTTCCTGCAGGGGGAAAAGGCCGCGGGTAAACGCATCTTCCCCGCCGGTGACGAGATGTTCAGCGCTTTCGACCACACTCCGCTGGACGCGGTGAAAGTGGTTATCCTCGGCCAGGACCCCTACCACGGCGAGGGCCAGGCCCATGGCCTTTGCTTTTCCGTCCGCCCCGGTACCAGGGTGCCGCCCTCGCTGCAGAACATTTACAAGGAAATCAATGCCGAGCTGGGGCTGCCGATACCGGACCACGGCTACCTCACCCACTGGGCAGACCAGGGGGTGCTGCTGCTCAACAGCGTGTTATCGGTGGAAAGCGCCCGGGCGGCGTCTCACCAGGGCAAGGGCTGGGAGAGCTTTACCGACCGGGTGATCGAGATCATCAATACCCGGCGTGAGGGCGTGGTATTCATGCTGTGGGGCAGCTACGCCCAGCGCAAGGGCGCCATTATCGACCGCCAGCGCCACTGCGTACTGACAGCGCCGCACCCCTCACCGCTCAGCGCCCACCGCGGTTTTTTTGGCTGTGGTCATTTCCGGGCGGCCAATGAGTATTTGCAGGACCGGGGGCAGGCGCCTATCGACTGGTCCCTGCCGGCGCTGGCCTGAAACGGCTCAGCCCTGGTGCAACGCCACCAGCCGCTGGCGGATTCTGCCCAGGCCGGGTTTTTCTTCCAGCACCTCGCGGGCTGACAGTCCCTCCAGCTCATGGGGGAACACCAGCCACTCATCCGATTCGTGCAGGTAGAAGTCCGGCGCCAGCGAGGTCTTGTTGTTGGCGGGCTTGAAATACGGCGTGGCAATCCTGAATACCGGGGTGTTGCGCCGGCACTTTTTCTCCAGGTCCAGAATGACCTGCTGGATGCTGCGCCCCGAGTCGAACACGTCATCCACGATCAGTACGTTATCCTCCGCGTTGACGTGCTCGATCAGGTAATGCAGTCCGTGCACGATCACCGAATCACTGGTTTGTTCGATGCCGGTGTAGTGTGAGGTGCGGATGGCGATGTGATCGGTGTCGAGGCCGCCATACTTGAGCAGTTCCTGGATGGCGATACCCACCGGGGCGCCACCGCGCCAGACACCGACAATGTAATCGGGCCTGAAGCCGCTTTCGAGGACCATCAGCCCCAGCTCGTAGGAATCCAGTAGCAGCTGGTTGGCGTCGATATAGGTTTTCTGAATGCTCATGTCCGGCCCGTTAAGGTGCAAAGGTGACGATTGTATTACACCGTGGCCACCGCGGGCACTGCCGATGCGACGGGAGGGAGTGCAGCCCGCCGGGCGCGGTTACCAGCGCCCGGGCATGGAGTGGCTGGAATGTCGCTGCTCAGCGAATCACAGGTACCGGGGAGATGCTTGCCGCCACCTTGTCGTTGCCCAGGTCCAGCGGCTGTGTCCGCTCTTCGTTGGCAATCCAGCAGTTGATGAACTGGGCGTTGTCCTTGTCGCTGCGCGCCGCCAGGGTAACCCTGGTACCTTCTGCCACCCGGCGTTTGTTGACAACTGCCAGCGATCTGTCCTCGCCGTAGTATTGCTGTATTTCCTGGCGGCAGGCCTCGATGTAAGCCTGGTTGTGATCCGCCGCGAAGCCGAAAGAACTGCCCACCGCGAGCAGGGTGAGGCTGGTGCCAATTGCCAGTGTCTTGCTACTAATCATTGTTGTGTTCCCTGTAAGTTGTTGTCCTTAACCGGTCGGGGCAGTGAGCCCCTGTCCTCGACTACCGATTCTAGTGCGCTGTCTATGAGCGGGTGTGGGCTTTTATGAAGAACTATGAAAACGCGGGCTGCCAGCCGGTAGCGCTCTGTAATACCATGGGGCCAGTGGCAGTGAACTGCCCACCGGGGAGCCGTGATGACAACCATTGCCTACGTTGAAGACGAGGACCAGACCCGCCAGTCTTACGCCGAGAGCCTCCGCCGCGAGGGTTTCGATGTGGTGGCTTATGCCAGCAAGGATGAGGCCATCGCCGGTTTCCGCCGCTCCCTGCCCGACCTGGCACTGCTGGATGTGGCCCACGAAGGCGATCGCGATGCGGGCTACCAGGTCTGTGCTGAACTGCGGCGGATATCCAGTGAAGTGCCAATTATTTTCCTGACCCGCCGGCACGGGGAGATCGACCGGATCTCCGGCCTGCGCCTCGGCGCCGATGACTACATCAGCAAGGATGCGTCACTGGAGTATATTGTGATCCGCATAGAAACCCTGATCAGGCGCCTGGAGGCGGTGCGCGATGCCGGCGTGCAGCCAGGCAGCGCTGACAGTGGTGAGCTGGTGCTGGACGACACCTACTCCACCGTGGTCTGGCAGGGCAGCCGGGTTGACCTGCCCCTCACCCATTTCTGGATCCTGCGGGAACTGTGCCGACATCCCGGCGAGGTCCGCAGCCATCGAGAATTAATGAAAGCTGCCAGTATTGTGGTGGAGCCGAACACCATCGCCGCCCACGTCAAGGCCATCCGCCAGGCATTTGCTCGCCTGGATCCGGACTTCCAGTGTATTCGTACCGAACGCGGCCGCGGCTACCGCTGGGTGCCGCGCTGAGCGCAACTGGCAGTCGCCCGAGCCGCTGCTATACTCAGTCCTGTACCGGGCCAGTCGTGCCTGCTGCACACCCGGTATGACTGGCTTCTTCGCTGCGTTGGCCAGCGGGTGTTCCCGTCCGCCTGCCCAGCGGTCTACCAGGGAGGCAGCCGCATGAAACGCCATTATTTCATCAATGATAACCTCGATGAGCTCAAGCACGCCGAGCTGGATCTGCTATCCGCCGGCCTGACAGCGCCGCAGTTCCACGTGTTGAGCGAGGATGAGGCCGCTCTCGAGCGGCTCCAGCTCAACCCGGTCGAGGCGGTACTGAAAAAGGATGTGGTGCGAGGCACCGAACGCGGTGCGGCTGTTGGCCTGGGGCTGGCCGCGGTGGTGTTGTTGCTGGGCTGGGTGACGGGCCTCGCCGCCAGTCTGGGCTGGGCGCCGACGGTATTCCTGGCGCTGGTGACACTGGGCTTTGCCACCTGGGAGGGTGGTCTGATCGGTATCAGCCAGCAGAACGCCGATTTTCGCCGCTTTCGCCAGGACCTGGCGGCGGGCAGGCATGTCCTGTTCGTCGATTGTGACCGCGAACAGGTGCCCGTACTGCAGCGTATCGTGGCCAGGTACCCGGGCATGGAAGACGCCGGCAGCGGCAGTGCGACACCGACCCCGGTTATTCGCTTCCGCGACAAGTGGCACCGGTTCCTGCAACTGGCGCCCTGAGTCAGCGCCCGCAGCGGGCCCGGGCCACCCAGGCCAGGGCGCTGGCGACCAGCGTGTAGGCGGTCCCGCCCAGGGCCATCGCGCCCATGCTCACACCGGCATCGATCAGCCAGCCCATCACGACCGGGGCGATGGCGGTCGCGAACACCATGGCGGCGGTAGTCAGCGACTTGATGGCGCCCAGGTGCAGGGTGCCGTACATCTCCGAAAAGAACGGTGATGACAGGGTCGAGTAGATGCCCACCGAGACCGCCAGCAGGCCCATGTAAATCACCGCAATGGAGAATGCGTCGCCGGCCGCCAGGGCCAGCAGGCCCGCGCCCATGGGCAGGCAGATCAGCGGCGCCAGGCGGATGGCGCCGAAGCGGTCCACCAGCAGCCCGGCGAGCAGTTTGCAGCCGGTGTTCACCAGCGCGTAGAACAGGAACAGCCCGCCCCAGGCCGCCAGCGACCAGCCTTTTTCCACCACCAGGTGTACCTGATGGAACATGAAGCCGGTAAACAGCAGGGGCTGGGCCAGCAATACCGGCAGGAACAGGTAAAAGTAGGGGTCCCGTACCACCTCGTCACGGGTCCACTGCCGGCGGGCACTGGCTGCCGGGTCGGTGGCCTGGCTGGCCAGTCCGTCGAGGTAGTGCTGGTGGCGCTGCTCGTGACCGGCCAGCAGCCAGCGGGTCAGCAGCGGCAGCAGCAGGATCAGGCCAGCGCCCCACAGCAGCCAGGACTGGCGCCAGCCAACCAGGGCGATGGAGGCGATCACCAGCGAGGGCAGCAGGGCTTCGGACACGGAGTAACCCATGCCCCCCAGGGCGTTGGCCTTGCCCTTGTGGTGATCCAGGTAACGTACCACGGTCGTTCCCCCGGCCATGCTCATCAGGCCCTGGCCCATATGGCGCAGGGCCAGCAGGGCGCAGAACAGCAGCAGCGGCCCATTGCTGATGGCCGCCAGGGCGCAGGCCAGTGCGAGTCCGGCGGTGACCAGATAGGCAAAGTGACGCAGCGGCATGCGGTCGATCAGCGAACCGCTCCACAGCAGCAGTACTGCGCTGGCGAGCGTGGCGGCGGAGTACAGTCCGCCAAAATCGCCATGACTGAGGCCCAGGTCAGCCCGGATCCCGGCGCTGAACAGGCCGATGAAGTAGGTCTGGCCCAGGCTGGAGCCAAAGGTCATGGCGAAACCAAACAGCAGCAGGCGCCATTCTTCGCGAATGAGGGGGAGGAAAGATCGCATCGGGGTATTATCGCAGCCCGGTGAGATGGCGTGTAGCCGTGCTTCGACTAAAATCGACTAGGATAATCCGCCGTTTGGGTATATGGTGCGCGCGTTTTGGGCTAACTGGGAGTTCTTAAGTGGGTGAGAAGATAAAAGTCGGCAAGCCGCTGGTCATTCTGCACGGTGATGAAATGGCGCAGATCGCCTTCCAGCGGATACTGGAGCAATTTGTCACCTCGCGGCTGGAGGTGGACCTGGTAGAGGTCGACCTGTCGGCAGAGAAACGCTTGACCACGAATGGCCAGGTGGTGCTGGAGGCGATCGAGGCCCTCAAGGAATACGGCATCGGCATCAAGAATGCCGGCATGACCGTTAACCGGTCGCAGCTGGACGAGTTGCTGGCGAAGTACCCGGACATTGTCGAGGCCGAGCTCGACAAGCTCGCCACCAAGTCACCCAACGGCGCCATTCGCAAGGGTATAGGCGGCAACATCACCCGTGAGGACATCGAGTTTCACAACCTCAAGAGCGTGCGCCCGGACTGGGTGGACCGCGATATCGAGGTCGACACCATGGACAGCGGCGGCCTGGATTTCAGCTTCAGCGAGCTGTCCAACGCCACGGGCGTGGCCAAGGTCATGTTCGTCGGCAGCAGTGGCGACCCGGTGGAACTGCACCGCCGGACCCTGAAAAAGGGCGACCCCTGGATGCTGGCGACCAATTGCCTGGATGAGGTCAAGGCCTGGGCCCATCGGTTCTTCCAGCGGGCGCTGGACGAAAAGCGCGATATCTACCTGGGACTCAAGGACACCGTGGTGCCGGGTTACGACGGCGTCATGCGCGCCGCCATCGAGGAGATTTACGAGCGCGACTACAAGGACAAGGTCGCTGCCGCCGGCCTCGGCTACCACTACGAACTGATCGACGCCCAGGCCGCACGCATTGTTTCCAACCCGCCGCAGCGGGCCCTCTGGGGCGTGCCGGACAATGTCAGCGGCAACAAGCTGTTCAAGCTGGTCCAGCAGCTCAAGCGCTATGGCCTGCCCGAGCGCAAGGCCCACGTCTCGATATCGAGGATGAGCGCCGGCGGCGGTGACCAGTACGGCAGCTACAACACCCCGGCGCCGGAAGACGGCATCATCAAGGTCATCATGGACGGTGAAGAGAAACACGCGCGGGAGGTCAAGGCCAGCGACCCCATCCTGTTCATGTCCAACGACCGCGAGGCGATCAAGGACTGGGTCAAGCAGGTGTTCCGCGACGCCTCACTCAACAAGAAAGAGGTGTACTTCGGCCTCAAGCGCGAGTTTGTGCCCTACGACGAGGTGTACAGCTCTATTATCCTGGAAATCCGCAAGGAGCTGGCGGCCCTGGATACGCCACCGCCCTCGTTCATGATCATGCGTCCCTCACGACAGCTGTCGAAAATGATCAGCGATCCCCCGCGCTGGGGCCTGTACCCGGCGCAGAACCTGGACGGCGATATTTTCTCCGACATCTCCGCCGCCCTCGGCGGCAGCCTGGCGACCGCCAGCTCAGTGATTGAAAGTAAAGATGGCACCATGCTCTACGAAGCGCCCCACGGCACCGCCCACGACCTGTACCTGCGCTACCTGGAAACCGACGGCAAGGAGGCGAACTTCAATTCCTCCGCGCTGATCTTTGCGGTTGCCAACGCGCTGGAAGAAATGGCCCGCCGGGAAGGCAATGAGCCCCTGTCCGATTACGCCGGACGGCTCAAGCGGGCCCTGATCGACACCGTCGGCCAGGGAATTATCACCGGCGACCTCAAGGGCAAGACCACCCGGCCCGACGCGGAGCAGATCGTTGACATGTATGGCTTCCTCGACGCGGTGGAGGCCAATCTCTAGCCGGCCTCGTCCACCGTATAGGGCAGCGGCTGTAACTCGATCGCCGGTCCGTCGGGGCTCGCCAGCCGCAGCCCCCCGGCTGCGCCCTGTTCCGTTGCTGTTACCAGGCAGACGGTGCGGTCATCCAGCTGTGCCGCGTTGATCACCGTGCCCGCCCCCTGCCCGGAACCGGGGCTGAACAGGCTGTCTCCGGCCTGGCTTGCGGCACCGCCGGGCAGTTCGCCCAGGTACATGCGGCGCTTGGCCTTGCCGCGGTAGTGCAGGCGGGCGACGATCTCCTGGCCGGTATAGCAGCCCTTGCTGAAGCTGACGTGGCCGGTGACGTCATAGTTGAGCATTTGCGGCAGCATTTCCGCCACATTGGGGCCTTCCACCCGGCCGATACCGGCGCGCATCTGCAGCGCCTGCCACTGTGTTTCCGGGCAGCGTTCCAGCGCTGCTTCCAGGGCGCCCGCCAGTTCCGGGGTGGCGGCGCCGTCAATGTACAGCTCGAACTGGCAGCCCGCGTCATCCATTTGCACCAGCACATGGCCGTCGCCAGTGGCTGCTCCATAGCGCGCCGTCGGCGTGCTCATGCCCAGCGAGCGCAGCGCGTCGGCGACCGCTTCGCCCCAGCAGCCGTACAGCTGCCAGTCACCGCTGCCGCCGGCGAGCTCGGCTTTGGAAAAAACAATGTATTTGCCGAAGGTGGCAGCGGCGTTATCCAGGGTGTCGGCTTTCAGCCGCAGGGCGTAGTGTTCTTGCGCCAGCTGCAGCAGCAGGAAATCGCAGACCATGCGCCCCTGGACATTGCAGTAGGCGCCGGGCAGGGCCTGTGTGGAGCTGATCTTGCGGGTGTCGCAGGTGGTCTGTCCCTGGAGAAAGGTCAGACTATCCGGGCCGGTGATGTGCAGAATTGCTTCCGCTTGCAGGGGGGCGTAACAGGCGCTCAACACAAACTCCTTGGACGATGTGGGGGTGGCTAATGATAGGGCCTGGGGCCGGCGCTGTCAGCTATCCACCCGCTGGCTGCTTATGACGTTATAATGCCGGCCCCTGATGTTTATCCCTGAAGACGAGGCTGGCATGGTATCGGACGAAGAACTCAATCGCATGCGCTGGGCTGCCCGTCGCGGCATGCTGGAACTTGACCTGGTGCTGGAACCCTTTGTGCAGGCCTGCTACCGCGACCTGGACGAGGCTGACCGGGCGCGGTTCCAGGAATTGATGCTGTGCGAGGACCAGGACCTGTTCGCCTGGTTCCTGCGCCGCGAGCAGCCAGCGGACGGGGAGTTGGCTGTCATTGTCCGCAAGATACTCGACTTCGCCCTCGCTCCAGCTGAGGATCGCTGATTCGCCCCGCTATCGCTACTGCCAGTGGGGCTGGCACCTGCTGCTGGGCCTGGCGGCGCAGGCACTGGCCACCGGGGGCTACCCCGCTTGCTGGCTGGTCCTGCCGCTGTTGCCGCTGTCCTGCTACCGGTATCGCCGCCAGCCCATGACGGGGGCGGTGCTGGTCTGGAACATGGGGCAGTGGTCCCTGCGCCAGGGCGGTGTCGAGCGCCCGATCGAGGTGGTGCGGGGGCATTGCCTGCCCTGGCTGACCTGCCTCGGCTGGCGGTCCCGGGCGGGCGGTAGCGGCATATTGCTGTTGTTTGGCGACAGCGCCAGCCGCCAGGAATTACGCCGCTTGCGGGTCCGCTTACGGCTGCAGGGCGGGGTTTGAGGGGGTCAGGACCGTGTCCCTGGCCGCGGCAAGCTGCTGCGGGTAGTCCAGGGTGTAGTGCAGCCCGCGGCTCTCCTTGCGCTCCATGGCGCAGCGAATCATCAACTCCGCCACCATGGCCAGGTTGCGCAGCTCCAGCAGGTCGTTGCTGACCTTGTAGTTGCCGTAGTATTCGGCGATCTCCGACTGCAGCAGGGTGACCCGGTGCAGGGCCCGCTCCAGCCGCTTGTTAGTGCGCACGATACCGACGTAGTCCCACATGAAACGGCGCAGTTCGTCCCAGTTGTGGGAGATCACCACGTCCTCGTCGGAGTCGGTCACCTGACTCTCGTCCCAGGGGCGTACCGCTGACGGCAGGGGCAGGCTGGCCAGTTTGGCGGCGATGTCAGCCGCTGCGGATTCCGCGTACACGAGGCACTCCAGCAGCGAGTTCGAGGCCATGCGGTTGGCGCCGTGCAGGCCGGTGCAGGAGGTCTCGCCAATGGCGTACAGGCCGGGCAGGTCGGTGCGGCCGGCAGTGTCGACGATGATGCCGCCGCAGGTATAGTGCGCCGCCGGGACCACGGGAATGGGTTCCGCCGCCATGTCCATCCCCAGCTCCCGGCAGCGTTGCATCACCGTTGGGAAATGACTCTCGAGGAAATCCCTGGGCTGGTGGGAGATGTCCAGGTACAGGCAGTCGGCGCCGAGACGCTTCATTTCGTGGTCTATCGCCCGGGCGACAACATCCCGTGGCGCCAGCTCGCCGCGCGGGTCGAAACCGTGCATAAAGCGAGTGCCGTCGGGCAACAGCAGTTTGCCGCCCTCGCCGCGTACCGCCTCGGTGACCAGGAATGACTTGGCCTTGGGGTGGTACAGGCAGGTGGGGTGGAACTGGTTGAACTCCAGGTTCGCCACCCGGCAACCGGCGCGCCATGCCATGGCGATACCGTCGCCGCTGGCGCCGTCCGGGTTACTGGTATACAGGTAGGCCTTGCTGGCGCCGCCGGTGGCGAGTACCACCGCGCGGGCCTGGAACAGGTCCACATGCTCACGCTTCTGGTCGAGAATGTAGGCGCCCTGGCAGCGCCCGTCGGCATGTATCAGGTCGACGGCGACCCGGTGGGTGAAGATTTCGATGTTGGCCGCGGCCTGGGCTTTTTCCGTCAGTACTTCAGAGATCGCACGCCCGGTGCGGTCGGCGGAGTGGATGATGCGCCGGTGACTGTGGCCGCCCTCCATGGTGAGATGAAACTCGCGGTTTTCCGACTGGTCCTCACGCAGGTCAAAGTCCACGCCCTGGGACACCAGCCACTCGACGCAGCGGCGGCTGTTGCTGACGGTGAATTCCACGGCTTCCCGCTGGCACAGCCCGGCTCCTGCGCTCAGGGTGTCCTCCACGTGGGCGGCAACGGTATCGCGGTCGTGGAGCACCGCCGCCATGCCGCCCTGGGCCCAGTAGGTGGATCCCTGGTTGAGGTCAGCCTTGGACAGCAGGGCAACCCGGCAATCCGCCGGCAGGTGCAGGGCCAGGCTGAGCCCGGCGGCACCGCTGCCGATAACGAGTACGTCGTGTTGGTAAGTTCTGGGCACCTGGTTGTTCGCTTGCCGCGCCTGGGAGTGAATTATATTATGTGCCGCAACAACTTAGCGCTCAGGCACCACCTCGGGGCGAGTATATACGACCTCCGCCAATATAAGGAAATCCGCCGGTGGGATTGGCTATCAGGCAATTTTTCGCATTTTTGCACGGCGACCTCCCGGGGAGTGAACTACCGGGCAGTTGTGCGGTCTATCTGGGCACAACAGAAATCAGCGTCAGGGCAGTCAGCGCCTGGCCACGGAGGGGTTAGGGGCGTGACGGCTGCCGAGTCGGACCAGCAGCTCGTTGCCAGAGTGCAAAAGGGCGATTCAAGGGCGTTTGATCTGCTGGTGCTGAAGTACCAGCACAAGATCTTCAGCCTGATCGGGCGTTATGTGCACGACGCCGACGAGGTGCAGGACGTCGCCCAGGAGGCCTTCGTCAAGGCCTACCGGGCGCTGCCGAAATTTCGCGGCGACAGCCAGTTCTATACCTGGCTGTACCGGATCGCGGTCAACACTGCCAAGAACCATCTGGTTTCCCGTTCCCGCCGGCCCCCCGGCTCGGACGTGGAAGTGGAGGACGCAGAGTATTACGAGGGCGGTGCCGCCCTGCGGGACATCGAGACCCCGGAGAACGCCCTGTTCGGCGCCGAGTTGAAGCAGGTGGTGGAGACCGCCATCAGCGATTTGCCGGACGATTTGCGAACTGCGGTAACTTTACGGGAGTTTGATGGTCTCAGTTACGAGGACATTGCCGACATCATGGATTGTCCGGTCGGTACCGTGCGCTCACGCATATTCCGGGCGCGAGAGGCTATCGACAGCAAGGTAAGAGAACAGGTTGACGGCTAGGGCCGGGCAACCAGTTGCGGGGCAGGCCAATGCCCGCGCATAACAGGGAATCGCACCTGGTGCGGAGGAAAAACTGATGAGTGAACAACTGCGGGAATCATTGTCCGCGCTGATGGACGACGAGGCCAACGAACTGGAGTTGCAGCGCCTGTTGAAACAGGTTGGCGATGACAGCGAACTGCGGGCGACCTGGGTTCGCTACAACGCGGCGCGTTCCGCGATCGCCGGCCACGATGTCAGCCACCTGCAGCTGGATATTTCTTCCCGGGTAAGAGAGGTCATCGATAACTCGCCAGCGGAACAGCAGGAACCGTTGCGCCGGCGTCTGTTCCGGCCGCTGGCAAGTTTCGCCGTGGCCGCCTCGGTGGCGGCCACGGTGGTTATCGGCGGCCAGCAACTGGCCCAGGTCAGCGGCAATGACCCCTACGGCGCCGGCACTGTCGCTTCCGGCGCGTCGCCGGTAGGTTTGGTCAACAGCCTCGGCGCGACCACGGTGCGGGCCAGTTATGGCACCGAGGCGGTGCCGGTATTGCAGCCCGCAGCGCGCACCGCCTACAAGGAACTCGCTCGCCAGCGCATGGAAATGTATATGCAGGAGCATGCCGAACACGCGGCGCTCAATTCCCCCCACGGCTTGATTCCCTTCGCCCGCGTGCCGGAAATTCGCGAGTAACGCCGGTGCGGTCACTGCGGTATAGAAACAAAATCGGCCTTGGCGTGCTGGCGCTGGCGCTGCTCAACGGCTCGCCGGGGTTTGCCGCGGGCTGCCCCGGGGCAGACGACGAGGCCATCAGGTGGCTGGATAAAATGGCACGCAGCGTCCACGAGGTCAGCTACCACGGGGTGGTGACCTTCCAGCGTGGAGGCGACGACATGCAGGTAATGCAGGTGTCGCACTCGGTTGAGGACGGCAGCGCATCGGAAAGCCTGATCCAGCTCACCGGGCAGGGCGCGAAGGTCGTCCGCTCCGAACATCCCCTGGAATGTCTGCACCCGGGTCACAAGCTGTTGCGGGTGAGCGAGGAGATCCGGGCAGGGAATTGCGGCGTTGCCGCCCATTACCGTTTTACCGTCAGCGACGGTGAGCGTGTTGCCGGGCGCAAGGCGGTGCGGATCGTGGTGTCTCCCGCCGATATGTATCGTTACGGTTACGTGCTCGAGCTCGACAAGCGCACCGGGCTGCTGCTGAAGACCGAAACCATTGGCCGCGGCAACAAGGTGCTGGAGAAGTTCCAGTTCGCCGATCTCTCCTACCGGGGGCGCAACCCCGAGGGCGCCGAGGTCAACCTGGTGCATGAGGCCAGCCATCCCCTGCCCCAGATGCTGTCGCTGGGCCAACCCCCCATGGCAGAGCACAAGCCGGCCATCGGGCCCGGCACCAGGGTCCTGCAGCAGGGTTGGGCGGTGAACTGGTTGCCCCGCGGCTTTACTGCCACCGATTCCCAGCCACAGACGGCCGGTCGCAAGACCTTTACCGATGGCCTGGCGGTGTTCTCCGTTTTTCTCGAGGAGCTGGATCGTGAGATCCGTCCCGGGGAAGGCGTGGTCAACGAAGGCAGCACGACCTCCTACAGCCGCGGCATGTCGCTGGCCGACAATCCCGTGCTGGTGACGGTGGTGGGTGAGGTCCCGGTCAACACCGCCAGAATGGTGGCCGACTCGGTCAAGTGGGCGCGCTGAAATGGTAACCGAGACCGGTCGCGTGGTGGCAGTGGAGTCCGACGGGGTGTGGGTCGAAACCATTCGCCAGTCCACCTGCGGCAGCTGTGCGGCCCAGAAAGGCTGCGGCCACGGCCTGATGAACCGGATTGGCGATGGCCGCCGCTCCCTGATTCGCGCTCTGCCGGGTAAACTCGCCGCGGCGGATTGCCAGGTCGATGACCAGGTCCGCATTTCCATCCCGGAAGCGGTCATATTGCGAGGCTCGCTGTTGGTCTATATCCTGCCCCTGCTGGTGATGCTGGGGGGCGCTGCCGGCGGCAGTGCGCTGTTCCCGGATAGTGGTGACCTGGCAGCGGCACTGGGCGCGACAGGCGGTTTTTTTCTCGGTTTTGCCCTGGTGCGCCTGCATGCCCATCGCCACCGCGACGACCGCAGCCTGCAGCCAACCCTGGTGGAGGTGCTGCACCGCCGCCAGATCCCGGTAGGGCCCGGATGAATGTCGCCCCCGGCGGCAATCCTTTGTCAACCTGAAACCTGATCTTAAGTGGACCAAGCGAATGACTGTAATGACCCGACTTGCCTCCTTCCTCCTGCTGGCCGCGCTGTTGCTGGCCGGCCGCGCCGCGAGCGCGGCGCAGCTGCCCGAGTTCCGTGACATCGTCAAGCAGAGCTCACCGGCAGTCGTGAAAATCATCGTCGAGGCCCGCGCACCCAGGGCCGGCCAGGGCCAGCCGGGGCCGGAGGAGATACCCGAGTACCTGCGCCGTTTTTTCGAGTTTCGTGGCGCGCCGCCACAGACACCCCACCACCCGCGCATGGGTATGGGCTCCGGATTTATCATTTCCAAAGACGGCCTGATCGTCACCAATAACCACGTGGTGGAAGGTGCCGACAGTGTGCTGGTGCGCATGAGTGACCGCCGGGAATTCGACGCGGAAATCGTCGGCACCGATCCACGCAGTGACCTGGCACTGTTGCGCATTGACGGGCGTGGCCTGCCAGTGCTCAAGCTTGACGGCAGTGATGAACTCGACGTCGGTGAGTGGGTTCTGGCCATTGGTTCACCCTTCGGCCTCGACTATTCGGTGACTGCCGGTATTGTCAGTGCCAAGGGCCGCAGCCTGCCGACCGAGAACGGCGAGAACTATGTGCCGTTCATCCAGACCGATGTCGCCATCAACCCCGGTAATTCCGGCGGCCCGCTGTTCAACCTGGACGGTGAAGTGGTGGGGGTAAACTCCCAGATCTTCACCCGCAGCGGCGGCTCCATCGGCCTGTCCTTTGCTATTCCGGTGAGCGTGGTTCGCAACGTGGTGGAGCAACTGGAGGAGAATGGCCGGGTAACCCGCGGCTGGCTCGGGGTGACCATCCAGAATGTGGATAAAAACCTGGCGGAGTCCTTCGGGCTGGACCGGCCCCAGGGGGCACTGGTGGTGCAAATGGCACCGGGTGGCCCGGCCGAAGAGGCGGGACTGCAGGAGGGCGACGTGATCATTGCCTTCGATGGCAAGGATATTCCAACCTCCGCACACCTGCCGCACGTGGTGGGTCTGATCGCCCCCGGTGAAGAGGTGCCGGTAGTGGTGATGCGCGACAAAAAGCGCAAGACACTCACCGTTGAAGTCGGGGGGCTGGATGCTGACGACAGCTATACGCTCAGCGCAGGCAGCGCCAGTGACGAGCAGGGTGGTCGCCTGGGGTTGATCGTCGAAGAAGCCCCTGCCGGCGCCCTGGAGCGTTTCGGCCTGTCTGGCGGGGTGCTGGTTCGCGAGGTCGTGCCCGACGGGGCGGCGGCCGAGGCGGGGGTGATCGCCGGTGATATCATTACCCTTATCGGCAACCGGCCGGTGAAGTCGGTGGACGCCTTTGAGCAGGCTGTGGACGCCCTGGGTAGCGGCAGTTCGGTGCCCCTGAGGCTGATGCGCCGCGGGTCCCCCCTGTTTATCGGTATCAAGCTGAACGACTGATAAACATAGTGGTCCGGCGATAGCGGGACCACCCCGATTCGGGTACAATCGCGCGTTTTTCTGTGGCAGCCCACGGGGGCTGCCACGTGACCATTCCGGGCCCGAACGAGTGAGCGATCTCCAACACATCCGCAATTTTTCCATCATTGCCCACATTGACCACGGCAAGTCCACGCTTGCCGACCGGTTTATCCAGCACTGCGGAGGTCTCAGCGACCGCGAGATGGATGCCCAGGTGCTCGATTCCATGGATATCGAGCGCGAGCGCGGCATTACCATCAAGGCCCAGAGTGTCACCCTGGACTACAAGGCCCGCGACGGCCAGGTCTACCAGCTGAACTTCATCGATACCCCCGGTCATGTGGATTTCTCCTACGAGGTATCGCGTTCCCTGTCCGCCTGTGAGGGTGCGCTGCTGGTGGTAGATGCCGGGCAGGGGGTGGAAGCCCAGTCTGTGGCCAATTGCTATACCGCCATCGAACAGGGTCTGGAAGTGCTGCCGATCCTCAATAAAATGGATCTGCCCCAGGCCGACCCGGACCGGGTCAGGCAGGAGATCGAGGAGATCATCGGTATCGACTCCAGTAACGCCTGCCTGGTGAGCGCCAAGTCGGGCATGGGCATTGAGGATGCGCTGGAGTACCTGGTGGAGGAAATTCCGCCGCCGGAGGGTGACCGCGATGCGCCCTTGCAGGCGCTGATTATCGACTCATGGTTTGATAACTACCTGGGCGTGGTCTCGCTGGTGCGGGTCAAGCAGGGTGTACTGCACAAGCGCGACAAAATTGTCGCCAAGTCCATCGGCAAGGCCCACCAGGTGGACAGTGTCGGTATCTTCACCCCCAAGCGCCATGAAACCAGTTGCCTGCAGGCCGGTGAAGTGGGCTTTGTGGTCGCCGGCATCAAGGACATTCACGGCGCCCCGGTAGGGGACACCCTGGTGCACGACAAGCACCCGGACGTGCCCGCGCTGCCCGGTTTCCAGAAGGTGAAACCACAGGTTTACGCCGGTATCTTCACCATCTCCTCGGACGACTATGAGGATTTTCGCGATGCCCTGGGCAAGCTGACCCTCAACGACGCGTCCCTGTTCTACGAACCCGAGAGCTCCGACGCCCTGGGCTTTGGCTTCCGCTGCGGCTTTCTCGGCATGTTGCACATGGAGATCATCCAGGAGCGCCTCGAGCGGGAGTACGACCTGGACCTGATTACCACCGCGCCCACGGTGATTTACGAGGTGGTGAAGAAAGGCGGCGAGGTGATCCGGGTCGACAACCCTTCGGCACTCCCCGATGTTGGCGACATAGAGGAGATGCGCGAGCCCATAGCCCGCTGCAACATCCTGGTGCCCCAGGACTACCTCGGCAACGTGATTACCCTGTGCGCGGAAAAACGCGGGGTGCAAAAAGACATGCAGTTCCTGGGGACTCAGGTGTCGGTGGTTTACGATATTCCCATGGCGGAAGTGGTGCTGGATTTCTTCGACCGCCTGAAGTCGGTCAGCCGCGGCTATGCGTCCCTGGACTACAGCTTTGAACGCTTTGAACCGGCCCGTCTTGCCCGCCTGGATGTGCTGATCAACGGCGACCGGGTGGACGCCCTGGCGGTTATCGTGCACCAGGACCAGGTGCAGTACCGGGGCCGGGCGCTGACCGAAAAAATGAAAGAACTGATTCCCCGGCAGATGTTCGACGTGGCGATACAGGCCGCGGTGGGCGGCAAGATCGTGGCCCGGCAAACCGTCAAGGCGCTGCGCAAGAACGTGACGGCCAAGTGTTACGGTGGCGACGCCACCCGCAAGAAAAAGCTGTTGGAAAAGCAGAAAGCAGGTAAGAAGCGTATGAAGCAGGTAGGCAGTGTGGAAATTCCCCAGTCGGCATTCCTGGCGGTGTTGAAGGTGGACGGCTGATGGGCGGAATGACCATAGATTTCCCGCTCATCCTGGTCATCCTGGTGGCCGGCTCCGGGCTGATCTGGCTGCTGGACGCCCTGTTCCTGGCCCCGGGCCGGAAGAAAGTGATCGCCGAGCTGCAGGCCCGGTACCCCAACCGGGAGGACACGGCCAACCCGCAGCACCAGCAGTTCCAGGCGCGGGTGGCGGACCAGGCGGCGGAACCGGTGGTGGTGGAATACGCCCGCTCGTTTTTCCCGGTGCTGTTCATTGTGTTCGTGCTGCGCTCATTCCTGGTGGAGCCGTTCCAGATCCCATCCTCCTCCATGGTGCCGACGCTGCAGGTGGGTGACTATATCCTGGTCAACAAGTTTACCTACGGCATTCGCCTGCCGGTCACCAGGACCAAGGTGCTTGACCTCAATGAGCCCGAGCGTGGCGACGTGATGGTGTTCTTTCCCCCCCACATGAACGATACCTATTACATCAAGCGGGTGATCGGGCTGCCCGGCGACACGGTGAGCTACCGCAACAAGCGCCTGTTTGTGAATGGCGAGCAGGTCGGACGCGAGGATATCGCCATCGCTCCGGGGGTGAATGCCAGGTATCGGCTGGGCCTGGAGCAATTGGGCGAGGCCTCTCACCTGATGCAGGTCGATGAAGCCCGCATGCCGCGCAATTTTTCTGTCAAGGTGAAGCCCGGTCACTACTTCATGATGGGCGACAACCGGGACAACAGTTCCGATTCCAGGGTTTGGGGTCAGGTGCCAGAAAAGGATATAGTAGGCAAGGCCTTCGCGGTATGGATGCACTGGGACTCCTTCCTGAGCATTCCCAGCTTTGATCGGGTCGGCCTGATAGAATGAATAAAATGGTCCGTAGGGGGAACAGGGAAATGCGCACGCTCAAGCGGCAGAGAGGGATGTCCATACCCGGCATGCTGGTCATTGCCATCATGGCCGGTTTTTACGTCATGTGTTTCGTCAAGATGGTGCCTCACTACTTTGAATACATGTCCGTCAAGGACATCATTACCCAGGTCGCCAATGAGCATGAACCGGGCACCACTACCGTGGGCCAGGTTCGCCGGCGCATAGACAACCTGTTCAACACCAACCAGATTTACGCGCTCAAGATTGGCGATGTGGAAATTTACCGGGAAAAGGGTAATACCTACATCGATGCCAGCTACGAGGCCAGGGTGCCCATTGCCGGGCGGCTGGACGCAGTGCTCAAGTTTGACGACCTGCTGTTCGTGGCGGGAAAGCCTAACATCAAGTGACGGACCAGCAGGCACACTCGGCGCGCCTGCAGCGGGCGCTGGGTTATCAGTTTGCCGATAGCAGCCTGCTGGAACTCGCCCTGACTCACCGCAGCGTGGGCGGCCGCAATAATGAGCGGCTGGAATTTCTCGGCGACTCGATTCTCAACCACATTATTGCCGAGGCGATCTTTCGCCGTTTTCCCGATGCCCGCGAGGGCCAGATGAGCCGTATGCGCTCAGCCCTGGTGAAAGGTGACACCCTGGCCCGGGTGGCGCGGGACCTCGAGCTGGGCGATCACCTGGTGCTCGGCAGCGGTGAGCGCAAAAGCGGCGGCAAGCGGCGCGGCTCCATCCTGGCTGACGCGCTGGAAGCGGTCATCGGCGCCATCCTGCTCGACGCCGATGTCGATACCTGCCGTCGCTGTGTGCTCGCCTGGTACGACTCGCGGCTGCAGGCCCTGTCGCTGGACGATGTCAGCAAGGATCCCAAGACCCAGCTGCAGGAATACCTGCAGGGCCGGCAGCGGCCCCTGCCGGAGTACGCCCTGCTGGGGGTGCGCGGCGAGGATCACAACCAGCAGTTTGAGGTCGCCTGCCGCCTGGCCAGGCCATCGCTGGTGGTGGAAGGCTCCGGCAGCAGCCGGCGCAAGGCCGAGCAGGCGGCAGCCCAGGTTGCTCTCGAGAGGCTGCAAGCCCGTGGCAAGTGAAGCCAAACGCTGCGGCTACGTGGCCATTGTCGGCCGCCCGAACGTGGGCAAGTCAACCCTGCTCAACCATATACTCGGCCAGAAAATCAGTATTACCTCGCGCAAGCCGCAGACCACCAGGCACCAGGTGCTGGGCATCAAGACCGAGCACAATCACCAGATTATTTTTGTCGACACCCCGGGCTTGCACCAGGGGGAAGACAAGGCCATAAACCGTTACATGAACAGGGCGGCCAGCTCCGCCATCCGCGACGTCGACCTGGTGCTGTTCCTGGTGGATCGCACCGCCTGGACCGGGGAAGACCAGATGGTTCTCGAGCAGGTGCAGCGGGCGAAACTGCCCACCCTGCTGGTGGTCAACAAGGTCGACCTGCTGGACGACAAGCACGTGCTCTTGCCGCATCTGCAGGCGCTGGCTGACCGCGGCGACTTCGAGGCTATCGTACCGGTATCGGCGCTGCGCCAGCACAACGTGGACCAGCTCGAACAGGAGATCATCAAACGCCTGCCGGAGTCGGCGCACTTTTATCCCGAGGAGCAAATTACCGACCGCAGCCAGCGCTTCCTGGCGGCGGAAATCGTGCGCGAGAAAATCATGCGCCAGCTGGGTGACGAATTGCCTTACGCCGTCACCGTGGAAATCGAGGAGTTTGCCCTGGAGGGAGAGGTCGCGCACATCTCGGCCCTCATCCTGGTGGAGCGCAAGGGCCAGAAGAAGATCATCATCGGCGACAAGGGCAGCCGGCTGCGTTCTATCGGCACCGATGCCCGCAAGGACATGGAGCGCCTGTTTGACTGCAAGGTCATGCTCCGCCTCTGGGTCAAGGTCAAAAGTGGCTGGTCCGACGATGAGCGCGCCCTGCGCAGCCTGGGCTACGACGACGTCTGAGCGCTGACGGCAGCATGCGCGTTCACCTGCAACCGGCGTATATCCTGCACCGCCGCCCCTACCGCGACAGCAGCCTGATCCTGGAAGTGTTCTGCGCCGAACACGGCCGTCTCAGCCTGGTGAGCAAGGGTGCCCGCCGGCGCTCGCGGGGCGGCAGCAGCAGCGCGCTGTTGCAGCCCTTCGTTCCCCTGCTGTTGTCATTCAGTGGCCGCAGCGAGATGAAAACCCTGACCCAGCTGGAGGCGGCCGGCCCGCCTTTCGCCCTGCGCGGTGAGCGCCTGTTCAGTGGCATGTACCTCAACGAGTTACTGGTGCGCCTGCTGCACCGGCACGACCCACATCCACGACTGTTTGCCCGCTACGGCAATGCCCTGGCCGAACTGAGTGCAGAGGGAGGGATCGAAGCGACGCTGCGTCGCTTTGAGCTGGGTCTGCTGGACGAACTGGGCTACCACCTGTCCCTGGCGGAAGACGGGCTCAGCGGCGAGGGACTTGAGCCCGGGGGCTGGTATCATTACGAACCTGACCACGGCCTGGTGCCAGGCATGCCCGGTACTGACCCGGCCCGGCCCGCCTATGCCGGCGCCGATTTGCTGGCCCTGGCCCGGGGTGAGTTCGACGGGCCGGCGAGTGCCACCGCCAGGCGTTTGCTGCGCCAGGTCCTGGCCCTGCACCTGGGTGACGCACCACTGAAGAGCAGGGATTTGTTTCGCGGGCGCCATCCGGGCGCAGGAGAGGGCAAGTGATCGCGATAGGAACGGACATTCTGAAATTCGAGCGCCTGGAGCAGACCGTCGACCGGCTGGGGGATCGCTTTGTCCAGCGCATTCTCACCCCCGAGGAACGGGACGAGTATGCCGCCAGCGCGCGGCCGCAGAATTTGCTGGCCAAGCGCTTTGCCGCCAAGGAGGCGGTCGCCAAGGCCCTGGGTACCGGCATCGGCCGCGGAGTGAGCTGGCAGGATATTCGCATCAGCCACGATGAGCACGGTGCGCCGCTGGTCAGCCTGTCCGGCGGCGCCCTGAGCGTGGCCCGGGAAAAAGGCGGCAGCCGGGTGGCCCTCAGCCTTGCAGACGAGGTCGACTGCGTCATCGCCTTTGCGGTGCTGGCCTGATTCACTACCTGTTATTGCAATAATTTTCGCCTCCCGCGCTGCAGCGTTGCGTATGACAGGGTACACTGCCGTTCGGCGTAAGGATGCTGAGATACTATGCACGCATACCCCACTATCGAAGCCTGTGTAGGCAATACCCCGCTGGTGCGCCTGCAGCGCCTGCAGGGCGAGACCAGCAATACCATTTTGCTCAAGCTCGAGGGCACCAACCCGGCCGGCTCGGTCAAGGACAGGCCGGCCCTGAGCATGATCGTCGAGGCGGAAGCGCGGGGCGATATCAAGCCCGGCGACACCCTGATAGAGGCGACCAGTGGCAATACCGGCATAGCCCTGGCGATGGCGGCGGCGATTCGCGGCTACCGCCTGCTGTTGATCATGCCGGCGCACATGAGCGATGAGCGCAAGCAGGCCATGTCTGCCTATGGCGCGACACTGATAGAGGTCAGCCAGGAGGAGGGCATGGAAGGCGCCCGCGACCTGGCCATGGCCATGCAGGAGCGCGGCGAGGGGCGAGTGCTGGACCAGTTCGGCAACCCCGACAACCCGCTGGCCCACCTCAACGGCACCGGGCCGGAAATCTGGCAACAGACCGCCGGCACAGTGACCCACTTCGTCAGTTCCATGGGGACCACCGGTACTATCATGGGTTGTTCCGCGTACCTGAAACAGCAGAACCCCGATATCCAGATCATTGGCCTGCAGCCGGAGGACGGCTCCAGTATTCCCGGCATCCGCCGCTGGCCCGAGGCCTACCTGCCGGCCATTTTCGACGCCGCCCGGGTTGATCGGGTAATGGATATCTCCCAGTCCGATTCCGAAATCATGATGCGCCGGCTGGCCGCGGAAGAGGGCATCTTCTGCGGGGTCTCCTCCGGTGGTGCCGTCGCTGCCGCGCTGAACCTGTCGCGGGAACTGGAGAATGCGGTCATCGTCGCCATCGTCTGCGACCGCGGTGACCGCTACCTGTCCACCGGCGTCTTCGCCGAGGCCTGAGATGGTCCGGGTTCGCCACCAGTCCCACCACGAAGCGGATCGCCACGAGATTGACCTGTCGGCGTGGCTGGAAACCCTGCCGCTGAAACTCGAACAGGCCGAGCGCGAGCGCCTGTTGGCCACCGCTGAACTGGTGCGTGAACTGGCCGAGGGTCCCGGTGAGGACCAGCTCGACTGGGCCCGGGAAAGTGACTGCTTCAAGGCCGGCCTGGATGTGGCGCTGATACTGGCAGAACTGCACGTCGGTTGTGACTGCCTGGTGGCGGGCATGTTGTACCGGGTGGTGCGCGAAAAACGCATCACCGTGGACGAGGTCGGGGAGCGCTTTGGTCCGGCGGTTGCCCGGCTGTTGCGGGGCGTGCTGAGGATGGCCGCTATCGGCGACCTGCGGCTGCAGCAGGAGCGGCCAGTGCTGGGCCAGGCCGATGCCCAGAAAGACAACATCCGCAAAATGCTGATCGCGCTGGTCGATGATGTGCGGGTCGCATTGATCAAGCTGGCGGAGCGTACCTGCGCCATTCGCGCGGTCAAGAATGACGAGGTCCGGCGGGAGCTTGTCGCCCGGGAGGTATTCGACGTCTACGCGCCGCTGGCCCATCGCCTCGGTATCGGCCACCTCAAGTGGGAGCTGGAGGACCTGTCGTTCCGCTACATCTATGCCGATGCCTATCGCAAGATCGCCCGCCTGCTGGACGGCAAGCGCCTGGAGCGGGACCAGTTCATTGCCGAGGTCAAGGAACTGTTGTCGGCGGTGCTGAGCCGCGAAGGGCTGCAGTTCGAGATCGATGGCCGGGCCAAGCATATTTACAGCATCTGGCGGAAAATGCAGCGCAAGGGTATCGGCTTTTCCCAGGTTTACGATATTCGCGCGGTGCGTATCCTGGTGCCGGAAATCAAGGACTGCTACGCCACCCTGGGACTTGTTCACGGCCTGTGGCGCAATATTCCCAATGAATTCGACGACTATATCGCCAACCCCAAGGAGAACGGTTACCGCTCGCTGCATACGGCGGTCATCGGCCCGGACGGCAAGATTCTCGAAATTCAGATCCGGACCCGGCAGATGCACGAGGAGGCGGAACTGGGGGTTTGCGCCCACTGGCGCTACAAGGGCTCCGATGGCGCGGCGGGTATGGCCAGCAGCTACGAGGAAAAAATCGCCTGGCTGCGGCAGGTGCTGGACTGGCACGAGGAGACCGGCGACACCGGCGAGGTGGCCGAGCAGTTCAGCTTCGACGTGGCCCAGGACCGGGTGTACGTGTTTACCCCGCAGGGGGATGTGGTCAATCTGGCCCAGGGCGCAACGCCGCTCGATTTTGCCTATCACGTGCACACCGAGGTCGGGCACCGCTGCCGCGGGGCCAAGGTCAATGGCTCCATCGTGCCATTGACCTATACGCTCAACACCGGGGAACGGGTCGAGATTCTCACCAGCAAGCAGGGCAGTCCCAAGCGCGACTGGTTACAGCCCGGGCTGGGCTATTTGCGCACCTCCCGGGCGCGGGCCAAAGTCCAGCACTGGTTCAGGGCCCAGGCGCGGGAGGAAAATGTCAGTGCCGGGCGCCATTTGCTGGAACGGGAGTTCAAACGACTGGCCCTGACCAGTATCGATTACCAGCGCGTGGCCAAAAAAGTGCAGATGAAAACCGTGGAGGACATGTATGCCGCGGTGGGCTCGGGTGAGCTGTCCTCGGCCCAGGTGCTCAACGCCGCCCAGGGGCTGGTTGAACAGCGCCGCGAACCGCAGCTGAAACTCGCCCGTCCGGGCGCCACCCGCTACCGGGGTGAAGTTCAGGTGCAGGGCGTTGGCAACCTGCTCAACCATATGGCCGGGTGTTGCAAACCGCTGCCTGGCGATGCGATTACCGGATTCATCACCCAGGGCCGGGGAGTGAGTATTCATCGCAGTGACTGTGCGCGGCTGGTCAAGCTGGCGGACAGCCACCCGCAGCGGGTCATCGAGGTGGAATGGGGCCGCTCGCCCACGGAAAACTACGAGGTGGATGTGTCCATCGAAGCCTATGATCGCCACGGCCTGCTGCGGGATATTACCAGCCTGTTCGCCAATGCCAGGATCAACGTGCTGACCATCAATACCCAGACCAACAAGAAAAGCCACACTGCAACCATGCGGCTTCGGGTGGAGGTGCCCAACCTCGCTTCCCTGTCCCGGCTGCTGGAGCGTATCAACCGGCTGAACAATGTTATTTCCGCGGTGCGGCTGAGCGAATGACGTGGGCCGGCATGTATACCATCGATGATCTCCTGCGGGTGATGGAGCGACTTCGCGATCCCGTGCACGGCTGCCCCTGGGATCTCAAGCAGGACTTCCGTTCCATCGTGCCCTCAACCCTGGAGGAATGTTACGAGCTGGCCCACGCCATCGAGCAGCAGGACTTTCATCACGTGGGGGAGGAACTCGGCGATGTGCTGTTCCAGGTAATCTTCTACGCCCAACTGGGTCGGGAACAGGGTTTGTTCTCTTTCAGGGAGATTGTGAACACCCTGGTAGAGAAGCTGGTGCGCCGGCACCCGCACGTGTTCGCCGATGGTGAAATCGAGGGCATCGTCAGCGGCGCTACCAGTGTCGACGAGGTCAACGCCAGTTGGGAAGCGATCAAGGCCCGGGAACGCGGTGAGCGCGAGCAGCACGGCGTGCTGGATGATGTGCCCGTGGCGCTACCGGCTCTGCCGCGGGCCCAGAAACTACAGAAACGGGCCGCCGGTGTCGGCTTTGACTGGCCCGATCCGCTACCCGTGCTGGCGAAACTGGAGGAGGAGATCGAGGAGCTCCGCCAGGCCCTGGCAGCGGGCGAAGCGGAGGCGGTCCGCGACGAGGTCGGGGACCTGTTGTTTACCTGTGTCAACCTGAGCCGGCAACTCAAGCTGGATTCGGAAGCCGCGCTGCGGGCATCGGCGAGTAAATTCGAGCGCCGGTTTCGGCAGATGGAGGGCATGGCGAAGGCCGCCGGCACGCCCCTGGACAGCCTCGATGACACCGCCCTGGATGCCCTCTGGGAGCGCGCCAAAGAGGGCAAAGAGTGAGCAGACACTAGCCAAAGGTAGGGGTTGTAACATAATAGCCCCCTGTGTATCGTTACTGGCCTCCCAAATACCCGTTTTACCCATCGCGAAGCGGCCTCGCCGCATCCACACTATAACGAGGACTCTCGCCAATGCGATTGATACTGTTGGGCGCTCCCGGCGCCGGAAAGGGCACCCAGGCCCAGTTCATCACTGATAAATTCGGTATCCCACAAATCTCGACTGGCGATATGTTGCGAGCGGCGGTAAAAGCGCAGACCGACCTCGGACTGAAGGCCAAGGAAGTCATGGACGCAGGTGGTCTGGTGTCGGATGACATTATCATTGGCCTGGTCAAGGAGCGCATCAGCGAGCCTGACTGTGACAAGGGTTTTTTGTTTGATGGTTTCCCTCGCACCATCCCCCAGGCCCAGGCCATGGTCGAGGCCGGCGTGAACATCGATCACGTGGTGGAGATTGCTGTCGAAGACGACGAGATCGTATCCCGACTGAGCGGCCGCCGGGTGCACCCGGGCTCCGGTCGTGTGTATCACGTGCAGCACAATCCGCCCCGGCAGGAAGGTCTCGACGATGAAACCGGGGAAGCGCTGGTGCAGCGCGACGACGACAAGGAAGAGACAGTGCGCAAACGTCTTGAAGTCTATCACTCGCAAACCAGCCCGCTGATTGATTTCTACCAGGACATGGTGGGTGACGATGCCCCCGTATACCACCGCGTTCCCGGCGTTGGCAGCGTGGAAAAAATTCGCGATGCGGTTTTTTCCGAATTGAGTGTTTAGTTCAGCAGACTGTTTGCCAGAGGGGAGCGAGGCTCCCCTTTCTTTTGCCTGGAATTCTATTTAACACTGTATATATAGTGTTTAAGCGCTATGGCTCTGCCTGGGTCGAGGCGAAAACAACGACTCTGAAATCCCCCTGGTGCCGCTAGAGCCTTGATTTATACGTGTTTTTTGTGTTTGCCTGCTGTTGTAAGCCCCGGTTTTTGTTGTTATTTTTGAGTTGCGTTACCTGACTAACAATTCTGGAGAAGAGCGTAATGGCAACGGCAAAAAAGAAAACAACTGCGAAGAAAGCGCCAGCTTCGCGTAAAAAGGCGCCCGCAAAGAAGCGTCCCGCTGCAAAAAAGAAGGCTGCTCGCAAAGCGCCGGCAAAAAAAACAGCAGCGAAAAAAGCTGCGTCCTCACCCGCAGTAGCACGTGCCAACGAGGCGCTGGCCAAGGTGCAAAAAGCGATAGAGGCAGAGAAGCAGGCGCTGGAAAAATCGCGCAACAAAATTGAGGAAGCTCGCAAGCAGGCCTCGGCCAAGGCGACGGCAGCCAACAAGCGCGCGGTGAAGGCAGCACAAAACGCAGCCAGGAAAAACTCCGACAGGCTCAAGTCGATGCGCGATAAACTCGCGGCCGCCCGCAAGCGCGCCAGCGATGCCGCCGAATCTGCACGTGTCGCCGCGGTGAAGGCCGCAGCGCGGGAGAAAGCGCTGGCCAGGAAGGCGGAGTTGGCCGCCAAGGCTGAACTGGACAAGGCCAGGGAACTTGCCCGTCACGCCGAGAAGTGGATGAAGGCGCGAGCCAAGGCAGATGCCAAGAAGCTGGCCGCGCTTGAAAAACGTCTCGAGAAACAAATTCTCGCTGTCGAAAAGAAAGCCCTCGCCAAGGCCAAGGCGGCGGAGAAAAAGCTTGAGGCGGCGATAAGCGGCAAGAAGTCTGGCGCCAAAAAGAAAGCTGCGAGCAAGAAAAAAGCCGCGCCAAAGAAAAAGGCAGCGGCGAAAAAAGCAGCGCCCAAAAAGAAAACGGGGAAGAAAGCTGCGGCCAAGAAAAAAGCCGCGCCCAAGCGCAAAGCGGCGGCGAAGAAAGCCGCGCCCAAAAAGAAAGCAGCGACCCGGAAAAAGACGGCCGCTAAAAAGCGTTAATCACGCGCAGGGCTGAACACAACCCGCACCGGCAACGGCGCGGGTTTTTTTGTCGTCAGGCAAAATCCCCAAGGTCGTTGAAGTTTGCAAAAGCCTCCTGTTGCGCGGGAAAGTCTACTGGCACGGCATCTAGCCGGGTATACCAGTGGCGCACCGCGCGCTGGCCTCTGTCCAGGTAGGCGCCCAGTCCAGCCAGACTGGCTCGCCGCAGCAGGGCGCAGAGGTAGTGGTTTCTGTTTCCCGCCCTGACGAAGGCGGCCTGCGCGCCGGGTTTTTGTTGCAGGGCACAGGCGAGTCTTGCTGCCAGCTCTGGCGGCAGCGCGGGTGTGTCGCAGGGGGCCAGCAGGATAAAGTCCCGCTGCAGCATCGGCGCCGCCGCTTCCAGGCCCGCGAGCGGCCCCTGGTAGCCAGTGCGCAGGTCTGGCGGCGCCAGCGGCGCGATGCGGGCATAGCGCTCGCGATTGCGGTTGCAGCTGATGATGATCTCGCTCACCTGGGGCGCCAGTGTGTCGTGGACGTGGGCAACCAGCGGTAGCCCGTGCCACTGGAGCAGGCCCTTGTCGCGCCCAGCCACGCGGCGGCCGGCGCCCCCCGCCAGGATGAGTGCGCAGATGCGGCTGGGATCGTGAGTGAAATTGTCCAATGCAGGTTCTTACCGGCTGCCGGCTGTGTGATAATTGAGTGTAACACCTGCCCCCGGACCGAAATACAATCCTGATGAAGAGCATGCTGGCCATAGAAACAGCGACCGAGGCCTGTTCATTGGCCCTCTGGCGCGACCCGGATATCGCCCAACGGCACGAGATTACACCACGGCAACACAGCCAGCGACTGTTCGGCATGCTGGGTGAATTACTGCCTGACGGGCAGCTGCGGCAGCAGGGTATCGAGGCTGTTGCCTACGGGGCTGGTCCCGGTTCGTTTACCGGGCTGCGTATCGCCGCCAGTGCCGTCCAGGGGCTCACCTTTGCCGCCGGCATCCCCGCCATTCCCGTCTCCACTCTGGGCTGCCAGGTGCAGACGGCCCTGCGTGAGGGCCTGGTCGGGGAGGGTGACATGGTGTTGAGTACCCTGGATGCCCGGATTAACGAAGTTTACTACCAGTACTACCGGATAGCGCAGGGGCTGGCGGTGGCCGTGGGCGAGCCCCGGGCGGTGCCCCCCGCCCAGATCGCGCTGGCCGGTGTCGATGACAAGGTATTTGCCCTGGGTAGCGGAGTCCAGTTTGTCAACCAGTTTGCCCCGGCGCTGCGCGAGCAACTGGGCGAGGTGAATGCCGCGCTGTTGCCCCAGGCCCAGGATCTGGTGCCGCTGGCGCTCGCCCTCGCCGCCCGGGGAGAGCTCCAGACACCGCGCCAGGTGCAGCCGGTTTACGTCCGGGACGAGATCAACTGGAAGAAGATATCCGAGCAGGGCAAGCGCACGTGATAGACCTGTTCCAGGCCCTGGTGCTCGCTGTACTGCAGGGGCTGACCGAATTTTTGCCGATTTCCAGTTCTGCGCACCTGGTGTTTCCGTCCCTGCTGCTCGCCTGGCCCGACCAGGGACTGGCCTTCGATGTGGCCGTCCACTTGGGGACACTGCTGGCGGTGGTCTGGTACTACCACCGTGATTTGTGGCAGATCGCCATGGCCTGGGGACGTTCTGTTTCCGGTGGAGCCGCCACCGCCGATAGCCGCATGGTCTGGTACCTGTTGTCGGCGACGGTGCCGGCGGCGCTACTGGGCCTGCTGCTGGGGGATGCCATAGAGGCCCACGCCCGTAATCTGCCGGTGATTGCCTCGACCACCCTGGTGTTCGGGCTGTTACTGGGTTTTGCCGATCGGCACGCCCAGCACACGCCGGGAGATCGCCGGTTGAGTTTTGGGGTGGCCCTGTTTGTCGGACTGGCCCAGGCGGTGGCGCTAATCCCCGGTGTGTCGCGGTCGGGCGTGACGATCACCGCTGGCCTGCTGCTCAACATGAGCCGCCAGGATGCGGCGCGCTTTTCCTTCCTGTTGTCCATCCCGGTGATATCCGGCGCGGCCCTGGTCAAGAGTGTCGAACTGCTGCACTCTCCCGCCCCGGTGAACTGGCTGCAACTGGGCATTGCCGCCGGCGCCTCGGCGCTAACCGCCTACCTGTGTATCGCCATCTTCCTGCGCTTGCTGGACCGGGTGGGTATGATGCCCTTTGTTTACTATCGCATAGTGCTGGCCGTGATACTGTTCGCAGTCTGGCTGGCCTGATCCTGGAGGAATTATGAAACTGGCATTTATCGGCCTGGGCGTGATGGGTTACCCCATGGCCGGTCACCTGCAGGGCGCGGGCCACGAAGTCTGCGTTTACAACCGCACGGCTGGCAAGGCCCGGGACTGGGTGGCGAAATACGGTGGCGAATGTGCCGATACGCCCGCGGGCGCGGCGGCAGGTGCTGACATCTGCTTCCTCTGTGTGGGCAATGATGACGATGTCCGCAGCGTGGTGCTGGGCGGGCAGGGGGCTCTGTCCGCCCTCGAGGCGGGCGCCATCATCGTCGACCATACCACCGCATCGGCGGAGCTCGCCCGGGAACTGGAGGCTGCGGCGCAGGACGCCGGCGTCGGCTTCCTCGATGCCCCGGTCTCGGGCGGCCAGGCCGGCGCCGAAAATGGCGCGCTGACAATAATGGTGGGCGGGCAACAGCAGGTTTTTTCCCGCGCCGTGCCGGTCATGGAAGTCTATGCCCGCTGCGTTCGCCTGCTGGGGCCGGCGGGCAGCGGCCAGCTGGCAAAAATGGTGAACCAGATTTGTATTGCCGGGGTGGTGCAGGGCCTGGCTGAAGCCCTGGAGTTCTCCGAACAGGCGGGGCTGGATACCGCCGCCGTGGTGGAAGTGATATCCCGGGGCGCGGCCCAGTCCTGGCAGATGGAAAACCGTTACCAGACCATGCTGGCCGGGGAGTACGAGCACGGTTTCGCCGTCGACTGGATGCGCAAGGACCTCGGCCTGGTGCTGGCCGAGGCCAAGCGCCGGGGGCTGGAGCTCCCGGTGACTGAGCTGGTGGACGCGTACTACGCGCAAGTACAGGCAATGGGAGGCGGGCGCTGGGATACCTCCAGCCTGTTTGCCCGCATGCGTGCTGTCAGCAAGCAATCAACCGAGCAGGAGTAGACAATGTCTGAGCAACAGCAATTCAACGGTGAGCTGTGTGAATTTCTCGGTACGGCGACGACGCCCTTCCACGCCGTTGCCGAAATGGCCCGGCAGCTGGAGGCATCCGGTTACCGCAGGCTGGCCGAGGACAGCGAGTGGCAGCTGCGGGCGGGGGAGCGCTACTACGTGACCCGTAATGGCAGCTCTATCGTCGCCTTCGGCATTGGCAGTGAATCGGGGCCCGCTGCCGGCCTGCGCATGGTGGGCGCGCACACCGACAGCCCCTGCCTGATGGTCAAGCCCTCGCCGGAGAGGAACCTGCACGGCTACTACCAGCTGGGTGTGGAGGTCTACGGCGGCGCCCTGCTGAATCCCTGGTTCGATCGCGATCTGTCGCTGGCCGGCCGGGTCAGCTACCAGTGCGAGGCGGGTGAGTTGCGCACCGCCCTGGTTGATTTCCGGCGGCCTGTCGCGATTATTCCCAGCCTGGCCATTCACCTGGACCGGGAAGCCAACAAGAACCGCAGCGTCAACCCGCAGCAGGACATACCACCTATCCTGTGCCAGCTGGATACAGAGGAGGCGACCGACTTCCGGGAATTGCTGCGTGCGCAACTGCTGGCTGAACATGCCGATAGCGCGGTGGAAAAAGTCCTCGATTACGAGCTGTGCTTCTACGATACGCAGCCGGCGGCGGTTATCGGTCTCAACGGCGACTTTATCGCCTCGGCGCGCCTCGATAACCTGCTGAGCTGTTTTACCGGCATGCGGGCGCTGCAGCAGTGGGACGGTCACAGCAGCGTGCTGCTGGTGTGCAACGACCACGAGGAAGTGGGCAGCCTGTCAACCTCAGGGGCCCAGGGACCCCTGCTGGAATCGGTGCTCAAGCGCATCGCCGGTGAGCGAACCGCCTACGCCGCCCTGACCGAACGCTCGATGATGATCTCCGCCGACAATGCCCACGGCATCCATCCCAACTATGCCGACCGCCACGATGAAAACCACAGCCCCATCCTCAACCGGGGGCCGGTGATAAAAATCAATGCCAACCAGCGCTACGCCTCCAACAGCGAAACCACCGGGCTCTACCGCATGCTGGCAGCGAAAGAGGGCGTGCCGGTGCAGTCTTTTGTGGTGCGCACCGACATGGCCTGTGGCAGCACCATTGGCCCGATCACCGCCGGTGGTATCGGAGTGAAAACCCTGGATATCGGCGTACCCACATTCGGGATGCACTCCATTCGCGAACTCGCAGGCACCAGCGACGCCTGCAATCTCGCCCGGGTGTTGCAGCGCTTTTACAACTATCGCGGTAGCCTCAACGCCAGCTGACGCGGTGCGAGTACTGCTGCTGTCGGCCTACGCTGCCCAGAGTCACCGCTACTGGCAGCGAGGGCTGGAACAGATGTTCCCGCAGTGGCAGTGGACCGCGCTCAGCCTGCCACCGCGCCACTTCAGCTGGCGGGTGCGGGGCAACCCGCTGTACTGGAGCCTGGCGGAGCGGCACAAGCTGGAGCGGGACTACCAGCTGCTGATCGCCACTTCCATGGTCGATCTCGCCACCCTGCGCGGCCTGGTGCCGGCACTGGCGAGCGTGCCCAGCGCGCTTTACTTCCACGAGAACCAGTTCGAGTTTCCCCAGCACCGCCAGCAGCACAGCCTGCTGGAGGTCCAGATGGTCAGTGTGTACAGCGCCCTGGCCGCCGATGCGCTGGTCTTTAACTCGGCCTTCAACCGCGACAGTTTCCTGCGCGGCTGCGAGCGGCTGCTGGCGCGACTGCCGGACTTTGTGCCGCCGCATATCGCGGCCAGCCTGGCGGACAAGGCCTCGGTGCTGCCGGTGCCGCTGCTGCCGGTCGTCGCGGCTGATTCCTGGGGCTGGTCCGCCGGTGATGCCCTGCGCATTCTCTGGAGCGCCCGCTTCGAGCACGACAAGGGCGGGGAGGGGCTGCAGCGCATCCTCCAGGGCCTGGAACAGGCGGGAGTCGATTACCAGCTTGCCATCACCGGCCAGCAGTTTCGCAACTCACCGCCGGTATTTTCCCGGATTGGCGAGCAATTTGCCCATCGCCTGGTGCACTTTGGTTTCGTCGATGATGAATCGCAGTATCGCGCTCTGCAGGCCGGCGCCGACCTGGTATTGTCCACCGCCGACCATGAGTTCCAGGGCCTGGCGGTGATGGAGGCGGTGGCCGCCGGCTGTGTGCCGGTAGTACCAGACCGCCTGGCCTACCGCGAGCTGTACCCGGCGGCATGCCGCTATGCCTCCTGTCCCGACCAGCCTGCAGCAGAAGCGGACTCGGCGGTGGCGCTGATCCGCCAGCTGGCCGCTGAAAAGCCAGCGCCACCCGCGATGACAGGGTATACGCTGGCGGCGCTGCGGCCGCGCTACGAGGCCCTGTTGCGCGCACTGCAGGATAGCCAGTCACGACCAAGCTAGGTATCATTGGCGCCTTTTCGCAGACAGACAACACCATGGCCAAGCAACGCGTTCTTACCGGCATCACCACCACCGGTACTCCCCACCTGGGTAACTACGTGGGCGCCATCCGCCCATCCATTGCCGCCTCCCGGGACGACTCACTGGAGTCCTTTTTCTTCCTCGCCGACTACCATGCCCTGATCAAGTGCCAGGACCCGCAGCTGGTGCGCCAGTCCACCAAGGAAATCGCCGCCACCTGGCTGGCCCTGGGACTGGATACCAACAACGCCCTGTTCTACCGCCAGTCGGATATCCCGGAGATTCCGGAACTCACCTGGGTGCTCAGCTGTAATGCCGCCAAGGGCCTGATGAATCGTGCCCACGCCTACAAGGCTGCGGTGCAGGCCAACGAGGAAGCCGGTGAAGATCCCGACTTCGGCGTGACCATGGGCCTGTTCAGTTACCCGGTGCTGATGGCTGCGGATATCCTGATGTTCAACGCCCATCGCATTCCCGTCGGCCGCGACCAGATCCAGCACGTGGAGATGGCGCGCGATATCGCCGGCCGCTTCAACCACAACTTCGCCGAGGTCTTCACCCTGCCGGAAGCGGCTGTCGATGATAGCGTGGCGGTGCTGCAGGGCCTGGACGGGCGCAAGATGTCCAAGAGCTACAACAACACCATTGCGCTATTCCTGCCGGAAAAGCAGCTGCGCAAGCAGATCAACAAGATCAAGACCAACCTGCTCGAACCCGGTGAGCCCAAGGACCCGGATGACTCCACCGTGTTCCAGGTCTGGGCCGCATTCGCCGACGAGGCGGAAACCGCCCGCATGCGCAAGGATTTCGAGGCGGGCATCGCCTGGGGTGAGGCCAAGAAGCAGCTGTTCGAGCTGGTCAACGGGGAGCTGGCAGCGGCCCGCGAGCGCTACAACGAGCTCATGGACGATCCCGGCCATATCGAAGCTGTGCTGCGGCAGGGTGCCGAGCGGGCGCGGGAGCACAGCACCGCGCTGATTGCGCGGGTTCGGGATGCGGTCGGGATATCCGCCATTCGCTAGGTTGTTGCCAGCCCTCAGCTGTGCCGATTATCCGCCAATGCTGTAAACCAGCTCGACATAGGCCCCGAGGGGCTGGCCGACAAAATACCGGTAGTTGCCAAACCCGAAGTCCGCCCGCTCCGCGTAATCCTCATCCAGCAGGTTGGTCAGCCGCAGGTTGCCGCGCCAGCGCGGGGCCAGCTGTGAGCTGACGCGCAGGTTGACCAGCGAGTGGCCGTCGTACTTGTGCTCGTTGTCCGGTTCCAGGTAGTAGCGACCCATGTAAACCCATTCCAGTTCCGCCACACTGTCCGGCTGGAACTCCCAGCCCAGGCGGGCGCTGCCAAAGCGGCGTGGCGCTGTGTCGATATCGTTGCCCTCGATATCGCCGGAAGAGCCGATCAGGTTGATCGCGCTGTCGTAGCGGTGACGGGCGAAACTGGCAACACCGTTGACGTACCAGCTGTCGGCGAAGCGATAGTCAAGGCTCAGCTCCACACCCTGGTGGCGGGTGCGGGCGCCGCTGACATTCTGCCGGTCCGCGTCCTGGAAAATGACTTCGTCTTTTTCCATGTGGAACGCGGCCACATCGTACTGCAACTCACCGTTGAAGTTGCCGCGCAGGCCGATTTCCAGGTTTTGCAGCTGTTCCGAATCCAGGTCCGCCACCTCTTGCCCGGACTGCAGGCGGTATAGCTCGGTGGTCTGGGGCGCCCGGAAACCGTCGGCATAGCGCAGGTATACCCGATGACTCTCCCGGTAGGCATAGCTGCCGCCGATATTGGCGGACAGGTTGCTGAAGCTGTCATCCCGGTCCGCCGGGCGGTAAAAGCGGCAGGCAGTGGCAGTGGGGTCACAGGCCGGGCCGGTACCGGTGCGGTTGTCGTAATCGTAGCGGTTATACTCCCAGCGCAGGCCCGCGGTGACCTGGATACGGTCGCGGTTCCAGGTCGCCTGGCTGAAGGCGGCTGCCATGGTCGCATCCACCTGGTAGTCGTAGTGCACCCCTGCTGGCTGGTTGGGGCTGAAGTCCCGGGCCTGGGTCTCTTTCAGCCAGCCGTCGGTGTACTCGCCCTCAATCCCGTTAATCCAGTTCCACTCGCCCAGCTCGCTGTACAGGGCTGTTTGCAGGCCCAGGCTACTGTGGCCATTCTCCTCCAGCGGCTGCCAGGGCACAAAGTGCATCAAGAATTCCATGTCGTTGTCGCGCAGGTATGGCGTGATCACCAGCCTGTGGCCGTCCTTCAGGTCGCGGCTGGCGCGGCTGTAGGCGAGCAGCGACCAGGCATCCCGGTAGGCCTCCGGGTTGGGGTTGTCCTGCTTCAGGTCCTGGTCCTGGTAGGCCTTGTAACCCTGGACAAAGCCGGCGGTCTCCTGGTTGAGATTGCTGACGTTGAGGGCGCTGCTGATGTCCCAGTGCTCGCCCCGGTAGTCGTAGCGGGCGCTCAGTTTCTGCTGGTCATAGCCGGAGTCATCCTTGTAACCGCCGTCGGTGGTGCCGTTCAGGCGCAGGCTGAAACCGTGGCGGTCGTCGCTCTGGCCGTAGGCGTATTTGCCCCGGTAGTAGTCATCGGGCCCGGCCTCCAGCGCCAGCGATCGCTCGTTCTCGGGACCGGCGCTGAGGATGTTGATCACCCCGTGCAGGGCGCCGCCGCCGTAGAGCGCGGTGGCGGGGCCGTTGATTACTTCAATGGCGCCGGCCTGTTCGCTATTGGCATCGAACAGCTGGTTGACATTGCAAAATCCCGGTGAACGCAGGCTGATACCGTCGAACGCCATGAAGAAAGCACCGCAGCTGCCGGCGCCGGTGAGCACCGGCGAACGCAGCGAGGTCAGGCTTTCCTGGCCATTTCCGCGGCTGATCCAGGCACCGGCCAGGCGCTGCATCGCCTCGTTGATGTGCACGTGACCGGTCAGGGCCAGGACATCGCTGTTGATGTCCGCCCAGGACAGGGGCAGGGCAGTGGCATCCTCGGGGATGCGGGTCGCCGTCACCAGGATTTCTTCTTCCAGGGCGGACTCGGCGACACTGGCCGTGGCCAGGGCGCAGAGAGTGGCGGTGGCGAGGATGGCAGGGATGGCTTTCATGGGCATTATCCGTAACTCAGTGGGAAGCGATAACGTTGCTGTCGATGCTGGCGGCGCTGGGACCTTCGCGGTTGCGTATCGCATCGGCAATGCGGAACATCGGCACCTTGAGCATCGCCACCAGTTCATCGCTGGCCTCGATGCGGGCCAGGGCCTTGTCCATGCACAGCAGCCACTGGTCCCGTTCTTCCGGGCCGATGTGGTAGGGCTCATGGGGCTCGGTCATGCACACGGTGCCGTACCTGTCCGCGTAGCGCGGCGGCCCGCCCATCCAGCCGCTGAGGTAGTCCGCCAGTTTTTCCTTCATCGGGGACAGGTCGGCGGCGTGCATGGCCCGCAGCTTCGCAAGCTCAGGCAGTTCGTCCATAATGTCGTAGAATGCGCCGGTCAGTCTGCGGATGCCCTCGTCGCCGAGAATCTGGTAGGGCGTTTGTGGCTGGCTCATCATTGTTACCTGTCGCGAAGTGATTGGGAAACGGGGGGTATTTTACACGCTCTGGGCAGCAATGCCTCCTCCGGGAGCGGACGATAAACCGGGAGTAACAGGCTTGGCAACACGGCAATCAGGGTATGCGGGCACACGGCGCCGGGCCAGCCTGCTGGCGATTGTGGTGGTCAATCTCATCCCGCTGGTGGGGGTACTGGGTTTCGGCTGGGACGTGGCTGCGCTGATGATCCTGTACTGGTCGGAAAACCTGGTGCTGGGTTTTTATACCCTGGTGAAAATGCTGATCGTATCGCCGCTGGGCGGCAGCTTCAGCGGCCTGTTTTTTCTCATCCACTACGGCGGTTTTTGCGGGGTCCACGGCATGTTCATCATGCTCACCCTGGTCGATGGCGAATTCAGCCCCTTTCCCGACGATACCTGGCCGCTGTTCCTGGTGTTTCCGCAAATCCTGTTCAACGTCACCCGGGCAGTGCTGGACTACGCGCCAGCGGAGTGGATAGTGGCCTTTGCCGCCCTGTTTGCCAGCCACGGGGTGTCTTTCCTGGCGAATTTCCTGTTCGGGCCGGAGCGCAACACCACCACGGTGGGTGAGCTGATGGGGGGCCCCTATGGCCGTATTGTGGTGCTGCATATCGCCATTATCGCCGGCGGTTTCGCGGTCATGGCGCTGGGCCAGCCGCTGTTTATGCTCATCGTACTGATCGCCCTGAAAATGGCGATGGACCTGGGGCTGCACCTGCGCGAGCATGGCAGAAAGGCTGCCTGAGTGGGTGTCTGTGACCGGTTCCTCTGGTAGACTTTGCGCCGCCCGGCTCACCCTGTTGCCGGGTTTAACCCCCAGCTGGCGGAAAACCTGTATGAGTCTCGCTACTAAAGTCCTGGCTGTTAACGACCACCTTCCGATTCGCACCGGGGCCCCGGTGCACAGCGGCAAAGTGCGCTCGGTGTACTGGTTGAGCGCGGCCGACAGCGCCCGCCTGGTGGCCGAGCGCGGCTATGATGTGCCCGCCGATGCGCCGCTGGCGATCATGGTGATTTCCGACCGTATCTCTGCCTTTGACTGCATCTGGCACGGTGAGGGAGGGCTCAACGGCGTGCCGGGTAAGGGGGCAGCGCTGAACGCGATCTCCAGCCACTGGTTCAACTGTTTCCGCGAACAGGGTCTGGCCGACAGCCATATCCTGGAGGTACCCCACCCGCTTGTGTGGATCGTGCAGCAGGCGAAGCCGGTGAGGATAGAGGCCATAGCGCGCCGGTATATCACCGGCTCCATGTGGCGCGCCTATGCCGGCGGGGAGCGGCAATTCTGCGGCATCGAACTTCCCGACGGGCTGGAAAAAGACCAGCAACTGCCACAGCTGCTCATTACCCCCTCCACCAAGGGTATTGTTGCGGGGATCCCGGGGGTGCCGGCAGCGGATGACGTCAACATCACCCGGAACGATATCGTCAGCAACTACCAGGCCTTCAATTTCAGCAGCGTGGACGATGTGGATCGCTATGAGACACTGCTGGCCGAGGGTTTTGACCTGATCAGCGCCCGGCTGGCGGAGCTCGACCAGATCTTTGTCGACACCAAGTTCGAGTTCGGCTATGTGCGCGACAGTGCCGGCAGGGAAAAGCTGATTTACATGGATGAGGTTGGCACGCCGGATTCCTCCCGTATCTGGGATGGGGCGGCCTGGCGCGAGGGCCGGGTGGTGGAAAATTCCAAGGAAGGTTTCCGCCAGCTGCTGCTGAAGCATTTTCCCGACCCGGATATTCTGCTCAACAAGGACCGCATGCAGGAACGACAGGGGCTGGCCCGTGACAATGCCCTGCCCGCGGACGTGCTGATGGCGGTCTCGGCGACCTACACCGGGATTGCCGAGAAGATTATCGGCAAAGCGATCGAACTCTCCGCCAACCCGGAAGCAGAAATTATCGAAGTGCTGGGCGCGGAATTTGGCCTGATCGACTGAGGAGGTTTTGCTCTCCGATCCCGCTTTTTACCTGGCCAGTATCCCCGCGGTACTGCTGTACGGCGTCGCCAAGGGCGGCTTTGGCGGCGCCGTGGCGGTGCTGTCAGTGCCGATGATGGCGCTGGTGATGTCGCCCACCCAGGCGGCAGCGATCCTGTTGCCGATACTGGTGGTCATGGACGCCGTGGTGGTGCGCACCTACTGGGGCCAGTTTGACCGCCGCGCGCTGCAGCTGCTGTTGCCTGGAGCCCTGGCGGGTATTCTCGTCGGCTACCTGGCGGCGGACAGCATGAGCGATGATTACATGCGCATCCTGATCGGCCTGCTGTCCGTGGTATTTGCCGCCCAGCAGTTGCTGGGTCTGCAGTCACGCGGGGCGGCGGAACACAAACCCGGCCCGGCGGGCTTTTTCGGCGTCCTTGCCGGCTTTACCAGCTTCAGTATTCACGCCGGCGGCCCGCCCTTCACCATGTACCTGCTGCCCAAGCAGTTGCATCCGCTGGTTTTTGCCGGCACCGCCGGCATATTTTTCGCCGTGGTCAACGCGGTCAAGCTGGTGCCCTACGCCATGCTGGGGCAGTTCAGCAGTGACAACCTGCTCTACTCCCTGGTGCTGGTGCCCCTGGCCCCGCTGGGGGTCAAGCTGGGGCATTACCTGGTGAAGATATCCGAACCCACGTTTTATTACCGGGTTATCAGCGTCTTCCTGCTGGTGCTGGGTGGCAAACTGCTGTGGGACGGTGTCGCCGGCCTGTGATTTGCCGGCGCTGGTATGGGCCGGGAGGCTCTGGTATAACGCCCCTCGGAGGTATACCTATGAATTCCTACAAGCTTACCGAAACCCTGGCAGTGGCGGGCCAGATCAGCGTCGCCCTGGTGGCGGATATCGCCGCAGCCGGGTACAAGGTGCTGCTCAATAATCGCCCGGACGGGGAGGAGCGCGGGCAGCCCAGCAGCGCCGAAATCGCCGCAGCGGCGGAAGCCGCGGGGCTGGAATACCACCACATGCCGGTAACGGCACTGGATTTTCCCGGGGACCGTATCGATGAAATGGCCGACCTCTTTGACGACGAGGACCGGCCGGTGTTTGCCTTCTGCCGCTCAGGCACCCGCTGCACCAATCTGTGGGTGGTTTCCCGGCAGCCGGAGGAGCGGGCAGAGGCGGTCGCACGCGCCCAGGATATCGGCTTCGACCTCTCTATGGCCGCCCGCGCCCTCTCCTGAGTATCGCCCGGCCTCAGCTCGCCGGGGTATACCAGATGGGTGAGCTCCAGGCGCGCTCCTGGATCACTTTCTCGTGTTCCGGCGAACAGCAGTTCTCCATGCCCTCGGGGATGGAGGACGGATCGCCGCAGCGCACCCCCGCATCGACACAAAGCCGCTGGCTCCAGCGGCAGCTGGGGTTTTCCAGTACCCGGGTGTAGTAGAACGCCTGCGCCCCGGGATTGAAGTCCTTGTCCTGCCAGACCGTGCACAGCTGCGCGTGGCCGCTGCCGCGAGTCTCGCAGGTATTGATATCGACGCTGGCATCGTTGGCGCCGCCGGCCACGTCCACAACCCGCTCCTGCAACTCACCGTTTTCATACCAACCCTTGATCAGCTGTATCCGCTGCAGGGGGTTGCCGGGATATTCAGCCGTGCCACTGTCGGCCAGGGCGGAAATAATGAAGCGCGGCGCCGCGTCTGCCGGCCCGGGCGCCGCCAGGTCACCGCCCATGGGCACACCGCCGGCATAGCCCTGGGCCACCATGTCGGCGGCTGCGCAGGCATTCTCATCGTAGTCCCAGCCGCCGAAAAAGCGCAGCACCGGACGGGTGCCGCTGGTGGCGTAGGCCTCGCGCCGCTGCATCGCGGCGAATAGCGAGTCGCGGGTGTTTTCTTCCGCGTACAGCACCGCCAGCCCTCCAGGGCCATACTCCAGTTCGTCGGGCAGGCCGGCGGGCACGCCATCGCCGGCACCCATGCCGGCGCCGCCGTGGCCGGGGTGGTTTTTCTCCATGGTCAGTCCGGGGGCGGCGATATGGGTGTCGGTGCTGGAAATGAGGCCGTACTTGAAGCTGTTCACGCCCAGCTCGGCCTGCTGCTGCAGGCCCTTCTTGAGGGCATAGCGGAGGAAGTTGCTGGCCTCGGGCAGCTTGGTCACCGGCAGGCTGTCTTCGTCGACAAACACGGTCAGCCACTCCATCGCGCCGCCCTCGGCCATGCCGGTGTTTTTGCCGCCAAAGCTGTCATAGCCCAGCTTCTCGAAACCGCAGTACTCATCCTCGGCCCAGGCAGGGGTGCGGTTATCGCACTCGGAGGAGCCCTTGTGCTGCATCACCTCGAACAGCACATTCCAGCGCGCCCGCCGGCGGGCTTCTCCGGCGCTGACCGGGTCGTCCGGTACGACGTCATTCTCTACCCGCGCGGTGGCAAACATCAGGCCGCCGCTGAGGTTGGAGTTGTGGGGAATTACCACCGCATCGCAGCCCGGCTTGTCCGCCAGACACTCCTGGTCCAGGTAATCCCAGAGGTGCACCTGGGAAGGTGATTCGATCCATGACAGGACGCGGTCCGGCACGCGATGATTGCGGAACACCACGTTGTGATGGAGGTTCATCCCGCTGCCGACCGAGGCGGTCCACTCGTAGCCGATGAAGCTGGTGAAGCTGCAGTCGCTGGAGCGATCGTAGGCGTCTTCGGCGGCCTGTTGCACGTCTTTCCAGGTGGCGGCCGCGGCAGCAAAACAGGCCTCGTTGTTGTCGCCGCAAAAGCCCCAGCGCTTCTTGCCCGATAAGCCGTAGGCGGCAAAGGTGCCGAATGAATACTGGGGCAGGTGGCGGTGGGCGATGCACACCGGATGCCAGTAGCCCGGCGATCCCTCGGTAGTGCACATACGCATCTCGCCGAGGAACTCGGAGTGGTCGGTCACCGCGGTGAAGTCCAGCGGGCGGTCCAGCTGTATATAGCGGGTGGGGCGATCCTCGTCATCATAGGGCTGAATTCCCATGCGACCGCCCCTGGCGAAGTCGTAGGCGTCCGCAGGCCGGTTGCGGGTGTCCTGGGAGTTGGCATCGAAGGACCAGGCCGTATGCACATGCATATCACCGAAGTGGGGTCGGCGCAGAGGGTCGAAGTTGCTGCAGGGGGCGCGCTTCTCACTCAGCGTATAGGGACGGGCTTCTATGGAGGAGGCATTCGCCCGCGGTTTGTTGGGGTCGGGGGCCGGGCCCTGGCCCAGGCTGTAGGAACTGCCGAGCAGGGGTATAACGGCCAGCAATACTGTTTTCCGCATGATGATTCGTCGCCATGAATGCCGGGTTCTCCAGTGTCGATAAATCACCAGGGCTTCGCAACGCAGGGGGTATTGCAAATTGGACCGGCGGGATTGAAGTTTATTACCAGGCGTTAATGTGATTGGGCACCATCGGCCCGCAGGGTGGGATATCGGGTAACTGCTGTTACACTCCGGTCTTGAATTTGAGAGACACGTTCCATGACAGAGAAAAAGCCAATCAGGCCGGCGAGCACCGTGGTGCTGCTGCGCGATAGCGATCACGGCCTGGAAACCCTGCTTCTCAGGCGCAACAAGGCGCTGGCTTTTGCCGGCGGTTTCTGGGTCTTTCCCGGCGGCAGCCTGGATGCCGCGGACCTCGCGGCAGCGGACGGCGACGAGGAGCAGGCGGCGCGCATCGCCGCGGCGCGGGAAGCCATGGAGGAGTGCGGCCAGCAACCGGACCCGGATGACATGGTGTTACTGAGTCACTGGACGACCCCGGAGGTGGAACGCAAGCGCTTCGCCACCTGGATCTACGCAGCGCCGCTGCGCGGCGAGGACGCCGTGGTGATCGATGGCGGCGAAATTCACGATTCACGCTGGTTGCCGGTGGCCCAGGCGCTGGCCGAGCATCGCGCCGGTGAGCTGGCGATGCTGCCCCCCACCTGGATCAGCCTGGTCACCCTGTCCCATTACCGCAGCGTGGACGAGGCTATCGCCCGCGAGCGGGAGAGTCCGGTGCCCCAGGTACTGCCGGTACTGGCCGGCGTCGATGGCGACCTGGTTGCCATGTACCGGGGTGACGCCGGCTACGATGCCGCCGATCCACAGCAGCCGGGGCCACGGCACCGGGCCTGCATGCAGGGCGGCGTCTGGTCCTATGTTTACCAGGAGGTTGACCCCGCGTACCCTCCGCTCGTACCCCTGCCGCAGGAGTAGAACCGCTATGCATCCAGTCTGGGACCTGCCAACCCGCGTATTTCACTGGCTGCTGGTGCTGTGCGTGGTGCTGGCCTGGTGGAGCGCCGAGTTTGAGCGCTACGATTGGCACGAGTGGGTGGGCTACGCACTGATCGTGCTGGTGGTGACCCGCCTGGTTTGGGGGCTGGTTGGCAGTGTCCATGCGCGCTTCAGCGACTTTATTGCCGGGCCAAAACGCATCGCCGCCTACCTGCGGGGGGAGGGCAGTCCGACGCCAGGCCACAACCCCCTGGGTGGATGGTCAGTGGTGGCGCTGCTTGCCCTGTTGTTGTTGCAGGCAGTCAGCGGCCTGTTCAACAGCGATGATGTGCTGTTCTCGGGGCCGCTGTATTATGCGGCGGACTCGGGTTTTCGCGACCTGATGGGCAGTATTCACGATCTCGCCTTCAATGTCCTGCTGGGCCTGGTTGCCTTGCATGTGCTGGTGGTCTGTTATCACCAGTTCCGGAAGCGGGACGGGATGATCACGGCGATGATTCGCGGCGCTGCTGCGGGCCGGCAGGGCAGGGCGGCACCGGTAGCGGCCTGGAAAGCCCTGCTGCTGGCCCTGCTTGTGGCGGGCCTGCTGTGGCTGGGGCTGGAGCAGGCGCCCCAGCCCCAGCCGCTCTGGTAGCCCGGGTCAGGCCAGTGAGTGTGAACAGGCCCTAGTAGAGGTATTCCTTGGCCTTGTATTCGTCGTGGCAGGCTTTGCAGGCCTCGCCCGCGGCGCCCGTGGCTTCGGCGATGATCTTCTTGTCACCGGATCCGGCGGCGACCTGGAGCGCAGTCACGGCCTCCCGCATATCTTGCATTTTTGCTTCGAAGTCGTCCTTGTTGTCCCAGATTTCCGGCTTGGCCCGGGTGGTGCCCTTGTCGCTGCCGGGTGGGAAGGCGCGGGATACATCCATTTTGGCCAGGGCCGCCAGATCGCCGGCAAACAGGTTCAGCTTCGCATCGTCCCAGGGCATTTCCCCTTTGACCATGGAACCGATGGGGCCGAAATTCATCGCCAGCAGGGTGAAGTAGGACTGGCGATAGGACTGCATTGGCTCTTTGTCGTCGAGGTGGGCTACAACCTGGACAGAGGTGGCCAGGGTGGCCGCAGCGGCCACGGACAAAAGGGTGTTGCGGGTAAAACGCTTCATGGGGGTATCCCTGTTTCAGTCGGTGATTGGGGGTGGAAATTTGAGTGTATGCAAGCTGCGCCCCCGGGTGCAAGCACTTGCGACCTGAACCATTCCCTGGAGCATAAGCTCAAGGTGGACAACAGATCGAACCCAGCTGTGGTGGACGGCGTCCGGCTGCAGTTGCCGCCAGCGCAACTGACGGCCAGGTTCATTATCGATCAGCAGGGCTGCCTTACCGGCGGCTGTCCTTGTAGCTGTGCCAGCCACCGTCTTCCCAGTACAGGTTGAGTTCGGCGGCGCAGTCGGCCTCGGCGTTGGCGCTACTGGTGGCCATGCGGCTGGCGGCGTATTCCTCTTCCCTGATGCACTGGGCCAGGGCGCTCTTGTTGCGTAGCATCTTCTGTTCATAGCTGGGGCTGTCGACGCTGAAATCCAGGCCGAACAGGTACCAGTAGCCGGCTGCCACCACGGCACATACCAGAAACCAGCGCATAGTAAATCCCCCATTGTTTGCCGCGCCGCTCCAGTCTAGCAAGTGCGGCAGCCAGGCAGGAGCGTTTTCTGGAGATTTTGCCAACCGCCTGCCAGCCGCGGCTAGCTCGCGCTGTCGTGCACGGTCACCAGCTTGTCGAGCAGGGTTTGTACCACCCGCGATGGCGGTGGCGAGCGGCGCACGATGGCGCTGAACTGGCAAACGTACTGAAACAGCTCCGGCCGCAGTGGCCGCATCATGCCGCGGCGGACAAAACCTTCCGCGTAGTGTTCGGGCAGGTAGCCGAGGTAGCGCCCGGACAATACCAGGTGGGCCACCGCTTCCTGGTCGTGGGCGGTGGCGTGACGCTCCAGTCCCAGTTTGCGGGTGGCCTCCATGTTGGGCGAGTGGTAGCCAATGCCGACATAGCGGCAGCGGCGAATGGCGGCGCTGCCGATGCTGTCGGGGTCGCGGTCGAACAGTGAGTGCCCCCGGGCGCAGTACAGATACATCTGCTCCCGGAACAGGGGATAGTAATCCAGGCTGGTCGAAGGCCGGTGATCGGGAATGACGCCCAACTGGTAGCGGCCTTCGATGACACCGCGTTCAATGGCGTTAATGGGTTCCACGTGAATTTCCGGCAGCACCTCGGGCGCCGCCCGGTCGAAGGCCGCGAAGGCGGCGCTGATCCGGCAGGCGGGATTGGAGACGGTCTTGTCGAACAGGGCGATGGACAGGGGGCCGGTCAGCCGCTGGTGCAACTCGTCCACATCGTGCTGGAACTCCTCCATCGCCGCCATGATCTTCATGGCGCTGGCGAACACCTGCTCTCCCTCCGGGGTAAGCGCAAAGCCGCCGCGGCCGCGCCGGCACAGGGTGACCCCCAGCCGCGTTTCCAGGTCCTTGATATGCCGCGATATCGTCGAGCGGTTAATATTGAGTTCCAGCTCCGCGGCGGCAAACCCGCTGCACTGGACCACCGCCCGGAACACCCGCAGCAGGCGCAGGTCGCTGTCGGTCACGTTGCCCAGCAGGGCTTTACCCGCCATGCGGTCTCTCCCGTGGAATAAAGTTTAATATTAATGAAACTTTAGATGCATAGGTAATGATTTATGCAACTAATGCCAGGCCCTAGAATCCCGCTGTCGAACCCGTTTGCGAGAACAAGCCCATGACCAGCATGCACAACCCCCAGCCGACCCTGAGCCGGGAACAACTGGAAGCCCACTGGATGCCCTATACCGGCAACCGCCAGTTCAAGGACGATCCGCGCATGATCGTCGGCGCCGAGGGCGCCTATTACCTCGATGACCGCGGCCGGCGGGTGCTGGACGGGCTGTCCGGCCTGTGGTGCAGCGGCCTGGGGCACAACCGGCCGGAAATCACCGAGGCGGTGACCCGGCAGCTGCAGACCCTGGACTATTCGCCCGCGTTCCAGTTCGGCCAGCCCCGTTCATTCGAGCTGGCCAACCGGATCAAGTCCCTGACCCCGGAGGGCCTGGACTATGTGTTTTTCACCAATTCCGGCTCGGAGTGCGCCGACACCTCGCTGAAAATGGCCCGCGCTTACTGGCGGCTGAAGGGGCAGCCTACCAAGACCAAGCTGATCGGCCGCGCCAAGGGCTACCACGGGGTCAACTTTGGCGGGATATCGGTCGGCGGCATCGGCGCCAACCGCAAGCTCTTCGGTACCGCGGTTGACGCCGATCACCTGTCCCACACCCTGCTTGCGGAAAATACTCATACCCGGGGCATGCCCGCCCACGGCTGGCACCTGGCGGACGAACTCAATGAACTGATCGCCCTGCACGACGCCTCCAATATCGCCGCCGTCATTGTCGAGCCCCTGGCCGGCTCAGCGGGGGTCATACCGCCGCCGGCGGGCTACCTGCAACGCCTGCGTGATATCTGCGACGCCAACGACATCCTGTTGATTTTCGATGAAGTGATTACCGCCTTCGGGCGCATGGGGGCGATGACCGGCGCCGAGGCCTTTGGCGTCAGGCCCGATATCATGAACGTCGCCAAGCAGCTGACCAACGGTGCCGTGCCCATGGGCGCGGTAGTTGCCTCCGGCGAGATCTACCAGACCTTCATGGATCAGGGGGGACCCGGGTACATGCTGGAATTCCCCCACGGTTATACCTATTCCGCCCACCCGGTGGCCTGCGCCGCGGCGATCGCCGCCCTGCAGGTGCTGGAGCAGGAGCAGTTGCCGCAGCGGGTTGCCGAACTCGCGCCCTACTTTGAAGACGCCCTGCATCAGCTGCAGGGCGCGCCCCACGTGACCGATATCCGCAACTTCGGCTTCGCCGGTGCGCTCAGCCTGGCCAGTTACCCGGGGGAACCGGCGCGCCGCCCCTACGAGGTGGCCATGCGGATGTGGGAGAGAGGCTTTTACGTGCGCTACGGCGGTGACACCATTCAGCTCGGCCTGCCCTTCGTGATCGAAAAGCATGAGATCGACAGTCTGGTGTCGGCGCTGGGCGATTCCCTGCAGTGAGGTCATAATAGGCCTTTCACCAAAGGCCATACCCGTTTGACCTTCGCTGACGCCGCTGCGCTACTTCGCCAGTGCCTGCTGATTTCCCTGCCGACCTTCGGCTGGGTGCTGGCGGGTGTCCTGCTGGCCCGTATTGGTTGGCTGACCCGGCCCCTCAACGACCGTATATCCCGGGTCTCATTCAACTTCGGGCTGCCGCTGATGCTGTTTGCCGGCGCCGCTGGCGTCGATTACAGCGAGCTTGGTTCCGCCACTTTCCTGCTGGCGGGCGTGCTGGCGACCCTGGCGGTGACGCTGGCGAGCTGGGCTTACAGCCGCTGGCGCGGGCATGCCCTGGCGGAGCGGGGAATTTTCGTCCAGGGTGCGTTTCGTTCCAACCTGGCCATCATGGGGCTGGCGCTGTGCATCGCCGCCTATGGCGAGCGCGGGGCGCAACTGGGCGCGCTGGCGGTCGCGGTCATGACCAGCCTTTACAACGTGCTGGCCGTGCTGGTACTGAACCGTACCCTGGGCGGCAACTCGTCGCTGCTGGCGGCACTGGGCGGCATGCTGCGCAATCCACTGTTGATCGGCATTGCCGCGGGGGTTGCGCTGTCGCTCTCCGGGCTGCCGCTGCCAGATCTTGTCGAGCCGGCGAGCCTGTGGCTGGGCGCGCTGTTCCTGCCGCTGATGCTGGTGTGTATCGGTGGGGCGATGAGATTGTCCGAGCTGCGCCTGTCGGGGCCGCTGGCCTGGGAGGCGACAGTCTGGCGGCTCTGCATTGCGCCACTGATTTCGGTCGCCCTGGCCCTGGCGCTGGGGGTCCGTGACGAGGCCCTGGGGGTGCTGTTCCTGCTGGTGGCGGCTCCCGCTGCCGCGGCCAGTTACATCATGGTCGTGGCGGCCCGCGGCAACGGGGTGCTGGCGGCGAACATCGTGGTCCTGACCACCCTGCTGTCGGCTTTCACCCTGACCCTGGGGCTGTTCGTGCTGTCCCTGCTGTCGCTGGTGGGGAATCCCGGCGGATAAATCTGGAGAAATTGCCAGTTCTGTGATGACGTTCCTTGCCCCTGCGTGGCACATTGGCTAGAGGCAATCAGGGGGCGAGGCATGACACACGACTTTACCGACCGCCGCAGGCACGAACGGATCGAGGTCGTGCAGGCTATTTTCATCGAGGTGGTATCCCGGGGCAGTCGCCGGGAGGCAGACAACGCGATTATCCGCTGTGAGACGGTCGATGTTTCTGTCGGTGGCCTCAAGCTGCTGGTGCCGTCACAGATCAGTACCGGCTCGCAGCTCAACCTCGCCGTGCCCATGGATAACTGGAAAGAAAACCTGGAACTGGTGGGCGAGGCCATGTGGTGCCGCCCGGCCGAGGGCAAGCCGGGTTACTGGGTGGGGCTGGAACTGAGGGATTCCAGCCGGGAAGACATGGAGAAGTGGTGCAGGGTGGTGCACACGCTCTCCGCCTGAACTGGCTCGGCCTGAACTGGCTCGGCCTGAACTGGCTCGGCCTGAACTGGCTCGGCCTGAACTGGCTCGGCCTGAATGGGCCCCCGCCGGGCGGGGGCGGCGGCCTTAGCGGCCGAGGATGGAGCGGGCCACCAGCTCGCGCATGATCTCCGAGGTGCCGCCGTAGATGCGCTGGATGCGGGCATCGGTGTAGTAGCGCGAGATCGGGTACTCGGCGGTATAGCCATAGCCGCCAAACAGCTGCAGGCACTGGTCGATCGTCTTGCACTGCATTTCCGTCGCCGCGTACTTGAGCATCGCGGCATCATCGGCCGTCAGCTCGTCGCGGGTGTACTGGTCGGCGCACTTCTCGTAGAAAGCCCGGTTGAGGGCGATCTCGGTCTTGACATCGGCCAGGGTGAAACGGGTGTTCTGAAAGGCCGCAACCGTTTGCCCGAAGGCTTTTCTCTCCTGCACATAGTCGACGGTGAGTGCCATGGCGCCCTCGGCGGCGGCAACGGCCTGGGCGGCAATGCCCAGGCGCTCCCGGGGCAGCTCGGTCATCATGATGACGAAACCCTTGTTCAACTCACCCAGCAGGGCATTGGCGGGCAGGCGCACCTCCTGGAAGAACAGCTCCGCGGTATCGGAGGCGTGCTGGCCGATCTTCTCGATTTTCTTGCCCCTGTCGAAGCCGGGCAGGGAGCTGTCAACCAGGAACAGCGAGGTGCCCTTGGCCCCCTTGCCGGGGTCGGTAATGGCCGCCACCACGACCACGTCGGCGTGAATGCCGTTGGTGATGAAAATCTTCGAGCCGTTGAGCACCCACTCATCGCCGTCGCGCACGGCATTGGTGCGAATGCCCTGGACATCGGAGCCGGCGCCCGGTTCGGTCATGGCCAGTGCGCCCACCGCTTCACCGGAGACCATTTTCGGCAGCCACTGCTGCTTCTGTTCTTCGCTGCCGAAGTGCTCGATGTAGGGCGCCACGATGTTGGAGTGAATGCCGTAGCCGCTGGCCAAGCCGCCAAAGCCCATGCGCGACAGTTCCTCGATCATGGCAAAGCACACCTGCGCTGAGGTGCCGGCACCGCCGTAGGCCTCCGGCATGTCCGGGCACAGCAGGCCGGCCTCACCGAGCTGGTTCCACAGTTCGCGGGGAACGATGTGCTTTTCCTCCCATTCCTCGTAGTGCGGGGCGATGAGCTGTTCAAAGGCCCGGCGGGCCATGTCGCGAAACAGGGTGAGTTCTTCGTTGTCCATGTCGGGCTTCCTCAAACTGGCGGAAAAACGCGCGGATTGTACACCCCTCTGGGGTGATACCCAAGCCGACGGCCGCTGCTACACTGGTCCGGTTATTGATTCGCCCGCAACCGCTGGAGGCTACATATGCGCGATTATCGACAGTTTTATATCAACGGCCAGTGGGTCGACCCCGTCACCGCCAACGACTGCGAGGTCATTAACCCGGCGACGGAGGAAGTCTGCGCGCTGATCTCCCTGGGCAGCGCGGCGGATGTCGACCGGGCCGTTGCCGCGGCCCGCCAGGCCTTTGCCAGCTTTGGCCGCAGCAGCCGCCAGGAACGGCTGGAACTGCTCGAGTCCTGCGTCGCGGTGTACCGGAAGCGCTACGAGGAAGCGGCTGTGGCCGTTCGCGAGGAAATGGGGGCGCCGCAGACCTTTGCCATGGAGGAGCAGGCCGACTGCGGCCTCGGCCACCTGGCGGAGGCGCTGCGGGTCCTGCGCGATTTCGAGTTCGAGGAAAACATGGGTAACGCCCGGGTGTTCCATGAGCCGATCGGCGTGTGCGGCCTCATCACGCCCTGGAACTGGCCGCTCAACCAGATCGCCTGCAAGGTGGCGCCGGCGCTGGCAGTAGGTTGCACCATGGTGCTCAAGCCCAGCGAGGTGGCGCCGCTGTCGGCCCATATCTGGTCGGAGATCCTGGATGAGGCGGGGGTGCCGGCCGGGGTTTACAACATGGTCAATGGCGACGGCCCCGGTGTCGGCACCGCCCTGTCGCGGCACCCCGAGGTGGACATGATGTCGTTTACCGGCTCTACCCGTGCCGGTGTGCTGGTGGCCCAGAACGCGGCGCCGACGGTGAAGCGCGTCGCCCAGGAGCTGGGCGGCAAGAGCGCCAATATCATCCTCGACGACGCCGACCTGGAACAGGCGGTTACCCGGGGTGCGCTGCACATGTTCGCCAACAGCGGCCAGTCCTGTAACGCGCCCTCGCGCATGCTGGTGCCAGCGGCGAAACTGGCGCAGGCGGAAGAGATCGCCGCCCGCGCCGCCGCCAGTGTGGTGGTGGGCGACCCGGCGGACGCCAATACCACCATGGGGCCGGTGGTGTCCCGGCTCCAGTTCGACAGGATCCAGGGCCTGATCGAGACCGGTATCGCCGAGGGCGCCAGGCTGGTGGCCGGCGGGCCGGGCCTGCCCGCAGGTACCGACCGGGGCTACTATGTCCGGCCGACAGTGTTCTCCGGCGCCACCAACCAGATGACCATTGCCCGGGAAGAGATCTTCGGTCCGGTACTGACCATGATTCCTTACGACAGCGAGGAGGAGGCCATCGCCATCGCCAACGACACGGTCTACGGCCTGGCCGGCTATGTCCAGAGCGGCGACCTGGATCACGCCCGGCGGGTGGCGGCGCGCATTCGCGCCGGCAACGTTAAAATCAATGGCGCCTTCGGGGGCTATGCCGTACCCTTCGGGGGTTATAAGCAGTCCGGTAATGGACGCGAGTGGGGCATCCACGGCTTCACCGATTTTCTGGAAATCAAGGCGGTTGAGGGTTACGAGGGATAGGCTGGCATATGGCGGAATTTGTACTGGCGATAGATCAGGGCACCACGGGCAGCACCGTGGCATTGATGGACTCGGCCGGCAAACTCCGCGCCAGCGTCAACTACGAGTTCCCCCAGTTTTACCCCAAACCCGGCTGGGTGGAGCACCGGCCGGAGGATATCTGGAATTCGGTGCTCAAGGGTATTCGCGCCATCATGCGCAAGGGCGTGTGCAAGCCCGGGCAGATCGCCGCCATCGGCATTACCAACCAGCGGGAAACGTCCCTGCTGTGGGACCGGCAAAGCGGTGACCCGCTCAACAATGCGGTGGTCTGGCAGTGTCGCCGCACCACAGAATTCTGTGAACAGCTGAAGTCCGGGGGCCACGAGAAAACCGTCCGCCGCAAGGCGGGGCTGGTGCTGGATCCTTATTTTTCCGCCAGCAAATACCGCTGGCTGCTGCGCAACACCTCCGGTGTGGCGCGCCTGCGCAAGGCGGGCAGGGTAGCCGCGGGCACCATCGACAGTTACCTCATCTGGCAGCTCACCGGCGGGCAACAGCACGTGACCGATGTGTCCAATGCCTCGCGGACCTCGCTGATGAACCTCAAAACCAGTCGCTGGGACAAACAGCTGCTGGACCTGTTCGAAGTGCCGGCGGATATCCTGCCCGGCATTGCGCCCTCCAGCGCGGTGCTGGGCCATACCAGCAAGGTGCCGGGCCTGCCCGACGGCATTCCCATCGCCGGAGTCGCTGGCGACCAGCAGGCGGCGCTGTTTGGCCAGGCCTGTTTTACCCAGGGGGAGGCCAAGTGCACCTTTGGCACCGGCTCTTTCATCCTGATGAACACCGGCCCGGAACTGCTGCAGTCCCGTTCCGGGCTGTTGACCACCGTGGCCTGGCAGCTGGGTGAAAAAGGCAAACCGGTTTACGCCCTCGAGGGCGGTGCGTTTGTCTGCGGCGCGGCGGTGCAGTGGTTGCGTGACGGCCTGCAAATCATCAAGCGCGCCCCGGATATAGAGAAGCTGGCGCGCAGCGTTGCCGACCACGGCGGCGTCGAGTTTGTGCCCGCCCTGACCGGTCTGGGCGCGCCCCACTGGGCGCCGGAGGCCCGGGGCACCATTACCGGCCTGACCCGCGGCACCGAACACGGCCATATCGCGCGGGCCACCCTGGATGCCATGGCGCTGCAAAACGCCGATATCCTGCGGGCCATGGAAGCCGACCTGGGCAAGCGGATGAAGCCCCTGCGGGTCGACGGCGGCGCCGCCGCCAACGACCTGCTGATGCAGATCCAGGCCGATGTGCTGGGGCGCAAGCTGATCCGCCCCCAGGTGATCGAGACCACGGTCGCCGGCGCCTGCTACCTGGCGGGACTGGGCATCGGGCTGTGGCAGAACCCGGGGGAAGTGCGCAGTATCTGGCAGTCAGAGCGGGATTTTGCGGTGCGGATGAGTACCAGCGCCCGGCGCAAGCGCCTGGCGTCCTGGAGCAATGCCCTGCAGCGCACCCTGGCCTGACCATGGCGGAGGTCATTCCGTTTCGCAAACCTTCCCTGAAGGAGAAGCACCGGGGCAAGACCCTGTGCCGGCACGGGCACCACAAGTGGCAGGTGGACAAGGCCAGCCAGTTCGACGTCAAGCAGGGCAAACTGGTCACCGTGTATCGCTGCGCCCGCTGCGGCAAGACCCGGGTAAAAAGCCACTGATGGCCAGCGCGACCACGGCGGTGCCACTGCAGGTGCCCGGGCTCGCCGAAGCGCTGGCTATTGCGGTCCACGGCGAGCGGGACCGGTACGTGTCCAGGTGCCTGCGCGAGCAGGGTATCTGGGAGCCCTACGAGTCATCGCTGGTGCTTGCGTTCCTGGCGCCGGGGGATGTGTTCGTCGACGTCGGCGCCAACATCGGCTACTTCTCGCTGCTGGCGGCGAGTCGGGTCGGCCCCGACGGCGCCGTCTACGCCTTCGAGCCGGACCCGGATAACTTCCTTTTGCTCACAAACAGCGTTGCCCTCAACGGCAAGCAGGGCATTGTCCACGTCACCCGCGCCGGACTTGCCGCGGTCAGCGGCGAGGCGCGGCTTTACCTCAGTGAGGACAACCTGGGTGACCACCAGATCTTCGCCACCGATGAAGCCCGGCGCAGCAGGGCCATCACGCTGCTCAACGGTGCCGAGTATCTCGCCGCCAGGAGCGAGCGCCTGGACCTGCTGAAAATCGACACCCAGGGTTCGGAGTACGGTGTGGTCGCCGGCCTGATGCCGCTGCTGGCCTCCCTGGCGCGCAAGCCGCGTATCATCATTGAACTCACGCCGCTCTCACTCAGGCAGTGCGGCAGCAGCGGCCGGGCGCTGGTTGAGCTGCTGGCGGAACTGGGCGAGCCCCTGTGGATTATCGATCACCTGGAGCACCGGCTGGTGCCATCGTCCGTCGATGAACTGGCTGCCTGGTGTGACGATGTCGACGCGGTTGCCGGTGACGCGGGGTTTATGAACATCCTGGTGGGCAAGGGTCCGGGCTGAGCGGCACAGCAGGCGGCTTTGCTGCTATCATTGCCGGCCAATGTATTCCGACCGTAACCATGAACGACGTACTACGATTTTTACAGCAGCGCAATTCCGCGGCCCGGCTGACCACCCCGGCCCCCGGCGCGGCTGAATTGCAGCAGATCTTCACCGCGGCCATGCGCGCACCGGACCATGCGCGGCTGCGTCCCTGGCGCTTCCTGACCATCGCCGGCGAGCGCCGCGACGCCCTCGGCGCCCTGTTCCGGGAAGCGCTGCTGGCCCGCAATCCCGGCGCCGATGACAGCGCCCTGCAAAAAGCGGCCAACGCGCCACTGCGGGCGCCGCTGCTGGTGGCGGTGGTGGTTTGCCTCAGGGAGCATCCCAAGGTGCCGTATATCGAGCAGCAGCTGTCGGCGGGCTGCGCGGCGCACGGTTTGCTGCTGGCGGCGGAAGCGCTGGGATATGCGGGGATCTGGCGCACCGGTGATGCCTGTTTTGATCGCCATGTGATGACCGGTCTGGGCCTCGCCGCCAACGAGGAGCTGGTTGGGTTTGTCTACCTCGGCAGCCGCGAGTGTGAGCGCAAACCGCTGCCGGCTATGCGCCCGGACGATTTCGTCAGTTCCTGGTAAAGCCCGGCCGCCATTTCCGTATTATCCCACTCAGGAGTAATGAATGAACTTGCTCGCCAGGCTTAACCGGCCATGGTTACACTTTCTGCTGATCGGCTGGGCGCTGTACCTGGTTCTCGGTCGCCTGTTCCCGGCGCCGCCGGTGGTGATTGGCCCCCTGTCCGAGGCGCGCCTGGAGGCGCTGCAACAGCAGTGGCTGAGCACGGTTGGGCGGATGCCCACGGAACAGCAGATGGCGCGCATGGTTACCGCCGAACTGGACCGGGACATGATGTTCCAGCGCGGCCTGGAACTGGAACTGCACCTCTATGACCCGGTGGTCTACCAGCGCCTGCTGCGCAACATGCACTTTCTCGGCATTGCCGAGGGCAAGTCCGACCAGGCGCTGTACGAGCAGGCACTGGAAATGCGCCTGCACCTGGGGGACGAGGTGGTCAAGCGCAGGCTGATCCAGATTGTCGAGCAATTGCTGCTGGCCGGGAATCCGCCGGCGGCACCGACGGAGGCGGATATTGCCCGCGAATTCGCCGAGCGCAGGGAGGAACTGCGGCGCCCGCCCCGCTACTCGATAGAGCATGTTTATTTCAATCGCGAGCGGGAGGCGGAAGTGGAGCAGGTGGTGGCCAGCATCACCAGCGAGTCAATGGGGCCGGCACAGGCGCGCGAACTCGGTTCACCCTTTCTGCCCGGCTACCGCTTCATGCGCCAGTCGCCGGAACAGCTGGCGCGCCACTTCGGCGCCGCATTTGTCATGAACCTGGAGCAGGCCGGGCCGCAGCCGGGACAGTGGCTGGGTCCGATTCGCTCCACCTACGGCCTGCACTATGTGTATGTGGAGGCGCTGGAGCCCGGTCGCGATGCCAGCCTGGAGGAGGTGCGGTCGCTGCTGGTCAGGGACCTGGAGTCCGAGGCCCGGGCCGGGGCCCTGCAGCAAAGTATTGAGCAGCTGCGCCAGGATTATGAGGTGAGACGATGAAGCAAAGTGTGACCGTCCTGTTGCTGGTGCTGATCGGCCTGAGCCTGCCGGCGCAGGCCCACCGCTTTGCGCCCTCGCTGCTCAAAGTCACCGAGATTGGCGCGGGCCAATATAACCTGGTGTGGAAAACCCCGGCCCAGGCCACCAGCAATGTACCCATGCGGCCGCAGTGGCCTGCCTCCTGCGAGGTCAGCCAGGCGAGCGCCCCGCAAATGGAGGGCACCGGCATGGTCACCAGCCTGCAACTGGCCTGTAGCGGCCTGGGGGACGACGGCCTGGTGGGGGAAACCCTGGGCATCGACGGCCTGGGGCCCAACCAGGCGTCGGCCATGGTCATGGTGTCGCTGCTGGACGGGCGCCAGTACCAGCAGGTGCTCAACGCCGAGCAGACCGATTTCGTGGTGCCGGAAGAACCGGGCGCCGGCGAGGTCATGAGCGATTACAGCGTGCTCGGTATCGAGCACATCTGGGGTGGCATAGACCACCTGCTGTTTGTGTTCGGGCTGTTGTTGCTGGTCGGTGGTGGCACCCGCCTGCTGTGGACGATTACCGCCTTTACCGTGGGCCACAGCATCACCCTGTCCCTGGTTACCCTGGGCTTCTTTAACTACCCGGTGGCGTTGGTGGAGTTCACCATCGCCCTCAGTATCTTTGTGCTGGCAGTGGAACTGACCCGCGAGGGCCGCAACGACATTGTCTGGCGCAACCCCTGGTGGCTGGCCGGTGGCTTTGGCCTGCTGCACGGCATGGGCTTTGCCGGCGCGCTGGCGGAGACGGGCCTGCCCCAGGACAACGTGCCCCTGGCGCTGCTGTTCTTCAACGTCGGTATCGAAATTGGCCAGCTCAGTTTTATCCTGGTGATGCTGGCCATCTGGTGGTTGCTGCACCGGCCCTTGGAACCCTGGCAGCAGAAGCTGCGCTGGGTGCCGGTGTACGTGCTCGGCGGGCTGTCGGCCATGTGGTGCCTGGAACGGGGCCTGGAGGTACTTGCCTGAGCGGCCCCGCGCGGCTCAGGGATTGCCCGGCCAGGCCTCCATGGTGATCATGGGATGGAAGGCCAGTTGCACGCCCTCCATGATGTAGTCCTCGTTCTCCAGCATGGTGCGGCGGCGGGTAAAGCGCCCGGAAGCGGAGCGGGTATCGATGGCCTCGGTGGCATCGATGCCGCCGCGGCTGAAGAACACCCGCTCCAGGTCGGCATTGAACACGCTGACCTGTAGCGAGGCCACGGCCGCCGGGGCGTTCCAGTCGAAATCTACCGACACGCCGGAGCCGGGTCCCTGCAGGGATGGCTTGCGGGTGACGCCGTCCCAGCGGGCGAGGTGCTTGAGGCCGCCGGAGAAAGATGTTTCCAGTTCCACCAGGTCGGTGAATACAAATGCGTCGAGGTCATGCTTCTCGACCATCTCATCGCGGATGCTGGTCATGATCTGGGCGAAGGACTTCATGTTGACCTTGCCGGTGGTGGGGTCGACCGGGTCGCCGTAGGCGCGGACACCGGCGCTCCACAGCTGCTTGAATTCGCGCTGCTTGATGACCCTGTAGCCATTCTCCTTGAGGTAGGTGCTGACGAAGCCGTCGATGCGCGGCGCCTCGCTTTCCAGGTAGTTGCGCGAGGGAGTGCCCAGGTTCACATGGGGGATGACCACTGTCTTGATGTCGGCGGCGGCAAACTTTTCCTGGTTGAACTCGAAGGGGAAGGTCGTGGGGTTATAGGTGGGGGTTCCGGCGCAGGCGACGAGTAGCAGGCTGCCGAGTAGCAGCAGGATATACGTTCGCGAGCGGGAGTAGGTAACAGGCATGCTTCAATCCAATCCGTTATAGTGCAGCGCATGGTAGCAAAATCTCCAATCAGGCACAGCACCACCGGCGAGGGACCACCCGTGGTACTGCTGCACGGGCTGTTCGGGGCCGGCGGCAACCTGGGGGCCCTGGCGCGCTCCCTGGCGAGACGCTACACGGTGCTGAGCATTGACCTGCCCAATCACGGCCGCTCCGCCTGGCTGGAACAGGCGAGCCTGGCGCGCATGGCGCAGGTGGTCAGCGAGTGGATGGACGGCGAGGGCATTACCCGCGCCGCGCTGGTGGGACACTCCCTCGGTGGCAAGGTGGCCATGGAGATCGCCCTGTCGCAAGCGGAGCGCTGTGCCGCGGCGGTTATCGCCGATATCGCCCCGGTGAGTTATCCGCCGCACCACGATCGCGTGTTCGCCGCCCTGGACGCGGTGCACGCGGCGCGGGTGACATCGCGGCAGCAGGCGGCAGAGCTAATGGCCGCCCACCTGGCGGAGGAGGGGGTGATCCAGTTTTTGCTGATGAGCCTGCAGCGCGGGGAAGGCGGGGTCTACGACTGGCGTTTCAACCTGGCGGGTCTCAAGCGGGACTACGATGCGGTGCGTGCCGAGCCGGACGTGGACCAGCCTTTTTCCGGCCCGGTGCTGTTTGTCAAAGGGGGCGCATCGGATTATATCCTGCCGGCGCACCGCGAGCGGGTGCTGGCCCTGTTTCCCCGGGCCGAGGTCAAGGTCATGCCGGGCTGTGGCCACTGGCTGCACGCGGAGCAGCCGGAGCTGTTCAACGGCATTGTCGGGCGATTTTTGCAGCAGCACTACTCAGGGGCGTAACAGCTGCTGCAGCAGGGCGACCTGCTCATCGATGGCCTCCCGGGACGAGAGGTCCAGGCCGGTCGCCCGCAGGGTGGTTGGCGCCACCAGCAGGTTGTAGGTGAGGGCGCCGGAGATGAGGTGCAGCAGCTGCATCGGTGAGCCCTCGCGAATCAGCCCCTGTCGCTGGAACTGGCGCACAAAAGCCTCGCCGAGGCGGTAGTCGCGGGCCAGGCACTTGTCCAGCAGCCAGGCCTGGCGGTCCCCGCCCACGGCCGCCTCGTGGAACATGAACCACAGCCACTGGGGATGCTCCAGGCTGAATTCGACCAGGGCGACGAAGCCCCGGCGCATCTGCTCGGTCAGGTCGGGTTCGTCGGGAGTTGCTAGAATGTCGCGCAGGAAGTCGTTGCGCTGCTGCCAGATCAGCAGGGCGGCCTCCTTCCACAATTGCTCCTTGGTGGCGAAGTGGTACTGCACCAGCGCTTTCTTGACGCCGGCGCGGCGGGCGACTTCCGCCAGCGAGGTGGCCTCAAAGCCGGAGCGGGCAAAACCGTCGATGGCCGCCGACAGTATCTGGGCCCGGGTTTGCAGGCGCTGGCGCTCGCGGGAGTTGGGGGTTTCCATGCTGGTATTGGCTGACGCTGACATAGCAGGCTCACGATACACATGGCTAGCGAAATTGTATACGTCCGGGGTCAATGCCAGTAAGCTGTGCCCCGCTAACCAAAGCTGCAGGAGACGTTGTGTATTTTACCCTGGGAGAAGTGCTGGCCCTGCTGGCTTTTGCCGCGCTGTGCCTGTATTTCCTGGCCGCCACCCGCATCAGGGAACTGGCCCTGCAACACGTTGCCCGGGCCGCCCAGCGTGACGATTTCCAGTTGCTGGACCAGTCGGTGCACATCCAGCGCTTTTCCCTGAGCCGCGACAGCGGCGGCCGCTGGCGGGTGTGGCGCCAGTACCGTTTCGACTACAGTGTCGACGGCGTTGAACGGCGCCAGGGGCATGTCATTATGCTGGGTCGCGAGTTGCAGGCGGTGGTGGTCAGCGAGCGGCCACGGGTGCTGCACTGAGGGCCCGCGCCGAGCGCCTATTTTTTGATCTGTCCCGCCAGCATCTTCTCCAGTTTCTGGCCGAAGGGCGGCAGGGTGCCGCCGAGCTGGGCCAGGTTGACCCAGCCTTCCTGGTACACGGCACGGGCGTGGCTGAAGGTGCGAAAACCATCCCGACCGCGGTAATTGCCGATGCCGCTGTCGCCGGTGCCACCGAAGGGCAGGTCGTCGCAGGCCACATGCATGGTGACGTTGTTGATGCTGACACCGCCGGAGATGGTCTCATCCAGGACCCGCTGCTGCTCGGCCTTGTCGTCGCCGAAATAGTACAGGGCCAGGGGGCGTTCCCTAGCGTTAATGAAACCGATCACCGGGTCCAGGTCGGCGTAGGTTTTTATATTCATTACCGCACCGAAGATTTCGTCCTGCATGCAGGCCAGGTCCTCGGCGGGATCGACCAGCAGGTGCAGCGCGATCTTGTGCTCATCGCGGCTGGAAAACTCCTCCCCCTCCGGGCACAGGGGAATGACCCGACAGCCGTTTTCCCGGGCCTCGTCGATATAGGCCTTTACCCGGTCAAAATGACGTTCGTTGATGCAGGCGGTGAAATCCGGGTTGCCCTGCACCGTGGGGTACTGCTCGGCAATAACCTCTTTGCAGCGGCGGATAAACGCCTCCAGTTTGCTCTGTGGCACAAAGCAGTAATCCGGGCTGACGCAGAGCTGGCCGCCGTTCATGGCCTTGCCGGAGATGATGGCTTCCGCGGCCTTGTTGATATCCGCTGTTTCCGACACCACCACCGGTGACTTGCCGCCCAGTTCCAGGGTGACAGGTACCATGTTTTCCGCCGCGGCTTTCATTACCAGCCGGCCGATACTGGTGGCTCCGGTAAAAATGATATGGTCCAGTTTCAGGCCGCTGAAGGCCGCCCCCACTTCCGGGCCGCCGGTCACCACGCAGACTTCCGACTCCTCGAAATACTGGTCGAACAGCCTCTTCATCAGTGCCGAGGTGTGCGGGGTGTACTCGGAAGGCTTGATCATCGCGCGGTTGCCGGCGCCCAGTATGTCGGCCAGCGGGCTGAAAATCATGTTCACTGGCACGTTCCAGGGGGTCATCACGCCCACCACGCCCTTGGGCTGGTACTTGACCCAGGCCCTGGCGCCGAGAAAGTTCATCGGCAGGAACGGGCTGCGCTTTTCCGGCTTCATCCACTTCTTCAGGTTTTTCCTGACGAACTTGAGACTGGCTACCGAGTTCATCACGTCCATCATCAGGGTGGCGTACTTGGAGCGGTTGCCAAAGTCACGGTTGACGGCATCGCAGATCTCAGCCTGGTGATCCACCAGCATGGCGATGCAGCGGTCGATGCGGTCCACGCGGGTCGCCAGGGCGACCGGCCCTTCGGCCTGGAAGGCCTGGCGCTGGCGCTGCAGGATCCGGTTGAGTTCAAGTTCTACAGCGTGTTGCTGGCTGGGTGCGTTCATCGGCTTGCTCCTGCCTCAGGCGTTGACGGTCACGGCCTGCAGGGCCGCTTCGCTATCGGGTGTATGGTGGTCACTGTCCAGGCCCTCGGGCAGGGTGACGTGAATGCCGGCGTCCTGCAGCAGCATGTCGGCGCATTTTTCCGCGATCATGATGGCGGGGGCGTTGGTGTTGCCGGAAACGATGGTGGGCATAATGGAGGCATCGGCAACGCGCAGGCCATCGACGCCGTGCACCCGCAGCCTGGCATCGACCACCGACTCGCCGTCGCCACCCATCCGGCAGGAACCCACCGGGTGGTAGACCGACTCCGCTTCGGCGCGAATGTAGGCGAGAATTTCCTCGTCGCTCTGTACCTGCGCCCCGGGCACCAGTTCCTGGTCCAGGTATTTTTCCAGGGCCGGGGCACGGAAGATGTCGCGCACCCGGCGAAACGCCGCAATCATGGTCTGGCGGTCGGTTTCGGTGTCCAGGTAATTGGCCCTGATGCTGGGGTGCTGCGCCGGGTCAGTGCTGGTGATGTGAACGCTGCCCCGGCTCTCGGGGCGCAACTGGCACACGGTAGCCGTGGTGCCCGGCCGGGGCTTGAGATTGCCTTTGGCGTCGGGCTCGCTGGCGGCCGGGGCGAAATGCACCTGGGCATCGGGCCGGGTAACCGCGTCCGAGCTGCGAAAGAACACCCCGACCTGGGCCGCCGGGTGGGCCAGCAGCCCCTTGCCGCGGGTGAAATACTTGACCAGGTTGCCGATCAGGGACAGCGGCCGGCTCTCGTCGTAGAAGGTTTTGAGCCCGCGGATGCCCTGCTGGATGTGCACGGTCAGGTGATCCTGCAGGTTTTCGCCGACCCCGGGCAGGTCGCTGACGACCTCGATACCCAGGGTCTCCAGCCGCGCTCTTTGCCCGATACCGGACAGTTCCAGCAGCTGCGGCGAGTTGATGACCCCGCTGCAGACAATGACCTCACCGGCGGCGAAAGCCTGCTCGGTGTTGCCTTCCCGGCGGAATTGCACGCCGACAGCGCGCTTGCCCTCGAACAGGATTTTTTCACTGAGGGCGCCGGTGAGCACGGTCAGGTTGGGGCGCTTCTCACAGGCCCGGAGAAAGGTGCGGGCCGTGCTCTGGCGCTTGCCCCTGCGGATGTTCATCTGGTAGTCGCCGGCGCCTTCCTGGCTCTCCCCGTTAAAGTCCTCGTTGAAGGGCAGGCCGGTCTGGACCGCCGCCTGCACGAAGACATCGGCCAGTTCGAGTTTCTCATCGCGGGGCGCCTCCTGCACCCACAGGGGGCCGCCATAGCCATGGTATTCATTGCCGCCTTCGGCCTTGTGCTCGGAGCGCTTGAAGTAAGGCAGTACCTCGGCATAGGACCAGCCCTCGTTACCCTGCGCCGCCCAGCCGTCGTAATCCTCTTTCTGGCCGCGAATATAGACCATGCCATTGATGCAGCTGGTGCCGCCCAGCACCTTGCCCCGGGGCCAGGCCATGCGGCGGTTGTGCATGTTGGGCTCGGCCTCGGTCTGGTAGCACCAGTTCACCTTCGGGTTCTTCATCATGAAGGCGAAGCCCAGGGGTACGTGGATCGCCGGCAGGCTGTCCTTGCCGCCCGCCTCCAGCAACAGTACCCGGCGACTGGCCTCGCGGGAGAGACGGTAGGCGAGGGCACAGCCGGCGGAGCCGGCGCCGACGATGATGTAGTCATACTGCTGTCTGGTGTCGCTCATGGCGCCCCCGCCTGGTTTTGGACAAATGAACAAAATACGATTATTGTTTATTTGTTTGCAATATTCAAGGCAGTAAAACCATGCAGCAGCCCCGGTTCAGTTCCACAGACTGTGACGACCCCATGGTCGAGCGCATCCTCGATGCCGCGGAACAGTGCATCCATCGCTTTGGTATCCGCCGCACCTCGATGGGCGAGGTCGCCCGGGTGGGCGGGCTGTCGCGGGGGTCGATCTATCGCTACTTTGGCGACAAGCAAACCCTGGTGCAGGGGGCGCTGGCGCGGCGCCAGGAGTTGTTTCTCAACCACACCGAGGCAGTGCTGGAGACCCTGCCGACCCTGGTGGACAAGGTCACCCACGCGGTGGTGGCCGGCCGCCGGGACAGCGAGGAGGGCATATTTGCCAGCCTGGCCCAGACCGAGCCGGAAACGGTGGCGGCCATGTATCTCGATCCGGCGTTTTACCAGCGCAGCGTCGCATTCTGGCCGCCGCACATCCGCCAGGCCCAGGCGGCGGGGGAGATATCCGCGGCTATCGACGTGGCCGCCGCGACAGATTTCGTGATGCGGCTGGCGGTTTCGATGACGCTGTTCCCCAATATGGGGCTGAGTTTGAAATCCAGCTCCCGGATTCGCGCCTATCTCGAGCAAACCCTGCTGTCGGGCCTGGGTGAAGGCCGCTGAACGGCGAAATACCCCGGCAAATGGCTAGGACTTTTCGTAACAGGGGCTGGGCAGTTGTCCACAGAATCTGTGGATAAGTCAGTGAGTAAATTGTTTAACCGGGGCTGTAAGGCTTTGGTTGCACTGTATGTTACAAATTGGTTAAAAAACAAACAAACCGTAATTTATGTTTAAAAACAATGACTTGAGGATTTTAGTTAAAGCAAGCTTGTTGAAGTGGCGGGTAACTTGGTGAAAATTTTGTGACCGCTAGTTTTGTGTGCATAACATTTTTCACGCTGCTACTTCTGGTAACTTCTGCCCATTATCGGAAACACAGTGAGCGCTTTCGGTGAACGGCTCTGGCACATTGGTTCCAACTGGCCCTTTATTTGTAGGGGCAAAACATTCGTCAAGTATTTTTGCCGGTGTTACCGGAATATGACAGCCCCTTCATTACCCCCGGTACACGCAGCCGCTGGTGCAGGTCTCGCGGATTTCCACGGCCGTGAGTCCCGGCAGGGCCGGTTGCAGGCGCGTCCAGATCCAGCGGGCGAGATTCTCGCTGGTCGGGTTCTCCAGCCCTGGAATGTCATTGAGGTAGTAGTGGTCGAGCTGGTCGTAAATCGGCTTGAAGGCGCTCTTGATATCGCCGAAGTCCATCACCCAGCCACTGGGTTCCGGCGCGTCGCCACTGACCGACAGGCGCACATGGAATGAATGCCCGTGCAGGCGCGCGCACTTGTGGCCCTCGGGCACATTGGGCAGGCGGTGCGCTGCCTCGAAGTGAAATTCCTTGTAGATTTCCATAACGTCCACCCCCTCTCGCGGGCTGTCGGGGAGCCCGCTCGAACGGGCAACAGAGCCAGAATTTTACTACTAAAATCAACGGCTTTTAATAAGCTCAAAAATTTGAATTATTTTTCCCCGGAAGGTTTGACAGGGCAGGGCAAATCTCTATAATGCGCGTTCTCGGTTCGGGGGTGGTTAGCTCAGCTGGGAGAGCATCTGCCTTACAAGCAGAGGGTCGGCGGTTCGATCCCGTCACCACCCACCACAATCGAGGCACAGAATTCTACCGTTTAGGACCGGTAGTTCAGTTGGTTAGAATGCCGGCCTGTCACGCCGGAGGTCGCGGGTTCGAGTCCCGTCCGGTCCGCCATTTTCTTTCGATGAAAATCAATTAGTTACGTTGATTTTTGTGTGGCAAGAAAGTCTGTCTCAAGTTCCTTGTTTACCTCAGTGACACAATAGCCACGCAGGCTGGGCTCTACCCCATTAACGGGGGACGGGCATCCATTCCTACCTGACTTTCTTCTACTCGCTGTCAAGCGTCCAGTAATATTCCCAGCCCCTTGCTGTCGACAAGACTGAGCATTTTCAGGGCGATTCCGCTGGGCTTTTTAGTACCGCTTTCCCACTGCCGCACGGTGGATGCGCTGGTGTTAAGACACTTCGCAAAGACCGGCTGACTTGCGTTGCTGCGGGTGCGGATTTTCTTGATTTGAGCTGGAGTGTACTCCTTCACCTCAGGCAGGCAGGCGGCATCGAACTTGCGCATGTCATCTGTGCTCAGAAGACCCGCTTCGTGCAGGCCGGCCATGCTTTCATGCATTTCATTGAGTAGTCTACTCATCTCGCTTTACCTCTTTAATCTCTCCAGCCTTCAGAGCGGCTGTTAGTCCGTCAGCGGTCATTGAAAGCCAGACCTTCGCGGCACTTTTCAGGACGGACAGCTCGTTTGCCTTAATGTTGCTGCGCTCATTTTTTTCAAAGCCATAAAGAAAGAACGAATGCTTTCCGATCCTTGTGGCTATTAGTGTTCGGCTGCCACCGCTCTTGCCGCCGCCAGGGAGGGCTACCCGTTTCTTGTAGACATTACCGCCGAGCTTTGCCTCAACCTGACCAGCAACAACTTCCTGAGCTGCGGTGTAAAGCTCTGCATCTCGCAATCCAGTCTTCTTTGCCCACCGCGCAAAGGTCTTTGTTTGGTAAACAGCCATTAGCCTAAGTCTACCACTTAGTGTCACTGACGCGAAGTGGTATGTTTTAGGTACAGGACGTACGGTATGCCGCGGGAGGCCATGGATGGCCGTAGCGGCGAGTCATTTGAGGTCGATGGATGATTGCGACGTGTTGGTGATTTTCCGGAACTGCGCGGTCCATTCCAGCAGGTCCTCCTCGTCATAAATGACGCGGTGCCCGCGCTTGATATAGGCAGGCGTTGTCACGCCGGCCAATGTGCCGGTGACTCTCGATTCCCGTAAGGTCTTCTCTGCATAGCCTAGTGTGGCTGCCGCTTCTTTACTGTTCATGTTCCTGCTCCCTCGTCGCTTCGAGCCTTTAACCTGTTCCCGGATTCGGGTGAGTCCAGTTGTAAGGTTTCGATGCGGCGTGCATTTGAGTAAACACCCATTAGCACCGCATCGGTAGAACCCTAATTTATGAATCCGGGCAATCATCGCAACGCGGAATACGGACACGTGGCGGCGCCGTTAGATAAGCGATGGCGAACCGGGGCAGGAACCTGGCCGAATTGAACGTATGTGAGGAGGGTAGGGCGACGTTCACCGTTCAGAAACATTACAAAGGAATCCGTGTGGGATTGGTGATACGGTAATTTGGAATTGAGTTATGGCTTGACCGGGGTGGTGAAATGCATCTTTCCGTTCCGGACAGCTTCAAAAAACCGTTAGCCCGTGTAACGCGGGCGATGAGACGCCATGACAGCCGAGCCTGAACATCATCGCGTACCGCTCAATCCACCGGAGCCGAATACTGCGCCGGAAGGCGCCCGTATGATCCGACTGGAAGTGACCCGGCTTCTTGGCTATGACCGAAATCCGCGGCGCTGCCGGAACAGCGAGTACGAACGGATCAAGGCCTCGATCCGGTCTCAGGGGCTGGACCAGCCCTTGGTGGTGACGCGCCGACCCGGCGAGACGGACTATATGCTGTTGGCCGGGGGTAATTCCCGCTTGCGCGCCCTGCGGGCGTTGTATCAGGAAACCAGCGACGACGCGTTTCGCTACCTGGACTGCGTCTATAAGCCCTGGGTCGCGGAATCGGATGTGCTGTTGTCACACCTGCGCGAGAACGAACTGCGCGACAACCTGCACTTTATCGATAAGGCCCGTGCTGTGTTCGAAGCCAAAGCACTGCTAGAGGCGGAAATGCCGGGCGCTCCGCTTTCCCAACGCCGTTTATCGGAGCTGATTACCGCGCGGGGTCTGAGTTTCAGCCAGACCCTGATTTCCCGGATGGCCTACGCGGTACACACGCTTTGGCCGCTGATTCCCCAGGCGCTGTCCGCCGGCATGGGTTCGCCGCAGGTGGTGCGAATCCAGGCACTGGAGCGCGCTGCGCGCAACCTCTGGCTCAGCAGGTCACTGGGTTCCGACGGAGAATTTGATGCCATTTTCGCCGCGCTATGCCATCGCTATGACAGCCCGGACTGGGTCACCGAGGTGTTGCGGGGCGCAATTGAAACGGAGATCGCCGATGCGGCGGACGCGGATATCGCACTGGTGCGCCTTGAACTGGAGGCGTTAATCGCTGGCCAGCCATTTCCGGCGCTCGCGCCGGAATGCCCAGCTGGTGAATCGATGCAGGAACTTCCCGGAGATGTGGCGCCAGCAGCTGGCAGGGGACACCAGGGACCCCAAAATCCACCGAACCCGCGACCCGCGGCGACGTCGACACAGGCCGGAGCGACGGCCCCTGCAAAAGCCCATGAAAAAGGTGAGACCGATGCCGGCACGGAGCTCGAACTGAACCAACTCAGGCATCGGGCGTATCGACTGGCCCGGCAGCTTGCCGAGGCCTACGGGCTGGGGTCCCTGATTCAACCTCTCACGGATCAGGGGGTTGGCTTTGCGGTACAGGCGGTGCCCGATACAGCAGGCACCGATCTACCGGATACGGATACGGATGCGGTGCGATGGGTCGCGGCGTTGTGGTGGCAACTGGCCGCGTGCGCGGATGTGAAGCCGACCCCGCCCGGGTCGGTGGTGCCACTGGAACCACTGGAAGCGGGTTCCCTCGCTGCCCGGCTGTGGCACTGGCTGCCGGATGCGGATTGGGAAAACCTCGTGGCGCTGATGGAGAACTGCCGCGCCCTGCACCGGGTCGCTCGGGACGCCGGTCAGCCACTCCCATAGGGATAGGAGAGGATCATGGCTACCACCAAAGAGGCTGACCTGATCACAGCAGTGCTGCTCTATGCGATCCGGTGTCTGGCAGAGGCGGACCAGTCGGCGCTACGTGACTTGGGGTTCGGGCCGAGGGAGATCGACGCCCTGCAGTGCCTGAACATCGCGGACCTCTATCGCATCGAAGCGATCCGCGTCCACTGCCTTCGGGTGGACCTGAACCGTGACGTGTTCTGCCACATGGTGGAGCATATCCGCCAACTGCGGGCCTCGGAGGAAATGCAGCAGGCGCTGATCAAGGCTGACGCCCCACAGGAAATGATGCAGACCCTGTTCGGTTTGGGCCCGAAGGAGTACACCCGGTGGCGCCGCCTGTTGACCGTGAAGCCGGCCGTGGGTCGCCCGGCCGAACCCGACGAGGCGCAAGCGCACGCCTTGTGGACGGAGTGGAAAGCCAGGGTCAAGGACGAGGAGGATGCCTTGTTGACTGCCGAAGACTACCTGGCACTCCGGGCCGCTACCGAGGTCGACTTGCGCGCCATCTGGCACTTGACCCGACGCTGGGCACAGTACGGCAATCCCGAGGGCAGACCGCGCCGCTAGCGGCGCCGGCCAATCCGCCCGATGCCCGGTCACCGGGTGATTAGACTCTAATCAAAAACCCCGTCGCTGAAAAACCGGGTTTCCCGGTCGGGTCAGATTCCTCAACCACAATGCCACTGTCGTAGCTCATCCTGAGTGACGGGAGGCTGGCGCGGGCTATGCACGTCGGGATCTGAACTGAACCCGGTGCACTGTCGCCCTTGTCACTACCGCGCCGCGCGATGTAGTGACAAGGGCGCTGCGCCCGTAAACCGCGCCGGCGCCGGGATGAATAGCGGGGTTACGGCCAGATGACGTGCACATACACTGGCATCGCGATTGACGAATTCAACGCGGCCACTGCGACAGTGTGGCATCTGGGCTCTGCCCATACGGAACCAGGCGAAAGCCTGTCGTTCCGAGCGCTGACCTGGTCAGCATCGTAACCGCGTCGTGCCCGCACGACGTTTCATTCAAACCGCGGCGATGGTGCCGCAGTGCAAAAAAGGGAGGAGAAGTCATCACCATCACAACGTTGCCCCTGGGGGCTAATTGGTCTGCACCGTATCGGTTCCCTTCAGGATCCGGCGGTGTTGCCTGAGAGTAGGCACTTTCAGGTTGCCGGGGAGTGGTGTCCCCTGACCGTTTCGCGTCAGCGAGCCAGCCGGGCTACGAGCCCGCGGTAGGTCATAAACACTCAGCGACGGGAGTCGACACTGTGAAAGACCTGAACTACCAATTGAAACGTTTGTGTTACGACAACCGCGAGGGCAGTGAGTCCACGCAGGCGGCGCGACGCCATATGCTGAACCAGATCGCGGATCAGCTACATGAGATGGGCTACCGCGGCATGTCCAGTCGGTCGCTCAAACCCAAACACGTCGAGGCGCTTGTTGAGCGCTGGGCTCGACAGGGGCTGGGTGCCGGCACGATCAAGAACCGCATGAACGCGCTACGGTGGTGGGCGGCCCGCGTCAATCGAAGCAACGTCATTGCCCGCTCCAACGACTTCTATGGCATACCCAACCGGACCTTCGTGAGTCAGACCTCCAAGGCCTGTGAGGTCGGCGCCGGGCAACTGGCCCAGATCAGGGATGTCCACGTGGTCATGAGTTTGCAGTTGCAGCGCGCCTTTGGCCTGCGACGCGAGGAGGCGATGAAGTTTAACCCAAGCTATGCCGACCGGGGCGATCACTTGTACCTGAAGCGCAGCTGGACCAAGGGGGGCAGGCCGCGCCTCATCCCGATTCGAACGGAGGCCCAACGCAGCGTGCTCGAGCAGGCGCATCGACTGGCGGGCAAAGGATCACTGATTCCGAGCAGCAGGAACTATGTCCAGCAGTTGCGCACTTACGAGCGCTGAACTGCGCGGGCGGGGTTGTCGAAGCTGCACGGATTACGGCATGCCTACGCGCAGGCGCGTTATCAGGAACTGACCGGGTGGCCGTCACCGAGTGCAGGCGGGCCCAGTCGTGGTGCTCTAACAGCGGAGCAGCGTGTCCTCGATGAGCAAAGCCGCCTGACCATCAGTGAGGAGCTTGGGCATTCCAGACTCGAAATTACCCGGGTCTATCTGGGTTAACACGGCATTTGACTGGCCGTAAGTATTTAGTGGTTTAGTGTGTTGTTCAGTGCATACTAGTTTGCCTCCAGGATTGAACGAAGCCGCGCCCAGCTTTCATCAGGCAGGGTTTGAATAATTTTTACCAGCCTCTGATCGCCACTCCTGAGAATCCGACCACGGACAATTGGTGCAATCTCTTCGGCGCTTTGCACCTCCTCTTCTTCGATGTCGATTCCGCGAACTATAGCGCCTGTTCGGAGTGCTTCATCCAGAGTCAGCTTGAAAGCATGTTCGAAAGAATTGCCGCAGGCGTGGCAGCTCTTGGCAGTCATCGGGTTCAGTGCGCCGCAGTCACTACATGGCTTCAGTCGCTCGGGCGCCTTGGGGAATTCGTGTCCGCAGACCGGGCAGGCCGCTGCACCGAGTTCGCACTCGTGTCCGCACTCTTTGCAGACCTTGTGTTTGGGGGTGTCGCCACCTTTGCGAGCTGCCGGAGACATCTCTTCTTCAACGCGCCTTGCGAAGTCCTCGAAGAGTTGGAAAGAGGGCATCACCACGTAAGCCCGGGTGTCATCGTCCGAGCCCATCGTCCTGACTACCCGACCCACTGCCTGGCGGAACGCCAGCTCAGTCAGCGCGTTAGGCAGGTAGAGAAGGACTCGCAAGCGCTTGATGTCCACGCCCTCTGATACCATCGCTACCGAGACTAGCCAGCGTTTGTCCGTGTTTCGGAAGGCGCGGATCTTGGCATTTGGGTTGGGCATCTGGCTGTGTACCAGTATCGGCTTCTCGCCTTCAATGCGCTCGAGTAGGTCGACCATATATTCGGCCATCTGGATACTGGGGGCGATAATCAGGCCTCCCGCCTCGGGCATACGATGACGAAGCTCAGAGAGCTTGTTGCTGCCCCATTCGACCATGGTCGCCTGGTAGCCGTCCTGTAGGGGTGTTACCTGGTCTTTTTCAAATTGCGGCGTCTTGGCCAGCCTGTAGAAGTCCAGGGCCTTCTGAAGCCCGTGAACCCGCTTCAGCTCGGGCGGAAGCTCTGCCTTCTCGTGCCCAGAAACCTTCACCTCCTGACCATCCAGATCAACAGTGAATTTGCCCTCGTGGCGGTGGAAAGTAACGGGGCGACAGTAACCGAGATCAACGGCTTCGCCGTAGGTGAGGGTATAGGTGCCGTCCTCGGGATGGTCGATGGCACCTGCATCGTCATAGGCTAGCCATACAGACTCCGCTCCGTCTGATCGAATGGGGGTGCCGGTGAGCACCAGGACATAGCGGCCGTCCGCGAAGGCTCCATCTGCACCGCGGCCCCATGCGGCCTCTACCGCGGCGTGGTGGTGCTCATCGCAGATCACCAGGGTTTTGTTGGCCCTGCACACCGCCTGCAGCTCTGGCAATAGATCCTGGATGGCAGCCCAGGTGGCGCAAACATCGACGGAGAGGCCTTCAATGTCGCCATCTGCTGCGGTGACTTTGGCCATGTGACGACCAGTGACGAACCGGAAGTCGTCAGCCCACTGGTTCACGACTTCTGCTCGCGGCGCGATCACGATAACCCGTTCTATCTCACCCATCTGAATGAGTGTTTCAGCGATAGCGCAGGACGCGAGGGTCTTACCCGCACCGGGGGCCGCATTGATGAGGAAATGACGATCCTCGCCACGAGCAACCAACCAATCGATGGCCTTGTTGTGTGCCTCACGCTGCCAATTCCGCAGTTTGATTTTCATTTTGCACCCTTCCGTAGATTGCAGGTCGCACAGAGCGCCTGCCCGTTGTCTGTTGTTGTGGTGCCGCCCTTTGAGTAGGCCACCACGTGATCCGCATGAAACTGTTGGCCAAGAGGCTTGGCGCAACTGCAGCACTTGCCCCCGGCTATCCAAGCCAAGATTCGCCTCTGTCGCTTGCTGAATCGCCTGTTCATCGGCTCAGCCAGTACTCCGTCAAGGTCACTTCCTTAACCGGAAGGTTCCGTGGTGGTTCCAGCCTTGCGGACTCGTTGATCCTTCTCAGTGCGGCCACGAACGGCACGCGTTTTGACTTGATGACATATCCGTCTCTGCGCATATCTGAAATTACCTTGGTCAGGCTTGGCACGCCGAAAAGAACAATGCATTCGAGCTGTGTGATGGGGTGGCCCGCGAGGAGGTGCTCTTTCACCCCCAGCACCAATTGAGTTCTGTTGTTTGACATAGCTCCTCCTTATGCCGCCATGGAAAGCGTGTGTTCCAGGAGAGTCTCCTGGGGTATGTGGGGTCCGAAGTCATCTTCGGACGAATACTCCTGGCTCACGATCCGCCAGCTCCAGCGCTCCATCACCTCATCCACTGGAAGTTCTGAAAACGGGGTGCGCCCATGAATTACCGTCCTGGGCGACGGGCTGACGGAGTCGTCCGCTGCATCTGCAATCAGCGACGCGCACTCCAGTAACTCGTGAGATGGAATTTCGCCACCGTATACACGCTGGAGCTCCGCGTAGATCTGGCGAACTTTCTTAGGCTTGTTCATGCTCTTGCTCCCGTGTATTGGTGTCGTTGAAATTCAGTTAGTGCGGCGTCCTTGCCGCGGCCCTATTGGGTGTTCCCCTTCAGAGCCTCGTTAGAGGCTCCGCCTGTGCCTGCGTCCCGGGCGATAGCCCGAGGGCGCTTGCTCCGTCACAAACCCTGACAGGTGGACGACCTGGCCCTCTACGGCCAACGCTGCCGAGGCCAAATGGCCTGAGAGAAGACGATGGTCCTGGCCCATGCCGACGGAGTCGTAGTGCTCCCATTGCCCGCCCTCGATAATTTCAAGAAAGCGCAGTGCCTCTGAGAGTGAGGCCCTCTGGCGGTCGACGGGGGCAGATTCAAGTGCGTCTATGGCGTAGCTCTTGATGAGCTTGCCGTTCAGGTTGGCGTAGGTAGTGGCCTTGTCGAAAAGATCCATCCCGACGAGCTTGCCGTGCAGAAAATAGAAAGCACCCACCTGGCGAGCCTCAGGCTCGAGCTCGCCTACATACTCCTCAAGTGTCGGCGCCGCATCCTGATACATATCTGCCATGGCCGATGTATTCGATGCGGACTCCATTACAGAGAACTTGCGGTCAATTTCAGACCACACCTCGCCCTGGTCACTGCGTCGAGCGCCCGACTGCCGCATTGAGCGGCTCACAGAGGCCATTTTTTTGGCCCGGCCGAGGGCGAAGTGGGTCCGGTCGGTACGCTCGAAGTTTTCAGAGCGGTAAGACCAGCGGCCCGACTCCACGCAGGATACGGGTATGACTGCTGTGGTCTGGGCGGGCACGAGCAGCGTGAGGTTGACCACCCGGTTCTGTTTTGCGCCTACCAACTCCTCGCCGTCGAGCAGGAGTACGGGGCTGTCCAGTTTGTTCTCGAGCTTGAGCTCGGGAACGCTACCTGAGTCACTGGTCTCAGTTATTTCGACGCCGGACCTGTCAAACGCCTGGTCCATAGTCATGTAGCTAAGGCCCGACTCCTGCGTGAAATTAAAGATTGGCGCGATCGCCAGTCCCCGAAATTCCTTCGGCTGTCCGAACATGAGATGCTTGGGAAGTGGTGCTGTCATTTTCTCTCCAGAGCGAAATTTTTGTCGTCGATATGCCTTTTGCAGTTGGCGTGCCAAGTTTTGTTTGAAGAGGGAAAAATGAGATTAAGTTATTGAAAAATATAGAAATAAAAAATCAAAAAAGAGGTGATTTCTGCGCTTCCTTAAAGTCTGCGCCCCTTGCAATGCATAAAAAAATTTCTCAACAAGAAATATATTTGCTAAATTGTGTGTTGTTTGGCGATGGGGGTGCCTGGCGAGCCCCATTGTTGATAAGAGGAGCTGGGAGAATGACGAAGGAAGTACTTGTTACCTGGGTGGGTGGTAATGACTTGGGTGCCCCTGCGACTGGGGGCGAAAGCCTGGGGCCTATTCTCAGTACATTGTTAGAAAGGCCGCACCGGAAAGTAGAGCTTCTTTACAACTACGATAAGGAACAGGTGGTGCCCTATGCCGATTGGCTTGTGGGTCAAGTAAAAGAAAGGCTTGGTGTCGATATTCTCATAGGTCTGCATCGCGCCTCGCTCGAAAGCCCCGTTCATTACGGTGATATCTATTCAGCAGCCAATAGCTTGCTAGCTAGCGTGATGGAAGGTTTCGATAGAGATCAGGTTTCAGTACTGGTAAGCCCTGGCACGCCTCAGATGCACGCAGTTTGGTTGTTGCTTTGTAAGACGACATACAAATTGCCGATGCTTCAGTCCTCCCCGGAGGCGGGGGTGGGTGATGTGGAGGTGCCCTTCGATATAGTGGCAGATTTCATTCCGGGCCTTCTCGCTGAATCAGACGCGACACTCCGTCGATTGGCTTCTGGGGAAACGGATGTCCCGCCTGCATTCGACGAAATTAAGACGCAAAGCCCTGTGGTGAAGGATCAGATCGTTAAAGCGCAGCGAGCAGCCCAGCGCGATATTCCTGTGTTGATCCTTGGAGAATCTGGTACGGGAAAAGAGCTATTTGCTCGAGCAATTCACGAAGCGAGCCCAAGGGCAGGCTCCGCATTCATAGACGTGAATTGTGGCGCCATTCCTCACGAACTTGTTGATAGCGAGTTGTTCGGGCACAAGAAGGGGGCATTTACCGGGGCCATCGCAGATAGGGATGGGCGTTTCAAGGAGGCAGATGGGGGCACGATATTTCTTGATGAGTTCGGGGAGTTGCCCCTTGATACCCAGGTGCGTCTTTTGCGGGTACTAAATGACGGCACCTTCAATCGAGTAGGCGATACGGGTAAATCCAAAGTCGATGTCCGCGTGATAGCGGCGACTAATCGCGATCTTATGGCGGAGGTCGTAGAGGGGAGCTTTCGAGAAGATCTCTTCTATCGTGTCGCGGTGGGGGTGATCAATCTCCCTCCTTTGCGAGAGCGCGAGGGGGATTTGATGATGCTAACGGATATTTTCCTGCAGGCGATAAATGAAGCAGAGCTGGACCTTGATTCCAGTTATAAACATAAAAAATTATCTGCCAAGGCTATGAATGTTATCAAGTCACATGGCTGGCCGGGTAACGTCAGAGAGCTGCAAGCGAGTCTTACCCGTGCCAGCGTGTGGTCTCGAGGAGAGACCATAACGGAGAGGGAAATGAGGGAGGCACTACTGGAGCGCCCTGCGAAGGCTGGTGACTTATTGGGTAGAAGTCTCGATAATACCTTTGATATTCAAGATCTTATCAAAGACCTAAAGCGGCACTACATCAAGAAGGCCCTCGCGGAGACGGGCAATAACAAAACGAAATCCGCTGAAAAATTGGGGCTGAATAACTATCAGACCCTTAACAAGTGGATGGATGATGTAGGACTAAAGGAATAGTTGGCATGCCCCTTGCTCAAGGGGCAGCATGGACAGAATTGAACCTATGACGTCACAGAACTTCGAGATGCTTCGACCTCACTGGCCAGACCTGGCGAACCTGGGCGGTCATGCGGAGAAGTATGTATTCGATGACCCCCAGAGTGCGTTGATCAAGCTGCGCTGCTTTGCTGAGAAGCTGGTGGGTATCGTCTATCGCGAGTGGTCTCTGCCCAGCTACCCCAATGACAAGTTCATCGATCGCCTGGAGAACAATGCGTTCGCATCTGTAGTTGATTCCGCGATCATCGACAAGCTGCATGCCATACGCAAGGAAGGTAATAAAGCTGCACACGAGGGTAAGTTCGGTAAAGGCAGCAGTCTGTGGTTACTGAAAGAAGCTCATATTCTGGGTTCCTGGTTACTCCTGTCGCTGAAGAAGGGCGATAAGGCAGACCTGCAGCCCTTCGTGGAGCCGCAGCCAGCAGAGAAGCTCTCTGCCAAGAAAGCCGAAGCCCTGCAGAAGCGTTTGGCTGAACATCAGGCCCGATTTGACCAGGCCATGGCCGAACTCGAAGCCTCCCAAAAGGCGGAGCAACAGGCGCAGGCGGAAGCGGCCAAGCTGAAACAGCAGTTGGATGATGCCTCGGTTGCCCGGCACAAACAGGCCAACGAGGCTGCAAAGAACCTTCTCGAACTCAACGAAGCCCAGACGCGCCGGCGCCTGATTGATAGCGAGCTTCACAGCCGCGGTTGGGATATCGACCTCGTCGAAGGCAAAGACACCAAGGAAGTCAGGTTCGAAGTCGAGGTTGATGGCCAGCCGACGCAATCGGGTATCGGCTACTGTGATTACGTACTGTATGACGACAATGGCAAGCCGCTGGCCGTTGTCGAGGCCAAGCGCACACGAGAGAATGCCGAGAAGGGGCGACAGCAAGCCAAACTCTATGCGGACGCCCTGGAAAAGGCGCATGGCCAGCGCCCGGTGATTTTCTACACCAATGGCCACGATATTTACATCTGGGATGATGCACAGAAGGCTACGCCGCGAAAATTGTACAGCTTCTATGGCAAAGACAGCCTGCAGTACCTGATTCGCCAGCGCATTACCCGTAAGGATTTGAACGCCACCCCCATCGATACGGATATCGCCGGGCGGATGTACCAGATTGAAGCCATCACCCGCGTATGTGAGCGCTTTACTGCGAACCACCGTAAGGCGCTCTTGGTGCAGGCAACAGGTACGGGTAAGACGCGTGTTGCCATCGCTCTCACCAAGCGCATGATTGATGCCGGCTGGGCCAAGCGTGTGCTGTTCCTGTGTGACCGTAAGGAGCTGCGCAAGCAGGCCGGCAAGGCATACAACGAGTTCCTGAGTGAGCCGCTGTATATTGTTGGTAAGAGTAAGAAGGCCGATCGAGGGATGGCTCAGCTATACATTGCCACATACCCCGGCATGATGCGCATCATGGAAGAGTTTGATCCAGGTTACTTTGATCTCATCATCGCCGATGAGTCTCACCGCTCTATCTATAACGTCTTCGGTGATATTTTTAAGTACTACGATGCACTTCAGCTGGGCCTGACTGCCACTCCGGTAGAGATGATCAGCCGGTCAACCAGCCAACTGTTCGGTTGTGATTACAAAATGCCCACGGCGAACTACCCGCTGGAGCAGGCGGTGGCGGACGGCCACCTGGTCCCTTTCAAGGTGGTCAGCCACACCACACAGTTCCTGCGTGAGGGTATCCAGGGCCACAGCCTGAGCGATGAACAGATCGCCGAGCTGGAAGAGCAGGGCATCGATCCCAATGAGCTGGATTTCAACGCAGCCAGCCTCGATAAGGCCGTTTTCAACAAAGACACCAACCGCGCCATCCTCAAGAACCTGATGGAGAGTGGTCAGCGATTGGCAGATGGCCAGACCCTCGGGAAATCCATCATTTTTGCTCGCAATATCCAGCACGCTGACCTGTTGGCCGAGCTTTTTACAGAGATGTACCCCGAATACGGAGGTAACTTTTGCCGCGTGATCCACTCAAAGTTCGAGCGCGCCGAGGAGCTAATCGACGATTTCAAGGCTACCGACGGCAAAGACAGCGAGATCACCATAGCCATCTCTGTCGATATGTTGGACACCGGTATCGATGTCCCTGAGGTGCTGAACCTGGTGTTCGCCAAACCCGTGAAATCCAAGGTGAAGTTCTGGCAAATGATCGGCCGTGGCACGCGTCTTTGCCCGAACCTCTATGGCTCCGCGACTGACGGCAGCGACGACAAGTCAAAGTTTCTGATCTTCGACCACTGGGCCAACTTCGAATATTTCGAGATGGAACCGGAAGAGGAAGACCCTCGCCAAAGCAAGTCGCTCAGCCAGAAGCTGTTCGAGGCGAGGCTTACTTTCGCTGAGGAAGCGTTGAAACGTGGTGAAATGGACGCCTTTGGCAAGATGGTCTTGTTGATCAAGCAGGATATCGACAGCCTCGACGATAAGAATATCGCCATCAAAGACAACTGGACACTCAAGCAACAGCTGAGCCAGGTGGACGTTCTCCACCAGTTTGCGCCCATGACCAAGGGCTTACTGTTTGATCAAATGGCCCCGTTGATGCAGTGGCGCAACATCAAGGGACAAAGCGAGGCCCTCAAGTTCGATCTGGACATCGTCAATGCGCAGTACGCCCGCATGGCGCAGCCCGGCCTCCTCGATCCGGTTAAGGATCAGATACTGGGCAAGGTGCGAACGCTGTCCATGCACCTGAATCAGGTTCGCAGCAAGGCCGCGGAGATCAACCGGATTCAGCAGGACGATTTCTGGCAAGTAGCGGCTTTCGATGATTTCGAGCAGCAGCGGCAAAGCCTACGTGGAGTGATTCATCTGCGCGACAAGGGCGCAACGCCACCCCCACAGCCCCTGATGATCCTGGACATCAAGGAGCATGAGGGCGAGTACCTGACTGAGGAGCGAAAAACCAATATACGCACAGTGGATTACGAGATATACCGGCAGGAAGTTGAGAAAACGTTGACGCCACTGTTCGAGAAAGACCCTGTGCTGCAAAAGATTCGTGCCGGGGAGCCAGTAACGGAAGCTGAGCTGGCTCAGCTGAACGCGATGGTCCATACACAGAACCCCCGTGTGGACCTTAACCTGCTCGCAGAGTTCTTTCCGGACTCGACCGCCGGTTTGGATCAGCTTCTACGTACCATCGTTGGCCTGGATATTAGCGTGATCAAACAGCAGTTCACCGAATTTGTTCAGGAGCATCACATCAAGCTGAATGCGATGCAACAGCGCTTCCTTGGCCTGCTGGAAAGTGAAATCTGTCGCCGTGGACATATGACGATTGCCGACCTCTACGAACAGCCGTTCAAGTCACTGCATACCGATGGTATCGATGGGCTATTCCAGGACGAGCAGGCACACCTGATAGCGGGTTTTGTCGCCGGGTTTACTGTCAAGGCAGAGCAACCCGTTAAAAAAGTAGAGCTGCCGGTATCCGAGCAGATTGTAGAACAACCCAAACGCTAAATATTAAGTTGCCTGGGCTAGCCAGACAGCAAGCAGTTTAAAGAGAAGACAATGATTACAGGCGCATTGAAAGGCAAGATCGATAAGCTCTGGGTGGAATTCTGGACGGGGGGTGTAACCAACCCCCTGACGGTGATCGAGCAGATTACCTTCCTGATGTATGCCCGTCTTTTAGACATGAACGAGACTAGCGACGAGAAGCGGGCCGAGCGATCCGGGAAAACCTTCAGCCATCGTTTCTCCGACGAACAGCAGCACCTGCGATGGCAGAACTTTCGGCATATAGAGTCTGCTGACGAGTTGTTGCGAGTGGTGCGCGACGAGCTATTTCCGTTCTTCAAGACGTCCAGCGGCGAAGGCTCCCTCTTCTCCGAGTTTATGAAAGATGCCCAGCTCATGATTCAAAAGCCTTCGCTACTGCGAAAGGCTATCGACATGGTTAACGATCTCCCCCTGAGCCAGGGCGATACCAAGGGTGATCTGTACGAATACCTCCTGAGCAAGCTCACCACTGCGGGCATTAACGGCCAGTTCCGTACACCGCGGCACATTATTCGCGCCATGGTGGATATGATGGACCCGTCGGCAACCGACCGTATCTGCGATCCCGCCTGTGGGACGGCAGGATTCCTGAGTACGACCTACGAGTTCATGCTCGAGAAGTACAGCTCAAAGGACGGCACTATCCGAGAGATTGTCCTTGATGAAAATGGCGAAGAGCAGGAACAAGTCATCTACACCGGCGATCTATTGGCTGACCACCGAGAGCATGTAGACAAAGACATGTTTCACGGCTTCGACTTCGATGCCACCATGCTGCGCATCGCCGCTATGAATTTGGTGATGCACGGCGTTACCGAGCCGGATATTCATTACCAGGATACCCTCAGTCTGGGTTTCATTGAGCGTTTCCCCGACTCGGCGAGAGAGAGCTTTGATTTGGTGCTGGCCAATCCACCCTTTAAAGGCAGCTTGGATGAGGAAGATGTCGATCCTGAAATTCTCCGTACTGTTAAAACCAAGAAGACGGAACTGCTGTTTGTTGCACTGATCCTTAGAATGCTCAAAGTGGGTGGTAGGGCCGCGGTAATCGTGCCTGATGGTGTTTTATTTGGCTCCTCAAAGGCTCACCAACAGTTGCGTAAGACTCTAATCGACGATAACCAGCTGGAAGCGATAGTCAGCCTACCAAGTGGGGTGTTCAAGCCCTATGCGGGTGTGAGTACCGCGGTGATGATCTTCACCAAAGGTGGCCAGACGGATCGGGTTTGGTTTTACGACCTGCAGGCGGATGGATTTTCCCTGGATGACAAAAGAACAAAATTGAGCGGAGAGGATAGTGACGATCTACCGGACCTGGTGGGTCAATGGAGGGAATATAGTGAGAGGGTTGCCGCAGGAAAATCGGTTGAGCAATGGAACGATAAGACCGCTAAAGCATTTTTTGTAGCTAAGGCCGACATTGCAAATAATAAATACGACCTCTCCATCAATCGATATAAAGAGGTTGCCTATGAGGAGGCGCGGTACGAGCCGCCTTCAGAAGTTCTGAGTCGTTTGATGAGTTTGGAAAATGAGATACAGAACAGTCTGAAAGAGCTGGAAGCACTGCTGTGAAGTGGCCTTTGGTAGAAATTGACAAGGTGGCGCAGGTAAATCCTAGACTACCAAAAGGAATAGATGAGACTCAGATCGTTTCGTTCATTGGTATGGCTTCAGTCTCTGAGGATGGGAAGTTACTGTCTGAAGAAGACCGGGTTCTGGCCGAAACGAAGAAGGGGTTTACCTATTTCACACGACAGGACGTCCTTCTTGCCAAGATCACGCCCTGTTTCGAAAACGGGAAATGTCTGCATGCCGGACAAATTTCCCATGAAGTAGGATTTGGTTCCACAGAATTTCATGTGATTAGAGCTAACCCAGACGAGCTCGATGCCAAGTATCTTTTCTATCTTGTATGGAACAATTCTTTCAGGTTCTATGGTCAACACTCCATGTCTGGCGCAGCCGGCCAAAAAAGGGTATCGGCTGACTTCATCAAAAAATTTAAGATACCTTTGCCACCACTTAAAGAGCAAAAACGCATCGCCGCCATTCTCAACAAAGCTAACAACCTCCGCCGCAAACGCCAGCAAACCATCCAGCTCGCAGACGAATTTTTGCGCGCTGTTTTTCTGGATATGTTTGGAGGTGGGAAGTTTCCGCGGGTCACGATAGGGGAAATCTGCGACGTAAAAGGCGGTAAGCGACTCCCAAAAGGAGAGGAATACGCAAATTCAAAAACAAATCACGCCTATCTTCGCGTAGTAGACTTCAAGAACCGAGGAATTGATACTAGAGGTCTGAAATATATTTCGGAAGCAACACACAAAAAGATCCGTAGATATGTCATTTCTCACGAGGATGTGTACATTTCGATTGCTGGAACAATTGGGCTGGCAGGAATCGTGCCTGCTGAACTCTCTGGGTCTAACCTCACTGAAAACGCGGCAAAGCTTGTCATAAGAGATAAGGGCTCGGTTTGTAATGAATACTTGGCGTTCTGGCTTAGTACACCAGATGCTCAAAGGCAAATAAAGGCTAAGACAATGCTTACAAGCCAGCCGAAGCTTGCACTGTTTCGTATTGAAGAACTCGAAGTTCCTTTGCCCAAGTACCAAGAACAAATACGTTTCCTGAAAATCAAAAATAGACTCGAAAAAGGCTACTTCTATCTCGAAGACTCAAGAAGCCAGGGAATGGAATTGTTCAACGCTCTGAGCCAGAAGGCTTTTTCAGGAGAACTATAAGCCGTGAATAATAAGCAAGCTGAAATGCCTGAAAGCGTAGAAGATCAGCTGGAGTTCATTCAATCAGCCAATAATCTCCGAAGCGTCAATCGATTGCTGACGCAGGTGATGGCAAAGCAGAGGATCCAGGCTCTCATAAAGGAAGAAAACCTTTCGACTATCAGTGATGCTGTTATGGATCTGGCTTTAGCTGGAGATGGTGATGATGATGAGAATCGGCTGCTAGCGGCGGCGGTTCTGGGGCGATTGTCTGCTGTAGCTCGTACTCGTGATGCCGTGGTATTTGAGCGCATCTCTGAGCTATTTGAGTCTACGCCTTTGCCGATCGAGACCTTGGCCGATGGTGATGAAAAGTACTATGCGTCCTTGAGCTTCGCGGCTATTGAAGCCGACTGGCTGGTCGACTACTGCCACCAGCAGTCGGTGCTGATTGATACATCAGAGAAAGCCCGTCGCGTGCTCTTGTCGATAGCACTACGCGAAGCAGGCTCTTTGTCTGACTTTTGGCAAATGAATCAACCTGCTCTCAGTCAATTAAGTGAACTGAAGGGGGGTGATACACGATACAAGCGTATCCGCCGGATAACGAGCGCATCCAGTGAAATTGTTCGTGAGTGGCAGGGCGAAGTAGGTGTCGACGCGGGCCTGGCGCTGGCAAACTGGTTCTCAGATATTGTGAAAAGCAGCAAGAAGGATGTGGGAGAGGAAGTTCTCACCGGTATTCTCGATGAATCGCTGACCATGCTGATACGTATCATTGAGTTACGTTTCTCAAATGCCTTGCTTTCCCCGACTTATGGCATGTTGGGTAGTGCCAGGGATGCGTTCGGTAGGCAGGGCTGGACTGACCTTCTCCGTAGCTCAAACAACATAGATAAAGTGCGTATTGCGCTTAAAGAAGCCGCTCTGGTTCTGGCACGCCAGGACAAACAAGATCCTGCTTTAATGGGCGTACTAGTTACTGCTTATGATTCTCGTGAACGAGTTATGCCGGCAATCACGTTGCACTTTACAGACGCTCAAGACTTGATACCAGAGACTAAGCTCTGGTGGGAGCAGGCCGGAGAGCTGAAGAAAAGTCAACGCGTTGTCGAGCAGGTTATGGGTAACCCTGAGGATCAGCAGATTGGATCTCTGCTGATCAATGTTGAAGAAAGCAAGACAGTTATGGAGAAGCTAGAGAGGGCTGTGGTTCCGTTTCTCGAGATCTCTGATCCACCTCTGGCAGAAACTGTGAAGAAGGCAGCAGGGAGCTATAGCGAGATAGCGATCGCTGCTCGTCAGCTAGCGACAATGCGCAAGCTCAAACACATGAATGAAAAGGGAAAGATAGTCGAGTACAAGCCTCTGAAGTACGAGATGCTCGGAGGACACAAGCTAGGTATTCGAAAAGTAAAGGTAGAGCGCGACGGAATTCAAAAGGAATTTGGTGGCAAGATCAAGGTGTTGGTCAAGCCGCGCGTGTCGCCGGTCGAATAGACACAAGGAGAAGTGAGCATTGGAAGCTATTGAGGCAAAAATACTGTTGAAGAACCTGCTGAAGCGCATTCGGCAGGTGGGTGATGACGAGTACGAATTAAATGGTAGTTTGACGGACGACGAAATGGCTGCGTTGAAGCTGGCGCTTGCGGTGATTGATGGTACGCCAGTCCCCGCGGCTGCACCAGTTACAGCTCCCACTGCTCCAGCAGTCGCACCACTAAAGCCCGTCCCCATATTCACACCTGAGCCTACGCCCGCACCCGAGATCGAAGAACCGGTAGAGCCGACACCGATAGTTCCGGTGTTTGAACTTGATACTAGCGTTCTCAGTCTACCCGAACCACCTGAAGACCGGCGTTTATGCCTTGATTTTGGTACAGCCATGTCAAAGGTGGCGCTTGTAAGGGATGCCACATCAGAACGCGACTATGAAGACATAGAAGTTCTTAAACTCGGTGTGCCGGGCGACCAGGAAGAGGTCAGCTTCACCATGTTGGTTTCGTCAGTGTTCATAGACGGTGATGGATTACTATGGTTTGGCCAGATGGCGGTAGAGCGATCTCGTCTGGAGGAAGGGAGAAAGCGGCTCGATAACATCAAGCATTACCTATCCGTCGAAGGAGATGGCTTGAATAGTGTTGTCACTGGCATATTCAATCCGACAGAAATTGAGATTACCTATGGCGATATGGTTCTCGCCTACCTAATGTTTCTAACCTGGACAGTTAATCACTGCCTGGAAGATATTGAGGAACCGAGAAATTTACCGCGCCGATTCGCCATGCCCTGTTTTAATGGTGCCAAGTCTACCGATATGGCGCAGCGCCTGGGGGAAATGCTTGGAGATGCTCAAATACTGGCTGATACATTTTTCAGTACACTGCAGAAAGGTATTCCACTGAGTACATTTGTGGAGGCCGTATCTCAACTACGAAATACTGAACGAACATATTCATTCCTGAAGGAGGCGATCACTGAGCCATTGGGTGTCGCGGGCTCCATTATGAGTTGGCAGAAGCGGGTCAATTCTTTGGTTATGGTCGTGGATGTGGGCGCCGGCACCAGCGATTTCAGTCTCTATCGTATGCACTTCGATGAGAAAGAGGGTAAGAGCGTTGCGTTAGAAGTAAACAACTCATCGCAGGGGATTACAGAGGCAGGTAATTATCTGGATACCCTGCTTCGTGGTCTTATTCTGAAGAACGCTGGCGTAACCTCAGGGCACGAGCACTGGGTAAACATTTTGGGCAGTCTGGAACTCGATCTAAGAGACTATAAGGAGCGTCTCTTTCAAGACGGTGAAGTCAGCGTGCGGCTTTTCACCGGCGACTTGGTTTCTGTCATGCTGGACGACTTTATGTCGTTGGATCAGGTCAGGAATTTCGGCGACTCACTGAAGGCATGCCGTGACGAGATCTTGAATCGGATAGACAGTAGCTGGATCGAGGGCGCTCCACACGGTGCATTGGGCTTGGCCTTGACCGGTGGTGGAGCATCACTCCCAATGGTGAGGTCCCTCGCGGAGGGGACTATAGAGGTGCACGAGAAGAAATTGAAGCTCGTGCAGACAAAAGAGTTTCCGACCTGGTTGGAAGAAGAGTATCCAGACCTGGAGGCAGACTATCCAAGAATCGCGGTCTCATTGGGTGGCGCCCGCAAGCGCATACTTGATAGTGGCGGAATTGCGAAAATAACCGCCGGAGGGCACAGCTCCAGTCCTACGTTGGGTGGTTATTACACGAAGGGCGAATAGGCTCACGATAGGAAATCATGGCTCAAGTAAAGGCTCTCAGGCTCTCCAACTTTAAATCTATCGGTGCAGATACGCAGGAAATTGGCTTTGCACCTATTACTTTACTGTTTGGTCCTAACAGCGCAGGCAAGAGTACGGTACTTCAGGCGCTCGTGTTCGCGAGAGAGGCGATCCTGCATGGCAATCTGGACCCCGATACAACCGATCTCGGTGGTGATTGGCTGGACCTGGGAGGGTTTGAGAACGTTGTTCATGGCCGGGATCTGGATGTAGCGATCGGCTTGGGAGTTACACTGGAAGTAGACGCCTCAGACCTTCCTGATTTCACAAGCGAGCATGAAGCGGAATCGTTGGAAGAGTTTGGCTTTGGTCAGCTGGAGGATCTCTTCGTTGATCTCGAATCTATCGACATCGAGATGCAGATTCGCTGGAGCGCTGACCGGGCAAGACCCTATGTCGAGATGTACAGCTGTAAGCTCGATGGTGAGTTAACGGCTGTAATACGTTCCACAACTGACGGACGCCAGGTCTATATCGATGAAATGCCCTTGTTGTCTCACTTTTTCCAGGATCCTTTAGATTTTCTGGACGATGATCGGAGCTTATACGAGATCCTTTCGGAATCGCTAAGCCAGTCTATCGTTGAACGTTCGTCCCGCGGGATGCGTGATTTGGCCGGTGGCGGCCGACCATATGCCTCCTTCAAGATCGAAGAGCTTGAGAATCTCATTGATGATGAAGACCTGCCACGTCAGGAAGTCCTACAGACACTGCTCGAGGAACTGGGCCATAGATCCACACGTCGCGCCGCAGACCTGGAGCGCCGGGTCAGATCACTGGTTACTAGTTCAGCCGGCCGATCGTCAGTCGACCAGGTCGCCATCAACCTTCGAAATCAGGACGGCGCTCTCCCTTCCTTTATTTCAGGACTTGTTTTCGAAGATGACGCCTGGTCCAAGATATATGAAGAAGGGGAGATGGATGCCTCCTATGAGCGAGCCGTTCGACTGTTGCTCCGTAGGGCTCTGGACACAGCGATCTGCGGTCCGCTAGCGTGCTTCTCTTCGGTACTGGAAGGAATGAATTACATCGGTCCACTTCGGGATCTTCCACCACGTCAAATTGAGGTGCCAAAGACAAAAACCACTTCCAGGTGGGCCAAGGGGCTAGCTGCATGGGAGTTACTTCCGGGAATGGAACCGCAGTCGATTGATGAAATCAATTATTGGCTCGGAGAAAACTGTCTGGGTTCCGGTTATCAGGTTCATTTACAGAAGTTCAGAGAGCTTCCGAACGATAGTCCGATATACGAACTCCTGGACAGCGATGTTATTAACCCAAGGGGCCTAATAAGTTTGATAGAAGACTTGCCCGAAAAGACCCGAGTAACGCTTCGAGATTCAGAGAACGGGCTCAGCGTGATGCCTCAGGACATCGGCGTGGGTATCTCACAGCTGTTTCCTGTTGTTGTAGCGAGCGTGCATTTTAACGATGCTCTGGTTTCTATCGAGCAGCCCGAACTGCATGTTCACCCGCGACTTCAAACCGAGCTAGCGGACATGTTTATTCGCTATGCCCTGGATTCCGGCAATCAGTTCTTGCTGGAAACGCACAGTGAGCACCTGATGTTGAGACTGCTAAGGAGAGTCAGGGATTCCATGGCGTCAGGGATTCCGGTGATAGTTTCTGAATCAGTATCTATGTCCGAGTCCTTTGATGTTGACTTTGACAGGTCTATAGCGCCGGAAGAAGACGAGGATATTGAGATAACCTCTGAAAGAGCCTTCCCAAGGATTACCTCCGGTAGCGAGACAGAGGCCGCGAATATGGCCAGGAGAGACTATTTATATCCTGAACACCTCGCTGTCCATTATGTGGAGCCAGCCAAGAAAGGAACAAAGTTTTCTCGGCTTCGTGTGAGTGAGGATGGAGACTTCCTCGATGAGTGGCCTCAGGGATTCTTCGAGGAACGCGATGATGAGTTGTTCTGATGTATAAGGAAGTCGCGATAAATCCTGAGTGTATGGGCCACGAAGAGTATTATTTTCTGTTGAAACGGGAGACAGGCTACGAAAAGGGCCGCTATTTGGTTGCTGATATGCGCGTATGGGCTCGGGAAGCATTTTACTACGCAAAAGAGTCGGACATGTCACCAGTAAAGAAGAAGTCCGTAACGAACTTTCTCAATAAATTGGCGAAAAACCGCAGCAATGAACACTTCGCAATGCCGGGTGATAGAAGCGGGCTTTCTGCTGATTGTTGGCTGGATTGGTGGCTCGCGCAATGCAGTCTGAGGGAATTTTCGGTTACGCTTTCAGAAGACCATCGGGAGGGTACAATTTGCCACATGGAAGTAATTGATGGGTCTGATGATTGGGAGATAGGGCCATCGCTGATGCTTCGGAGGGATTCTGTTGCGATTGTCGACGCATTGGAGTTATTGCTAAATATGAGCAAGGAGCTTCTGATTGTTGATCAGTACTTTTCATTCTCCTCAAATAAAACCCTCATCGAGATGTGTGGTCGACTTGAGCGGTGTAGCTCACTTACTTCGGTACATCTAGTTACAGCTGTTAAGACAGCAGATCCTGGCGAGGTCTATGCCAGAGAATACGCGAGTCTGATGCCAGAAGGCGTTAGCCTTCGCGTAACGCATGTTCCAGACAAGTACTTCCATGACCGCTACATGATAACGGATATTGGCGCTTTGAAAGCGGGCTATGGTTTCAAGGAGGGGGCTGACCAAGGTGCGCCATCAGACATCCTAAGTGTGAATTTGATGTCTCTTGAGGAGGTAGAGTTCATCCGCGTTAGTTTGAAGGATGCATATGAAAAAAAGAAAGCAGTAGACATATTCTCAAATAACTAGAACAGGAAGTTGGCTTACATGGAGGTTAGTCTTCGGTCGTTGTTAGACCTTTGCCGCCAGGAAGGTGTAGCTCTAAAAATTGGAGACGTTGGTCGTCGTACACGCGCGGATGTCGGTTTTAACATCCACCTGAAGGAGAGTTCCAGGACGGTAGGCTCCGTCACAAGGTGCTACCTCCATACTGGTCGTGGTCGGAATGGGCTAACTGAAGGTAAGCAGCTATTTATGCTGGCAAAGCCTTCAGAAAGAGTTCCCGAAAGGCTGGATGTAGCTGCATATACTCCGCATTCGAAAGAAATATTCTCCGAAATCGCTTCGCTAGATGAAGACCAGGTATTAATTGTCTTAGCAAAAATTGCGCTGGGAATCACCGATAATGATTGGTCGATAATCTGGAATAGTTTAGTAGAGCGCCCCGAAGTCGTTGCGCGCCTTGCTCAGGATCTCGATCAGCATTCTTGTAACAGAATGATGCGCGCGCAGCCTTGCGAGCTAGTTCCCGACTTCCTTCCAGAGATATCCCCTAGCCTAGCGGTGCTTAAAACGTATCTTCACAAATATTATGACGTTGAGGAAACTGATCGTGTTGCCAGGATAGAAGAATATATCAGGAAAAATGAAGAGTTAGAGGCGCACCTGACTCTTGCTACGTTGCTCCAACCCGGATTTCCTGATGGTTTGGGTCTGTCGTTGGGGAAGTTGGAATCCTCCGGATTTATTTCAGGGCTCAAATCTTTGCCGGCACCCTTGCCTGCGGAGGTGCTCCCACTAGTTTGGGAGGAATGGGTAAAAAGGCCTGTTGAGCAATTAGCTGAGGTTAAAGAGGGTCTGCCAGATACTCTTTGGCGGCAGCTCTCTACTTCGTGCCCGGATCCAGCGGTGCCTGACTATATCCATCTTCTTGTGCTGGACGCGCCCCTGCTATGGCGTTATGTGTCCAGAAATCACCGGAGTTTGCACTCTGCAAGCCGTAACAAGATTAAGGACTATATAGCCGGTTCTTCGGATGTATATGCTGCAATGTCTTCACTGTCGATACCTACGGAAGATGTTCCGAAGGCCCTGAACTACTTCCTGCCCGCAGAGGCCGCAATCTGGGATTTTATTGAGCTCCGTTGGGATCTGGTTTCGCCGCAGGAGCAGAGCGATTTTCGAACGGCTATTCAAGAGAGCAACTATGTCCAAGCGCAGTTTATGTTGTACCTCGCTGATAAAGGTGCTGGGGGGGATAGTTACCCCCTGCCGCGACTGGGCCGGGATGTGGAAAACCTTGTCAGCCAGCTGTTTCATTTGCACTCGGCGGATCAAACTCGCATTGCAAAGACAATCTTCATGGATTGCCCGGTAAAAGCAGGTTTTTCTGCTTGCGAGGCTTCAATGGCTCCTAACAAGAATGCAGGTCAGCGAGATCCCTATAAAGGTGGCGAGCAGAGTGCATTCAATTACTGGTGCCGACGGTTCCCGTGCGATGCAGGAGAATGCCTCGTAAATTACGAAGGCAAAGACGATGACGAACTAAACGCTGCGTTGCCGGCAAGGTATGGGATATTCGGCACCTACACAATTGGTAGCCACTTTTACACACTCGTAAAGCGTTATTGGGGCTATCAAAAGACCGTTCTGCATGATCAGAAGAACGGTGCATTTATCAGGCCGCTAGCCTGAATATTTCATGAGTCATCAGATTCGGCCAAATCTCCGCGGAGATTTTCCGATTACGGAATCGCAGGCAGTTAACAGGCTGATTCGATCTGATTTCACGCCTTGCGGGCACACTTCCCCCAACCCCCATTGTTTATCAACATGCCGGGGCAGCACTCCGGCGGGGTTACGAGGAGTTCAGGCGGAAGGCTACAGTTTGGAACAGTTCCTGGTGCGGGCAGGCACTGCTCATCAGGATGCGGATGCGACGGGTATTGCGGATA
>NZ_QRAN01000013.1 GCF_003457605.1 Seongchinamella sediminis
GTGTGCCCGCAAGGCGTGAAATCAGATCAAATCAGCCTGTTAACTGCCTGCGATTCCGTAATCGGAAAATCTCCGCGGAGATTTGGCCGAATCTGATGACTCATGAAATATTCAGGCTAGCGCTTGTTGGACCGCCCGATCCCGGCAGCAACAGGGAGCGCGTTGGACGTTTGCCGAACCCGGCTTCAGGGCGCCTGCGGCAGCCAGGCCGCGTCCCCGAGCACTGCCTGCGCCGCTGGCTCCGAGACCAGGCGCGAGGTGCGTCGGGCGATATACCAGCGACCTGTCTGGCGACGCAACTCCCAGGCATTAATGCCCAGGCGCATCAATTGCGGTTGTCCATCGCTGCTGTGGTACAGGCGGGAATAACCCGTCGCCCGTGCCTGGTCGCCGTTGACCTCCACGGTGAGGGGGCCGACAGTGTGGGCGCAACCCGGCAGCAGCGATTGATGCAGCTCCGAGCCCAGCATGTCGCGGATTGCCTGGTGGCCGCGCAGGTCGAGGTCGCTATTCTCCCCGCTCTGCTCCCGCCCCGCCCGCGGCGCGGACACCACATAGACCGCGTCATGCAAGTGACAATCCAGGGCCGACTGCACATCGCCGCAGTCCACGGCCATACCGTACCGGGCAATCAGGTTGCGGATGGCCAGCTCATCCTCGGTGCGCTGCAGCCGTTGCTCCAGCGCCTCAATGCGCGCATCGGACATGATTTTTTCTCCTCCAGAATTGTAGCCCCTGTGCCACGGGGCTAAGTCAACGGAAACCCGGAAGGCCTGAGTCCCGGGCAAGCAGGGGGCCTGAATCCAGGTACCGCAGCGCAGTATATCGTGCGCTATCGGCATTGTGCGGTGTAATCCCGGCGAGCGTGCCAGTGGGCTCTTTTCCTGGCCCGGGAGGGGCAATTCGGATACTGTTGGGCCTGCGTTTGCAAGCATCCAGCCAACCGGAGGAATCCGCTATCTATCGCTCATTGATCAGCCTCTCCATTGTCCTCACGCTGCTCACCGTCGTCCTCAGCGCCTACATTCGCCTGGCGGAGGTGGGCATCGGCTGCGAGCCCTGGCCGGACTGCTACGCCAGGCTGGACCCGGCGGCCGAGCAACGCGGCATTACCGTGCTTTCGGAACAGGGCCGGGAGATGGCGCACTACGGGGCGCGGGTGGCGCACCGCTACATCGCCAGCGTGCTGGGGCTGTTCATCCTCGGTATCTTTATCAGCGCCTTGCGCCAGGGGCACAAGCGTTCCGCCTCGGTGTGGGTCCCCCTCGGCATATTCGCCATTACCGTGTTTCTCTCCCTGCTCGGCTATTACACCCCGACCCGCAGCAACCCGCTGATAACCATGGGCAACCTGCTCGGGGGCATGGTGCTGCTGGCCCTGTTGTGGTGGCTGCTGCAGCGGGAGGTGGAGGCACGGACCGGCGCAGGGGTGCCGGCGCGCCTGCGGCTGCCGGTGACAGCGGCGCTGGTGCTGGTGCTGGTGCAGATCACGCTCGGCGGCTGGAGCAGCGCCAACTATGCCTCGGGGAACTGCCCGGGACTGGTCTCCTGCCAGGGTGATCTGCTGGCCGCGGGTAATGTGGGGGATGCGTTCAACCCGCAGCGCACGATCACGCTGGATGCGACTGGCAAGGTGGTGGCGGAAGACGCCCTGGGCCTGATGAGCATGGCCCACCGCCTGACCGCGCTGCTGACGGCGGCCTACCTGGCGTGGCTGGTCAGGCGGCTGCGCCCGCAACCGCAGCTGCGGGCTACGCTGGTGTTCCTGTCGGTCTGTTCCATCGGCCAGATTCTGCTGGGGCTGGCCACCGTGCTCTCAGGTATCCCGCTGTGGCTGCTCACCCTGCACAACGCGCTGGCCGCGGGTCTGCTGCTGGCCTGCGTCAATCTGCTGCATCGCGCGACGCCCGCAGCAGCAGCTCCACCTCCGAGGTGACGGCGAGGGCGTCATCCTCGGTAAAGCCCAGCGCGGAGAAATGCACCCGGCCATCGCGGCCGACCAGATAGTGGCTGGGATAGCCGACTACCCGGTAGGCGGTGGCGACGGAACGATCCGCATCGCGAACCAGGGGGAATTCGATGCCGTGGTCGCGGGCAAATTGCCGCGCCGCCTCCGGGTCCTCGTCCACGTTGATGCCGATCACTTCGAAACCCTGATCGCGATGTTGCTCCCACAGTGACTGCAGGTGCGGCATCTCCAGCCGGCAGGGCACGCACCAGGAGGCCCAGAAGCTGAGATAGACGACATCACCCCGGTGTTCGCTGAGGGTCATCACGCCGTCGCCGGACAGCATGGGCAGCTCGAAATCCGTCGCCAGCGGCGCCTGGAAGCGCTGTTCACCGCAGCCGGCCAGGGTCGTTGTCAGTAGCGCCAGACCCAGCAGAACCTGCCAGTTTGCGCGCCTTGTGTTATCGTTTAGCGTCATGATCCTTTCCCGTTCACTTTGAGCCAGCCAGAAGAGAGCACTTCCGTGGAAATACTACTGTTCACTGCCGTCGGCATCGCCCTGTACCTTATCTGCGACCGATTGCTGGTGCTGATGGAGACCCTGCACGGTGAGCCCCTGCCGCAGCGGAATGTGGTGTTCTTCGTGCTGATACTGACGCTGTCACTGTCCACGTTCAGCCTGCTGCGCAGCTTTCTTCACCCCGGTCAGGGCACGCAGAACGATCACCAGGAACAGCAGTCCACCGATGGAAGAGATCAGGCCCCCGAGGCCCATGAGGCCCATCCCTAGCACCCGCTCGATCGAATCCAGCCCCTGCTCGGCGCCGGCGACCTTGCGCTGGACGCCGTAGCCTCCCGACCAGACCAGCCCGCCCACGTGCATCAACTGGCCCACGCTGTAGATCACCGGCTGCCAGATGGCGTGCTGGAGATTGCGCAGGGGGAAGCCCAGCTGCGGTAGCAGCACGTAGCAGACGCCCATCATCGCCAGGGTCACGCCGACGATCGAACCGTGGTAGTGGGCGGGAATGGTGACGTTGCTGCCGCTGATCAGGAAGCCGATCAGGCCGCCGATGCCAAACAGGAACAGGGAACACTGCAGGGCCGACCGGGCCAGCCACTCGCGCGGGTTGTCGCCGCCGTAGCGCAGCAGGGCCCAAAGCACCGCCAGCGCCAGCGGCAGGGTACCGAGGCTGCCGCCCCAGCGCATCAGCCAGGTAAACAGGCGCACGTGCTCCGCCGTGGTCGCGGGGTAGGCGAGATAGATCAGCGGGGAGACGAACACGCAGGCGAGGCCGACGAAGAGAATGACCAGCACCACGCGCGGGGTGATGGGCAGCTGCAGGCCGGCCTCCCGGCTCAGCCACAGCCAGCAGACCAGCATCAGCAGGGTGTAGGTGAACTGCAGCACGTGGCCCCCGCCCCAGAACAGCAGTTCGAAGAACGAGCGTCCCATGAGGTAGTCCGGCAGCTGCAGGTAGGACCAGACAAAACAGATCATTGCCACCGCGGCGGAGATGGCCGCGGCATTCAGGCCGAAGCGCAGGGCGCCGCGGGCGCTCATCCACGGCCCCACCGGCGCCATGAAGACCATGCTGTTGACCACCATCAGACTGAAGCCGATAGCGAAGGTGAACAGCCCGGCGAAGAACAGCGGGTGCTGCAGCACTGGCACGTAGTTGCTCATCAGGGGCTGGGCGTCGCGCACGAAGGGCGAGCAGACGATCACCAGGGCGCCGGCGCAGGCGGTGGCCAGTGCCAGCCAGGCCAGCCAGGCCCTGCCCGGTCGCTGGTTCAGGCTCCACAGGAAACCGCCGAAGGCCAGGCTCCAGACCAGCACCGACAGGTCCACATGGACGACCAGCGCCGAGTGAAAAAAGTCGATCCAGGGAATGATGTCGGAGATCCAGGGTGTGCGGGAGGCGACCAGTAGCAGCGAGAAAATACCCGCCCCCAGCAGCGCCAGCACGCACAGCCACAGCCAGCCAAGTGCCAGCAGGCGCCGCGAATCGGCGGGTACTTCCAGGCTGTAATCCTGCTCCCGGTTCACTGCAGTCGAAGCCCGTCCTTGAAGGTGGCCACCACCACCTGCGCGGGCTGCAACTGCAGCTCCCGCTGCAACTCCCAGGTCGGCCCGTCCACGGACACGTCGTCGTTCATGGTCAATTCGATGCGATGGGTGCCGGTGGGCAGGGTAAAGCGGCGGTACATGCTCGACACACCGTCGTTGTGCAGTCCCGACGGGGGCACTGACTCACGGTACAGGGTGCGGTCGTCCACCCGCAGCTCCAGCAGCAATGGCGAGCGCTCGCGCGGACAGATTTCCGGTGCCTTCATGTTGCGCGGCAGGTTGGCGTTGTCCGCGCCACTGACCGGCACGCACTCGCCGATCACCTTCCCCGCGTGGCGGATGGCGAGCTTGAATACGGCCTGGTCGGGCCCCAGGCTGCGGTAGCTCGGCTGCTGGGTCAGGTAGACGATGGGCAGGAAGAAGGCGGCATAGAGTAGTGCCTGCGCCGCGTAGTGGCGCAGATCAGCCATAGTAGGCCTCCTCTTCTTCGGCGTGGTGCAGGTAGGCCTGGAACTCCTCAACTTCGCGCCCCAGCTTCCCTGTGCCCTGGGCGCCGAGCCAGCGCACGCGCACGCGTTCGCGGGGCACCCGGGTGCGCAACACCGGCATGCGCTCCTGTTCAAAGCGCTGGTCCAGCCAGGTGTTGCCGAAGCGGTGGTGACAATCGCCTTCGCAGCAGCCGCTGATGATAACGCCGTCGGCCAGTTCCTTGCGCAGAACGTAATCGACAAACGCCGGCGGCACCAGTGCCGAACAGGGCATGCTGATCGAGGCCACCGAGTTGTTTGCCAGGCCCTCCACCAAACTGCCGTGGTCGCAGCCGTAGAGCATGATTTTTGGAGCGTCCCCGTCCAGCGATTGCAGCCGGTTCTCGGTCAGCGACAGCAGTTCCTTGATGTGCAGGCCCGGAATGCTGATGCCGGTAGTCAGTTCGTCCACATGGCGGAAAGGCGAGGAAGAAGGACACGCACCCGCGCAGATGCCGCAGCTCACGCAAAGATCGGCATTGACCACGGACTGCTTGTGGTTGGGCTTGTAGTCATGCTCCTTCATGGTGATGGCTTCGTAGGGGCAGTCTGCCAGACACCAGCCGCAACCGTTGCAGTTGTCCGGGTCCACCACAGCAACAGGGCCCTGCTCGGGTCGGCGGTAGGGCAGCCACGGCACCACGGTGAGCAGGGTGGACAGTCCCACCAGCACCACCCAGGCCAGGCCGGCGCCGCCGTTTTCGATCAACAGGTAGGGGTTGAGGAAAAACCAGTCCAGGCCCACCTCGGTAACGGCCAGGTCCAGGTTGGCCGGTTCCTGGCTCAGGGCCGGGCGCCACAGGGACACGGCGAGCATTGCCAGCAGGGTCCCCGCCGCCAGGCCACGGGCAGGATTGCTGCGCGGGGCGGTGACGCGCTTGATATGGATGAACATACCAATCAGCAGGGCCAGCGGGAAGCCGATGTGCAGGAACACCAGCAGCGAGAAGAACCGGTCCGAGAGGGTGGATTCATTGAGGAAATTGCTGGCCATGGGGTCCACCATGAAGGGCAGCGCGTCGAACCACTCGGCGGTGCGCACGGCGATCCACTGCGCCTGGGTATCCCATACCAGCCAGTAGCCGCCGATGGCGGAGGCGAACAGCAGCCACAGCAGCGGGATGCCGGACACCCAACTGAACCAGCGGGGACCACTGTAGCGATCCATCGCGAACTCGCGCAGCAGGTGCAGGGTGACGCACACGCCCATGGCGGCGGAGGCGTAGCGGTGGAAGCTGCGCATGACCCCCCCGAGATACCACTGCTCGTGAGTGATTCTCTCGATTGAGGCATAGGCGCCGATGATACTGGTTTCGAAGAACACGAACAGGTAGATGCCGGTGATCGCCACGATCCAGAAATAGAAAAAGGACAGGGCGCCGAGCTGGTACATGGGGTTCCAGTTTGGCGTAAACGCGGCGGAGAACAGGTCGTCCAGCCGGTTGAAGAGCGTTTTCAGCACGGATTTCACTGCTTGCCTGCTGCCAGGCTGCGCCGCCACTCGCGAATCAGGGCCCAGCCGAAGATGATGGAGACGAGTACACCCACAAAGGTACCGATAAAGACGGATATGTCGATATAGTAACGGTCGGTGGCGGGATCGTACACCGTGCAGAACAGGCGGATGCGGTTGCCCAGGTAGTCCAGGGCGGATTGCTCCCGCGGCCGGCCGAACACCAGGTCCTTGAGGGGCTCGATGAGGTGCGGCGTGGGAAACTCGATGCCGTAGATCTGCCGGTAGACGCGGCCATCTGCGTCGAGCACCGAGGCCTGGATGAGGTGGTCAAAGCCGCGTGAGGAGGGTGTGTAGATAAAGCCCAGTTGCTGCACCAGTGCCTCGACCTGCTGCTCGCTGCCGGCGAGGAAGTCCCAGCGGGGATCCTCCACAGCGTTGTCCTTGCGAAACTGGCGCATGCGGGCGGGGCTGTCGTTGGCGGTGTCGAAACCGACGGTCACCACGTTAAAACTGTCGTCGTCCAGCGCGTCGCGGGCCTTGGACACCACCTCGTCGAGATTGCGGGTGGTGGTGGGGCAGATATGGTGGCAACTGGTGAAAATCAGGCTGACCACCAGCGGCTTGCCGCGGTAGTCCTCCAGCTGCACCGGGCTGCCGTCAGCGGCCAGCAGTTCAATGCCGCTCACGGTGTTGCCGATGGCCGCCTGGCTGTAGGCCAGCGCCTCGTCTCGGCTGAACTGGCCGAGCTCGGACTCGGCCGTGGCCGTCATGGCGCACAGCGACAAAAGAAGGCCGGCGATTGCCGGCCGTAGATACATCTGCATAGTAAACCGCTCTGGGAAATAAGCCGTCAGGCGATACCCCAGGTCTCTGCCAGGTACTTCCAGTTGATGAAGTAGTACAGCGCGAAGCTGATGAAGAAGACCATTGCCAGTACCAGGGTGCCCGGAATGGCGAAGGCGCTGCCACCGTCCGCCGCGTACTCTTCGTCGGTAACGGGATCGGCGATCCACTGTTCGCTCATCTTCTGGTCGCCCAGCTTTTTGCCGAACAGCAGTGAGCCGACAATGATGACGCAGAAGGCCGCACCGCCGATCACGGCGACGATTACCGAGAGCCCGTTGAGCGCCAGCATGGTGTAGGCGGCCGCCGGGAACTCGTGGGTGATGCCCCCGGTTGCGGCAAAGCCGATATCCCAGTGGCGCCGCGGCACGCCCAGGGTGCCAGCGCCCATCAGGAACAGGGAGACGCCGCACATGCCGAGCCCGAAGAGGTAGGGTTGCCACTTCGCCAGGCCTTTCATGATGATCTCGCGGCGGAACAGCACCGGCACCAGCCAGTAGGTGAGTGCCATGAATGCCAGGGTCGTGCCTACCACCACGGTGGCGTGGAAGTGACCGGGCACATACAGCGTGTTGTGGATCAGCAGGTTGATCTGCTCAGCCCCCATAACCACCCCGGTGATGCCGCCCAGAAAGCCGAAGCCGACCAGGGAGATGAACATGCCGGAGAAGGTCGGGTTGCCCCAGGGCGCCTTGCGCAGCCAGGTAAAGAGCCCCGCGCGGTGTCCGCGAGCACGCTGGGCGGCCTCGATCGAGCCAGGCACGGTCAGGCCGTGGACCATGGAGGCCATCACCGCCAGGTACATGGCATAGCTGGTGTTAAACATCTTGAAGTTGGCGCTGACGCCAGGGTCCACCAGCAGGTGGTGGGCGCTGGCGATCTGCAGGAACAGGATGTACACCAGGAACGCGGTGCGGCTGACCTTCTCCGACAGGGGGCGGGCGCCGAACAGGATGGCAGCGATGGCATACCAGACCGCCACGTGGGCGGAGACGTTGATCTGCTGCGATGAGTGGCCGAAGGCCCACCAGATCAGGCGGTAGGCCAGGGCGTCGATCTCGCCCACCAGGCCCACACTCCACAGGAAGGTGGGGATCAGGATGATGGCGCCGCTGACGATGGTGAACACCGCGATAATGGCCGCGGTCATGCCGCCGAAGGTCACCAGCGGGATGGAGCCCTGGTAGGTGTTCTCGGCCTTGGCGACCACCAGGGTGCCGAAAAACACGAAACAACCGATCAGTGCGCCCACCGCGAACAGGATCAGGCTGAGGTAGAACAGCGGCGGCGCCTCCAGTGGCGCATAGGAGGTCATCATGACGCTGGCGTTACCCTGCAGCACCACCACGTTGTTCATGACCGCGCCGACCACCATCAGCACGAAGCCCAGCCAGGCCCAGCGCGGCGTCGCCAGGCGGCTGCCCAGCAGCACCGCCGAGGTGAAGTAGAGCACCGCGATTTCAAAGAAAATGATCCAGAAAATCAGCACGTTGAGGCCGTGTGCCGTCAGCACCATGTAGAAATCCTGGGCCCCCAGCAGGTGCACCGCCTGCCAGCGGGTCAGGCCTACCAGCAGGCCATAAACGCCGCCCACGAGCAGGAACACCACCGCCGCCACGGCGTTGGCCTTGATGAGGGATTCCGCCGGGCCGTGCAGCTTCAGGCCGGTGTCCGGGCAGGTTCTGAAAGTTGTATTTACCATTGTCCTTCCCCTAGTCCACCACGTGAATCTTGCCGATCATCAGGTGATGGCCGATACCGCAGTATTCGTTGCAGATGACCGAGTATTCGCCCGTCTCGTTGGGCGTCAGGCTGAACACGTGCTCGTAATTAGGCACCACCTGGATGTTGATGTTCGCCGGCTGCAGTGAGAAGCCGTGCTGCCAGTCCAGGGAGGAGAGGTGGAAACGGTAGGTTTCCCCCTTTTTCAACTCCAGGATCGGCCACCAGTCCCAGAGCCGGGCAATCAGGTAGACGTCGCTGCCGGCGGGCGGGGCCACGACCGGGGCATTGCGCGGCCCCTCCTTGCGCACCTCGTACTTCTCCACGAAGGCTTCCGTGGCCGCCTGGAAGGCCTTGGGCGTTGTCTTGTAGGTCTCGGTGCCGAGGTTCTGCTTACCGACCACGTGCCAGTAGGGCATCATGAAGGTCATCACCAGGCCCCAGATAAAAACCAGGGAAATCCACAGCAACTCGGACTTGTGTATGGGCTCGTTCCACCAGAGCTTTTTGGCGGGGGGCGACAGGCTGGACATCGGCAGTCCCTCTTTAAGAACAGTGAATTGTTATTAACGGGCGGGAATCGTGAAAATCTCTGCCAGTCCCCACACCAGGTAAAGCAATGACGGCGATGCGACGCCAATAAACAGCAGCAGGAAAGGGTTATCGAGAAGTTTCTGCATCATCGGCTCGGAGCCGTTGTCGCCTTGTTCCTGATCAGACATGGTTTGTTCCCCCTGGGGACAGTGGCGGTAAGCAAATACCCGACGAATTTTGTCGGTTGATGCTGAATGCTACTATTACAGTTCAGCGCAAGTCTTGATATCGGTCAAGTAAAATGGCGGCGATAGTCGATTTTGTGGCCGCTCAGGGACCCCGGAGCGCGGAAAAAAAACCCGCAGACAGGCTGCGGGGCTGGTATCGCGGTTGCTACTAGCGCTTGGCCATCTTGCGCAGGTTGGCGGGGGTGAAGTAGTCCTTGTCCAGGTAGTCGATCGAGTGATCGGTTTCCTTGCGGTCGATGGTGATGAAGTTGCTCACGTAGGCACCGGACGGCAGGTCGTGGAATACCTGGGTGTGCTTCTCGTAGCACTCACTGTCGTAATTGTAGTCCGACAGGAAGTAGCCCACACGCCACAGGTTGTCGCGACCGTCGAAGTTCTCGGACATCACCGGGTTCCAGGTGTCATCCTCGATATACCAGCGACGCTTCTTGTAGGCGTGGCGCTTGCCCTCCGCCAGGTCGCCCTGCACCACGTGCACGCGGCGCTTCTCGAAGCGCACGAAGTCCGGGTTCAGGTGGTGCAGGGTCAGGCGATCGTCCAGGGTGCCGTTGTGCTTGTTGTTGAACTGGTAGTTGTGGAACGGCACATAGATTTCCTGTAAACCCAGGTAGGTATAATTGAAGCGGTCGAAAGCGCCATTGAAGCCCTTGTGGTCATCGATGGTCTGCAGGCCGCCGGGGCCGTCCGGGTTGTCATAGCCGATGGCGGGCGCCTTGCGCACCCGGCGGGTTCCCGGGTCATAAGTCCAGGCATTGCGGCTGTTGGCCTTGAAGTCCATCGGGTCCTGGACCACTGTCATCTCGCCTTTTTTACGCGGTGGCGCAATGCGGGTGGAGAAGGTCCACACGATGCGGTCGCCCACGGTCTCTTCCGTCGTCCCCACTGGATTTTCGGGGTTGTTGAAGGGATTGGACTGGTAGAAATCCACCGCGTCGTGAGCACGCTCGCCGTTGGCAAACACGCCGTAGCCGTCATAGGCCACGTGGTAGGACTCGTAGCAGGCTGTGGTGCGCATATTCCACAGCAGGTGCTCGGGCTTGTCACCATGGATCGGGAAGGCGACGCCGCCGTTGTAATTCTTCAGCGTATCGACCCCGTTGGCGACCACGGTATTGGGCACGTTCCACTTGGTGCGCGCGGCGGTCACCTTGTCGACCTGGAAGTCCCGGTGCGTCGGGTAGACCACGATGCGGTAATCCGGATAGCGCTCGAACATCGCCTTCTGGCCCTCACCGAGGTGTTCGGCGTGCTCCTTGTAGTTGGCGGCGGTGATGGTGACCACCGGCTTGTCATCCTTGTAGGGATCGGGCCGGGTCTCGCCAGGCCCCGCGTAGTCCAGGCCGGGGGGCAGGCCCAGCCATTTGGGTTCCCAGGCAGGGATGGAGCCGTCGGCATTGCCTTCGATCTTGGCGCCGAAGGGGTGCAGTTCGGTGCCGAGCCTGTTGGCCTGCTCTTCCGAGAGTTGTGCGTGCGCGAATCCGGCGCTCAGGAATACTGACGCCAGGCCGGCCACGATGGGACGCTTGTGTTGCTGCATTATGACTTACCTCTTGCTGGGAGCTGCGGGTTAACTATAGACAATTTCATAGCTGTTGTAGTTCGCCGGTCGGTGCGGTATCGCGCTGACCGGCGAGCCGTTAAAAGCGGTACTTGATATCGAGCGCGAAGTTGTCGCGATCGCTCAATACCTTGTCAGCCGGGTCATCGTTGCCGAAGTACCAGTTGTACCTGGCGTCGAAGGTCCAGTTGCTCAGGTAGTTGGCGGTGACACCGAAGGAGGCGGTTTTCACACCCTCCTTCAGGCCATTGTTCAAAGCGATGCCGTTGCCATAGCCGTCCACGTCATGCTTGAAAGTGATCGGTACGTCGACGTCCATACCGCGAATCACCTGGAAATACTTCAGGCTCAGGCGGAACTGGTAGCCCCAGGCGTCGTCGGTGACCAGGACGCCGTTGCGGGCACCGGCCGCATCCTCGGACAGGGAGCCCTCGCCCAGGTTGTTGCCCTGGTAGATCACCTCGCCCAGCAGGGTGATCTGCTCCGACAGCCAGTCGAACGCCGTGTAAAGGTCGGTGAACCCGGCGATCACCTGGTAGTAGTGGCCGCGTGTGGTGTCAGACTGCACGAAGTGGACGTCGCCGTTGTCGTCGATATAGGTCGTCGGGGTGAGGTCGACAAAAGGCATGTTCTCGGAGTAGGCCACGTCGGCATATACCTGCGCTTCGGAGACGTTGGTGCTGAAGCTGGCGCCCCAGATCTTCACATCCTCGGCATAGGTCTCGTTTACCAGCGCCTGGAACCGGCTCAGATTGATATCCACGCGCGCGTTGGGGATATTGGAGTGGGACTCGGTATAGTAGAAATCGAAATTGGTACCGTTGTCGGTGATATACCGGAGTGCCACGCCGTACTGGCCATCGCTGTCACCGGGCTTTTCCTTGCCGCCAACCTTGCCATTGGCAGGTACGCCCGGGAAAAAGATCAGGTTCTCGGCACCGGGGCCGGTGATGTCACTGGAACTCAGGTAGCTGCCGACACCGGGCAGGGTGGACCCGTCCCAGCCCTCCTTGTAGTAGACCTCGGCACTGAGGTTGAAGTTGAAATCCCACTTCAAATCGATGGCGGGGGTGGGCAGGAACACGGTCTTGGCCTCTACCCCGGGTGCCAGCGCCACGGCGGAGTCGATCGGGTTCTGGATCGCGTTCACACCGGGATAGAAGGTGGCCTCACCCCAGCTGATCACCTGGTGGCCGGCGCGAATGGCGCCGCCCATGGTGTCGCCCACATCGAAGGCGTAGGTGACAAACGCATCCAGCAGGCGGATGCGCCGGCCGTGCTCCTCAATGGTGCCGCGGGCGAATTCGCCGCGTACCACGCTACCGCCTACCGGGATACCGCTGTTGAAGGAGAGATAGTTATCGCGACTCATGTCCGATGTGCCATCGGTATACACGTAGTCGTAGTGACCATCGGTGCGCACGAAGAAAGAGAAATCCTCGTACGAGCCGCCCAGTTCAAGGATGAAGCTGGCCTTGGACGAGGTCATGCTGCCCGCATCGAAGCTGTTGTTGCCGTCGTTGTCGTTGAGCACCGACTCCAGGTCCTTGTCGCGGGACTCGGTGCGCCACTGGGCGGAATAACCCATTGTGGTGTCGACGTTGAACAGCCAGTCACCCTGCTCGAATTGCAGTGCCTGGGCCGGCGCGCAGACCGCGACGGTGCCTGCCAGGGCGGCGCCGCGCAGGGCGACGACCAGTTTGTGTTGCTGTGTGTTGAGTTTCATTGTTAACCCCAATTTACCCTAGTTGAAAAAATATGTTTTACACGCTGCTAGGCAGGCGTTGACGACGAGGAACGATCTGCCTGGATGCCCAAGTCCTCATCTTCGGCTTCCGGCTTCACCAGCAGGTAGGCCAGCCCGGGCAGCAGCCACAGTGCGCCCACCATGTTCCACAGGAACATGAAGGTGAGCAGGATGCCCATATCCGCCTGGAACTTGATCGGCGACATGATCCAGGTGATCACGCCGACACCCAGGGCGATGCCGGTAAAGGCCACCGCGCGCCCGGTAGTGGACAGCGCCTGGTAATAGGCCTCCTGCATCGGCAGCCCCTGTTTCAGGTAGTAGGTGAGGCGGTTGTAGATGTAGATGCCATAGTCGACACCCACGCCCACACCCAGCGCCACTACCGGCAGCGTGGCCACCTTGATGCCGATGCCCAGGTAGGCCATCAGCGCCTGGCACAGGGCCGAGGTCAGGCCCAGCGGCACGATGATACAGACCACGGCCACCCAGCTGCGGAAGCTGAGGAAGACCAGGGCCGCCACCACCGAGTAGACCAGGATGAGAATCTGTTTCTGCGCCACCGCGATTTCCTGGTTGGTGGCCGCCTCGATACCGGCGTTGCCCGCCGCCAGGTTGAACTTCACCCGTTCGTTGCCGTAGTCCTGCTGGAAGCGCTGCACCGCGGCCACCACCGAGGCCAGCGTCTCCGCCTTGTGGTCATCCAGGTACAGGGCGACCAGGGCCAGCGAGCAATCGAGATTCATCAATTCCCGCGGCACGTTGGCGGCCGCGCCATCCAGCGCCCGCTGGTTGCGTGACAGGGTGCGCCAGCGCGGATTGCCTTCGTTGAGACCCATCGAGGACAGGCGGATAACGTCGGCCATGGACACCACGTTCTGCACGCCCGGCACGTTCTCCATGTACCAGTCGAACTTGTCGACCAGCGCCACGTTGTCGTACTTGGTGCAGGACTCCACCGGGGTTTCCACCATGACCACCATGATGTCCGTGCTCACCGCGTAATTACTGGTGATGAAGGCATTGTCCAGGTTGTAACGGGAGTCCGGACGCAATTCCGGCGCCCCGGCATCGAGATCGCCTATCTTCATGTACTGGCCGCCCCAGATACCGATACCATAGCCCACCGCAGCGATGCCCAGCGACGCGATGGCCACCTTGCGCGATGCGCAGCGCGACACCAGCGACCACAGCCTGTGCCGCTGTTGCGGGTCGATACGCATGTGGTCGATGCCATTCTTGCTCACGCCGATGTAGGACATGATCACCGGCAGCAGCACCAGGTTGGTGAAGATGATAGCGGCGACCCCGATACTGGCGGCGATTCCCAGTTCCTGGATCACCTGGATGTCAATCACCAGCAGGGTGATGAAACCCACCGCGTCACTGAGCAGCGCCGTCATACCCGCCATGTACAGGCTGGCGAAGGCCATGCGGGCTGCGAGCAGGCGGCTTCCCGCCACGTCCATATTGAGGGCGATAGCGTTGATGACCTGGACGCCGTGACTGACCCCCACCGCCAGGATCAGGAACGGTACCAGGATGGAATAGGCGTTGAGGCCGAAGCCGAGTACGTTGAGCAGGCCCAGCTGCCAGATTACCGCGAACACCGAGGTCAGCAGTGGGGCGACGGTGGCGCGCAGGCAGCGAGTGTAAATGAACAGCAGGACGAAGGTGATGGCCAGGGTGATGATGGCGAACAACAGGATCGCTCCCACCCCCTCCAGCAGGTCGCCGACAATCTTCGGGAAACCGATGATGTGGACGGTAATATTGTCGTTTTCATAACTCTGGCGGACTTTTTCTTCCAGCGCGCGGGAAAAGTCCAGGTAATCGAGCCGCTCCCCCGTGGTCGGCTCCACATCGTAGATGGGCACCTCGATAATGGTCGACTTGAAGTCATTCGCCACCATCTGGCCCACCACGCCGGAGCGCAGCAGGTTGATGCGCAATTGCTGCAGGGAGCGCTCGGAACCGTCGTAGTCCGGGGGCATGACCGAGCCGGCGTCGAAGCCCTCTTCGGTCACCATTACCCAGCGTACGTCCGGGCTCCAGATACTCTTCAGCCCGTTCTTGTTGACCCCGGGAATATAGAATATCTCGTCCGCAATCTGGCCCAGGGTAGACAGGTACTCATCGTTGAAAATATCACCTTCTTCCACGGCGACCGATACCTTGAGGCTTGTGCCCCCGGCACGCAGGTCCTTGAGGTGGGTGTTCATCTTCTGGACGAAGGGGTGTCCCTGGGGGATCAGTTTGGAGAAACTGGCGTCCGGCCGCAGGTGATAGGCCTGGAAACCCAGGTAGGCGGTAATCAGCAGAAACAGCACCAGGATCACCGGGCGCGCACCGAAAATCATGCGCTCCGGCAGGCGCGCTTCCTCAATCGCAGGGTAGTGAATGTTGTCGTCGGCCATTATTGTGCCCCCTCATCGGTTACCAGCAGACTTCCGCCGCCCTCACCGGCGACCAGGTAGCGGCCATCCGGGAGCCGCTCGACACCGTACAGGCCCCGCCGGGTGGGCTGCGGCAGCACAGTAAAGCTGTCGCCGTCATCGCGACTGCGCACGGCGGTACCGCCCTGCCCCACAAATACCAGGGTGCCGTCCGCGGCACCGTGGCCACCGTACAGGCTGGCGCGGGCTTTCGATTGCAAAGGCTCCCAGGATTCGCCCTGGTCGGTGGAGCGGTAGATGGTCCCCAGCAGGCCGTAGGCGAACACGCTGCCGCTGGCGGGGTTGATCAGCACGCCGAAGAAGCTGCCGTCGTAGCCGGTTTCCACGCTTTCCCAGGTCTGGCCGTGATTGAGCGAGCGAAACACCTTGCCCCACTCGGAGACGATGTATAACTGACTGCCGTCAGCGCTGCCGGCAATGCCGTTGAGGTGCAGCTCCTCGGAATTGTCCAACTCATGGGCCCAGTCCTGCCACTGGCGGCCGCCATTGGTGGTGTGGAGCAGGCTGCCGTAGCCACCGGAGGCCCAGCCGATCTGTTCGTCGAGGAACCAGACCGACATCAGCGGGGGAGCGTAAACCCGCGCATCGAGCTTCTCCAGTGCGTTATCCATGACCCAGCGGGCATCATCCAGCGCGGTGGCCAAATCCTCCTTTTCGTCGCCCTCGGCATTGCTCCACTGCTGCTCCAGCTCGGTGACGGCCTCTCTTGCCCGGCCGGCGCGCTGCTCGTTGATCTGTGCCTGGTCGATAAGGCCGGGACGCTGCACCTGCCAGTTGACGCCGCCGTCTTCACTCAGCAGCACATTGCCGTCGTGGCCCACGGCCCAGCCCATGTCGTCGTTGACAAAGTATACGCGTGTCAACATTTGCGAGGTCGGCACCCGGGCCTGCACCCATGTTGCGGCATCGTCCTCGGAATAGAGAATATGGCCGCGTTCACCGACGACCACCAGGCGATCACCCGCCACCGCGGCATCCAGCAGCAGCGAGCTTGCCGCCCCTTCCATTTCCATGGCGTATTCATCGGTGGTGGCGAGAGCCCCAGCATTCACCAGCGCCAGCGCGCCAGTCAATGCAAGTAAGCTGCCCGCCCACTTGCCTGGACGAATTATCATGTTATCTGTGCTCCTTCGGGCCAGTGTTGTTCTGTGTTTTAGCTACCAGCTTTACCGGGATGCGCCCGCGGTCGGGCGCTGTCATCACTCTATCGGGTCGAGCGCCAGGATATTCCTGCCGTTGCCAGGGCGAGGGAAACACCCTCGCCGGCGCTCACCATGGGTCAAATTATGCTCGCTATCGCCCGCGGCCAATAGAACAGTGACCTTCACATTAATACACAAATTCAATCAGGAACAAATGATGCCGGGCGCGAATACAGTACCTACCCTTTGATATAGACCAGTTTGGTACAACAAACCAGCTTTTCATAAACTCAAGGTCGTGAATGCAATGACTGCAGCTTTCAGGCGGCGCAGGAAACAGCATGGAGGGCCGGTTGGAGAAACCGGCCTGTAGCGGGGCTCAGGCGCGTGCCGGCTGCGGGTTGGCCGCTGGCTCCGGCTCAGCGCTGGGGTTGCGCAGCAGAAATACCAGCGGCATCGCCGCCAGCGTGATCCAGGTCAGTAGGTAGAAGTCATTGACGTAGGCGATTTCCGCCGCCTGCCGTGTGACCTCCTGCAGGATCACCCCCGGCAGGGTGGTGACGGCCTCCTCCGGGCTCACCTCGGCCAGCAGCCGACTGGAAACCTGCAGGCGCGCGCCCAGTTCCTGCTGGTTGACCCACAGGCTGCGGGTGAGTACGGACATGACGATCGACACACCGATACTGCTGCCCAGGTTGCGCGACAGGCTGTAGATGGCGGTGCCCTCATTGCGCAGGTGCGGCGCCAGGGTCGCATAGGCCAGGGTGGAAGTAGGCACGAACACCAGGCCCATACCCATGCCCTGGACCATGCCGGTCACCACCAGGTCGCGGGTGCCCACTTCGAGATTGAAGCCGGCCATCTGGTGCAGGGCCAGGCTGATCAGCCCCATGCCACAGATAATCACCAGCCGGGCGTCGAAGAAGCGCAGCAGGGTGCTGACCATCAGCATCGACAGGATGGTGCCGACGCCGCGCGGCATCAGGATCAGACCGGTGGTAGCCACCGGGTAGCCTTTCCACTGCTGCAGAAAAGGCGGCAGTAGCGTCATCGTCGCCAGCATCACCACGCCGACGACAAAAATGAAGATAACCCCGGCGACGTAGTTGCGGTCCTGGAACAGGCCGGGAGAGAGGAAGTGGCGCTCGCTGGTGCGGGCGTGGACGATGAACAGGAACAGGCCCAGCAGCGCGGCGATGGCGTAGAACTGCATTTCCAGCGCTTCGAACCAGTCGCTGTGCTCGCCGCGGTCCAGCAGCAGTTGCAGCGAGGCCACCGCCAGGGCCAGCAGGGCGAAGCCGAGGAGGTCGAAGCGCTCCCTGCGGCGCGGGGTTTCCGGCAGGAACAGGTAGATGCCGGCCAGCGACAGAATGCCGATCGGCAGGTTGATGTAGAACACCCAGCGCCAGTTGTAGTACTCGGTGAGCCAGCCGCCAAGGGTCGGGCCCAGAATGGGGCCCAGCATGATGCCGATACCGAAAATGCTCATCGCCGAGGCGTGCTTCTCCCGCGGGAAGGTGTCCAGCAGGGTGGCCTGGGACAGGGGCACCAGCGCCGCGCCGAAGACGCCCTGCAGCATCCGCCAGACGATCATTTCCGTCAGGCTGGACGCCTGGCCGCAGAGCATGGAGGCGAGGGTGAAGCCGGTCACCGACCAGAGGAATATCTGTCGCCGGCCGAAGCGCTGGGACAGGTAGCCCACCGGCAGCGTCATGATGGCCGACGCCACGATGTAGGAGGTGAGCACCCAGGTAATCTGGTCCAGGCTCGCCGACAGGCTGCCGCGCATATGGGGCAGGGCGACATTGGCGATGGTGGTGTCGAGCACCTGCATGATGGTGGCCAGCATGATGCTGACCGACACCATCACGGGATGGCCATGCTTGCTGATCACCTGGCGGCGAGAACCGCAGCCTGCCCCTCCCGGGGCGTGGAGCGTGTGGCCAACACGTCCCCGGCGGCGGTGTCGATCCTGACCTGGGCACTCATGCCGGCGCGCAGCAGGGGCGCGCCCGGCTCACCGCGCAGGCGCAGGTGAACGGGGATGCGCTGCACCACCTTGACCCAGTTGCCGCTGGCGTTCTGTGCCGGTATCAGCGCAAACTCGGAGCCGCTGGCGGGGCTGAGACTCTCGACCTCCGCCCGCCATTCACGGCCGGGGTAGGCGTCCACGGTCACCCGCGCCGGCTGACCCGGGCGCACGGCGGCCAGCTGGGTCTCCTTCAGGTTGGCCTCGACCCACACATCGGCGGTACCGATCATGCTGATCAGGGAGAACCCCGCGGGAGCCATCTCGCCCACCTGCGGCACCTCGTTGGCCACGATACCGTCCGCCGGTGCGACCAGGGTGGTGCGCGACAGCTTGTAGCGGGCATCGTCCAGTTGCGCCTGGGCCACCATGATGTCCGCCTGCTGCTCGACGGGCAGCTCCGGATCGCCGCCGAGCTCGGCTTTCAGCCGGGACAGCTTCTGCCGGTTGACGGCGATCTGGGAGCGGGCCGCGCTGAGCTGCTGGCGCGCCTCGTCCAGCTGTGACTCCGAAACCGCTACCGGTCCCATCTTTTCATTGCGGGCCAGTTTACGCTCGAAATAGCTGGCGTCTTCCCGTGCCTGCTGCAGTTGTGCCTCCGCCTCGGCATAGTCGGCGCGGCGCGCCAGAATGTCGTTACTGACCTGGGCCAGGTGCGCCTCCGCCTCCGCCACCGCAATGCGAAACGGGGTGTCATCCAGTTGCACCAGCACCTGGCCCTGGCTCACGGACTGATTGGGGCGCACCGGTACCGCCGCGATCCTGCCGGCCACGTCGGCGGACAGGGAATATTTGTTCGCCTTGACGTAGGCATTTTCTGTCACTACTGCGCCGCGCCCGCTCAATACACACCACAGGGCCACGGCGGTGGCCACCGCGATCCCGGCGCCGAAACCCAGCCGGCGCGGGGTGACCAGTGTTCTAGCTTTGCTCACCATTGTTCTCCTCGCCGCTGAGATTGGCCCTCATGCGGCTCAATAAATCCTGCAACAGCTGTTCTTCCTCCTGGCTGAAACCCGCCAGCGCCTCCGCCCGGGTCAGGTCCGCCATGCCCCGCAACTGCGCCAGGGCGGGCTCCGCTTCCGGCGTGAGATAAATACGGAAACAGCGCCGGTCGCTGTCGTCCCGGCGCCGTTCCACCAGCTTTTCCGCTTCCAGCAGGTCGATCTGCCGGGTCAGGCTGATCGGTGCAACGTCCATGCGCTCCGCCAGCGTGGCCTGCTTGAGGCCCTGCTCCCGGTTGAGGTGCCAGAGTACCTGCCAGCGGGCGCGGGTCAGGCCGAGCGTCTTGGCCCGGCGGTCGAAATTGCGTTTCATCAGCCGAGCGACGCTGTGCAGCTCGAAACTGAACTGGGCGGTGGCCTGTGGTTCCACGGTGCTACCCTGCCTTGTTAAGTCGCCGTATTATAAGCTTGCTTATTAACCTGTCAAGAGGGCCGCCTTACACCCCGCAAAGTCGGCAAAAATAAACATGAAAAGGCATGGCGTGCTGGCGATACCGCGTGTACCTTTGGGTGTGGGCATAAGTTCACTCGCGTTTAACTTGTGTCTGCTAACTGATAATAAACAAAGCTATTGATAACAGAATCGCCCCGGCACCACTCCGCGGTGAGAAAACTATCGAGAGGAACTCATGCACAAACTGCAAACACCCAGGCCAAATCCCATCGCACTTACCCTGTCATCCATCCTGTTGGCCTCCAGCATGCAGACATACGCCCAGGGCATGATGTTGGAGGAAGTGATTGTCACCGCCGAAAAACGTGAAGCGGGCGCTCAGGATACGCCGATCTCCCTGGTCGCGCTGAGCAGCAACGATCTGGATAACCGCGGCATTGCCACCGCGCAGGACCTGTTGAAGAATGTTGTCGGTCTCGGCGGCAATATCTCGCCGGGCTCACGCGGCACCACCGCTATTTCGATCCGGGGCGCCTCTTCAGGCGCGCCTGCCAACCTGTCCAACGACCCGGTAGTGGGCCAGTATGTGGACGGCATTTATATTGGCAAGATCGTCGGTTCTACGATGGACGTGGCCGAAATCGAACGGATTGAGGTACTGCGCGGGCCGCAGGGCACCCTGTACGGCCGCAACTCCACGGCGGGCGCCGTCAACGTCATCACGCGCAAGCCCAGCGGTGAGTTCGGTGTACGTGCCACGGGCAGCGTCGGCAACGAAGGCTACTATAGCGGCAAAATCGCCCTTGACCTGCCGGCTGTCGGTACCGTGGGCGAAGGCCTGGGTGAGTTGGCAATAAACCTTGGTGCCCATATGCGCAAGCGCGATGAATTGTACGGTCGCGTGGGCGGCAGTGGTGGTTTTGATGAACTCGACCGCCAGGCCTATCGCATCGCCTTGCAATGGACACCCTCCGATAACTTCTTTGCCGACTACAGTTACGATTATAGTGAGCTCGACGAAGCCGGCGCTGCCCAACCTGTTGTCGCCTTTAACCCCCTGGACGCGGCGGGCAATGTATCGCAGATAGCTGCGCTGCAGGGAATTCTGTCGCAGGCCCGGGGCTGGGCGGCCACCCCCGGCACCGACCCGCGCATCGGTTCCCGCTGGATTCCCTCACTGGAAAAGACCATTTCCGCCTACCAGGCAGCGGAAGCCGCAGGCGAGGGCAGGTCGTCTAATTCCAGCGCGGACTTTCTCCCCACGTCCGATAACACGGTGGATGGGCACGCCCTGACGCTGACCTGGGATGCCGGTGACCTGGGCGCCTTGGGCGATGTAACCTTCAAATCGCTTACTGGCTACCGTGAGGTAGAAACCTACGTGTTCGGCGACCTGGAGAGTATAGATAGTCGCCAGGATGCCAGCGGCGCGGGTGCCTACCCCTCATTGGTGCACCAGACCCTTGGCGCGCTCTACGGTGCCACCGGTGGCTTTGATCCCAAGATTCCCCAACTGCCTTTTGACGGACTGTGGAACGCCATAGATACCGTCGGCGCCTTCGACACCAAACAGGACACTCGCTCGGAATACGAACAGTTCTCCCAGGAGTTCCAGATGATTGGCGCCACCGACCGCATGGACTACGCGCTGGGGCTGTATTACTTTGAGGACGAGGCCAACTACCGTCGCGACGCGATTTTCCTGGCACCGCTGGGTGGCGTTGGTTCGCAGGATTATGACCTGGAAAGTGAGGCCCTGGCCATTTATGGCCAGACAACCTGGCGGCCGCAGGTTCTCGATGATCGCCTGGCCCTGACCTTGGGGCTGCGCTATACCGAGGAGACCAAGGACGTATTCTGGGATTATGGCGAAAACGTTAGCCCCTTCGGCGTGACCCCGGCTCGCTCCCAGCGAGACGACCAGAACTTCTATAACGGCAGTGGCAACTTCACTATCGCCTACGATGCCACCGATGAAATGAATATCTACCTGCGCTACGCCACCGGGTATCGCAGTGGCAACTTCAACGGTGAGGTGTTCGGCAACATGTTCGACGAGGAAACCATCGAACAGTGGGAAATCGGCCTGAAGAGCGACTGGTGGGACAACCGCCTGCGTATCAACGGGGCGATCTATACCTATGTGTACGAGGACCTGCAGGTCAGCCAGATCAAGGCCAGCGCCACCGGTGCGCAAACCAGCCTGACCAGCAATGCCGGTGAGGCCGACCGCTGGGGCGGTGAAATTGAAATCACCGTAGTGCCGTTCGAGAATATGATCGCCAGCCTGGGCTACAGCTATGTGCACGGTGACTTTGAAGAGTTTCCCGACACCTGTACTTTCAACCCGGATGGTTCGCCAATCGCCTGTCTTGATGGAGCGAAAGCCGCGCTGCGCGGCACCTCCCCCTCCAACCAGCTGAACGTCTCGCTCGACTACACCTTTGCCTATACTTCATACGGCGAAATCACCGGCTTCCTCCAGGCCAACTGGGCGGATGAGTGGGCGGAGTCTGCACTGTGGACTGGAGCGGTGGGCGACACCCCGGTTAATTACCCACACCAGATGATGGATCAGCGTACGCTGGTCACGGCACGCCTCAGTCTGGAGCAGATACCGGTTGGCGATGGCATGATGCGCGTCTCGCTGTGGGGTAACAACCTCCTCGATGATGACTACCCCACCTTCAGCATCAACTTTGGCGGCGCATTGGGCCTCATCACCGAGCAGTACGGTGAGCCACGTACCTACGGCCTGGAGCTCAACTACGAGTACTGAGTGCCGGAGGACCTGAGTAGAAGGCGGTTCCCTTGGGGGCCGCCTTCGATAAGGAGTTATTCATGCCTCATATCCTGCGCCTGGTTATCGCCAGCCTCGGCCTGTTAACCCTCACCGCCCAGTCCGCAGCGCTGACCGACGCGCAGCTGCTGGCTCACTACCGACACCTCCACAGCCACCCCGAACTGTCCCTGCAGGAAGAGCAGACTGCCCGCTACCTGGCCCGGGAATTGTCCAGCATGGGCTACGCTGTCAGCACGGGCATCGGTGGCCACGGTCTGGTGGCGAAACTCGAGAATGGCGACGGCCCGACCCTGATGTACCGCGCCGACATGGACGGCCTGCCGATTCCGGAGAATACCGGCCTGCCCTTTGCCAGCGAAGCCACCGGCATTATTCCCTCCGGTGACGAGGTGGCGGTGATGCACGGCTGCGGTCACGATGTACACATGACCGTGCTGTTGGGGGTGGCCAGCCAGATGATGGCCCGCCGCGACGAGTGGCAGGGCACCCTGTTGCTGGTGGGCCAGCCGGCCGAGGAACTCGGCGCCGGTGCCCTGGCCATGCTGGAGGACGGCCTGTACCCGCGTTTCGGCGTGCCCGATGCCAATCTCGCCCTGCACGTCAGCGCTACCCTGCCCGCAGGGCAGTTCGGTTATGTCAGCGGTTACGCCCTGGCCAACGTCGACGAGGTGGATATCAGCGTGTACGGCAGAGGCGGTCATGGTGCCTACCCGCACACCACCACCGACCCGGTGCTGATGGCGGCGCAGATCGTGCTGGGTCTGCAGACAATCGTCAGTCGCGAATTGTCACCGCTGGACTCCGCGGTGATCACGGTTGGCTCCATCCACGGCGGCACCAAGCACAACATCATTTCCGACGAGGTGAAAATGCAGCTCACCGTGCGCAGTTATTCAGACGCCACCCGCGCCATGCTGCTCAGGCGGATCGAAGAGATCAGCCATGGCGTTGCGCGCACGGCCGGTATGGCGGAGGATCGCCTGCCCCTGGTTACGGTAACGGATGAGTACACCCCGGCCGTGTACAACGACCCGGCCCTGGTCGGTACCGTGGCCGGTCTGGTGCGGCAAGCGCTGGGCGAGTCGGCCATGGTGGAACTTGATCCGGTCATGGGCGGCGAGGACTTTTCCCGCTATGGCCGTACCGAAGAACAGGTGCCGGGCAATATCGTATGGCTGGGTACCGTCAGTCCCGCCAACATGGCAGCGGCCGAAGCGGGCCAGCTCACCTTGCCCAGCCTGCACTCGGCGAAATTTGCCCCCGATGCCGAACCAACCATTGCTGCCGGCGTCAGCGGGATGACCGCGGCCCTGCTGGGCTTGTTCAAGGTAAGGCCCTAGCAGGTGCTTCCGGCGCCCTTGTTCACAAGCGGCGCGGGCTAGCAATAGTTAGCCCGCGGGCGCGTGTATCTTGCACGGGCGCCGGAGATGAGTGAACTGGAAAAGCTGTTCTATCGGGCAAGAATTGCCACCGAATACCCGGACTATCGCGGCAATATGCAAGCGCTGGCTATTATTCACTGCGGCGAGGCCGGTGCGAAATCGTTCAACATTGCCTGCTCAGCCGGTTGGCACCGACTATTTACCCTGTTACTGATGCGTGTCATTGCACAGGTGCTGCACAGTAGCACTCTATAGGAAGGGAGGTAGTAAAGTGGCAGGTGGGTTATGGACAAGGTCAAAACCCAGCTTGAAAATGGCGACACTGTTGTCATTGTAGGTGGCGGCCCGGCGGGCTCCTTCACCGCCCTGCACCTACTTGAAAGGGCGCAACGCCGGCACCTGGAGTTGAATGTCCTCGTCTTTGAAAGACGTCTCGGAATCCGGGACCAACGAGTCGCCTACAGCGGTTGCCCGCAATGCGCAGGCGGGGTGTCACCGAGGCTGCACGATGCCCTGGAAGCCCTGCAGATTCGACTACCACCGGCGGTGATCCAGGCTCCGATCAACACCATCATACTGCAGGGTCGATGGAAGCACCTGCCTCTGAAGGTGCCAGATGACAGGACCATGTTGTCAGTCTATCGAGGCACGCTCCCGCGTGACCGCGGCCCTGGTCCTCGCCACAAGGCCTTTGACGCACTGCTGCTCGAGATTGTCGAGCGTCGTGGCGCGACAATAGTCAGCGACGGAATAAAAGGGGTCGCCCGCGACCACGAAGGCAAACCGGTACTGGCCTTCCAGGAGAAAGGGCGGGAGCGTACTGTCGTTGCCGACTTTGTGGTGTTTGCTACCGGGGTCAACCCTGGTGCTGCTGCACAGGGGCGCCAGCGGGACGGTACTACGCTTTTTATCAAGCTCTGTCCGGGGTACCAGCCCCCGGGACTCAGGAAAGCGCTTATATTTGAACTACTGGGACCCGGGGGCGGGATCGACCCGGGAGTTGGGGAACTGCATTACATCGAGAGTACCGAAGCGGGCCTCGACCTGGTGATGTGTTCCATACTGCCCAAGGCGGAACACCTGACAGTCAGCCTCATCGGTCGCAGCGTTGATCGCGCCGTGAGCCACCAGGACAACCTCGAGGTCATACGCCGCTTTCTCGCCGTGCCCCGCATTCGGCGATCGCTGCCTGCAGACTGCTCACTGACAATCCGCTGTGCTTGCAATCCCTGCATCGTGGTGGGATCGGCTCGACATCCGACCGGCGAGCGAGTCGCGGCCGTGGGGGACCTGGTCACCTGCCGGCAGTACAAGGACGGCATTCTCTCCGCTCACTCGATGGCTCGTTCACTGGCAGCCACACTTGTCGATGAAGGACTCGACCGGAAGAGCCTGAGAAGGGGCTACGGGCGCACGCTGAACCGGTTCAGGAGAGACAATCACTACGCGAGGATAATATTTGCCCTGTATCGTATCTTCTTCTGCAGTCGCTTTCTCAGTCGCGTGCTGTACCAGACCTACTCGAGTGAGCAGAAGCGCAAACCCCATCACCAGCGTCACTTCGAGAGAATCCTCTGGGCAATTTCCAGCGGGGACGAAAGTTACCGGCGTATCCTCGGCCGGATGCTGGCCCCTCGCACGCTGTGGCAGATATTCAGTTACGGCCTGCTGGTCACTTTGCGCGCCAGCTTCTGGGAAGCTGTATTCGATCTGCGCTGGCGCGGCCTTGGGCGCTTTCCCGTGGTCGTAGATCGGGAACAGAAGGCAGCTCGGCTTGCCGCCTTGCCTGATCTGCAGGCGGGCCGCCACACCTACCTGTACAGCATCGAAGTCAAGCGGACGCCGATGCAATTGATGCCTGTCCTCGAACGCTTCGGCGAGCCCGACAGACCCTTTCTGAGACCGCGAATGGTTAATATTCAGCGGCGCCAGGGAAGCTTCCACAGGGGAGATGCCATAGTCGATTACCGGATATTCGGCGGACTCCTGCGCTTTGCCATCGTCCAGGTACCAGCCCAGGATACCAAAACCCTGAACTTCAAGGTTCACGGTGGCTTTGCCGACCAGGGCAATTTCCTGTTCCAGATCGAGCCACTGACAGGAGGCCGTTCGAGACTCTCGGTTCTACTTAGCTACAACTACCCGATGGGCAAAAGCCTGCCGCAAAAGGCGTTCTGGCGAACCTTTTCGCTGCTGTTTCCCGAGGCCATCCACGAAATCATCTGGAATCACGCCCTGTGCGAGCTGAAGCAGGCGGCCGAACAGATAGACCCGGACATCATCACCCGCGTGCCGGCCCGCCTCACGAGCTGACGGGAACCCACGACACGAGCCGATAGAGCCGAACCTGAGAGAAGTGGTAGCCAGGGCCCGAATAACGGGCCTGTAGCCGCTACTGGAGAAAATTCTTCAGCGCTTTGAGCCGCCGCGCCATGTATTTTCTTGTCCTGTCGCAATCGACGGCGTCGTAACCGTGCACAGTATGTTCAGTCTCTACAAGCTGGACCGGCACCCCGTCCGCTTGCAGGGCCCTGGCGTAATCACAGGCCTCGTCGTGCAGGGGGTCGAACTGGGCCACTTCGATATAAGCCGACGGCAGTCCCTGCAGACTTTCGCGATGGGCCGGAGAGGCGTAGCGAGGAATGCCCGCTCCCCCAGTTCCCCTCGGCTGGGCGCCCTGACCCAGGTACAAATCCCACATCAACCTGTTGCCATCGCGGGTCCACAGTGGGGTATCGGTAAAGCTGTTCGCCGATGCGGTTTTGGCTTCGCAGTCGGTTACCGGATAGATCAACAGCTGCGCCCTGATGTTAATTGCCTCGCCCCTGTGTCGGTTGCGATCCTGGGTCATGTGGGTACAGGAGGCCGCCAGGCAACCACCGGCACTGTCGCCGGCGACAAGGAGTCGCTCTTTATCAATGCCGAGAGCCGCCGCATTGTCGTGCACCCATTCCAGCGCACTCTGGCAGTCATCCTGGGCCGCGGGAAATGGAGCCTGGGTAGAGAGACGATAATCCACCAGGAAAACCCGGCACTGGCCTGTTCTGGCATAACGCTGGGCGTTGTCCAGGTGCAGCCCGGCGTAGGTGAGGAAAAATGCACCGCCATGCAGGTAGACAATTGCCGGGGCCTTTCTGCCCGCCTCGCAACTGGCGATTTCCAGCACCCGGATCGAGTTTGCGTCCACACCCGTTACACGATGTTTACGCACCTCGATATCATCATCCCAGCGATGATTGATCCGCATCACCCTGAGCACCATGCTGATCGCGCGCAGCCACCAGCGATTGTGGACGTAGCGGATGTTGGGAAACCCGAGGTAGGCAGGATCAATATCGTATTGGCTCATGGGGAGTTTCGCTGTGTTTACGACCAGGGGGAATTGCCTGCCATAAGGTTTGCCCCGGTATCACTCCAGGTTGAATGCACTGTTGGCATCAAGCTGCGGGGTAGCCAGGCAGCTGAGGCTGTGGCCACGCTGCTGCGCCATCGCCCGGGTCAGCTCCGGGTGTGTCGACACCCAGAACTGGCCATCCTGCAACTGGTGGAAAATCGTCTCTGCCGCCTCTTCTGGGCCCATACCATTGCGGTCCAGCAGTTCCACCATCTGCCGGTGGTGTTCCGCCACCGCCGGATCGGTGGCCTCGTCCAGGGCAGCGAAAATTTTTGTCTTGACCGGTCCCGGCAATACCGCCGATACCTGGATGCTGGCCTGCTTCATCGCCAGTTCCAGCTGCAAACATTCGCTGAACGCCAGTACCGCGTGCTTGCTCATCACGTAAGATGCCTGCAAGGGGGCAATGCTGATTCCGGCGATTGAGGAAAGGTTGGCCACAATAGCCGGCTCAGCGCTCGCTATCATCCTGGGCAGGAACGCCCGCACGCCGTGCACCACGCCGTGAATGTTCACCCCGAGGAGTTGCTCCCATTGCGAAGCGGGAAGTTCCCAGCTGAAACCCAGCAGTTCGATGCCGGCATTATTGACCAGCAGGTTGACCTGGCCATATTGCCCGTAAGCCCGGTCAGCCAGTGCGTCGAGCGCCTCTGGCTTGCTGACATCGGTCGCTACCGACAACACGTCGCCACCCAGGGCGGCCAGTTCGGCACTGGCCCGATCCAGGGCCGCCCGGCTGATGTCGGCCAGCACCACTTTCATACCCAGCTCCTGCACTGCGTAACGCGCCATCGCCGCGCCGATCCCTGAGGCGGCGCCGGTGATCACCGCCACGCCGCCGACCAGTTTCACGTTCTCCACCGCTACAAACTCCATTACCAGCAAACTCTGTTTGAGACCGGACAGCTTAACGGACCGACCCCGGACGCGCTGGTTTTATTTGTCCACTGTGCCTATACTTTTTGTTCATTCGCGCCTGGTCCCCGAACTGCCTGTGACGACACCCGCGCCGGTCAATGCCTTCGCTCCCATGGTGGAGTTGATAGAAAACGAACTCCAGGCGGAGGGGATCCCCTCGCCGCCCGGCGCCAGGGCGCGCACCAGCAGCGGCTTCTACCAGTGGTATCTCGCGGCCCTCCAACTGCTCGAGAGTCGTGCCGCGGGCGCGGAAGCAAACCCACCGATGGATCGCCAGGCGGTGGAAATCATGTGCCGCACGGCGCTGACAGCCGGTTTCCTGGCTGAAGCCATGCAGCTTATTGTGAACTTCTCCAAGATACATTCCGGGGCAGGGCACTTATCATTGAATCGAAGCGGGGAACGCTGCCGGTTTACCCTCGACGCCAGGCGCAGGCAGCGCACCACACTGGCCAGCCTGGTGGACATCTCCGGCCTGTTTGCCTTCAAACAGCTGTTTCAGTGGCTTACCGGGGGCCGCGCCGCGGCCACCCGGGTGGGCATCGGTGCCATATCACGGGCCGACCTGCTGCCGTTTATCCGCCTGTTCGATGCCCCGGTTCTGGCCGAGGGGCAGGTCACCTATCTCGAGTACGACTGTAGCCAGCTGGACCTGCCGGTGGTGGCGAGGAAAGGAGAATTTTCCGGGTTTTTCGCCTATTTTCCCTGCGCGGTATTCGAGACCGCCAATGCCTCTCCCGCGCGCCAGACGGCGGCCCTGATCAGCGCTGCCGTGCAACAAGCCCAGGCGGTACCCAACCAGCCGCAGGTCGCCGCCAGCCTGGGCTACCCGCTCTCAACCTTCCGCCGCCGACTGGCCGAGGAAGGCACCAGCTTTCGGGAGGTTCGTGACCGCTGCCTGCGCGAGGCCGCCGAGGATTTGCTGCAGCGCCGTATATCTGTCGCGCAAACGGCATTGCAACTGGGATTCCAGGATAGCGACAGTTTCCGCAAGGCCTTTCGCCGCTGGACCGGCAAGACGCCTTCGGCCTGGTGCCGGGGAACGGAGAGTGCAGCCGGGGACTGAGCGTGCAGCGGGGCGCTCAGGCAACAGCCGGGGACGAATCACCGGTGCCCCACTCAAAGGCCTCCCAGCGAGGCGTTTTCATTTCCGCAACGAATCGACTGTAACTCCAGGGCCAACTGGCTGGCACGCCCTCTGCATCGAGATACCAGCTCTGGCAGCCCCCGGTATACCAGATGGTGGTCTTGGCGGCGGCGACGCGCGCCCGGTCAAAATCCTCCATAGCAGTCACAGAGGGGCAGAGTTCGGGGCACTCTCCCGTATAAATTTTATCAATCAGTTGCTCGATATAAGCCCACTGGTGTTCGGCGATATCGATCAGCGAGAAGTTGCCAACCGGGCCATTGGGGCCGTTCAGCATGAAGAAGTTGGGCATGTCGGGCATTGAGATAGCGAGATAGGCCACAGGCCGGGTGGCCCACAGGGTTTCCAGGTCCATACCGTTGCGCCCGGTTATCTTCATCGGCCGCATGAACTGATCGGCCTGAAAGCCGGTCGCCAGGGCGATGACGTCCAGTTCGTGCAGAACCCCGTCGGCGGTGCGAATTCCGCCGGCTTCAAAGCAGTCGATGTCCGCTCGTACCAGGTGCGCGCAGTCGCGTTGGATGGCTTGATAATAGTCGGGGGAGAAAATCAATCGCTTGCACAGTGGCTCGTGGTCCGGTCGCAGCTGTTCGCGCAGTGCCGGGTCGGGGATACTTTGCTCAAGGTTATCCCGGCAGGCCTGGCTCATGGTCCTGGAGCCCTCCGATGCAGGGTCCGTCAGAGCATCGGTGTAGGCCTCGACGGCGGCGGCGTAGCCCTCAAAATCCATGGCCTCGCTCAGGGCATCCGGGTCGGCGCGAAACAGGGCCCGCTCCTGTTCCGAGTAGTGGCCGTTTTCCACCGGCATGATCCACTGCGGTGTGCGCACGAAGTGGGACACGTCGATACCCCGGTCACTGAGCGCGGAGACAATCTGGACACCGGTGGAACCCATACCGATCACGCCGACGCGCTTGCCCTCAAGGTCCACATCGTGGTCCCAGCGCGCAGTGTGAAACATGGCCCCCTTGAACTGATCCATGCCCCTGAATCCGGGATAGCTCGGAACGTGTAACACCCCCGTAGCGGCAATCACGACATCGGCGATATCACTGCGGCCACCCTCCAGTTCCAGATGCCAGCGGCCATTGCGAAAATCCGCCCGCTCGACCCCGGTATTGAATTCGATCAGCTCGTAGAGCCGGTATTTCCGGGCCACCTGCTCGAAATAGGCCTGGATTTCCCCACCGGGAGAGAGGTGACGGCTCCAATCCGGGTTGCGCTCAAAGGTGTAAGTGTAATGGTGTGAGGGCACATCGCATGTCAGACCCGGGTAGCTGTTCGCACGCCAGGTGCCGCCTACCCGATCGGCCTTTTCATACAGGGTGACATTATGAAAGCCCGACTCCTGCAGCTTGATGCCCGCGAGCATCCCGGCCATGCCCGCGCCAATGACCACTACCCGAAAATCCTGTTTGTTCACTCATTCTGCTCCTCGCCGAATTATTGCGGGTAAGTGTACAAATCCGGCGAGCAGGCCTGCTGTCTTTATTGTTCATGCGGGCAGATTATAAGCTCATGCACACGCCCCGGAGATCCCCGAGCTGCCAAGCTTATGAATAATAGAGAAAAAATACTAAAGAAGTGTTGGCTGCGGGTGGGCTTGACGATACGGCGTCCCGGCCACCGACCCAGCATTATGAAATCGTGCTGGATAATCTTAACCAATTGATTTTATTGGCTTAAATCGACCGGGCTGGCGCACCAGCACCCACAGCGCATTCTGCACCACAGTGCACGACAGATCACAGCAGGTCCCGCAAATCTCCCGCAAGTGGTGCACCGACCCCCTATAGCTCGGTACGCCAATCGCGACGCTTTATTTGTCGCAATAGCTTGATCGCGACAGATAAATGCGTTTATATGTCGCAATTGAAGAAAATGCGACATAACGCCTATGCCCAAACAAGTCTCAGAAGAGGAACTTGAAGCCATTCGGAGAGCCGTTGGCGGCTTTCCAGAGGGCGCCTCTATTGACGAGATAAGCGATGCTATAGAGCCAAAGATCCACCGCAGAACACTGCAACGGCGGCTGGCCGTACTGGTGGAAAGGAAGCAACTCCTTCTCGAAGGGGGAGGGCGTGGTAGTCGATACAAAGTTCCAGCTATACGTACTGATGTAAACATTGAGGTAGGTGGAACACAGCTTAGTTTGACGAGCGGAATCCCCGAGGCCGAGATCTATACTCCAATCTCAGAGGTCGGCGCAGAGATTAAACGACTTGTGAGGCAACCCATTCAGCATAGGCGCCCTGTGGGCTACAACCGGGACTTTATCCGAACTTATCAGCCCAATCGCACTTTCTACCTGCCAGGGGAAGTGCGTAAACATTTACTGGAGATCGGTCAATCCCAAGCGGGTGTACTCGCAGCGGGAACCTATGCCTTGCAAATCTACAACAGGCTGTTGATCGATCTGACGTGGAATTCCAGTCGTCTTGAGGGAAACACCTATTCCCTACTTGAAACTGAACGGCTCATCGAATTGGGTGATAGCGCCGAGGGCAGGGATGCGCTGGAAACCCAGATGATCCTGAACCATAAAGCAGCCATTGAATTACTCGTGCAGTCAGCGGCGGATACGGGGTTTAACCGATACACCATATGTAACCTCCACGCGCTGCTTTCAGAAAACCTGCTGCCAGATCCTGCTGCCTGCGGCCGCTTGAGGCAGCACTCGGTCGGCATTGGTGCAAGCGTGTTTCAACCGCTGCAAGGCGGCGCGTTGATAAATGAATGTTTTGATGAGGTGTTATACAAGGCAGACGCAATCAAAGATCCTTTCGAGCAGGCATTCTTCGCCATGGTGCAGTTGCCTTATCTGCAAGCTTTTGACGACGTGAACAAACGCGTATCTCGCCTGGCAGCAAACATTCCTTTCATTCGAGAAAACCTGAGTCCTCTCTCTTTTGTCGATGTACCTGAGAAAGCCTACAGTGACGGCTTGCTAGGCATCTATGAGCTCAACCGCACTGAATTGTTGGCTGATGTTTTCGTTTGGGCCTATGAGAGATCTTGCGCCCGCTATTCTGCGGCCCGTCAATCACTCGGTGATCCCGACCCGTTTCGGTTGCGTTACCGGGAATTCATCGCTCAGCTGGTCTCCAATATCGTCCGTTCCGCTCTAAACAAGCGCGAGGCGGTTTCAGCTATAAAGCAGTTCATAGGACGAGAAATTGTGGAGCAAGACAGAGCGCGCTTCATGGAAATGGTGGAGACGGAACTGACTGGTTTGCATGAGGGAAATATCGCCAGATATAGATTGAAACCCTCAGAGTTTGAAATCTGGTTAAAGAGATGGAGTTGAAGTATAGATACCGTCTTCTTCCAAGGATTGGCTGACCCACTGTGGGTGGGACGGTATTATCAATCGGGTACGGATGAATGCTCGTCCCCTGTTAATTGGGTAGAGCCAACCCACTGCGGGTGGGATGGCATAATGAATCGGGTTTAATGAATATCGGCCCATCCCCCCTTAATGGGGAAGAGCCCGGAATAGGTGGTAGCTACGGGTGGACTTGAACCACCGACCCCAGCATTATGAATGCTGTGCTCTAACCAGCTGAGCTACGTAGCCACTTCAGCAATGGGACCGGGGTCCCGAAGAGGCGCGCATTTTCCGGAATTTGGGGGGGCAAGTCAAGCCTGCCCGGGCATTGTTTTCGCCGGCCGCAGAGCGCGCAGCCCAGCCCCATCGCCTGGCGAGCCCCCCCCGGTTCTAGCGAGTAAACGGGGACCGCAGCGCCCCCTGGGGTCGCACTATCTAAACCACGCCTCCCGGGAGAGGGCATTTTTCCGCCGCATTGATCCAGCCAGCCCTCTACCCCCGTAACAGCTCGTCGATTTGATCACTTATCGCCGCTGCAACAACGGCAAGGAGAACAGTATGGAATGGCTGATGTCGGCCGAGGGCTATCGCATGGTCCTGATCGGGAGTTTTATTTACGCCGGGGTCATCCTGGTGGGCGCATTCATGTCCAGGGCCCCCTACGGCCGCTTCGGCGCCGAGGGGGTGGGGCTGTCGCTGTCACCGCGGCTGGGCTGGTTCCTCATGGAGCTGCCCGCCACCCTCAGCTTCCTGTGGTTCTACCTGCACGGGCAGAACGCCACGGAGCTGGTGCCGATGATCTTCCTCGGCGTATGGCTGGTGCATTATGGCAATCGCGGTTTCGTGTTTCCCCTGTTGATGCGCGTGGCGAAGGGCGCCAAAGGCACCTTTGGCCTGCTGGTGGTGGTCGCCGGCTGGCTGGTGACCACGCTGCACGGCTACCTCAATGCGGTATTCATCTCGCACCTGTCCACCCACCTGACCCCCGAGTGGCTATCTGACCCGCGTTTCCTCATCGGCATGGCGATCTATGCCTTTGGTTTCATTATGAATGTGCACTCCGACGCCATCATTCGCAACCTGCGCAGCCGCCGGGAAGTGGAGAGCGGCGAACGGGTGTACCGGATTCCCACTGGCGGCCTGTTCCGCTATGTCACCAATCCCAGTTACTTCACCGAGCTGCTGTCTTTTACCGGCTTCGCCATCGCCACCTGGTCGCCGGGCGCCCTGTTCGTGCTGCTGGTGAGCGCGGCCAACCTGGTGCCCCGTGCTTTCCAGGTGCATCAGTGGTATCGCGACAAGTTCAGTGACTACCCCGCGGATCGCAAGGTCCTGATCCCTTACCTGCTGTAGGAGAATGAATGTGAACAAGGTACCCACTCCACCGCCCATTGGCCTTGCCCTGTCCGAATTTGGCCGCGCCGGCGCCGAGGGCCTGCGATTGGCGACCGGGCTGCGGCGGCTGGTCCGCGAGCACGCCGGCGGCGATGGCCACCCGGTACTGGTCATGCCCGGCTACGGCGCTGCTGACGGCTCCACGGGAGTCCTGCGCCACTTCCTGCAGCGCATTGGCTACCGCCCCTTCGCCCTGGGCTTGGGGCGTAATGTGGAAGGCCTGGAGAACCGTATCCAGAGCGTGGACGACGCCACCCGCTTCCGCGAGCGCATGGTGGAGGAGGCGGTGGAACGCATCCGCGACATCCACCGGGAAACGGGCGAGCAAGTCAGCCTGGTGGGCTGGAGCATGGGCGGCTTGTATGCACTGGATGCATCGCGCCTGGTGCCGGAACTGACGCGCCGGGTGATTACCCTGGGCTCGCCGTTCGGCGACCCGCGGGGCACCAGCCTGTTCATGCTCATGCGCCGCCTCAGCGGCAGCACTGTGCCCCTGGAGATGCAGGATTTCGACAGCTGGCTGGACAAGGCCGCCGAGCCGGCGGTGCCCACTCGGGTGATCTACAGCGAACGCGACGGCATTGTCGGCGCCCAGATTGCGCGGCTGCCGGATTCGCCCTACACCGAGCACGTGCAGGTCGATTCCAGCCACATGGCCTTCGCCCTCAACCCGAGCGCCCTGGCGGCAGTGGCCGAAAGCCTGGCAATGCAGCCGGTGCATTGAGGCGATCACGGCGCAGGCAGTGTATGATCCCGCCCTGGGAAGGAACTGACTGCGCCTATGGATCTTATCGTCTTCGACCTCGACGGCACGCTTCTCAACCGGGAGTCGCGGCTGTCTGATTACACCCGCGACACCTTGCGCATGCTGGGTGAGCAGGGCATTGCCTATACCGTCGCAACCGGCCGCACCCTGCACGCCAGCAGGGACCTGCTGCGCGACAACGGCTTTGCGCTGCCGCACGTCTACAAGAACGGCGTGGTCATCTGGAACCCGGGCGATGCGGCTTACAGTCATCGCTATCTGCTCACCACTTACGAGGTGCGTCACATTCTGGAGGCCTTCCTCTCCCGTGGCGTCACCCCGTTTCTGTTTACCCTGGAACCGGACGGCCGTCACGCCGTATATCACCCGCCGCTGCAGACCCAGGAAGAGCATCGCCTGGCCCGCATGATCAGCAGCGATCGCGGCCTGCCGGTACTGCCGGCGGCGTCGCTTCCCGGCGACGCGGAACTGACCAATATCAGCGCGCTGGGGCCGCGGTCGGCTATCGAGGCGGTTACTGCCCTGGTGGCGGACGACGAGCACCTGGTGGCCTACATGGGCAACGCGATTGAGGGCAATGACCTGTACTGGGTTGACGTGCACCACAGCGCCGGCAGCAAGGGCAGCGCGGTGGCCGTGCTCAAGGAGGAGCTCGCGGTGACCAATGTCGTCTGTTTCGGCGACAGCGACAACGACCTGTCCATGTTCGCCACCGCTGACGAATGCTACGCCCCGGCCAATGCCAAAGAGGCGGTGCGAGCTGCGGCTACTACGGTCATCGGCCACCACGACGAGGACGGCATTGCCCGCTTCCTGCGCGAGCGCTTTCGGCTGTAGCGGCGGCGACTGTCCCGGACTGGCTGGCCAGCTAGACCGGGATAGAGATTCTACCGCCCAGCGGGCGCGCAGCGCTTGCCCTGTGATGGGCCTGCGCTAGAATCCTGCCTCACTAGCTGACAGATTTGCGGCAGAGGGAGAGGGACGATGGAGTACTGGCTGGCCTGGTTTCACGAAACCAACAACGGCGTCGAGGTGAAGGAAATTGCCCGCGCGGCAGAGCAACTGGGATACGCCGGTATCGCCCTGTCCGATCACGTGGCGCTGCCCAGGGAGCAGCAGAGCCGTCATCCGCTGCGCGGTATTCCCTACGACCCCGCGATCCCCAATATTGAGCCCATCACCACTGCCGCCACCATGGCCGCGGTCACCGAATCCCTGCGCTTCATGACCTATGCCTACGTGATGGGCATGCGCGACCCGTTTACCGTGGCTAAGCAGGTCGGTGCCCTGGCCGACCTCAGCGGCAACCGCTTCGCCCTGGGCATGACCCCGGGCTGGAATCGCGACGAGATCGCCCTGCTTGGCCACGATCCGGCCACTCGCGGCAAGCGCTTCGTGGAATCCATCGATGTGATCAAGGGGCTGTGGAGCCACGACCTGTTTACTTACCACGGCGAGCAGTACCACTTCGATGAGGTGGGCCTGAGCCCGCGCCCGGCACAGGCGCCGCCGATTTTCGTCGGCGGCAATTCCCCTGCCGCCATCCGGCGCGCCGCTGACAACGCGGGCTGGATCGGCATGAATCACCCGGTAGAGGAACTGCGTCCGCTGCTGGCGCAGCTCGACGAGTTGTCTGAGGGCCGGGCGCAGACGTACGTGATCGCCTCCCAGGCGCTGTCCGACGCTTACGTGGGGCAATTGACCGAGATGGGTGTGCGCGGCGTGGTGTTGATGCCGTGGCCACTGGACGTGCCTGCCGCAGTGCCGCTGGCTGACAAGATCAGCGCAATGGAGGCTGTCGCCACCTACTGGCGCAATTGACCGCTACCACCCCGGCCCCGTGGCAGCTGCCTGACGGCAAGTTCATGCCGTTCGGGGTGAGGTGTGCGAGCTTATCGGAGAGACCGACCACAACACTGAGAGGCCCTCGATGCTGAAAGCCCTGTTTTTTCCGCTTTTTTTAAGCTGCTTCGGCATGTCCGCCCTGGCGGGCGAAGCGCTGGTGAATATCAAGGACTACGCCCCGCAGATAAGCACGGAGATACGTTACGCCGGCAGCGATAATTTCGTCGGCGAAGCGGTGGACGGTTACACGGCGCCGAATTGCCTGCTGACGCCACCGGCCGCCGAGGCCCTGGCGGCGGCCCAGGAGGAGTTTGCGCGCTTTGGGCTGGCTATTCTCATTTACGATTGCTATCGGCCGCAACGGGCCGTCGATCACTTCATGCGCTGGGTTGCAGATCCTGGCAACAAACAGGGCAGGCAGGCCTATTACCCCAAGCTGGCGAAGGGGGAACTGGTGCCCGAGGGCTATATCGCTGCTAAATCCGGCCATTCCCGCGGCAGCACCGTAGACCTTACCCTGTACTTCACCGACAGTGGCCAGTTGCTCGATATGGGTACACCCTGGGATTTCTTCGACCCCCTTTCCAATACCGAAAATGCGGACATACGCGCGCCGGCCCGCGCCAACCGCCTGCTGCTGCGCAGTGTCATGGCGCAGCACGGTTTCCGCAACTATCCTGGCGAGTGGTGGCACTTTACCCTGGTGGATGAGCCCTTTCCCGAGCGTTATTTCGACGTGCCCGTGCGCTGACGGCCGATTCATCGGAGTCACCGATAGTTATCAACTTCTTATAGCGGCATGCTTCGTTACACTGGGGGGCAAGACTGCAACAGTGCCCGCATGAGCATCGACCTCTGTTACCCGTACGCCAGTGAGCAACTGGCCGTTTTTCGTCGCCGCGAGCTCGCTATAATAGAAGTGGCACGGGCCATTGATAATGTCACCCAGAGGGGGTCAGTTGGCGCCGGTGCCACCCGTGTGCAGTGCAGAGGACAGCAGGGAGCAGCCATGGATCTGGACCTGACGACGGAATCGCGCAACCCGAACTCGACCTTGCTGGACCAGCTCTCGACGCGGGAACTGGTCCGCCTGTTCAACCGGGAGGACAGTCTGGTGGCAAACGCTGTTGCCGACCAGGAAGCGGCGATAGCAGACGCGGTCGACGTGATCGCAGAACGCATGCAGCGGGGAGGGCGCCTGGTCTACATTGGAGCGGGCACCTCAGGCCGGCTGGGGGTCCTTGACGCGGCGGAATGCCCGCCTACCTTCAACACCCGGCCCGGGCAGGTCATCGGCCTGATTGCCGGCGGAGACGCGGCCATGCTGCACGCTGTTGAGGGGGCGGAAGATTCGCCACATCTGGTCCGGCAGCAGCTGGCAGAGATTGGCCTGGGCGAGCAGGACGCCGTAGTCGGTATCGCCGCGAGCGGCCGCACACCCTATGTACTGGGTGGGCTGGCCTACGCGCGCGGTGTCAGCGCCGCAACCGTCGGCCTCACCTGCAATGCCGGGGCGGAGATCGAGGCTCACGCTGACATCACCATCGCCCCGGTTGTCGGTCCCGAAGTGCTGGCCGGGTCCACCCGGCTCAAGGCCGGTACCGCCACCAAGATGGTACTCAATACCCTGAGCACCGGGGTGATGGTGCGGCTGGGTAAAACCTACGGCAATCTGATGGTCGACCTGCGAGCGACCAACAGCAAGCTCGCCTATCGCAGCCTGGTGATACTTCGTGAGATCACTGGAGTGGATGAAGAGCGGGCCCATGCCTTGCTCGACCGCTGTGGTGGCGAGCTGAAGACGGCGATCGTCAGCGAATTACTCAACCTGCCCGCTGCTGCCGCCCGCGAGCGAATCGCCAGCTGCGAAGGCAACCTGCGCCGGGCCCTGGAGTTGCTGTGAACCCGCGTACTCTCGTCGTGGACGGGGGTGGCCCAAAAACCGAAGTTCGTCCTGCCGTCGTCGGGGGCAGTTTCAGTGGGGCATTTTTGTGAAATACCTCGCGCACAGCCGAACCAGCTTCGCGGGCCACGCGCTTGAACATGGCCTGCAGTCCGAAAACGCCTTTTCCCGTGGTGACCGTTGATCTGTAGTTTGGTAGAGGGTGATTGTCGCTGATCGAGGGGCCTCTAGGACTGGCGCGCCGCCACATCCCGTCCCAGGTACATATATACCGCGGGCAGCACGTAGAGGGTGAACAGGGTGCCGATGGTCATGCCGGAGGCGATCACCAGGCCCATGGAGAAGCGCGCCGAGGCCCCGGGGCCGGTGGCGATCAGCAGCGGCACCATGGCCAGCACCAGGGCGGCGGTAGTCATCAACACCGGGCGCAGGCGCACCGAGGCGGCTTCCTCGATGGCCTCGCGCTTGGCCATGCCCTCGTCCTGCAGCCGGTTGGCGAACTCAACGATCAGGATGCCATGCTTGGAGATCACTCCGATCAGGGTGACCAGGCCTACCTGGGTGTAAATGTTCAGGGTGGCCCCGGTGACCTGGAACATGGCCAGTGCGTTCAGGCACAGCAGCGCACCGCTGATTGACATCGGTACCGTCACCAGCATGATTATCGGGTCGCGGAATGACTCGAACTGCGCCGCCAGTACCAGGTAGATCAGCAGCAGGGCGAAGAAGAAGGTCGCTACCAGCGAGCTGCCCTCGGTCTTGAACTGACGGCTCAGGCCGGCGTAATCCACGCTGTACTCGCGACTCAGTACCTCGTCGGCGATGCCCTCCAGGGTGGCCAGCGCCTCGCCCAGGTCGATCCCTGGCCGTGGTATGCCGCTGAGGGTGACCGCGTTTAACTGCTGAAAGCCGCTTAGCGAGCGCGGCACGACGCTGGTTTCCAGGGTCACCAGGGTGCTCAGGGGGATGAGCTTGCCGCTGCGGGTCCGAGTATAGTAGTTGCGCAGGTCCCCGGTGGTCAGGCGCTGCTGGCGCTGCACCTGGGGGATGACCTTGTAGGAGCGGTCGTTCATCGAGAAGCGGTTGACGTAGCTGCCTGACAGCAGGGCACTGAGGTCCGCGCTCAGGGTCTGCATGTCCACGCCCAGCAGGGCCGCCTTGTTGCGGTCGATGAGCACCTCCTGCTGGGGTTTATCGATCTTCAGATCCTGGTCGATAAAAATGAACTTGCGACTCTCCCGGGCGCGCTTGAGTACCTCCTGCGCGCTGTCGTTGAGAATGGAGTACTCCAGCGTGGTGTTGATCACGAACTCCACCGGCATCACCCCCCCAACCGGCAGCGGCGGCGGGTTGATGGCGTTTACCTGCAGTCCGGCGATGGCCTGGGTGCGGGGCTGGATGGTTTGCTCCAGCACCTGCGTGGAGCTGCGCTGGCGCTCGCTCCAGGGCTTGAAGATGAAGCCGCCATACGCGCCGTTGGTGCTGCCGGAGCCACCGGGGCCGGTGCCATTGAACAGGAAATTGACGTCGATTTCTGCGGTCTCGCGGGTTATCTGGCCTATCTCGTGGGTGTAGGTCTCCATGTACTCGAGGGTGACATGGGGGTCGGCCTCGGCGATGTAGAAAATCAGCCCCAGGTCTTCCGGCGGCGCCAGTTCCGAGGGTGAGCGCAGGAACAGAAAGTAGCAGGAGGCGAGGATCACCGCACCGAAGACGATCATGCCGGCGCGATCATCCATGACCCGGTTCAGGTCCCGCTGGTACACCCGGCGCAGGGCCTCGAAGCGCTGGTCCAGCCAGTGCTCCAGTCTGTTGTCGTTGCTGCCGGCATCGCGGCTGAGCATTCTGGCGCACATCATTGGCGACAGGGTGAGGGCCACCAGCCCGGAGATCAGCACCGCGCCGGCCAGGGTAAAGGCGAACTCGGTGAACAGGGTGCCGGTAAGCCCGCCGATAAAGCCAATGGGCAGGTACACCGCCACCAGGGTGGTGGTCATGGCCACGATGGGCCAGGCCAGTTCGCGGGCGCCCTTCAGGGCGGCGTCCACCGGGGCCATGCCCTCCTCGATGTGGCGGTGGATGTTCTCCAGCACGATGATGGCGTCGTCCACCACGATACCAATGGCCAGTACGATGGCCAGCAGGGTCAGCAGGTTGATGGAAAAACCCATCAGCTGCATGAGGAACAGCCCGCCGATCAGTGACAGCGGCACTGCGACCGCGGGAATCAGCACTGAGCGCATGGAGCCCAGGAACAGGAAGATCACCACAATCACGATCACCATGGCTTCGACGATGGTGGCTTGCACGTCGTTGATGGCGTTTTCAATGTAGACCGTCGCGTCGTAGTTGATAGCGCTGTCGATACCCTCGGGCAGGCGGGGCTCGATGACGTTGTAGTAGACATCGCGCACGCCGGCAATAACCTCCAGCGCGTTGGCATCGGTGGCCACGTCTACCTGGATGAATACCGCTTCCTTGTCGATGAACATGGAGGAACTGTCGTAGCTCTCGTTACCCAGTTCCACTGCGGCGACGTCCCCCAGGCGAACAATGGCGCCGTCCTTCTCCCGCAGCACCAGCTGTTCGAAGCCTTCAATGGTACTGATGTCCGTGTTGGCCTTGAGGTTGACGGTGACCATGCTGCCCTTGGAGCCGCCCACGGCCGACAGCACGTTGTTGGCCTCCAGCGCGGCGCGAACTTCGCCGGCGGTCACGTCCAGGGCGCGCATGCGCTCCTGGTCAAGCCAGATGCGCATGGCAAACACCGCCGAGGATTCCGCCGTGGCGCGCTGCACACCGGGCAGGGTGGTCAGCTTGGGTTCCACCTCGCGAATGACGTAGTCCGCCACGCGGTTGATAGGCAACTCGTCGCTGGTAAAGGAGATGTACATGTTGCCCACCTGCTCGCCCACGGCGAGGGTGATTACCGGGTTCTCCGACTGCCGCGGCAACTCGTTGCGCAGCTTGTTGACCTTGGTCACCACCTGGGTCAGCACCTCGTCCGGGTCAGCGCCGGTGCGCACATGGGCGGTGATGGTGCTGATCCCCCGGTTGGAACTGGAAGTGATGTAGTCGATGTCCTCTGCTGTGGCGATCTCCTGCTCCAGCGGCGTGGTGATGAAGCCCTTGATCAGTTCGGCGTCGGCACCGGTGTAGACAGTGGACACGGTGACGATGGCGTTTTCGATCAGCGGGTACTCGCGTACGTTGAGTTCACTGGCGGCGCGCAGGCCCAGTACCACCAGGAACAGGCTGATCACGGTGGCCAGCACCGGTTTGTGGATGAAGATGTCGGTGAATTTCATGGTCAGCCATTATCCGGGCGGGGGGTGAGGCTGCTGGCCGGTTGGACCGAGTTGTCGATCTCCACCGGCGTGCCGGTGTCCAGCTTCAACAGGCCACTGGTAGCGATCCGCTCACCGGGTTGCAGGCCTTTCTCGATGGCCACCATGTCGCCGCGCACCGGGCCCAGGGTGACAAAACGCTGGGACACGGTCAGGCCCTCTCCGGCGGATTTGATGACATAGACGGAGTTGCCGTAGGGGCGGTAGGCGATGGCGGTTTGCGGTACCACCACGCGCTTCATCTCGCCACCCAGGGGCAGGTTCAGGCTGGCGAACATGCCTGGACGCAGCAGATCGTCGCGGTTGACCAGGGTCGCCTGCAGGGCGAAGTTGCGGGTCTCCGGGTCTACCACCGGGGCAATGGCGGTCACCACGCCGTCGAATGCTTCGCCGCCCAGGGCCTGCAACGTCGCCTGCACGGGCATGCCGGTAGCCACCTGCCGGCTGTACTGTTCGGGCAGGGTGAAGTTCACATAGAGTTTGGCCAGCGACTGCAGTTCGATAAAGGTGTCGCCGGCCTGGACATAGTCACCCACGTTGTAGCGGCGGATACCCAGGCGCCCGGAGTAGGGCGCACGCAGGGTCTTTTGCTCGATGCGGGCCTTCTGCGCCTCGAACCGGGCCCGGGCCTGGTCGACCTGGCTGGCGCGCTGGTCGAGCTCCGACTTGGATATATTGCGCTGGGCGGCCAGGCTGTTGGCCCGCCGCAGCTCTATCTGGGCCAGCTCGCTGGCCGCTTCCAGGGCCGCCAGTTCGGCGCGGTCCGGAGCCGAGTCCAGGGTCATGATAATGTCGCCCTTGCTGACTTCGGCGCCATTATCGAAAAAAATCTCCTGCACCGTGCCGGGCACTTCGGTGGCCAGCTCCGCACCCTGTATAGAGGCCAGCGTGCCCACTGAGCTCACTGCGGACTGCCAGCGGGCGGTCCCCGCCTCGCTGGCGGTAATGATAGCGGTGGGCACGGGCATATTGTCCATGGATTCGTTCATTTTCATCCGCCCGAACCACTGCATGCCCAGCAGACCGCCGAAGATGAGCAGCGTGGCCAGCAGTATGGCCCACATGCGTTTTCCGAATAGCACTTTGTTCATAGACCTTGCACTTGCCGCTGATGGAAACAGGAAAAGGAAGACGCGCGACCATTCCATGGACACCCCTGGAGGATGTTATGCGTCAGGGAGTGAATAATACGCTGCCCGGTGGCGGCGGGAAACCGTGGACAGCCGGAAAAATTTGTGCGCACAGCGAGGCTTGACCCGAAAGGGCACGCCAGCACTGGCGTGCCTGGATGCCAGGCCCAGGCCCGCGCCAGCAGTTATTCCCGGGAGGTTAAACGTCGGGAGAGCTCAGGAACGCTTGCTTGCGTCGCAGGCCGCCGCGGCAGTGCCGGCCACGGTGATGCGCTCGGCCAGCGCTTCCCGGGCCGGCGTCTTGCGCAGGGAATCCAGCTGCTGCCGGGCGCGGTGGAAGAGTTGTTCGGCCTCGGCGGTTTCGCCGCCGGCCTGTTTCAGTTCGGCCATCGATACCGTCCAGGATGGTGAGTCCCCGAGCATGGGGTACAGGGTCTGCAGTCGCTGGATGGCAAGGTCACAGCGACCGCGGGTGACTTCGAGCGCGACCGCGCGTTGCTGCAGTTGGGGTGTGAGCCCGATTTTTTCCGTGCCCTCGTCAATGATGGCCAGGGCCCTGGCAATGCCCTCATCGCCGCCCTGGGACAGCATGTCGGCCGCGGAGATGTAGTGCCCGGGATTGGGTTGCGGCTGCAGCGCGAATACCCGGCGGAAGTCTGCCAGCGAGGCGCTGTAGTCGCCCATGTCACGCAGCAGCCGGGCCCGGTATTCCAGGCCGGCGCTGTGGTTGGGGAAGCGGGCAAGGTAGCGGTCGAAACTGGCGCGGGCGGCGGCAAAGTCGCCGCGCCGGTAGTGCACTACGCCGAGGTCAAAATCGGCCAGCACCGGGTCGCCCAGTGCCTGGGCGCGTTGGAAGTCTGCCAGCGCCCTGTCGAACTCGCCGTTGTTGGAGTAGGCGACGCCCCGCCTGAGATAGAGAGAGGGGTCTCCCGGCCGGTGCTCAAGCTCGTGGCTGTAGTGGTCGATCGCCGAACCGGCTCCCGGGTGGGATATCGCCGGCGTGGCTGCCGCTGCCAACATTGCCAGCAAGCCGGTGACGATGCGTGCTTTGATCGGGGTCACCGCTGGATCACGAACTCGTCGAGCACATCACCATGGGTGTCGATAAAGCGCGCCCTCAGGCTGCTGCGGCCAGCATCAACAACCACCGAACCCAGCACGGCGAGTCCGCGCAGGCCCTCCCGGCAACCGGCGTCATGTTGGCACCGGCTGCTGGCGAGCGGCTGTATCACGTGGGCGGGGTGGCGCAACCACTCGTCGTCAGCGGTGATACCGAGCTGATCGCCACCCTTGTCTGCCTTGCCTGAGCTGCCGGCCACGGTGTACACGACCCGGTCGTCGAGGTTGCCGCTGGTCGGGCTTTTTTGCCGGTAGGTTTCACCGTCCGCGGGTCGACCGGTAGCGGGGCGGCCCGCTACTGTTTCCGCATGCCGTAAGGGGTCGAAGGTGTCCGAGGTGCCGGTGTGGCCCTGCAGATAGTAGGAGCGTTCATAGGAGTGGGCGTGGCCGCTGTAGACCAGGTCTACCCCGTATTGTTCGAATACCGGCGTGAACTCGTTGCGCATATCCCACTCGGGGCGGTCGATAGTGGCGCCGGCGGAGCTGCCCCCGACATCGTCGGAATCATGATTGGCGCCCTTGGTGTAGGGTGGGTGGTGAAAAATGACGATGGTCCAGTCCCGGGTATTGGCTGACAGATCCTCAATCAGCCAGCGCTTCATGGTGTCGCGGGCGGTGGCATCCCTGGCGCTGAGCTGGCTGTCCAGGCTGACCACGTGCACGTTGGCGTAGTCCACCGAGTAATACTGCTCGGTACCGCTGGGCACCCCGCCCATCTCGCCGCGAGTAGGCAGGCTGAAGATGTCCAGATAGGGCATGCTGGTGCCGTCGGGTTCGGCGCTTCTACCATTTGAGCTGTAGCTGGCAGGATCGGACGAGGTGCTGGTGCCGGCAGTGGCCATCGGGTGCAGGTCCCCGGGGGGGTCGAAATTGTCGCCGCAGTTCTCCCTGGCTACATGCATCAGTTCGCACATCAGGTAGCCAGGCAACAGCATATTCGCCACGCCCATTTCGTGATTGCCAATGGTGGGCAGGGTCTGGGTGCGCTTGATGATATCTGCGTAGAGGTCAAAGAAGGCAAGCTGCCACTGCGCGTCCGTGCCCGCCTCATAGGCGTTGTCCCCCAGCAGCAGGAACAGGTCCAGGTCCTCACCTCCCTGGGCCGCCGCATAGCGCTGGTAGCCCTTGAGTACGGCTGCGGCCTGGCCGGGGTACTTGCCGCCGGGGCGTTTTTCGCTGACCCCCTCTGAGGGGGTGCCGGAATCACCGACGATAAGAATGTGGGTGTTGCCGTCGACGGGAGCGCTGTCCGCCACCGGGGCAGTGCGGAATGACTGGCCCGGCGCCGCCGTGCCTGCGCCGCCGATGGAGTAGTAATAGGTGGTCTCGGGTTCGAGACCCTCCAGCACCGCTTCCCTATGGCCCAGGCCGGTCTCACTTGCCCTGGTCAGGGAACTCAGTGGCAGGGCATTACTGTCCTTGCCGAAACACAGCTGATCCGCGCTCGCACCGCCGCTGGCATTGCCGCGCCATTTGATGATTGCGCGATCGCTACCCAGCTGCTGCAGAAACAGCCGTTCCGGGCTGACCTCCGTGCCGTTGCAGTTCGCTGTGACCCGGTCGCCGGGTGTGCTGCAGGCGGCCAGGGTGATGGTTGCCACTGCCAGTCCGAGGTGGACCAGGCGGCGAGGGCTCGCGGTAAAGCCAGAACGCTTCATAAACGGTATCTCATGCCGATTTGCTCAAGTGCCTGCTATTGTAAGCGCGTTGGGCCCGGATAATCCACGCGTGGCGGGGATTAGGTATCGCCAGGGCTGGAATCGCCGCATCTGGTTTAATTCATCGTCGATGCGGCGCTATTCCTGGTGCGCAGACAGGTGGAAATTCTGCGCCCGGGATCCCCATGATGCTAGACTTGCGGGCTGATCGTAACGCCAGCGAGCCCGCCAGATGAAGGTAATCGACCTGTCCAAACCCATTCAATACAATGCCGGCGATCCGTCGTTCATGAAGGTCAAGATCAAGCACAAACCGCACCGCCACGCGCGCTGGCTGGTCCGCTTTCTGGGCCTGCCATTCAGGCTGATGCCGAAAGATTTTGTCGGCTGGGCGGACGACACGATTACCAGGATGGGGGTGCACAGTACCACCCATATCGATGCCCCCTGGCACTATGGGCCAAGCTCCGGCGAAGGTGACCAGCAGCACCCGGCCAGGACGGTCGACGAGATCCCCCTGGACGAGTGCATCGGCCCGGGTGTGGTGATTGATATGTCGCACAAGCCGGACGGCGAGGTGATTACCGCGGCGGATATGGAAGACGCAGTTGCCCAGTCCGGTGCGTCTGTAGAGCCTGGCGTCATTGTTCTCATCCGCACCGATCGCGACCAGTACCTGGGAACGAAAGAATACTGGAAAAAAGGTACCGGTATGAGCGCCGAGGCCACCGAATGGCTGATAGACCGGGGCTGCACGGTCATGGGTATCGACCAGTGGGGATGGGACCTGCCGTTTCACTACCAGATCAGCCAGTCGAAGCGGGAGCAGCGCGACGACCTGTTCTGGGAAGGCCATCGGGTCGGCCAGCGCAGGCCTTACTGGCAGATGGAGCAACTGGTAAACCTGGCGGCCCTGCCCAGCCATGGGTTCAAGGTGGCGGTGTTGCCGTTGAAACTGGTTGGCGCCTCGGCGGCTCCGGCCCGTGTGGTGGCCATGGTGGAGTAGCTTGCCTGGTACTCACTCCAGGTCGGACGCCTGGCGCGGATGTTGAGGCTGCCCGGCAATGGTCTACACTCAGGGTGATTGAACAGCACAGAGGAGTGAAGACAGTATGTCAGACCATCATACATACAAGAAGATTGAAGTCGTTGGATCGTCGAGAGACAGCATTGATGATGCGATCAGGAACGCGATCAAACAGAGCGCCAAATCTGTTAACAACCTCGAATGGTTCGAGGTCGTCGAGACCCGGGGCCATATCGTCGACGGCGATATCGGGCACTTCCAGGTGGTATTGAAATTGGGTTTTAAAATAGAGAGCAGTTGATCATTGAACAGAATCGACGAATTGATAGAGCGCTGGGATCGGGATGCCTCTGGTGAATTGGCACCGGAGCAGTATCGTGTCTGTATCCCGATAGAGGACGCGGCAAAAATCGAAGCACTGGCGGAGATGTACCCGAGACGCAGTCGCGAGCAGATCATTGCGGACCTGTTGCTGGCCGCGCTGGATGAGGTCGTCGCCAGGTTTCCCTACGTTGAGGGCGAGCGCGTGATCGCCCGGGACGAGGAGGGAGACCCCGTGTTCGAAGATATTGGCCGGACACCGCAGTTCCTGGCGCTGGTGCACAAACATGTGCAGGAGGCCGGGGGCTAGTGTGCGCAAAGTCGCTGGAGGGCGCGGCTCGATGATAGCTGTGCTGGGGCTGGACCACGTTGTCCTGCGCACTTCGCGCATGGATGAAATGCTGCATTTTTATGGCACTGTCCTCGGCTGTGAGCTGGAAAGGGAGCTGCCGCCTGAGCTCGGCCTGAAGCAGCTGCGGGCGGGCAGTGCCCTGATCGACCTTGTGGACGTGGACAGCGAGCTGGGTCGAGCCGGCGGCGGGCCACCCTCGGGCGCCAACAACATGGACCATTTCTGCCTGCAGATACAAGCCCGGGAAGAAGAGGAGCTTCTGCGCTATCTGCGCTCACAGGGCGTGTCGACGGGAACCTTTGAGCGCCGTTACGGCGCCCAGGGCTTCGGTAATTCACTTTACCTGCGCGACCCCGAGGGCAATGTCGTGGAGCTTCGCAATCGGCTGTAAGGTCGCAAGCTGCGATCAGCAGGGAGGAAAATCCCGCCGATACGGGGATGTTTAACCCCGGCGGCGTTCATGCTCCGCATAGCGCATCGCCACCTCCCCCAGCAGGATGCAAGTGACTGAGCCGATCACCACCGGCCAGTCAAAACCGCTGCCGGGCACGTACATGAACAGCAGCGCAGTGATGGCCAGCAGGAACATGCACAAGCCGCTCATCCCCAGGGCGGCGCTGTCGCCCCCGGCAACCTTGAACGGGCGACTGCGTTCCCCGTCGATCTGGCGGGCGCGGTAGAACGCCGCCACCACGGCGATGTAAGGCAGGATGAACAGCACCGCACTGGCGGCAAACAGGGACCAGAACAGGTCCTCGTTACTGCCGGCAACCGCGCCGTAAGCCAGCAGCACACCGGTACAGACCAGACCCATGAGCAGGGTGGCGCCCACGGGCGAGCCGTTGTGGGGGCTCTCCAGGGCGAACAGCCTGGGCAATTCCCCATCGGCTGCGGATTCTGCCGCGGCGCGGTTGGCGCCGATGGCCCAGGTGGTGCCGTTGGAAAAGAAGGTGAACAGGGCGAATACGCCCAGTGTCATGGCCGCCAGCTGGCCCAACTGCGACTCGCCGAACAACAGCCGCAGGGTGTCAACCAGCCCTTCCACCAGGTTGATATCACCGGCGGGAATCACCGCGAGAATGGCGAAGGTGCCGAGAATATAGCTGAGAAAGATAATCAACCCGGAGCTCAGGATAGAGCGCGGGATATCGCGCTGGGGATTTTTCATCTCCTCGCTGGCGGAGGACATCAGCTCAAAGCCGAGCATGCCGTAAATGATGGTGGACACATACTGGGTGCTGCTGCCCCACTCGGGCACAAAGGCCTGCAGGCTGAAGTCGTTGGCGAGCTGGATACCGGGTTGCAGGGCGTAAACCACGCCGCCGACAACAATGGCGGCGAAGGTGAGGGTTTTCAGGGTGGCGCCCGCATTGGGTATCCACTTGCCGATTCTCAGCGACAGGCAGGTAATGATGACCACCAGCCAGGTAATGCCTATGGCCATGGTGATCTGGGTGCTGAAGGCCAGGTCCGGGAAAAACATCTGGGCGAACACGCCCGAGAACAGGATAAAGATCGACGCGTTCCAGAGTGCGGTGTTGAGCCAGTAACACCAGGTGGCGCGGGTGCCCCAGCGGCTGCCGAAGGCATGCCTGATCCAGCTGTAAATTCCGCCCTGCTCCGGGTAGGTGGTGCCCAGTTCGGCGGAGATGAGGCCGTAGGGAATAAAAAATATCACCCCCATGATCAACCACCAGCTGATGCTGGACACGCCGATGGAAGCCGAGGCGGCGAGGGTGTCCAGCAGCAGGATTGCCGAGACAGTGAACAGCGTCATGTCCCTGACGCCCATGGTTTTTATGTGATGCGATCCGCTGTGGCTGTTCAAGTTATTATTCCCCGCCCTGTTCGCTGCTCGTCTACATCCTCTGGATTATGGCGCTCTCCGATGCCGCGGGCCATCACCTGATGGTGTTAGTGTGAACAGGCCCTGGTTACAGCTTGCTCTTGATATAAGCCTCCCGCGCGCGGTTGCACTCCGGGTCCACCAGCCCGGCGATCAGGCTGTCGGCATCCGACCAGGACCGGTCAAGGCCCACCATGGTGGCGGTGACTGCATCCGTATGGCGTTTGGTGGCCAGCACCGGGAAGGCCGGTTTGGCCGCCACCTGCTGTGCCAGCTCTTGCACCGCGTTTGCCAGCCCTTCGGCGCTGGCCAGGCGATTGAGAAAGCCCGCCGCCTGGGCCTCGGCGGCATCAAAGGGCCGGCAGGTGATGACCAGCTCCTTGGTCAGGGCAGGGCCGATCTCGCGCACCAGCCGCGGTATGCCGCCCCAGGCCAGGGGAATGCCCAGGTCCACTTCGGGAATCGAAAACCGGGCGTCGTCGGCGGCCAGGCGCAGGTCGCAGGCCGCTGCCAGCACCAGTCCGCCACCGACGCACCAGCCGTGCACCTGGGCGATGGTGATTGCCCGCATGCTTTCCACGGCATCGGCCATCACTCTGCCGGCGTCCGCCGCCGCGCGCAGGCCGGCTTCGTCCAGTCGCGGGAATCCCTGCAGATCGGCGCCGGCGCTGAAGGCCCGGCCCCGGCCAGCAACGATCACCACCTTCACCTGCTCCTGGGTATCGAAATAGCGGGCGGCACTGGCCAGTTCATTGAGCAACTCAGTGGACAGCGCATTGAGCCGCTCCGGGCGGTTCAGCCAGATTCTTCCTATAGGTCCTTCCGCGGTAACTTCGAGGGTAGCGTACATATGACATCTCCGTTGTGTAGGTTCTGGCGCCATCCTAGTTTATCAACATCACGAAAGGCCAGTGTCGCGATCAATACCCGGCGTGGCCTGTGTTCCCGGCCCGGCGCCGGTATTTTTTCCTGATTGTGGTTGTCGCCGCTCACCTGGCCGGTATAGTTGTGTTCTCTTGTAATTCAGCAGACATTCCCGGTGGATCAAATAGCGTGGCATACGAACTCAGCGGCAAAATCAAACTCATTCAGGAACCCAAGACCTTCGACAGCGGGTTTAGCAAACGGGAAATGGTCGTCACCGTGGACGATGGCCGCTATCCCCAGGACATCAATCTTGAATTCGTGCAGGACAAGGTGAGCCTGCTGGACAATCTCCAGGCAGGGCAGGAGGTGACGGTTTCCTTCGATATTCGGGGGCGCGAATACAACGGCAGGTACTTCAATAACCTGCAGGGCTGGAAGGTGGTTGCCGCAGATGCCGGTGCCAATGCCGAGTCACCCTCGGCCGTGCCCTTCGACGACGCCGGCGACCGCTTTGAAGAGCCGGATATCCCCTTTTAGTCGCGCTTGTGGACTAACACTGCGCCTTGCCCCGGTTATTTCGCCATGAACAAGCACACTAGTTTCCGGCCCCGCCGGTCCCTGCTCTACATGCCCGGCGCCAATACGCGGGCGCTGGAAAAAGCCCGGACGCTGCCCGCAGACATGCTGGTGTTCGATCTTGAGGATGCGGTGGCACCGGACGCCAAGGTCGCCGCCCGGGAGAGCGTTGCCGCCGCGCTGCGTTCCGGGGCTTTTGGCTATCGCGAACTGCTGGTGCGGATCAACGCCCTGGAGAGCGAATGGGGGCGGGCGGACATGGACGCGGCACTGGCAGCCGCCCCGGATGGCATCCTGCTGCCCAAGGTCGCCACCGCCGCCCAGGTACGGGCAGCAGACCAGCTGCTGCGGGCCGCCGGTTCCGACGCCGCCCTGTGGGCCATGATAGAGACTCCGCTGGCGATTCTGAACATCGCCGCTATCGCGGCGACGGCGCAGGAAACCCGGCTGGCCGGGTTTGTGGTGGGCACCAATGACCTGGCCAAGGAACTCAACGCGGAGACAGACCCCGGGCGCAGCGCGTTCCAGGTGCATCTGGCGCTGACCCTGGCCGCAGCGCGGGCCCACGGCCTGGTGGCGATTGACGGCGTTTATAACGACTTTCGCGATGCCGATGGCCTGGCGGCGGAGTGTGAGCAGGGCAGGCTGCTGGGCTTTGACGGCAAGAGCCTGATCCACCCGGCACAACTGGAAACCGCCAACCGCGTGTTCGCCCCCACGCCGCAGGCGGTCAGCCGGGCCCAGGCCATCGTTGACGCTTTCGCCCGGGCGGAGAACGCCGGCAAGGGAGTGATAGAACTCGACGGCAGGATGGTGGAGCTGTTGCACCGGGAGCAGGCCGAACAGGTGATTGCCATTGCCCGGGCGATAGACGAGACAGGCGGGTCCTAGACGAGGCGACCGGCGCCCGGCTGTGCTGTCCCCGAGGCAGGCTCGCTCAAGTATTGACGTTAACGTAAACTTGCCCTATATTTTCGGCCACGCTGTAGTGGAGCGACCCCGTGGGCGAAGACAAGACCTATACTATTTCCGACCTGGCCCGGGAGTTCGAGGTGACCACCCGGACGATCAGGTTTTATGAGGAAAAGGGCCTGCTCAGCCCCACACGCCAGGGCCAGCACCGCATCTTCGATAAAAAGGATCACGCGCGGCTGGAGCTGATCCTGCGCGGCAAGCGGGCCGGCCTGTCCCTTCAGGAGAGCCGGGAGATCATCGAGATGTACGATCCGGCCGGCGACAACTACGAGCAATACCAGTTTCTGCTCAACAAGGTCGATGAGCGCCAGGCCCAGCTGGAATCCCAGCTGGAAGACATCAAGCAGTTAATCGAGGGTCTGGAAGAGGTGCGCCAGCGCTGTACCCGGGCCCTCAATGACATCGCCCGGCCACGGGCAGCCAGGCAGTAAACGGAGGAACCCATGTCTGTAAGCTATCCCACCCTCAATTTTGGTCTCGGCGAAGAGCTGGACATGTTGCGCGACGCGGTGCGCGCGTTCTGCGATGCGGAACTGGCGCCACGCGCCGCCGAAATCGACGCAAGCAACGAATTTCCCATGGACATGTGGCGCAAGTTTGGCGATATGGGCCTGCTTGGCATCACCGTCAAGGAGGAGTATGGCGGCTCCGACATCGGTTACCTCGGTCACGTGGTGGCGATGGAGGAAATTTCCCGGGCCTCGGCTTCCGTCGGCCTGTCCTATGGCGCCCACTCTAACCTGTGCGTCAACCAGATCCACAAGAACGGCAGTGAGGCCCAGAAGCAGAAATACCTGCCGAAATTATGCAGCGGCGAGCATATCGGTGCCCTGGCCATGTCCGAACCGAACGCCGGTTCCGACGTGGTCAGTATGAAACTCCGGGCCGAGAAGCGCGGTGACAGCTACGTCCTCAACGGCAACAAGATGTGGATTACCAACGGCCCCGACGCCCACACCTATGTCATTTACGCCAAGACCGATCCCGCGGGTGGCTCCCGCGGCATTACCGCGTTTATCGTCGAGCGCGATTTCCCGGGCTTTTCCCGCCACCAGAAGCTGGACAAGCTGGGCATGCGCGGCTCCAACACCTGCGAACTGGTGTTCGAGGACTGCGAGGTGCCGGCGGAAAACATCCTCGGAGAAGAAGGAAGTGGCGTGGCGGTGCTGATGTCCGGCCTCGACTACGAACGCACCGTGCTGTCCGGCGGCCCGGTGGGCATCATGATGGCCTGCCTGGACCAGGTGATTCCCTACATCCACGATCGCAAGCAGTTTGGCCAGTCTATTGGCGAGTTCCAGTTGATCCAGGGCAAGGTGGCGGATATGTACACTCACCTGAGCGCGTCCCGGGCGTTGCTGTATGCCGTGGCCCGGGCCTGCGACCGCGGTGAGGAAAGCCGCAAGGACGCCGCGGCGGTCATTCTGTTCACCGCGGAAAAGGCGACCCAGATGGCCCTGGACGCTATCCAGTTGCTGGGCGGCAACGGTTACATCAACGAGTTTCCCACCGGGCGCCTGCTGCGCGACGCCAAACTGTATGAGATCGGTGCCGGCACCTCGGAGGTGCGCCGCATGCTGATTGGCCGCGAGTTGTTCAACGACACCAAGTAGGGAGCGCGCAACCATGCCCGTGATCAAATCGAAAGTGAACGTGCGCGCGGCGGAATACGCGGAAAACGCGGCGCACATGCAGGCCCAGGTGGACGACCTGAGGGCAAAACTGGAGGCGATAAAGCAGGGCGGCGGCGAAAAGTCCTGCGCCCGCCATGTCAGCCGCGGCAAGCTGTTGCCCCGGGACAGGGTAGCCGGCCTGCTGGATCCGGGCTCGCCCTTCCTGGAGTTATCGCAGTTGGCGGGGTACGAGCTGTATGGTGATGACGTGGTCAACGCCGGTGGTGTCATTGCCGGTATCGGCAGGGTACAGGGCCAGGAGTGTGTCATCGTCGCCAACGATGCCACCATCAAGGGCGGCACCTATTACCCCATCACCGTAAAAAAGCACCTGCGGGCGCAAACCATCGCCGAGGAAAACAACCTGCCCTGTATCTACCTGGTGGATTCAGGGGGCGCGAACCTGCCGCACCAGGATGAGATCTTCCCCGACCGGGACCACTTCGGCCACATTTTTTTCAACCAGGCGCAGATGTCTTCCAAGGGTATTCCGCAGATAGCGGTGGTCATGGGCTCCTGTACCGCCGGCGGCGCCTACATCCCCGCGATGGCGGACGAATCGATCATCGTCAAGGAGCAGGGCACCGTATTCCTCGGCGGACCGCCGCTGGTCAAGGCGGCAACCGGTGAGGATGTCAGCGCAGAAGAACTGGGCGGCGGCGATGTGCATACTCGCATCTCCGGTGTGGCGGACCACCTGGCCCAGAACGATCACCACGCCCTGCAGCTGGCGCGGCAGTCGGTGGGCCGGCTGAACCGGGTCAAGAGGGTGACGCTGGACGTGGCGCAAGCGGTTCCGCCACTGTACGAGGCGAGTGAGATTTACGGCCTTATCCCCAGGGATGCCCGTCAGCCCTACGATGTTCGCGAGGTCATCGCGCGTATCGTCGACGGCTCCGAGCTGGATGAATTCAAGGCCCTTTACGGCACCACCCTGGTCTGCGGTTTTGCCCGTATTCATGGCTATCCGGTGGGCATTGTCGCCAACAACGGCATCCTCTTTGGTGAGTCCGCGGAGAAGGGAGCACACTTCGTGGAGCTCTGTGCCCAGCGCAAGATTCCGCTGGTCTTCCTGCAGAACATCACCGGCTTCATGGTCGGCAAACAGTATGAACACGGCGGTATCGCCAAGCATGGCGCCAAAATGGTAACGGCCGTTGCCACCGCCGCCGTGCCCAAGTTCACCGTGTTGATCGGCGGTTCCTTTGGCGCCGGCAACTACGGCATGTGCGGCCGGGCCTATGACCCGCGCTTCCTGTTCATGTGGCCCAACGCGCGAATTTCGGTCATGGGCGGCGAGCAGGCGGCGGGCGTGTTGTCGCGAATCAAGCGTGACCAGATCGAGGGCCAGGGCGGGGAGTGGTCGGAGCAGGAGGAAGCGGCCTTCAAGCAGCCCATCATCGACAGCTACGAACACCAGGGCCATCCCTACTATGCCTCAGCCCGGCTGTGGGACGACGGCGTGATCGATCCGGCAGAGACCCGCACCGTACTGGGCCTGGCGATATCCGCCAGCCTCAACCAGGCGATCGGGGAAACCAGGTTCGGCGTGTTCCGGATGTAGTGGCACAGGCCAGGAGGAAGCAATTTATGAGCACAGAATTTGTCAGCACGACCATCGATGATCGCGGCGTTGCCACGGTCACGCTGGATAACCCGGATAAACACAACGCCTTTGACGATGCCATTATCGCCCAGTTGACCGCCGCTTTTTCGGCGCTGGATGCCAACCCGGGAGTCAGAGTGGTGGTACTGGCTTCCAGTGGCCGCAACTTTTCCGCCGGCGGCGACCTCAACTGGATGCAGCGCATGGCCACCTACTCCCGCGAGGAGAACCTGGCGGACTCCCGGGCCCTGGCCGAAATGCTGCGCACACTGAACTTTATGTCCAAGCCCACGATTGCCCGGGTCCAGGGCGTAGCCTTTGGCGGCGCGGTAGGGCTGGTGAGCTGCTGCGACATGGCGGTGGCCAGTGCCACCGCCCAGTTCAGCCTGAGCGAGGTGAAGATCGGGCTGATGCCGGCGACGATCAGCCCCTATGTGGTGGCGGCCATCGGCGCCCGTGCCGCCCGCCGGTACTTCGCCACCGCCGAGCGCTTTAGTGCGAAACAGGCACAGGCAATGGGCCTGATCTCAGAGGTGGTGGCCGACGACAGCGAGCTCGATACAGCCCTGGAGATTCTGGTCACTGCGCTGCTGGGCAACAGTCCGAACGCGGTCGCCGCCTCCAAGCAGTTACTGTTCGATGTGGCGGGCAGGCCGGTGGATGCCGAACTGATAGAAATGACCTGCCAGCGCATCGCCGACATTCGCGCGTCGGCACAGGGGCAGGAAGGGCTCTCGGCCTTTCTTGAAAAACGCAAGCCAGGCTGGATTCAGTAAACGGGTAGAGGCATGTCTGAACATCACTTCGAAAAAGTCCTCATCGCCAACCGCGGGGAAATTGCCTGCAGGGTAATACGCACCGCGCGCAAAATGGGTATTCGCACCGTGGCGGTGTACAGCGATGCAGACAGGAATGCATTGCATGTGAGCATGGCCGACGAGGCGGTGCACATCGGTGCCGCGCCCTCGCGCGACTCCTACCTCGTCTATGAACGGGTGTTAGACGCGGCGCGGACAACCGGGGCCCAGGCCATTCACCCCGGCTATGGTTTCCTGTCGGAAAACGCCGGGTTCTGCCGGGCCTGCCGCGACAACGGCATTGTCTTTATCGGCCCGCCGGTGGCGGCGATTGAAGCCATGGGTTCCAAGTCCGCCGCCAAGCAGATCATGGAGGCCGCGGGGGTGCCGCTGGTGCCCGGCTACCACGGCGACGACCAGGACCGTGCCACCCTCCGGTTTGCCGCCGACGATATGGGCTACCCGGTACTGCTCAAGGCAGTCGCCGGTGGCGGCGGCAAGGGGATGCGCCAGGTCTGGTCGGCGGGGGAGTTCGACGACGCTCTTGACGCCGCCCGCCGCGAGGCCATGAACGGCTTTGGCAACGACGACATGCTGGTGGAGAAGTACCTGACCCAGCCCCGTCACGTCGAGATCCAGGTGTTCTGCGACAGCCACGGTAATGGCGTGTACCTGTTCGAGCGCGATTGCTCGGTGCAGCGGCGCCACCAGAAAGTGATTGAAGAGGCGCCCGCCCCGGGCATGACCGAAGAACTGCGGGCAGCCATGGGTGAGGCGGCATTGCGGGCGGCCAGGGCCATTGACTACCAGGGCGCGGGCACGGTGGAGTTCCTGCTGGACAGCGATGGTTCGTTCTACTTTATGGAAATGAACACCCGGCTGCAGGTGGAGCACCCGGTCACCGAGATGATTACCGGCCAGGACCTGGTCGAGTGGCAGCTGCGGGTGGCGGCGGGGGAGGCCCTGCCGGCGACCCAGGACGAGCTGATCCTCAGCGGTCACGCCTTCGAGGCGCGTATTTACGCCGAGGACCCGGACAACGATTTCCTGCCGGTGACCGGCACCCTGTCCTTCCTGCAGCCGCCGGAAACCTCCGCGCATGTGAGGGTGGACACGGGGGTACTGCAGGGGGACGAGGTCAGCGTCTACTACGACCCGATGATTGCCAAGCTGATCGTCTGGGACGAAAGCCGCGACAAGGCCCTGCAGCGATTGACTCGGGCCCTGCGGGAGTACCGGATCAGCGGCATGACCACCAACCTGGATTTCCTCTACAACCTGGCCAGCAGTGCGCCCTTCAGGGCGGCAGACCTGGATACCGGCTTCATAGAGAAACACCACAGCGAGATATTTCACGACAGCGAGGCGGAACTGGAGCAGGAAATCCCGCTGGCGGCCCTGTACCTGGTGCTGCAACAGGAGCGGGCCGCCCAGCGGGCAAGGCTGGCCTCGGGTGATGCCAGTTCGCCCTGGTTTGATGCCGGTGCCTGGCGCCTCAACGAGCCCGGCGTCCACCGCTTCGAACTGGCCATGCATGACAACCACTACCCGGTGTGGGTCGAACAAAGCGGCTGCGCCGACGGCACCCGTTACCGCATCGGTTTCGGCGACAAGACCATCCAGGCCCAGGGCAACCTGGAAGGCAGCGAACTCAGTGCCAACCTCGACGGCTACCTGCTGCGCGCCTCGGTGGCCGAGCACGACGGCAGTTTCAGCCTGTATACCAAGGACAGCGCCCTGGGTTTCAGCCTGGTAACGCCGGACCTGGGCGAGGTCGACGATGGCGCCAGCGGCGGCGGCCTCACCGCGCCCATGAACGGCACCATGGTCACCCTGCTGGTGGAACCCGGCAGGGAGGTCAAAAAAGACGACGCCCTGCTGGTCATGGAGGCGATGAAGATGGAGCACACAATCCGCGCGCCGAAAGACGGCAAGGTACTGGCGTTTCACTACCAGCCCGGGGAACTGGTCGACGGGGGCGCGGCACTGGTGGACTTCGAGGTCAGCGAGTGATGAGCAGCACCCTCCCGGATAGCGTCCGTATTGTCGAGGTCGGTCCCCGTGACGGCCTGCAGAATGAACAGCAGCCGATCGAGGTGGCGGTCAAGGTCAAACTGGTGGAAATGCTGGCGGAGGCCGGATTGACCGCTATCGAGACGGGCTCATTCGTCAATCCCCGGTGGGTCCCGCAAATGGCGGGCAGCGAGGAGGTGTTCGCGGCTGTCGAGCGGCGGCCGGGGGTGAGCTACTCGGCGTTAACGCCCAACCTGCAGGGCTTTGAACGGGCCCTGGCGGCAGGGGCCAGCGAAGTCGCGGTGTTCACCGCCGCTTCTGACAGCTTCACGCGCAAGAATACCAACTGCTCCATCGACGAGAGCCTGGAGCGGGCCCGGGTACTGATGGAGGCTGCGGCGGGGCACGGCCTGCCGGTTCGGGGTTATGTCTCCTGTGTCGTGGGCTGCCCCTATGAGGGCGCCATCGCCCCGGCCCGGGTAGCCGAGGTTGCCCGCCGTCTGCTTGACTTGGGCTGTTACGAAATCTCCCTGGGCGACACCATCGGTGTCGGCACGCCGGCCAGCGTCAGCGCCATGCTCGAAGCGGTGCTGGACAGCGTGTCAGTGGCGAAGACCGCCGTGCACCTGCACGACACCTACGGCCAGGCCCTGGCCAATATCTACGCCGCCCTGCAGATGGGAATAGCGGTGATCGACAGTTCGGTAGCCGGGCTTGGCGGTTGCCCCTATGCCAGGGGCGCTTCGGGCAACGTTGCTAGCGAGGAGGTGGTATACCTGCTGGAGGGGCTGGGCATAGCACACGGCGTTGATCTCGAACGGCTGGTGGCGGCGGGGCAGTTTATCTGTGACAGGCTGGGGCGCAGCAACGGCTCGAAAGTGGCCACGGCGCTGCTGAACAAGGCGTCAGGCTAAAAGATTCTGCTAAACTTGCGGAGCTGCTGGGTTGTGTCGGGACAGGGCACGCCAGGGCCTTGCGCGGCCAACGGCGACCAGGGCTGCGTGCAGTGAACGGATTTGAGGGAATTGAGGAGTGACATACCCATGTTCAGGATGCTTGTTTTTTCGCTGTGCCTGTTTATGTCGCTGGCGGGGCCAGCGGCTGCGGAGGAGCCCGCCATGACCGTACTCGTTACCGGTGCCAACCGGGGCATAGGCCTGGAACTGGCGCGGCAATTGACCGAGCAGGGACACCAGGTGATAGGCACTGCCAGAAAGCCGGCCGAGGCGAGTGAGCTGAAAGCGCTGGGTGCGAAGGTCATGCAGCTGGATGTGACCGACCCGGAGAGCGTCGCCGCCCTGGCGGCGGACATGGATGACCAGCCAATCGACCTGCTGATTAACAATGCGGGGACCGGCGGCCAGGCTCCCGGCAGTTTTGAGGATACCGACTTCGAGCGGGTCAAGCTCACTTTTGAGGTCAACAGCCTGGGGCCCATGCGCGTCACCCAGGCGCTGTTGCCCAATGTGCTGGCCAGCGTGGGTAAAACCGTGGTCCACATCAGTTCCATCATGGGCAGTATCGCCAGTAATCAAGGCGGCTACTACGGCTATCGTGCCAGCAAGGCGGCCCTCAACATGTTCAACAGTTCCCTGGCGCTGGAGCTTGCCGACAGGGGGGTAACCGCCGTGGTGCTCCATCCGGGATGGGTACAAACCCGGATGGGCGGTAGCGGTGCGGATATTAGCGTGGATGTCAGCGTGGCGGGGCTGCTGAAGGTGATATCCAGTCTCGGCCCCGGGCAGAGCGGCCGCTTCTACGACTACCAGGGCAGGGAGCTGCCCTGGTAATACGCTGGGCACTGCCCCGGCAATCGACTAGAATAAGAGCGCTCCCGGGCGACCCTGCCCGGGGTTTCCAGACCCAGAGATAATCCGCCCTATGTCCACCCAGACAGATGCCTGGCAGGCGAGGTTTGAGCGCCTGCGCAGCAACAAGTTGTTCGAGTTGCTGGTGATTTCCATTATTCTCGTGTCCGCCCTGATGATCGGGGTGAAAACCTACCCCCTGCCACCCCTGGCCAATCAGGTTATTGTTATCCTCGACTGGGGCATCACCCTGTTTTTCCTCGCTGAAATCAGTGTTAGATTTCTCGGCGAGAGCGACAGGAAACGTTTTTTCCACAGCGGCTGGAACGTGTTCGATACCCTGATTGTGGTGGTCAGCCTGATTCCCATCGAGGATTCGGAGCTGGCCCTGATCGGGCGCCTGGTACGCATATTCCGGGTGTTGAGGATGGTGTCCATCATCCCGGAACTGCGTACCCTGTTGAATTCCCTGCTTGCCGCCATGCCCCAGCTTGGCTACGTGATGCTGATGATGTTTATCATTTTCTATATTTACGCCGCTATCGGGTCTACCTTCTTCGCCACCATCAACCCGGTACTGTGGGGGGATATCGCGGTCTCCATGCTCACCCTGTTCCGGGTGATGACCTTCGAGGACTGGACCGATGTCATGTATGAGACCATGGCGGTTTACCCCCTGAGCTGGTTCTTTTACCTCAGCTTTATCTTCCTCTCCGCCTTCGCCTTTCTGAATATGATTATCGGTATCGTGGTCAATGTGCTGGAGGAGGAGCACCAGCGGCAGGCAAAAGCGGATGCCATCGCCGCCGGGGAACCCACTCTGACCGAGCTGCGCGATGAGATCGCCGGGCTGCGGCAGCTGCTGGAAGCCCGCCACGGGAAAGGGTAAGGGAACTGACAGTGGCGAGCCCGGCCAACGCTGGCCATAATTGGTCCATGAGACCTTTGATTGCACTACTGCTGCTTCCCGCCTGCCTGTGGGCCAGTACCGGGCTGGCCCAGGAGCTGACGCCCCGTGCTTACTGGCCCGCTCCGCAGGGGACCCGAATCCTCACCCTCGGGGCCGGCTTTACCGAGGGCGACACGGTGCCTGATCCTTCGCTGCCGATTTCTGGTGTTGATTCCCGAATTGCCACCGGGATGCTGGCCTACATGCAAACGCTGGACCTCTTTGGCCGGACCAGCAACCTGATTATCGAGCAGGCCTACTCCGCCGGCGAGACGACGGTGGATTTCCCCGACCGCGGCAGCCTCAGCCGTGATTACCAGGGCGCCGGCGACCTTGCCGCGACCCTGTCGGTAAACCTGATGGGGGCGCCGTCGATGAACCGCGAGGAATTCGCCGAACTGCGCCGCAACCCGCGGCCGATTCTCGGCGCCAGTCTCAAGGTGGTTGCCCCGACGGGCCGCTATGACGAGGACAGACTGCTCAATGTGGGCAGCAACCGCTGGGCCGCCAAGGCGGAACTGGGTTACATGGCGGTACTGCGCCCCAGGTGGTTGCTGGAGTTCGAACTGGGTGTCTGGGTGTTTGACGACAATGACGAATTTCTCGGCATGACACGGAAACAGGGATCGATCAGGTCGGTCGAGATGCATCTGGTCAGGCGCTTCTCACCCGGCCTCTGGGCTTCTCTTGACCTGACCGGCTACCGCGGCGGGCAGAGCGAGATAGGGGGCCGGCGACTTGACGACCTGCAGCGGGACTCCAAGTTCGGCTTCACCCTGGCCTATCCCTTTGCCGGCAGGCACGCGCTGCGTTTCAGTTATGCCACCGGCTCGGTGAATGATTCTGAAGAAAACTTTGACGTCCTCCAGCTCAGCTACTCGCGCCTGTTCTGACCCCCAGAATTCATTACCCGGCCGGGGCCCGGGCCGGGCCCGTCATTCCGGCGCACAAGGTGAATTGTGCTGCAAGCACAAGAGAAGGTGCCCTGGGGTAAGCCGGCATCCATATGGCAGGGCCTGTGCAGAGTGGCGCAACGTCAGCGCATGGCCTAAACGTTAAAACGGAAGTGGATCACGTCGCCGTCCTGCACCACGTAGTCCTTGCCCTCCAGGCGCCAGCGGCCCGCGTCCTTGGCGCCCTGCTCGCCGCCGAACTCGATGAAGTCGTCGTAGGCGATGACTTCGGCGCGGATAAAGCCTTTCTCGAAATCAGTATGGATCACGCCCGCCGCTTGCGGGGCAGTAGCGCCGACCCTGACAGTCCAGGCGCGGACTTCCTTGACGCCGGCGGTGAAGTAGGTGTGCAGGTTGAGCAGGTCGTAACCGGCGCGGATTACCCGGTTCAGGCCCGGTTCCTCCATGCCCAGGTCGGCGAGGAACTCGGCGCGCTCCTCGTCGTCCAGTTCGATGATCTCGGATTCCAGCTTGTTGCAGATCACCACCACCGAGGCGTTTTCCTCAGCGGCTATGGCGCGCACCACGTCCAGGTGGGGATTGTCCTCAAAGCCGTCCTCATCCACGTTGGCAATGTACATGGTGGGTTTGACGGTGAGCAGGAACAGGGTTTTCACCAGTGCCTGTTCGCTGTCATTGAGCTGCAGGCCGCGTACCGGCTTTGCCTCGTTGAGCTGCGGCAGCAGCTTGTTTTCAAGTAACGCCTTCATCGCCACCGCTTCCTTGTCGCCGCTCTTGGCGATGCGCACCACCTTTTGCAGCTGCTTTTCGCAGCTTTCCAGGTCGGCCAGGGCCAGTTCGGTGTTGATGATTTCTATGTCCGCGGCCGGGTCGATCTGGTTGGCCACGTGAATGACGTTGTCGTCTTCAAAACAGCGCACCACATGGGCGATGGCATCGGTCTCGCGGATATTGGCCAGGAACTGGTTGCCCAGGCCTTCACCTTTGGAGGCACCCGCCACCAGCCCGGCAATGTCGACGAATTCCATGGTGGTCGCCACTTCCTTCTGCGGCTTCACAATGGCCGCAATCCTGTCCTGCCGCGGGTCGGGGATGGGTACCACGCCGGCGTTGGGCTCAATGGTGCAGAAGGGGAAGTTTTCGGCGTCGATGCCCGCCCGGGTGAGGGCGTTGAACAGGGTGGACTTGCCCACATTGGGCAGGCCGACAATACCGCATTTGAAACCCATTTAAGTGTCCTGTCTGGTGTGCGGCTCAGGCCGCGCTAAAACTGTGTAGTCGGGTCATCGCCCTGGTTTGATCCCCGTCCAGCAGCAGCGGCAGGGCGGCGATGGCCTCGTCGATACACGCATCAATGCGTGTCCGATCCACCTGCGAGGGCTGGCTGAGCACGTATCCTGACACTTTCGATGCGTGTCCCGGATGGTCAATGCCAATGCGCAGGCGGTAGAAGTTTCTGTTGTTGCCAAGCGCCGGGACAATATCACGCAGCCCATTATGCCCCCCGTGGCCGCCGCCCTGTTTGAACCTGGCCTTGCCCGCCGGGATATCCAGTTCATCGTGGACGATGAGAATTTCCTCGGGCGCTATCTTGTAGAAGCCGGCCATCGCCGCCACGGCCCTGCCGGAACGGTTCATGAACGTGGTGGGGATGAGCAGGCGCAGGTCATGGCCGGCGAAATTGATGCGGCCGACCAGTCCGGAAAATTTTGATTCCGCCTGTAAAGGCGTGTTGCACTGCCGGGCCAGGGCCTCGACGAAGTCGGCGCCCGCGTTATGGCGGGTGCCCCGGTACTCACTACCGGGGTTACCCAGTCCGGCGATCAGCTTGATGGCTGTCAACGCGGGGCCAAAGAGCGAGGGAATCAGTCCTCGCTGTCGCCTTCTTCGGCAGTGTCGTCACCGGCATCAGCCGCTTCCGGCGCGCTCTCGTCCTCGTCCTCGTCAGCGGCGCCACGGGGCGCGATAACGGAGGCGATGGCCAGGTCGTGGTCTTCACCCAGGGCCAGGGCCACGGAAGTGACGCCTTCAGGCAGCGTGACCTCGGACAGGTGAACAATCTGGCCGGTAACCACATCCTTCATGTCCACTTCGATGTACTCGGGGATGTCACCGGGCAGACAGGATACCTCGATGTCGGTTTCCTGGTGCTGGATCACTCCGCCTTCCATCTTGACGCCGTGGCAGCTCTCCTCGTTGAGGAAGTGAATCGGCACGTGCACCTTGATCGCCACCTTCTCGTCAACGCGCATGAAGTCGGCGTGCATGACCTCGTCCCTGGAGGGGTGACGCTGCAGGTCCTTGAGGATCGCCTTTTGCACGTCGCCGCCGACGTTTACCGCCAGCACGTGCGAGTAGAAGGCCTCGTTTTCCAGGGACTTTTCGATATCCTTGCGCACCAGGGTAAGTGGCTGCGGTTCTTTGTCGCCACCGTAAATGATGGCAGGAACTTTATCTGCTTGACGACGCAGGCGGCGGCTCGCACCTTTCCCCATGTCCTCGCGCAGCTCGGCTTGTACTTCAAATTGGTCGGACATAGCCAGACTCCTTTGATATTCGCTGCAACGCCTGCGACCAGCGCGGCAGCGGGTTAAGTAAACGCTGTTCTAGGTGAACAGCGCGCTGATGGATTCCCCGTTTGCCACCCTGCGCATGGACTCGGCCAGCAGGTCGGCAGTGGTGAGAACGCGAATCTTGTTGATGGATTGCGCCTCCGCACTGAGGGGAATCGTATCGGTGACTACCAGCTGGTCGAGCTGGGAGTTCCGAATATTGTCCAGCGCCTTGCCCGACAGTACCGCGTGGGTACAGTAGGCATAGACCGCCAGTGCTCCGCGCTCTTTCAGCGCGTTGGCCGCCTGGCACAGGGTGCCGGCGGTGTCTACCATGTCGTCCACCAGCACACAGGTGCGGCCTTCCACGTCACCGATCAGGTTCATGACCTGGGCCTCGTTGGCCTTGGGGCGACGCTTGTCGATAATCGCCAGGTCCGCCTCGTTGAGCTGCTTGGCGATGGCCCTGGCCCTGACCACACCGCCAATGTCCGGCGATACCACGATCAGGTTCTCGTAGTTCTGGGCCCCGATATCGTCGTTCAATATCGGTGAGCCGTAGACGTTGTCCACCGGGCACTTGAAAAAGCCCTGGATCTGCTCGGCGTGCAGGTCCATGGTGAGTACGCGATCGACACCGACACCCACCATCATGTCCGCCACCACCTTGGCGGTAATTGGTACCCGGGCGGAGCGCACCCGCCGGTCCTGCCTGGCGTAACCGAAGTAGGGCACCACTGCGGTGATGCTGTCTGCCGAGGCGCGACGCAGGGCGTCGATCATCACCAGCAGCTCCATCAGGTTATCGTTGGTGGGCGCGCAGGTGGACTGGACGACGAACACGTCCTTGCTGCGCACATTCTCGTTCAGCTCCACGGCGATCTCACCGTCACTGAACTTGCCCACGTCAGCGTTACCCAGAGACAGGTACAGTCGGCTGGCAACTTTTTGCGCCAGTTCCGGGTTTGCGTTGCCTGTGAAGACCATCATTTTCGAGGACACTAAGCGCTACCTTTCATGGTGTGTTCGGGAAAACTGCCGCACATAAAAATAGTGCCATACACCACAGGATGCATGGCACCTTGAATATGGCTGGGGTGGGAGGATTCGAACCTCCGAATGCCAGGATCAAAACCTGGTGCCTTGCCGCTTGGCGACACCCCAATCAATCTTTGGGTCCTGCCAGTGCGCTTAACACTGGCGACTTGTTCAGGGCTCTGGCCACAAACCCCTGCATCGGAGCTGGTAGCTGGCCCAGGGCTGACCTGGCCTGTTGTTCATTCGGGAAGCTTGCGAATACGCAGGCGCCGGTACCGGTCAATCTAGCCTCCCCAAAATTCTCCAGAAATTTCAAAGCGTTATCAACCTCTGGGTAGAGTTCTCTAACGATTTTCTGGCAGTCGTTGCGGGAGTGGCCCTCGAAAAAGGCGGCTATTTTGATGGGAGACGTGTTCCGTGTCAATCGCTCATGTGAAAAAATTTCGGCGGTGGAAATACGGCACTGGGGGGCGACCACCAGGTACCAGCGTTCAGGCAAATCCACGGGGGTCAGTATTTCACCAACGCCCTCCGCCCAGGCGGTGTGGCCGGCGGTAAACACCGGCACATCCGCTCCCAGTTTTACCCCGAGCTGTTCCAGGGGAAGGTCAGCCAGCCCCAGCTGCCAGAGCTGGTTAAGTGCGAGCAGGGTGGTGGCGGCATTGGAGCTGCCGCCGCCCAGGCCACCGCCCTCTGGAATCCGCTTGACCACCTCGATATGCGCCCCCTGGTCGCGGTGGATACGCGGCAGCGCCTGGGCAGCGCGAACAATGAGGTTGTCCTCCAGCGGAATGTCCAGCTCGCAGCCGGCGAGGGTGATTTCACCGCTGTTGTTGGCGGTGAAGGTCAGCGTGTCACCCCAGTCCAGCAGTTGAAACAGCGTTTGCAACTGGTGGTAACCGTCAGCACGGCGTCCGGTAATGTGCAGGAACAGGTTGAGCTTGGCCGGGGACAGCAGTGTCAGGGAAGCGCTCATGGTGCTGAGAAGTCTCCCCATTCCCGCAGCAGGATGCGCGCCCGGGTCTCGCCCCGGGAAACCTGCAGCCGGGTGGGCAGCAGGTAGCCGCCGAAACTGGCAAACTGCTGGTAGTCGATGGTCCAGCCCAGCTGTTGCAGCTGCTCAGGCAGTTGTCCGGCAGCGTCCAGCAGTAGCGACTGTACCGGCGACCCGGGCGCCGGGACCCCCTTCAGCCAGTGATGCAGCGAGCGCACGGGCAGGTCCCAGCTGTGTTCATCTCCCAGCGCGGGATCGTCCAGGTCCCAGCGGCTGTAGTCATCGCCCTGGCGCACTTCCAGCAGACTGCCGTCACTGTCGATGGTGGTCGCGCTGATACCCATGGGGCCGGACAGCCGCAGGTGACTGGCCTCCCCGATTTGCTGCCACAGCAGGCTTGCCGATTCCGCCTGTTCCGCGGTGCGCAGGGCGATTTTACCGCTGGCTGTCCAGTGGCTCAGCTGTTGCAGCTGTTCCCGGTGCGCGTGCCAGCTCGCCTTGCCGGATTCCGGTGCCGGAGCGGGCATGCCGGCGCAGCCAGCCAGGGCCAGCAGCAGGAGCCAGATTAATGCTGGTTGCACAGTGCTCACAGGACGCCGGCGGTAGCCCCCGGAGATTGTGGCGCGGTGAGCAGGTTGTCGACGCCCAGGCGCTCAAGCGTTTCGCGCAATACCGGGTGTTGCGGGTCCTTGAGCAGTGCGCCCCGCCACACCTGGCGCGCTTTTTCGGTATTGCCACTAACCCACAGGACTTCACCGAGGTGGGCGGCTACCTCCGGATCGGGAAAGGCGGCATAGGCGCGGGTCAGGTACTCGATGGCGCTTTCATATTTGCCCTGGCGATAGAGCACCCAGCCCATGCTGTCGAGAATGGCCGGTTCATCCGGCTCCAGCTCCAGGGCGCGCGAAATCAGTTTGTAGGCTTCGTCGAATCGGCTGGTCTGGTCCGCGAGGGTATAGCCCAGGGCATTGAGGGCTGTAGCGTTGTTGGGGTCACGGGCGAGAATCGCCCGCAGGTCCGCTTCCATCAGCGCCAGGTCATCCTGTTGCTGGCCGAGCATTGAGCGGGCATAGCGCAGTGAGGCCGAGTCGGGGAAATCCTCGATGCCGGCATTGAGCACGGCCATTGCCGCCAGCCCGGCGCCTGCGGTGCTGAGGATATCGGCCTCGATGCCGTACAGCTGCTCACTGCGCGTTGGCTGCTCGCGCCGCTGTCTTGCGAACCAGGCATAGCTGGCGTCGATCTGCCCGCCCTCGACCAGGATCCGGCCGATGCGCTGGCTGGCGGCGAGGTATTGCCGGGAATCACCGATCTTCATGTAGAACTCCAGCGCCTCCGACGGTTGCTGCTGGTCCTCCGCTATCCGGCCCAGGTAGTAGTAGGCCTCGTCCTGTCGCCTGCCGGTGGCCAGTACCTTGTTCAGGTAGGCCCTGGCCGCCAGATCGTCACCGATCTCCCGGTTGATCAGTGCCAGCGACAGCAGCAGGTCGGCATCGCCGGGTGACTGCACCGACAGCAGCTCGAACTGGCTGCGGGCAGCCTCGATATCGGAGCTGGTGAGCAGGCGCGCGTACTCCAGGCGCAGGCGGGAGTCCTCCGGATTGGCCGCCAGCGCTTTTTCTATGCGGGCGTAGGGATCGGAGGCGCCGGTCTGGGTCAGTATGCGCGCTTCCAGTAGCAGGGCCTGGTGCTGGCCCGGCTCAACCTGGAACAGGCTTTTCAGCCTGGCCAGGGCCTGCGGGTACTGTTCGAACTCGGTATTGATCAGGGCCATGGTCAGCAACAGCGCCGGGTCCCGGGGGAATTCGGCCAGCATGTCGTTAAGACCCTTTACCAGCTGCGACTGTTGTTCGGCCGTGAGCTGGTCGAAGCCCTGCAGCAGCAGGGGAAAGTTGGCCTGCTTGCCGCCCCGGGCGACAACCGCCATGTGGGGCAGGGCGGCGACCGGTTGCCGGGTCCTGGCCAGCAATATGGCGGCCGTGTTGTTGGCCTCAAGGTCGCCGGGCTCCTGGGCCAGCCACAGCTGCACCGCTGCCAGGGCCTGCTCGTCGTTCTCGGTAAACTGGGCCAGGTGGGTGGCATGGCGGGACACACCCGCATCCTGCAGCTTGCTGGCCTGTTGCAGGTAATTGTCCAGGGCCGTCTGGTAGTCGCGGCGACGGATGGCAAATTCCGCCACCAGCAGGGGATACACGCTGTCTGCGGGAATCGCCCGTTCGGGCAGCTCTGCCGTCAGCGCTGCGGGCGGCTCGGTGCTGTCAGCCGCGGGTTCCGGCGGTGCGGTAGAGGCACAGGCCGCCAGCAGCGAGGAGCCGAGGGCAATGGTGGCAAAACGGCGCATGGGTGTACCGCGAACTTCCGTGACATCTGGGCCGCCTATGATGACACAGGCCGGCCCGGAAACCCAAGGTCTGCGCCAGCTGCGGCCGGGCGGGCTATTTCCCGGCTAACTTGTTAAAATCACAGCCAATTTTTGCCGGATGTGCTAAGGTGCGCCGGTTTTTGACCGGGTTCGCGCGAGTGGCCCGCACCGGAGTGTTGGACGACACCATGAACCTGATTGCCCTGGGGATTAACCACAACTCCGCCGCCGTCGAGGTGCGCGAGCGGGTCGCCTTTGCCCCGGAGCAGGTCAATGAGGCGCTCGCCGACTGCTGTGGTGCTGCCGAACTTGACGAAGTGGTCATCCTGTCCACCTGCAACCGCACCGAAATCTACGCCATCGCGCCCAGCCGCAGCGTGCTCGCCGACAAGGCCGTGCAATTGATTGACTGGATGGCAAATTACCACCACCTGTCCGCGGAAGAGCTGCACCGCTCGGCCTACCACCACGAAGGCGAGCAGGCCCTCACCCACATTGCCCAGGTCGCGGCGGGGCTGGATTCGATGGTGCTGGGGGAACCGCAGATTTTTGGCCAGCTCAAGTCTGCCTATTCCGTTGCCCAGGAGTCAGGGACAGTGGGCGCTGAGCTCAGCCGTATGTTCCAGCGCGTATTCAGTATCGCCAAGCGGGTCCGCACCGACACCGCCATCGGCGAAAACCCGGTGTCCGTCGCCTATGCCGCGGTGGACCTCGCCGGCCATATTTTTGCCGACCTCAGCCAGTGCCACGCGCTGCTGGTGGGGGCCGGTGAAACCATCGAACTGGTGGCCCGTCACCTGATCGAGGCGGGTGTTCGCAATATCGTCATCGCCAACCGCACCCTGGGGCGGGCCCGGGAGCTGGCGCAGAAGTTCGGCGCCGAGGCGGTACTGCTGGCGGAGATACCCGGGCAATTGCCCGCTGCCGATATCGTGATCACCTCGACCGCCAGCCAACTGCCCATTCTTGGCAAAGGGGCAGTCGAGCAGGCGGTCAAGGCGCGCAAGCACCGTCCCGTGCTCATGGTCGATATCGCTGTGCCCCGGGACATCGAACCCCAGGTAGGCGACCTGCGTGATGTCTATCTCTACAGCGTGGATGACCTGCGCGAGATCGTCGACCAGAATTTGCGCAGCCGCCAGAGCGAGGCGCGCAAGGCCGATGTGATGATTGCCGAGGGCGTGCGCAGCTTCGTCGAGGACGGCAAGCGTCTGGCGGCAGTCGATGCGGTCAAGGAATACCGGGCCATGGCGGAGGAGCTCCGGCAGCGCGAGCTGGACAAGGCCCTGCGAGCGATTACCCGGGGCGATGACCCGGAGAAGGTGCTCAAGCAGTTGTCCCGCGGCCTCACCAACAAGCTCATCCATGCGCCCACCACCGGGCTCAAACAGGCCAGTGCCGAGGGCAGGCCGGAACAGTTGCGCAGCGCCCGGCGGCTGCTGGGGCTCGCCGAGCCGGAGCCCGCGGCGGCTGATGATGCAGCCGGCGACGCCCTGGAGATTACTGCCGACGACACCGATCACTCGAGACACACACTGCAATGAAAGCCTCCCTGCTGACCAAGCTGGAAACCCTCACCGACCGGCACGAGGAGGTATCCGCCCTGCTTGGCGACAGTGAAACCATCGCCGACCAGGACCGCTTTCGAGACCTGTCGCGGGAATACGCCGAGCTCGAGGCGGTGGTCAAATGCTATGCCGGCTACAGCCAGGTGAAGGCCGACCTCGAAGAGGCGCGGCTGATGCTGGAGGATGCCGACCCGGACCTGCGGGATATGGCCCGGGAGGAAATTGAATCCGGCACTGAACGGCTGGCAGTGCTGGAGACCGAGCTGCAAACCCTGCTGCTGCCGCGCGACCCCAATGACTCGCACAACGTGTTCCTGGAAATTCGCGCCGGTACCGGCGGTGATGAGGCGGCGATTTTTTCCGGCGACCTGTTCCGCATGTACTCCCGCTACGCGGAGAACATGGGCTGGAAGGTCGAGGTTTTGTCTGAGCGCCCGGGTGAGCACGGCGGCTTCAAGGAAATAATCACCCGGGTGGAGGGGCGCGATGTGTACGCCCACCTCAAGTTCGAGTCCGGCGCCCATCGGGTGCAGCGGGTGCCGGAAACCGAGTCCCAGGGGCGTATCCATACCTCGGCCTGTACCGTGGCAATCATGCCCGAGGCCGAGGCGGTGGACGAAATTGAAATCAACAAGGCGGACCTGCGCATAGACACCTACCGGGCCTCGGGCGCGGGGGGGCAGCACGTCAATAAAACCGATTCGGCGGTGCGCATTACCCACCTGCCCTCGGGCATCGTGGTCGAGTGCCAGGACGAGCGCTCCCAGCACAAGAACCGGGCCCGGGCCATGTCGCTGTTGCAGGCCAAGCTGCTGACCAGCGCCCAGGACAAGGTTGCCGAAGAGCAGGCGGAACAGCGCCGCAACCTGGTGGGGACCGGGGATCGATCGGACCGCATCCGCACCTATAACTTCCCCCAGGGTCGGCTGACCGACCATCGCATCAACCTGACGCTGTACAAGCTGGGCGAGGTGATGGAAGGCGATCTGGGCGCAGTTGTCGAACCCCTGCGCCAGGAGTACCAGGCGGACCAGCTGGCGGCCCTGGGAGAGGGCTGATGGCCAGCGTGCTGGCCTTGCTGCGCGATGCCCGGCGCCTGCCCGGCGAAAGCCCCGTCCGGGATGCGGAAATTCTGCTCTGCCACTGCCTGGGCAAGCCCCGCAGCTGGCTTTACACCTGGCCTGATGCGGAGGTGGCAGGGCCTGCCCTGGAAAACTACCGCGCCCTGCTGGCCCGGCGGCAGCAGGGGGAGCCGGTGGCCTATCTCACCGGCAGCCGCGAATTCTGGTCACTGGACCTGCGGGTCAATCCCAGTACCCTGATTCCCCGGCCAGATACAGAAACCCTGGTCAGCTGGGCCTTGCAGCTGCCGCTGGCGGCGGACGCCGCGGTGCTGGACCTGGGTACCGGCAGCGGCGCCATTGCCCTGGCCCTGGCGCAGGAAAAACCACGCTGGCAGGTGACTGGCGTTGACTGTAGCCAGGCCGCGGTCGAACTGGCCCGCCAGAACGCCATTGCCAACCGGCTGCCGGCGGTTGAGTTCCAGTGCGCTGACTGGTTCCAGGGCCTTGCCGGCCGGCGCTTTCAGTTGATCGTCAGCAACCCGCCCTATGTAGAAGCGGACGACCCACACCTGCTGCAGGGCGATGTGCGCTACGAACCGCGGTCGGCGCTGGTGGCGGCGGACAAGGGGCTGGCGGACCTCGCCCACATCGTTGCTCATGCGCCGGCCCACCTGGCCGGCGAGGGCTGGCTGTTGCTGGAACACGGTTTCGCGCAGGGCAGGCAGGTTCGCCAGCTGTTGCTGGACAGGGGCTTTGGCGAGGTGCAAACCCGCTCTGACCTGGCAGGGCAGGAGCGGATCAGTGGAGGACGCTGGCGTGCTCAGTGACGAGCAACTGCTGCGCTATAACCGCCAGCTGCTGGTGCCTGATTTTGATATCGCCGGCCAGGAACGCTTGCGGCAGGCAACGGTGCTGGTCCTCGGCCTGGGTGGATTGGGCTGTCCCGCCGCGCTCTACCTGGCCGCCGCAGGCATCGGCAGGCTGGTGCTGGTGGACGGCGACGCGGTGGAGCTAAGCAACCTGCAGCGCCAGATTGCCCATGGCGATGCCGATATCGGCGGCAACAAGGCCGCCTCGGTGGCCGCCAGCGTCGCCGCGCTCAACCCGGAGGTGGAGACCGTTGTCCATCCCCATGAGTTGGGGGAAGACACGGTGGAGCCGGTGCTGGCCGGGGTCGACCTGGTGGTCGATGCCAGTGACAATTACACCATTCGGTTTGCGCTCAACCGGGCCTGTATTGCCGCCGGCATCCCGCTGGTTTCGGCGGCGGCGGTGCGCGACGAGGGGCAGCTGGCAGTGTTTGACCCCCATCGCGGAGGCCCCTGTTACCGCTGCCTGTACCCGGTCGAGGGTGCCCACACCGCCCTGAGCTGCAGTGAGAGTGGCGTGCTCGCCCCTCTGGTGGGGGTGCTGGGTTCACTGCAGGCGATGGAAGCGCTGAAACTGCTGGCACACTATGGTGAGGCGATGCGTGGAACCCTGTTAATGCTGGACCTGCGTCACATGCAGTTCCAGCGGCTGACGATCAAAACGCGGCGGGATTGCCCTGACTGCGCGGGGCTGCAAGGGCCTGTTCACACTAACTGAGTTAGTGTGAACAGGCCCTGGGCACGGGGAGCGGCCATGACTTTGGCGTCCTGGCCGCAAGCCTTGAATCTGGTCACAATACTGGCTGTCCGCTCATGGTGGTATGGGAATAGGGCTGCAGGGGAAACCTTTTGCCGGTTTCGACTGTCACAGACAAAACAAATGTGCAGGGAAATGCTGGATGAACGCGCTCGCCGAGCTGTATTACAACTTACAAAATTCTCTGTGTCCGCGACTGCGGCATCTCGATGGGCTGCCTCCCCTGGCCCTGCGCCTGTACCTGGTGCCCGTGTTCTGGGTGGCCGGCACCCAGAAGTTAGCCGGTATAGACAGTACCATCGATTGGTTCGGCAATGACGAATGGGGGCTGGGCCTGCCGGCGCCCGAGCTGCTGGCGTACCTGGCTGCCTATACTGAAGTGATCGGGGCCCTGTTGCTGCTGCTGGGCCTGGCTACCCGCTGGATAGCCCTGCCCCTGATTGTCACCATGCTGGTGGCTATTTTCGCCGTGCACTGGGATCAGGGCTGGGCGGCGATTGCCGATTCCGGTTCCCGCGAGATCGCGGTGCGACTCGGTACCGCCAAGGATATTCTCCGGGAACACAGCAATTACAGCTGGCTGACCGAAAAGGGCAGTTTCGTCATTCTAAACAATGGCATCGAGTTTGCGGTGACCTACCTGGTGATGTTGTTATCGCTGCTGTTTACCGGCGGTGGTCGTTACGTCAGTGTGGACTACTACCTGTCCCGGCTGTATCCCAATCCGGCACGCTGAGGGGCGGGCAACGGGCAACTGCGGCTGCCGAATATATATCTTTCCCATCCGGGCGCTGAAAAATGCTAGACTAGCGCGTTTTTTGAGCAGCCACAGGAAGGAAGCAAGGTAGTGATAAAGAGTTTAGTTGGGCGTCTGGCCGGCAGGAAAGAACCTGCTCCCGAGGCAGCCCAGTCACCCGCGACGCCGGCGAAGGCCGCGCGTAAGGAACAGGCCCGCAAACCCCAGACCGAAAAAGGCCATTCCCAGGAATCCGCCAACCAGTCCAAGGCATCCAATCGGCGCCGTCGAAAGCGCAAGCCGGGGAACGACGCGGCGACCTGGTCCATCGACCAGTTCCAGGTGGAGCCCAGGGAGGGAGAAACGCGGTTTCATGACCTGGGCCTGCGGGATGAAATCATGCATGGCATTGCCGACCTGGGGTTCCAGTACTGTTCCCCGATCCAGGCGCAGGTACTACCCCACACCTTGCAGGGCAACGATGCCATCGGCAAGGCCCAGACCGGTACCGGCAAGACCGCCGCCTTCCTGATCACCATTTTCAATGACCTGCTGACCCATCCCGTGGACGGTGAGCGCTTCGTGGGCGAGCCCCGTGCCCTGGTGATCGCGCCCACCCGGGAACTGGTCATGCAGATCGCCGCGGACGCGGCGGACCTCAGCAAACATACCGGCCTCGAGGTTGCCACGCTGATCGGTGGCATGGACTACCAGAAGCAGCTCAATCGGCTGCAACGCGATATCGTCGACCTGGTAGTGGCCACGCCGGGCCGGCTACTGGATTTCATGGGTCGGCGCGACCTGTTCCTGGACCACGTCGAAGTGCTGGTGCTGGACGAGGCCGACCGGATGCTGGATATGGGCTTTATCCCCCAGGTTAAACGCATTGTGCGCGCCACCCCGCGCAAGGAGAACCGCCAGACCCTGCTGTTTTCCGCGACCTTTACCCAGGACATCATCAACCTGTCCCAGCAGTGGACCTATGAGCCGGTTACCGTTGAGATAGAGCCCGAGAGCGTAGCTACCGACAGCGTCGACCAGAAGATCTACCTGGTCAGTTCAGAACAGCGCTATCGCATTCTTAACAACCTGATTCGCAGTGACGACTGCAAGAGCCTGATTGTATTCGCCAATCGCCGGGACCAGGTCAGGCGCCTGCACGAGCGCCTGCGCAAACATGGCGTCAGGTGCGGCATACTCTCCGGAGAGATTCCCCAGGGCAAGCGTACCCGCACCCTGGAGCAGTTCAAGAACGGTGAGATAAAGGTACTGGTCGCCACCGATGTGGCCGGCCGCGGTATTCACGTCGATGGCATCAGCCACGTGGTTAACTACAACCTGCCGGAAGATCCCGAAGACTACGTTCACCGCATTGGCCGCACCGGCCGCGCCGGGGCCACAGGCACTTCGATCAGCTTCGCCAGCGAGGATGATGCCTTCCTGCTGCCGGACCTGGAAGCGTTGCTGGGGACGCCGCTGGAGTGCACCCATCCGCCGGAGGACCTGCTGGCCTAGGCTGGCAGTCCTTCCGGCCTGCACTCCCAGTCCTTCCGGCCTGCACTCCCAGTCATTCCGGCGAAAGCCGGAATCCAGGTCCGTGCAGGTGGATCCCGGCGCGCCCCAGGGCACCTTCTCTTGCGCTTTCAGCGCAAGTCACCTCGTACTCCAGGGCACCCTCTCTTGCGCTTGCAGCGCAATCCACCTTGTACGCCCGGGATGACAATTGAGGAGTGGCGGAATGCCTGTCTCCTACCGATCTAATTCCTTACACCACAGCAGGGTCGCCCCCACCACCGCAGCCGGTACCACAAAGAAGTTGACGATGGGGATGCCCGTGCACAGTGCAACCGCGCCGCCAAAGCCCATGCTGCTCAGGCGCCGGCTGCGCACCGCCTCCTTGACGTCGGCGAAACTCAATTGGTGGTTGTCCACCGGGTAGTCGACAAACTGGATGGACATCATCCAGGCCCCGAGCAGAAACCACAGCACCGGCGCCGCCGCATTGAGCAGCGGGATAAAGGTGACGAGCAGCACAAACACGGCCATGGGCACGTAGTAAGCCAGCTTCGCCAGCTCGCGGACAATGCCCCGCGGCACCAGCATCAGGGCCCCCATCAGGCCCTCGGGGCCACTGACTGGCTGCCCGGTCACCAGCTCCTCCGCTTTTTCGGCCAGCAGGCCGTTGAAGGGCGAGGCGATAATCAGCGCCACCGCGGTGAACAGGTAGCCGGAAATCAGGCTGAAGGTCAGCCAGATCAGCGGCCACAGGATCCACTCGATGAAGCTGAGCCAGTCGGGCAGGGCGGCGGTCCAGCGATCCATGTAATCGGTGATAAAGCTGAGGCCATAGCTGATCAGGGTGCCGAATATGATGATGTTGATCACCAGCGGGACAATGACAAACAGGCGCAGGGCCGGGTGCCGGAGCATTTTGGCCCCCTCGACCAGGTAACCGACGCCGCCAACAATATTGCCTTTCAATGTTCTCTCCTCTTGTCCGTGCCGCAGGCCGGGCAGATACAGCGCACACCACGCTCCGCTTCCGGTACCGCCGCCAGGGCTGCGGCCGACAGTTCGACAGTCATGCACCAGCAGCTTTCCGGCGCTTTGCCAGCCGCGGTGGCGCACTGGTTGTGGTGCCCGCACAAGGGGCACTTGCCCGCGTTTTCGTTGTCCATGTTAGTGTGCCTGTGCCGACCTCCGGGGCGTTATAATAGCCCACGCGAAAGTGAGTGTATCCATGAGCAACGACGAAGAGAGCCTGTTTCTCGATGAAATGACCGATGTGGTGCCCCTCAAGCGGGAGCCACGGGTGCGGGTGGCCCCCAAAGGCGCCGGCAGTAATTCCTCTGTCGAAGCGCGTCGCGAGGCCGCCGTGCTCGACCGCAACAGCGACGGCAACATCCTCACCGAGGATGGCCTCGCCATCACCCCCCTCGACCCCTGGTATGTGCTTGAATTCAAGCGCCCCGGTGTCCAGAACGGCGTGTTCCGCAAACTCAAGCAGGGCCGCTATGAAGCCGAGGCCCGCCTGGACCTGCACCGGATGACCGCCGCCATTGCCCGCAGGGAACTGTACGAATTCATCAGGGAATGCTATCGGCTGGGTATTCGCAGTGTGATGGTGATCCACGGCAAGGGCGAGAGCAGGGCCGAGCGTGAACGCGCTTCGATCCTCAAGGGCTGCACGGACCACTGGCTGCGCGAGCTGGATATGGTGCAGGCCTTTCACAGTGCCCAGCCCCGGCACGGCGGCACCGGTGCGGTGTATGTGCTGTTGCGCAAGAGTGAGGAGAAGAAACGGGAGAACCGGGAGAAGTTTATGAAGGGGCGGGTGCCCTACGACGGCGGCTAGGAAACTCGATCAGGTAGTGTCAACAGGCCCTAAGCCTTCAGGGTTTTCTTGGGATGCTTCCTATTCGGATAACAGGTCGTACAAATCTCACAGACGCGCCCATCACAGCCCCGCGCCGTGCAGAACTCCCGGCCGTAGAAAATAATCTGCAGGTGCAGCCGGTTCCAGGATTCCGGGGGAAACAGGCGTTTCAGGTCGCGCTCTGTTTGCGCAACGCTTTTGCCCGAGCTCAGGCCCCAGCGCTGGGCGAGACGATGAATATGGGTGTCCACCGGGAAGGCGGGTACAGCAAAGGCCTGCGCCATCACCACGCTGGCGGTCTTGTGGCCGACACCGGGCAGCCGTTCCAGTGCGTCCATGTCAGCCGGAACGTTGCCCTCGTGCTCCTCCAGCAGTATTTCGCTGAGCCGCTTGATCGCCTTTGATTTTTGCGGTGACAGGCCGCAGGGGCGGATCACCTCGCGGATCTGTTCGACGCTGAGTGCTGCCATATCGTGGGGATTGTCGGCCAGGGCAAACAGCGCGGGGGTGACCTGGTTGACCCGCTCATCGGTGCACTGGGCGCTCAGCAGCACCGCCACCAGCAGGGTGAAGGGGTCGCTGTGATCCAGTGGTATCGGTGGTTGGGGATAGAGTTCCTGCAGGCGGCGGAGGATGTAGTTGACCCGTTCGGCTTTGCGCACCAGTGTGTCCTCAGAGTTTGCCCAGCCGGTGGACGATGCGCTCGGCGGCTTCCACGCACTGGGACAGTTCCGCCACCAGGGCCATGCGCACCCGGTTGGCGCCGGGGTTGATGCCCCGGGCTTCCCGCGCCAGGAAACTGCCCGGCAATACCGTGACGTGCTCGCCGGCGAACAGCTGACGGGCGAACTCGGTTTCGGCAACAGGCGTTTGCGGCCACAGGTAAAAGCCGGCATCCGGCATGTTGACCTCGAGGTGGCCGGCCAGTATCTCCATCACCGCCGCGAATTTCTCCCGGTAGCGCAACCGGTTCTGCACCACGTGCGACTCGTCCGCCCAGGCGGCAACACTGGCCAGCTGGTGGTGGGGAGGCATGGCGCAGCCGTGATAGGTGCGGTATTGCAGGAAACGGGCGAGCACATCCGCATCGCCGGCGACAAATCCCGAGCGCAGGCCGGGCAGGTTGGAACGCTTGGACAGGGAGTGGAACACCACGCAGTTGCGGTAGTCATCATTGCCCATGGCCGCGCAGGCCTGCAACAGGCCGGGAGGAGGGGCACTTTCGTCAAAATAGATTTCCGAGTAACACTCGTCCGCAGCGATGATGAAATCGTGTTCCCGGGCCAGGCGAATGAGCTGTTGCAGTTGCTCCATCGGCAGTACCGCCCCGGTAGGGTTGCCGGGGCTGCAAAGGAACAAGAGCTGGCACTGCTGCCACTGGGCAGCGCTGATACTGGCGAAATCCGGCAGGAAACCGTTTTCCTCGAGGCAGTTGATGAACACCGGCCGGGCCCCGGCCAGCAATGCGGCGCCCTCGTAAATCTGGTAAAACGGGTTGGGGCTGAGGACTAGCGCTTCCGGGCAGCGGCTGACCACCGCCTGGGCGAAGGCAAACAGGGCTTCGCGGGTACCGTTTACCGGCAGCACCTGCTGTTCGGCATCGACCCCCTGCAGCTGGAAGCGCTGGGTCAGCCAGCTGGCAATGCCCCGGCGCAGTTCGGGGATGCCCCTGGTCAGCGGGTAGTTGGCCAGCTTGTCGAGGTTATCCGCCAGGGTCCGGATCACGAATTTCGGCGAAGGGTGCCGGGGTTCGCCAATCGACAGCGCGATGGGGCTTTTGTCCCCGGGGGGCGCAAGGTCGGCAAACAGCTGGCGCAACTTCTCGAAGGGGTAGGGCTGTAGGCGGTTCAGGTCGGGATTCATGGGTGCTTGCCGGGTTCAGGCGACGGCCTGTTCGTCGAGCGCTTCGCGGATGGCCTTCTGGATGGCGGCACAGCGCTCAGGATCAGTAATGGGCCGCTCGTTGGCGTCGGTGATAAAGAATACATCTTCCACGCGTTCGCCCAGGGTCTGGATTTTGGCGGCCTGTAGCTCGATATTGAAATCGGTAAAAATCCGCCCGATGCGCGCCAGCAGGCCCGGACGGTCTGGGCTGGAGACTTCCAGCACCGAATAGTTCTTGACCTTGTCCACATCCATGCTGGTTTCGGTGGGGATGGAAAATGATTTCATTACCCGGGGAGTGCGTTTTTGCACCGGGTGGCGGTCGTAGGACTCGTTTTCCAGGGCCCTGGCCAGGTGGTTGCGAATGTGGTTCAGGCGGGCACCGTCTTCGGCGATGGACCTGCCATTTGAGTCGAGCACAAAGAAGGTGTCCAGGGTCATGCCGCCGCTGGCGTTGTAAATCCGCGCATCGTGGACCGACAGGTCCAGCTGTTCCAGCAGGGAGCATATGCGGGAAAACAGCAGGGCGCTGGAGCGGGCGTGGATGAATATCTGGGTGGTGTTGGCCACCGATGAATCCGAGCTGGAGCGAACCAGCACCAGGGGCTTGCTCTTGTCGACGTGGCCGGCGATGGCTTCGGTGTGCCAGGCAATGTCTTCGGCTCTTTCCCGCAAGAAGTAATCCTCGCCCCGTTCCTGCCACACTTCCTCAATCTCGTCGACGGTGAAGCCACGATACTCCAGTGTGTCGATGGCGGCCTCACGGGTCTCGTTAATCCAGTCCTGCTTTTCCACCGGATTTTCCAGGCCCCGGCGCAGGGCGCGCTTGGTCTCGGTGTACAGCTGGCGCAGCAGGCTGCCGCGCCAGGCGTTCCACAGCGTGGGATTGGTGCCGTTAATGTCGGCCACGGTCAGCGACAGCAGGTAGTCGAGACGCTCCTGGAAGCCCACGTGCTGGGCAAACTGGAGGATGACGTCCGGGTCGGAAATATCCCGGCGCTGGGAGACGGCAGACATGGTCAGGTGGTTTCTCACCAGCCATACCACCATCTGGGTGTCACGGTTGGACAGCCCGTGTTCGCGGCAAAACAGCTCGGCGTCCGCGGCGCCCAGCTCCGAGTGGTCGCCGCCGCGCCCCTTGCCGATATCGTGGAACAGGCCGGCCAGGTAGAGCAGCTCGATCTTGGGCAGGCGGCTGGTCACCCTGCCGGTCACCGGAAAGCGCTCGGCGAACTCGGGAATCTGGAAGCGGCGCATGTTTTCGATCACTTCCAGGGTGTGGGCGTCCACGGTGTAGGTGTGAAACAGGTCGTGCTGCATCTGGCCGATGATGCTGCCGAAGGCGGGGATATAGCGGCCCAGAACGCCGTAGCGCACCATGCGCTTGAGCTGGCGGGTCAACTTGTAGGGCGAGCGCAACAAATCGATAAACATTTTCCGGTTGATTTCACTGGCCCGGAAATTGTCGTCTATCAGGTGCAGGCTGTTGCGCAGCAGGCGGATAGTGGGAGCGGCGATTCCGTCAATGGCATTGTTGCGGGAGCTGAGCAGGAAGATCTCGAATATGGCGGAGGGGTCCACGCTGAAGACATTGTCGTTCCTGGCCTCGATGTAGCCGTTGCGAATCTGGAACCGGCCATTGAGTTCGAGTACCTCATCGTCGCGTTCTGCCGACAGAATGACCTCGTTGAAATTCTGTATCAGCACCTCGTTGAGCATGCTCAGCGCCTGGGCGGAACGGTAGTAGAGCTGCATGAACTGCTCAACCGCCAGCTTGTCGCCATCCTCAAAGCCCCACAGGGCGGCCAGGGAGCGCTGGTGATCGAACAGCAGGCGGTCCTCCTCCCGGCCGGTAATCATGTGCAGGGCATAACGCACTTTCCACATGAACTCCCGTTCGCGCTTGAGGATGTCCATTTCCTCCTGGTTGAGGAATTCCTCGGTGGTCAGCCGGTCCAGTGATTCCACGCCGAAGTGACGCTCTGCAATCCAGGCGATGACCTGCAGGTCGCGCAGGCCCCCGGGGGAGCTTTTGACGTTGGGTTCGAGGTTGTATTCGGTATCGGCAAACTTGTTGTGCCGGTCGCGCTGTTCCTGCAGCTTGGCGCGGAAGAACTCCGGGCTGGGCCACATTTCCTTCGGCCCGGTCTGCTCCCGCACCTGGGCCATCAGCTGTTCGGGCCCGCACAGTACCCGTGCTTCCATCAGGTTGGTGAGCACGGTGATATCGTCCCTGGCGCTTTCCACGCATTGGGCGACGGTGCGTACGCTGTGGCCTATTTCCAGGCCAATGTCCCACAGCAGGGTGAGGAAGTTTTCCAGCTGGTCATTGGCGCCGTCATCGTCGTTACCCAGCAGCAGGAGCAGGTCAATGTCCGAGTAGGGATGCAATTCGCCGCGGCCATAGCCGCCGACTGCCACCAGGGCAACCTCGCTCGAGCGCCAGTCCTGCTGCTCCCACAGGGTGCCCAGCAGTGTGTCGATAAAAGCGGCCCGCTGGCGCAGCAGGACCCCGGTTTCCTCGCCGTCGCGGAAGTTCTGGTGCAGGGATTCTGTGGTCTGGGCAATGGCCCGCTTGCAGGCCTTGAGCACAGAGCCCTGGGCCAGGCCGTCCAGCAATGCCTGCTGGTCAAACAGGTCGTGGGGAAGATTGTTCAGGGGCGGGGCGTCAGCGGGCACTAGAAGGATTCACCGGATCGCCGGGTGAATATCTCGCAGCCGTCCGCGGTAATGCCCAGGGTATGCTCCCACTGGGCGGACAGTCGCCCGTCGCGGGTGGTCACGGTCCAGCCGTCTTTCTGGTTGAGTTTGGTCTGCCGTTTGCCGGCGTTAATCATCGGCTCGATGGTAAAGGTCATGCCTTCCTCCAGCACCATGCCAGCTCCTTTCTTGCCGTAGTGCAGGACCTGGGGGTCCTCGTGAAACACCTTGCCGATGCCGTGGCCGCAGTACTCGCGGACCACAGAATAGTAGTTATTTTCTGCGTGGGCCTGGATGACGGCACCGATATCACCGAGGGTGGCTCCCGGCCTGACGATCTCCAGGGCCCGGTACAGGCACTCCTGGGTCACCTGGATGAGCCGGCTGGCATGGGGGGCGACGTCGCCGACCTCAACCATGATGCTGGTATCGCCGTGGTAGCCGTCCTTGATCACGGTGACGTCAATATTGATGATGTCGCCGTTTTTCAGTTTCCTGGTGTCAGAGGGAATACCGTGACAGACCACGTCGTTGATGGAGGTGCAGATGGAGCGCGGGAAGCCGTGGTAGTTCAGCGGCGCCGGAATCGCGCCCCTGGCGGTGATGTACTCGTGACAGATCCGGTCGATTTCGCCAGTGGTTATCCCCACCTGGACATGGGGCTCGATCATTTCCAGCACCTGCGCGGCGAGGGCGCCCGCCGCCCGCATTTTCTCGAATTCCTCTGCTGTCTTGATCGCTACGGCCATTTCCAACCCATTGAATATAAACAAAAATATCCGGTTATTTCCGCTCTTGGCGGCCCCGGGGGAGGCACATTCTACCGCATATGCCGTCGCTGCGGGTAACACCTACCGTTACTGGGGCCATTTTATTCTTTAACAGGGCGCCTGTTTATGGTATAAAGCGCGCCTCATTTTTCGGGCGGTGGCCTCGCTGGCTGTGTGCCGGAAACTGGGGAACTTAATGACACACACATATCGATACCTGTTCCAGGGTGCCTCTTCGGGGGTTTGGAGCCGGGATATGTGGAGGACTAACCCAATACAACAGGTATTACTATGTCGCAAGTAAGCATGCGCGACCTGCTGCAGGCAGGCGCCCACTTCGGCCACCAGACCCGTTACTGGAACCCCAAGATGGACCAGTACATTTTCGGTGCCCGCAACAAGATTCACATTATCAACCTCGAGCACACTGTGCCGGCCTTCAACGAAGCGCTGGAGATGGTCAAGCGCTCCGCTGGCAACAAGAACAAGATCCTGTTCGTCGGCACCAAGCGCGCCGCCAGCAAGATTGTCAAGGAACAGGCCGAGCGCGCCGGCATGCCCTATGTCAGCCATCGCTGGCTGGGTGGCATGCTCACCAACTACAAGACCATCCGTGCGTCCATCAAGCGCTACCGTGAGCTGGAAGCACAGCAGAGCGACGGCACCTTTGAAAAGCTGACCAAGAAAGAGGCGCTGATGCGTACTCGCGATATGGAGAAGCTGGAGCGTTCCATCGGCGGTATCAAGGATATGGGCGGCCTGCCCGACGCGCTGTTCGTGGTTGACGTAGACCATGAGCGCATTGCCATCACCGAGGCCAACAAGCTGGGTATTCCCGTGATCGGCGTGGTTGATACCAACTCCGATCCGGACGGGGTCGACTACGTGATCCCCGGTAACGACGACGCTATCCGCGCGATCAAGCTGTACGTGACTGCAGTCGCCGATGCCTGCCTGGCGGGTAAGTCTGAAGCCGGCGAAGTCGCTGCAGCCAAGGACGAGTTCGTTGAAGAAGCTGCCGAGCCCGCGGCCGACGAGGCCGCCGCCGAGTAAGTCAGCTGCCGGGCGTTGCCGTGTTGGTAACACCGGGGTCCTAATCTATCCCCGGCGCCATGGCGGCCGGGGTTTTCATATCCAAGATCCACCTTCCCGGTAGCCAAGGGCCGGGATTGCACAGGAGGACAGTAATGTCAGCAAAACTGGTTAAAGAATTACGTGAGCGCACCGGCCTGGGCCTGCTGGAATGTAAAAAGGCACTGGCCGCCGCCGATGGCGACATTGAAAAGGCGATTGAGGAGCTGCGCAAGTCCAGCGGCATGAAGGCTGCCAAGAAGGCCGGACGTACTGCGGCCGACGGCGTGGTCGTCACTCGCCTCGCCGAGGACGGCAGCTATGGCGTTGTGGTGGAAGTTAACTCCGAAACCGACTTCGTTGCCCGTGACGACAGTTTCCTGGCCTTTGTGGCTAAAGTTGCCGACGCCGCTTTCGCCGGCAAACAGACCGACGTCGCCGCCCTGATGGCAGGTGAGCTGGAGTCTGACCGGGAAGCACTGGTGCAGAAGATTGGTGAAAACATCGGCGTGCGCCGGGTTGAGCTGGTCAACGCCGATGCCGGTGTTGTTGGCGCCTACGTGCACGGCAATAACCGCATCGCGGTGCTGGTCGAGCTCAAGGGCGGTGACCAGGACCTGGCCAAGGACGTTGCCATGCACGTGGCCGCGGTCAACCCGCAGGTTGTATCGCCTGCCGATATGCCCGAGGAGGTCGTCGCCAAGGAGAAAGAAATCTACACCGCCCAGGCGGCCGAGTCCGGCAAGCCCGCGGAAATCATCGAGAAGATGATCGGCGGCAGGGTGAAGAAATTCCTCTCCGAGAACTCCCTGGTGGAGCAGGCCTTCGTCAAGGACCCGGATGTCACCGTTGGCAAGCTGGTTTCCGCTGCCGGTGCCGAAGTCGCTTCTTTCGTCCGCTTTGAGGTGGGTGAAGGTATCGAGGTCGAGAAAGTCGATTTCGCTGACGAGGTGGCGGCTCAGCTCAAGGGCTAGCACACTACCGTCGCGTGGTAACTGACGCGCGTTGGCAGGAACGGGGCTTTGGCCCCGTTTTTGTTTTCAGGGGTGTGCGGGGGCAAGGGGACGCCCGCGCCCGCTGAACCGGAGGCGGCAGAAAAAAGGCTTTCTGCCCGGAATCTATTGGGCTGGCCGGCGTCCTATGTATAATTGCCCCAAATCTGTGGACCATTAGTAATTCAATGTCAAAAGACGATATCGACAGCATTCCCTCAATTGTTCCCTCGCGCGACCACGACGACGCCCCGGCGCACGTTCGTGGCGCCAGTGCGCCCCGCGGCAAGGGCAAATCGGGCGGTAATGGCGGCGGTCCCCGGGGTCCCGCAGCCGCGGGCGGGGCGGGAATCCTGGCCCGCCTGATGATAACCGTTTCCCTGGTGATAGCGGCGGTAGCCTGTGCCTGGGCCTGGCAGTTGCAGGAGCAGCTGAAACAGACCGGCAATGAGCTGCAGGCCTATGAGGGCAGAATCGCCGACCTGGAGGCGCGGCTGTCGGATACCGATGAAGGCATGAGCCAGAACGCGGCGGTGCAGGCGGCCAAAATCCGCGAGCTGGATTCAGAAGTACGCAAGCTATGGGATAACGTCTGGAAAAAATCCAGGGAGCGGCTGGGCCAGCTGGAAGCAGCCAGCAAGAGCTACAGCAGCAAAATCGCCGCCAACGAGAAGACGATCGCGGACGTGAAGGCCAGGGCGGACAGTGCCGCCGGTGACCTGGCCAAGCTGAAAAACGTGTCCGGTGACCTGTCGCGGCTGATGTCCAGCGCCAAGTCCAACCAGGCCGAGGTCGAGCGGGTTGCCGATACCCTTAACAGCATTAACCTGGACCTGGCCAGGCTGAACCGCCAGGTCAAGACCAACGAGGAGGGCCTGCGGGCCACCGATGCCTTCCGTCGCCAGGTGATGGCCAGCATCAGTGACCTGGAAGCGGCTGTGCGGGTGTTGCAGGTCAGCAACCCCTAGCCACGCCCCGGGCCTCTTCAGGTCTTAGGCCGCTGGTATTAGCCGGCCCCGGGCCAGCCGTGCCGTATAGTCCCCACCGTGCCCCGGGGCTGGGGCTTTCACCAACGCACCAGCGGTGTACAATACGGGCCGCGTTTTTATCCCCGCCCAAGTAAAGGACACCTGCCATGACTGTCATCCGTCAGGACGATTTCATCGATAGCGTCGCCGACGCCCTGCAATTCATTTCCTACTACCACCCCAAGGACTTCGTCGACGCGGTGCACGAGGCCTGGCAGAAGGAGCAGAATCCGGCCGCCAAAGATGCGATGGCCCAGATCCTGATCAATTCCCGCATGTGTGCCGAGGGCAAGCGGCCGATTTGCCAGGACACCGGCATTGTTACCGTGTTCCTGAAGATCGGCATGGACGTGCAGTGGGATGCGCAGATGTCGGTCGCCGACATGGTCAACGAGGGCGTGCGCCGGGCCTACCTGAACCCGGACAATGTGCTGCGCGCTTCCATCCTCGAGGACCCGGCCGGGGCTCGCAGGAACACCAAAGACAATACCCCTGCGGTCATCCACATGGAGGTCGTGACCGGCGGTACCGTGGATGTACAGGTGGCCGCCAAGGGCGGTGGCTCCGAAAACAAGTCCAAGATGGCCATGCTCAATCCCTCGGACAGCATCGTTGACTGGGTGGTCAAGACCGTGCCGACCATGGGCGCCGGCTGGTGCCCGCCGGGCATGCTGGGTATTGGTATTGGCGGTACCGCGGAGAAAGCGGCGGTCATGGCCAAGGAATCCCTGATGGAGCCGATCGACATTCACGAGCTGCGGGAACGCGGCCCCGCCAACCGGGTGGAGGAGTTGCGCCTGGAGATCATGGAGAAGGTCAACAAGCTGGGCATTGGCGCCCAGGGCCTGGGCGGGCTGACCACCGTGATGGACGTTAAAATCCACGACTACCCGACCCACGCGGCCTCGCTGCCGGTGTGCATGATTCCCAACTGCGCCGCCACCCGCCACGCCCACTTTGTGCTCGATGGTTCGGGCCCCGCGCTGCAGACACCGCCGAGCCTGGATGACTGGCCGGATATTACCTGGGAAGTGGGGGAGCAGGTGCGGCGGGTCAACCTCGATACCGTGACTCCGGAGGAGGCGGCGCAGTGGCAGCCCGGTGACACCCTGTTGCTGTCAGGGAAGATGTTGACCGGCCGCGACGCTGCCCACAAGAAAATGAAGGAGCTGATCGAGTCCGGCGAGGGCCTGCCGCCGGAAGTGGACCTGAAAGGCCGCTTTATCTACTACGTCGGCCCGGTCGACCCGGTGCGCGACGAGGTGGTTGGCCCGGCGGGTCCCACCACTTCCACCCGCATGGACAAGTTTACCGACTTCATTCTTGAGAAGACCGGCCTGCTGGGCATGATCGGCAAGGCCGAGCGCGGGCCCGCCGGCATCGAGGCGATCAAGAAACACCGGGCAGTGTACCTGATGGCCGTGGGCGGCGCCGCCTACCTGGTGTCCAAGGCTATTACCTCGGCTAAAGTTGTCGCCTTCCCCGAGCTGGGCATGGAAGCCATTTACGAGTTCGAGGTGAAGGACATGCCGGTGAGTGTGGCGGTGGACGCCGAGGGTGTATCCGTGCACGAGGTGGGCCCGAAGATCTGGCAGGCGAAGATAGAAGAGCAGGCCCTGGACCTTGTCTAGGGACACGACCTACTACTGGCACGACTACGAAACCTTCGGCGCAGACCCCTCCCGTGACCGCCCGGTGCAGTTTGCCGGTCTGCGTACCGACGCCGAGCTGAACCCGGTCGGCGAGCCGCTGGTCATATTCTCCCGTCCCGCCGGTGATTTCCTGCCCCACCCGCAGGCCTGCCTGGTCACCGGCATCACGCCCCAGCAGGCGCTGGAGCAGGGCCTGCCGGAAGCGGAGTTCATTGGCCGGATTCACCAGGAACTGGCCGCCCCGGGCACCTGCGGCGTGGGCTACAATTCCCTGCGTTTTGACGATGAAGTCACCCGCTACACCCTGTACCGCAACTTTTACGATCCCTACGCCCGGGAGTGGCAGAACGGCAATTCCCGCTGGGACATTATCGACATGTTGCGGGCCTGCCAGGCGCTGCGCCCGGAGGGCATCGAGTGGCCTCTGCGGGAGGACGGGCTGCCGAGCTTTCGCCTGGAGGACCTCACCGCGGCCAATGGTATCGCCCACGAGGCGGCCCACGATGCGCTGTCGGATGTGGAAGCCACCATCGCCATGGCGCGGCTGATAAAGGACCAACAGCCGCGCTTGTACGACTATGTGGTGCGGCATCGCGACAAGCAGTCGGCATCAGCCCTGCTCGACCTGGACAACATGAAGCCGGTGCTGCACGTGTCCGGCATGTTCGGGGCCCTGCGACACAATATCGCGCTGATCGTGCCCCTGGCCATGCACCCGAAGAACAGGAACGAGGTGATCTGCTATGACCTGATGGCGGATCCGGGGGTACTGCTGCACTCCACCGCCGACGAGATACGGGAACTGCTCTATACCCGTAGCGACGAACTGCCCGAAGGTGTTGAGCGCCCCGGGCTGAAGTCGGTGCATATCAATAAATGTCCCATCCTGGTGACGGCAAAAATGGCCGACCCGGAAACAGCCGCCCGGCTGGGCATATCCGGTGACCAGTGCCGCAGGCACCTGGCGGCCCTGCGTGAACTCCGCGATCGCGATCCGGCGGCTTTTACCGGCAAAATACAGGCCGTTTACGCCGGCCGCAGTTTCGAGGAAATCAGCGACCCGGATCGCATGCTGTACAGCGGCGGTTTTTTCTCCGATGCCGACAGGCGCCTGATGGACCAGGTGCGACAGTGCGGCCCCGGGGAGCTGGCCACAACCACCTTCCCCTTCGCTGACGCGCGCCTGCCGGAGATGCTGTTCCGCTACCGGGCGCGCAATTACCCGGACAGCCTCAGCCCGGAAGAGCGGGCCCAGTGGGAGGAATTCCGCTTCCAGCGTCTCACCGAGCCCGATGCGGGCGCCAGTATCTGCATGGAGGAGTACCAGGAACTCATCCAGGCGCTGATGGAGTCCGGCGAGTTGAGCCTGCCCCAGTGCGAGCTGATGGAGCGGTTGCTGGAATACAGCGACAGCCTGCTGGTTTAGTTCCAGATCGTCGTCATCCCGGCGTGCGCCGGAATGACGGTAATGGGTCCCCTGCCTGCACACAATCTGGTATTAAGCACATGGCCCCCCGCCGACCCTGACCGTATAATCGCCCAAGTTCACCAGAGCCTGGAGTTATCAAGCGTGGAATTTGCCGGCAGTCATATCCTGTCAATCCAGCAGTTCGAGCGCGGCGACGTGGAGCGCATCTTCGCCGTTGCCGACCAGATGGAGCCCTACGCCCAGCGCCAGCGGGTAACCAAGGTGCTCGACGGCGCTATCCTCGGCAATATGTTTTTCGAACCCAGTACCCGGACCCGGATCAGCTTTGGCAGCGCCTTCAACCTGCTCGGCGGCGAGGTCCGGGAAACCACCGGTTTTGAGTCCTCTGCGATCGCCAAGGGTGAATCGCTGTACGACACAGCCCGCGTGCTCAGCGGTTATTCCGACGCCATTGTCATGCGCCACCCGCAGGCGGGTTCGGTGGCAGAGTTCGCCGCCGCCAGCAGGGTGCCGGTATTGAATGGCGGTGACGGCAGCAACGAGCACCCCAGCCAGGCCCTGCTGGACTTGTATACCATCAAGAAGGAGCTCGCCGGCCAGGGGCGTACCATCGACCAGTTGCGCATCGCCATGGTCGGTGACCTGCGCTACGGCCGTACCGTGCATTCACTGTGCAAGCTGCTGTCCCTGTATCGCGATGTGCAGGTCAGGCTGGTGAGCCCGCAGGAGTTGCGGATGCCCGCCGACATTGTCGAGCAGATGCGCAGCGGTGGGCTGCAGGTGCAGGAATCCGAGGCCCTGGAGGAAAGCATTGCTCGCGTAGACATCGTCTACTCCACCCGTATCCAGGAAGAGCGCTTCAACTCGCAGGAAGAGGCGGACCTGTACCGCGGGCGGTTTCGTCTCAACCAGTCCGTCTATACCGCCTATTGCGAGCCCAACACGGTGATCATGCACCCGCTGCCCCGGGATTCCCGCGACAATGCCCGGGAACTGGACGACGACCTCAACGACAATCCCAATCTCGCCATTTTCCGCCAGACCGACAATGGCATGCTGGTGCGAATGGCGCTGTTCGCCCTGACCCTGGATGTGGTTGACCAGGTGGCGAAGCATTCCCGCGAGGTCAACTGGTACACGGCGGGCCGCTTTCAATGACGCTGAAACCCAGGTTCGGCGCCGCTGATGTCAGGGTGCTGGAAGATGAGACCGCCTATGACGGCTACTTCAGCATTCGCCGGCTCACGCTGCAGTACCGAGCGTTTCAGGGGGGGTGGGTGGAGCCCCAGGTCCGGGAAGTGTTCGAGCGCGGCGACGCGGTGGGCGTATTACCCTACCATGCCGCCAGCGATTCGCTGGTCCTGATTGAGCAGTTCCGCCCCGGCGCCCTGCGCGGCGACAGCAGCCCGTGGATGCTGGAACTGATCGCCGGCATCGTCGAGCACGGGGAGAGCGATGCCGAGGTGGCGCACCGGGAGGCCATGGAAGAGGCGGGCTGCGAGCTGCTTGAGTTGCATCCCATCGCCACGCTGCTGCCCAGTGCCGGGGCCTGCAGTGAGCAGGTCCAGCTCTACTGTGGCCGGCTCGATGGCCCGGTGAGTCCCGGGGTACACGGGCTGGCCGACGAGGGGGAGAATATTCTCGTTCACTCGGTGCCGGTGGCGGAGGCGTTCGAACTGCTGGCGCAAAACCGCATTCCCAATGGCCACACGCTGATCTCCCTGCTCTGGCTGCAGCACAATATCCAGTCCCTGCGGGAGCGCTGGGGCTGAGCCCCGGGCGGGTCGAGTGACAGATACTGCGCACACCCCCAGGGCGGGCCTGCTGCGTTCCAGCGCCCTGGTCGGCAGCATGACCATGATTTCCCGGATGCTGGGGCTGCTCCGGGATGTGGTTATCGCCGCCTTTGTCGGCGCCAGCGCCAATGCCGATGCCTTCTTCGTGGCCTTCAAGATCCCCAATTTCCTGCGCCGGCTGTTTGCCGAGGGCGCCTTTGCCCAGGCCTTCGTGCCGGTACTGGCGGATTACAAGGAGGCCGGATCCCAGGAGGCGGTGAGAGCGCTGGTGGCCCGGGTCGCCGGGGTGCTGGGCGGTACCCTGCTGCTGCTCACTGTCATCACGGTAGCGGCCTCACCGCTGGTGGCGGCCCTGTTCGCCCCGGGCTTTGTCAGCCAGCCGCAGAAATTCCAGCTCACCGCGGATATGATCCGCATTACCTTCCCCTATTTGCTGCTGATTTCCATGACCGGATTCTGCGGCGCCATACTCAACAGTTATGGCCGCTTTGCTGTACCGGCGTTCACTCCGGTGTTTCTCAACCTGTCACTGATTTTCGCCGCCACGGTCGCCGCCCCCTGGTTCGATGAGCCGGTGTTTGCCCTGGCCTGGGGGGTGTTCTTCGCCGGGGTGATCCAGTTGCTGTTCCAGCTGCCTTCCCTGTATCGCCTCGACCTGGTGCCGAGGCCCGTGCTCGATGTCCGTCACGAGGGCGTGCGGCGGATACTCAAGCTGATGGTGCCGGCCCTGTTCGGGGTGTCGGTGAGCCAGATCAACCTGCTGCTGGACACGGTGCTGGCCTCCTTCCTGCCCACCGGCAGCGTGTCCTGGCTGTATTACTCGGACCGCCTGGCGGAACTGCCCCTGGGGGTGTTTGGCATCGCCATCGCCACGGTCATCCTGCCCAACCTGTCGGCCCATCGCGCCGCGGCGCGGGAGGCACAGTTTGCCTGCACCCTCGACTGGGCCATGCGCTCGGTCCTGCTGATCGGCGTGCCGGCGGCGGTGGCGCTGATCCTGCTGGCGAAACCCATCCTCATCACCCTGTTCCAGTACGGGGAGTTGACCCCCGCAGACGTGGAGATGGCCGCGCTCAGCCTGCGGGCCTACAGTCTCGGGCTGGTGGCCTTCATGCTGGTGAAGGTGCTCGCGCCCGGCTATTACGCCCGCCAGGACACCGCAACGCCGGTGAAAATCGGGATTATCGCCATGGTGGCCAATATGGTGATGAACCTGCTCTTCGTGCTGCCACTGCTGTGGTACTTCAATGTCGGCCACCTGGGGCTGGCGCTGGCCACCAGCCTCTCCGCCTGGCTGAACGCCGGCCTGCTGCTGCGCGGGCTGCTGAAACAGGGGGTATTCAGCTGGCAGCCGGGCTGGGGTGCTTACGCGGCGCGCCTGCTGGCAGGCACGCTTGCCATGGCGCTGGCCGTTCTGTTGCTGGACCGCGAGGTGGCGGCCTGGCTGGCCTGGGGCTGGCAGCGGCGGGCGCTGGAAATACTGCTGGTATGCGGGGCGGGTGTTGCCGCCTACCTGCTGGCCCAGCTGCTTGCCGGCACGCGGATGCGGCATTTACGCGCCCCCGGGGGGCTGTGATCAGTGCCGAAGCGGGCAAATTGCCCGTTTCAGCCACTGCATGCATTCGTTATAATCCGTCGTTTGGTTCGACCGGGCATCCCCTCATCTCATGGAGCTGATACGTGGCCTGCATAACTTGCGGCCCAGACACCGCGGCTGCGTAGCCACTATCGGCGCCTTCGATGGCGTCCATCTGGGGCACCAGGCGGTGATCAATCACCTGAAAAGCAAGGCGGACGAGCTGCGGCTGCCGAGCACCGTTATCGTGTTCGAGCCCCTGCCGCGGGAGTATTTCGCGCCGGTCAAGGCGCCGGCGAGAATCATGAGCTTCCGGGAAAAATTCCGGGCCATGGAGCAACTGGGGGTGGAGCGCTTGCTGCGCATCCGCTTCAACGAGGCCCTGCAGGAGATGTCTGCGCGGCAATTCGTCGAGGATGTGTTCGTGGCCGGTCTGGGGGTGCGTTACGTGGTGCTGGGAGACGACTTTCGGTTTGGCAACGACCGCCAGGGCGATATCCATTTCATCCAGCGCTACGGCGAGGCCCACGGCTATGAAGCGGTGCCGACGCCCACCGAGGAGTGGCAGGGCGACCGGGTGAGCAGTACCCGTATCCGGCAGGTCCTGGAAGCGGCGGATTTCGACCGCGCCGAGCGCATGCTGGGGCGGCCCTACTGTATTTCCGGCAAGGTGATTTACGGCCGGCAGCTTGGCCAGACCATCGGCACGCCCACGGCCAACCTGCAGTTGCATCGCCTGCGGGCGCCACTGGCCGGCGTCTACGCGGTCCAGGTGAGCGGCGGTGGCCTGCACCAGGCGCAGGGCGTGGCCAACGTGGGTGTTCGGCCCACGGTAGACGACAGCATCAAGGCCAACCTGGAGGTGCACCTGCTGGATCGCAATATCCAGCTGTACGGCCAGCACATTGAGGTGTGCTTCCGGCACAAATTACGGGATGAGAAGAAGTTCGACTCGGTGGAAGAACTGCGGGCGAACATTGAACGAGACATTGAAAATACACGGTCCTGGTTCGCACAGCACCAGGTATGACGAGTGATATGAGCGACTACAAAGACACCCTGAACCTGCCCAAGACGGCATTTCCGATGAAGGCCAGCCTGACCCAGCGCGAGCCCCAACGGCTGAAGCAGTGGCAGGACATGGACCTGTACGGCAAGATTCGCGCCGCCAGCGCGGGCCGGCCCAAGTTCATTCTCCACGATGGCCCGCCTTACGCCAACGGCGAGCTGCACGTGGGCCACGCGGTCAACAAGATCCTCAAGGACATTATCGTCAAATCGCGCACGCTGGCGGGTTTCGATGCACCCTACGTTCCCGGCTGGGATTGCCATGGCCTGCCTATTGAGCTCAATGTCGAGAAAAAAGTCGGCAAACCCGGGGTCAAGGTCAGCCCCGCCGAGTTTCGCCAGAAGTGCCGCGACTACGCCGCCCGCCAGGTCGACGCCCAGCGCGAGGACTTCATGCGCATGGGGGTACTGGGGGAATGGTTTGATCCCTACCTGACCATGGACTTCCGCTTCGAGGCCAATATCGTGCGCACCCTGGGGCGGATCGTCGACAACGGCCACCTGCACAAGGGTTTCAAGCCGGTGCACTGGTGCACGGACTGCGGTTCCGCGCTGGCGGAAGCGGAAGTAGAATACAAGGACAAGCACTCGCCGGCGATCGACGTGGCCTATACCGCGGTGGACCCCGGTACGCTCAACGCCGCCTGCGACAGCGACTACAGCGGCGAAATCGCCATCCCGATCTGGACCACCACACCCTGGACCCTGCCGGCGAGCATGGCGGTCAGCCTGCATCCGCAGCTGGAATATGTGCTGATCGAAGGCGCGGGGCGGGCGCTGCTGGTGGCCGCGGAACTGGCCGAGGCCTGCGCCAGCCGCTATGGCCTGCCGGGGGCCGCTGTACTCGGCCGCTGCCAGGGCGCGGCTCTGGAGGGCGTGCAGCTCCGGCATCCCTTCCTGGATCGCCAGGTCCCGGTGGTGCTCGGTGAGCATGTGACCACCGAGGCCGGCACCGGGGCTGTGCACACTGCCCCGGCCCACGGTCAGGACGACTTTGTCGTGGGTGGCAAGTATGGCCTGGAGGTCCACAACCCGGTGGGCGGCAACGGCGTATACCTGCCGGACACCGACTTTTTCGCCGGCCAGCACGTGATGAAAGCCAATCCGGCGATTATAGACCTGTTACGCGACAAGGGCGTGTTGCTGCACGACGAGCAGTACGAGCACTCCTACCCGCACTGCTGGCGCCACAAGACACCTATTATCTTTCGCGCCACGCCGCAGTGGTTTGTCAGCATGCAGCAAAATGGTCTGCTGCCTGCCGCCAAGGCGGCGGTGGAACAGGTGCAATGGGTGCCGGACTGGGGCAAGGCGCGGATCGACGCCATGCTGGAAAACCGTCCCGACTGGTGTATCTCGCGGCAGCGCACCTGGGGCGTGCCGATCACCCTGTTCGTCCACCATGAGAGTGGCGAACTGCACCCGCGCACTGCGGAACTGGTCGAGGCGGTGGCGCTGCGTATCGAGGAGGCTGGCATCGATGCCTGGTTTGACCTCGATCCCGCGGAGCTGCTGGGCGCCGGGGCGGGGCAGTACGACAAGATTACCGACACCCTCGACGTGTGGTTCGACTCCGGCGTCACCCACGCCTGTGTGCTGCGCCAGCGTGAGGGCCTGCAGTCGCCGGCTGACCTGTACCTGGAAGGTTCCGACCAGCACCGGGGCTGGTTTCAGTCCTCGCTGCTGACCGGCATCGGCGCCTACGGCGAGGCGCCCTACAGGACCGTACTCACCCACGGCTTCACGGTAGACGGGGAAGGGCGCAAGATGTCCAAGTCCCTGGGCAACATCATCCCCGCCAAAAAGGCGATGAACGACCTGGGCGCCGATATCCTGCGCCTGTGGGTTGCGGCGGCCGATTTTCGCGGCGAGATTGCGGTCTCCGATGAAATCTTCAAGCGCACCGGCGACTCCTATCGCCGGATCCGCAATACCGCGCGCTTCCTGCTGTCCAACCTCAACGGCTTCGACCCGGCACAGCACAGTCTGGCATTTGGCGACATGCTGTCACTGGACCGCTGGGCGGTGGACCGGGCTGCCAGCCTGCAGGCGGAACTGGCCGAAGATTATGCCAATTTCCACTTCCACCAGATCTACCAGAAGCTGCACAACTTCTGTGCCGGCGACCTGGGGGGCTTCTACCTGGACGTGATCAAGGATCGCCAGTACACCACCAGGGCGGACTCGGTTGCCCGCCGCAGCGCCCAGACTGCGATGTATCACATCGGCGAGGCGCTGGTGCGCTGGATTGCGCCCATTCTCAGTTTCACCGCCGAGGAGATCTGGGAGAACCTGCCCGGTGAGCGGAGTGAATCGGTGTTCCTGGAGCAGTGGTACGGCGGCCTGCAAACCATTGCCGACGATGAGCCGATGGGGCGTGGCTACTGGCAGCAACTGATGGCCGTGCGGGCGGCAGTAAACAAGGAAATGGAAGTACAGCGCGCCGAGAGTGGCCTGCGCGGCTCCCTCGACGCCCAGGTAACCCTCTATGCCGACGATGAACTGGCCGGGGCGCTGGCGGCGCTGGGCGACGAGCTGCGTTTTGTACTCATCACCTCGGCCGCCGCGATTGCCCCCCTCGCTGAGGCCGATGCCGCAGCGGCGGTAACCGACATCGACGGCCTCAAGGTCCGGGTGGTCGCCGCCTCCGCCGAGAAGTGCGAGCGTTGCTGGCACCGGCGGGAAGATGTGGGTCTGTTTGCAGCCCATCCCACCCTGTGCGGGCGCTGCGTGGAAAACGTCGATGGCGACGGCGAGCAACGTCGTTTTGCGTAACGGTGTCAATGCCTGGCGGTGGTTTGTCCTGGCCGGCCTGGTGGTATTGCTGGACCAGTACACCAAGGGCCTGGCCAGCAGCGAACTGGCCTATGCCAGGCCGGTGGAGATATTCTCCTGGTTTAACCTGACCCTGCAGCACAATAGCGGTGCCGCCTTCAGTTTCCTCAGTGACGCCGGCGGCTGGCAGCGCTGGTTCTTTACCGTAATCGCGCTGGTTATCAGTATCGGGCTGGTCGTGTGGCTGACCCTGGCCGAGCGCGGCGAGTGGCTGCTGGGTTTGAGCCTGGCGCTGATCCTCGGCGGCGCCATTGGCAATTTGTGGGATCGGGTCCTGCTCGGTTATGTCGTGGATTTTATTTCAGTACACTACGGGGGGTGGTACTTCCCCGCCTTCAATATCGCTGATTCGGCGATTACCGTTGGCGCCGGGTGTATGTTGTTGGACAGTTTTCTAGCTACCCGCCGTAACCACCCGGACGGTAGCGATGCAGGCAGGTTGAATGAGTAATATCGATGTCCCCGTAAGCGAAGGCACCCGTGTCTTCCTCAACTTTTCCGTCAGCCTCGAGGATGGCTCCGAGGTGGACAGCAACTTTGGCGCTGATCCGGTGGATTTCGCCATCGGTGACGGCTCGCTGCTGCCCGGGTTTGAGCGCTGTATCTTCGGCATGAGCGCCGGCGAGCGGCAGATGTTCAAGGTGCCCCCGGAGGATGCCTTCGGCCAGCCCAATGAAAACAACGTCCAGCAGCTGCCGCGGGACCAGTTCGACGACGACATTGAGCTGGAGATTGGGCTGGTATTTTCATTTGCCGATGCCGGCGGCGGTGAGCTGCCGGGGATGATCGTCTCTTTTGACGACCGCGAAGTGACGGTGGATTTCAACCATCCGCTGGCGGGCCGGACTATACTGTTTGATGTCATGGTTCACCGGGTGGAACCGGCGGAGCTGCACTGATGGATATTCAGCTTGCCAATCCTCGCGGCTTTTGTGCCGGCGTGGATCGGGCGATTGATATAGTCAACCGCGCCCTGGAGGTGTTTGGGTCGCCGATATATGTGCGCCACGAGGTAGTGCACAACAAATTTGTGGTTGAGGACCTGCAGGCACGCGGCGCCATTTTTGTCGACGAGCTGGAAGAGGTTCCCGACGACTGTATTGTCATTTTCAGCGCTCACGGGGTGTCCCAGGCGGTGCGCAAGGAGGCCGCCAGGCGCCAGCTCAAAGTGTTCGACGCCACCTGCCCGCTGGTCACCAAAGTGCATATGGAAGTGGCCCGCTTCAGCGCCGAGGGCCGCGAGTGCGTGTTGATCGGCCATGCCGGGCACCCGGAAGTGGAGGGTACCATGGGCCAGTACGACCATTCCGCCGGCGGTGCAATCTACCTGGTGGAAGACGAGTCCCAGGCCGCCAGCCTCGAGGTCGCCAATCCGGACAAGCTGTCCTTCGTGACCCAGACCACCCTGTCCATGGATGATACGGCCCGGGTCATCGACGCCCTGCGCGCCCATTTCCCGAACATCGAGGGGCCGCGCAAGGACGACATCTGCTACGCCACCCAGAACCGCCAGGACGCGGTCAAGCAACTGGCCGCGGGCTGCGACCTGGTGCTGGTGGTGGGGTCGCCCAATTCCTCCAACTCCAACCGCCTGCGCGAGCTGGCCGAACGCATGGGCGCCGAGGCGCACCTGCTGGATCGCGCCGCAGACATCGACCCGGCCTGGGTCGAGGGCAAACAGCGCATAGGCGTCACCGCCGGCGCATCCGCCCCCGAGGTGCTGGTGCAGGAAGTCATCGACGGCCTGCGCCAGCTGGGCGCCGATGTCCCGGTGGAAATGGCCGGGCGACCGGAGAACGTGACCTTCTCCCTGCCCCGGGAATTGAGAATTGCGGCCAAGAACCTGTAAATACGCTACTGCTACTGCTACTGCTACTGCTACCGCTACCGCTACCGCTAGCGCTATCGATCATTTTTCGTCACTTTCAGCCTAAATAATCCAAACGTTCAATAATCTGGAACTCCGGGGCTAACCTCTGTGGCAGGGAGGTGATCCGTGGAAAAACTAAGTTGTCATGGTCGGCAGAGTGCTTTTACATTGCCAGAATTTGTGGTGAGCTTGGCGATACTGTCTCTGTTGATCAGCCTGGGAATACCCTCTTTCGGTCGTATTATCAGTACCGCCGCAATTCGCTCTGAAGCAGGTCGGTTGGTAGCCTCTATCAACCAGACGCGTAGCCTGGCAATTCTGCGCAACCTGCCAGCGACCATGTGCCCCGGGACGTCAAACCCTGGTCAACCAAAGTGTAGCGGTTCCTATCGACAGGGTTGGATTGTATTTTCAGATGTGCAGGGGAATCGGGTTTTTGACGCGGGCGAGGATGAACTGGTACGCAGCTTCGAGCCCATAAAAACTGGTTATCTTGTGACTAACCGGCTGGGGACCAGGCTGGCGAACGAGAAGATAACTTTTTACCCGGATGGTACCGCTCGAAGAAACCTGACCTTTCAGGTGTGTGGGCCTGATAACAGCTCAGAGCAAGCGTGGAGCGTCATCTTGAATATAATTGGCAGGCCACGGGTAGCGAGAGGATGGGGACATTGCCCGGTTGGCGAATTGTGACGCTCATCACATATTCTGTAAGGCGAGGTCCGCCTGTCTGAAAAAGTCTACCTTTTATCAAAATACCTTTGAAGAAAATGTTACTCCCCCGGAGAATGTGGCGTTAATGATTCCTGGGGGGACTCATGACCGCGCGTATTTCAAAAATCACTGCCGGCTTTACGCTGATCGAACTGATGATCGTCGTGGTCATCGTGGCTGTCGGGATGGCTCTGGCCGCCCCGTCATTCTACACAACGCTTAAGAACAACAGGCTACGTACAGAAGCAGATCGAATTGTAACCAGCTTCAATCTGGCTCGAAGTGAGGCTGTCAAACGGAGTGTTGATGTCGTTGTCTGTGCCAGTCCGGACGGTGCGACGTGTTCAGGAGGCCCGGCGGATGGTTGGCTGGTATATGCCGACCTCGACCAGGATGCAGTTTTGGATCCGGCTGATATACCGATCAAAGTCTACGAGGCATTACCCGCTGACTACAGTATTACCGCGACTAACGGTGGGGCATATCCTGGCGGGAGTATCGTATTTTATCCGGATGGGAGTTCCAATTCCCCTGACACCATATTTCTATGCCCCTCTGATGACGATGCCGAGGCTGCCTGGGCAATCAGTGTGAATGCCCCTGGTAGAGTGACTGCCGTTAGAGGAAATAATGGAGGGGCTTATAAATGCGCGCCCTGAATGCAGCGGGTATCGGTCGGCAAAAGCCCCAAACGGGGGTTGCCTTAATTGAGGTTGCAATTGCCATCCTGGTGATAGCGGTCGGAGCTATTGGCTTGGCCAGCATGCAGCTGTCGGCCAAAAGAGCGGGTTTCGAAGCCGTTCAGCGTACGTTCGCATCCGGTGTGGCGATGGATATTCTTGAGCGGATGCGTCTGAATCCGGGAGTCCTTGATAGCTATGAGAGCACCGTTGGCGGCGCCACGCTCTCGACTCCGGGAAGCACATGTCTTGGCGCCAGCTGTACAGAAGCGCAGCTGGTGGCAGCCGACTTGTGGGCCTGGGAGCAGGCGCTTGACGGCGCTGCGGAAACTCGTGGCGGTGCTTCGGTGGGAGGACTGCTTAATCCCACTGGATGTATAGATGTGGATGGCCGGCAGGTTGAGGTGACAATAGCCTGGGAGAGTTATGAAACATTGTCGGATCCGGATGCGACTAATACCTGCGGCCAAGGAAACTACGGCGCATCAGATGCCAATCGCCACCTGCTGGTGGTCAATACCTATATTGTAGAACTCTGACGTTAGAGCGATGGTGCCACTGGACATGACTCATTACAGGTTTCAATTCGGACTGTCTTTGGTTGAGCTGATGGTCGCTCTTTTGTTGGGCGTCGTCCTGTCGTTTGGCGCGGTCAATTTGTTTATGCAAAGTAAATTCAGTTTTTTGCAGGATGAACAGACAGCGCGCATGCAGGAAGGAGGTCGTTACGCCCAGCGTTATATAGCAAGAGAGCTGGGCATGGCCGGATTTTATGGCGGTGTTCTTCGCGGTGCTGACATCAACTCCAATTTAGTATCGGGCGCCAACAATTGCTACGACTGGCTCGCCGATACGAGCAGGTTTGTTGAGCACAGGAATAATGTGGACAGCGTAGGAACAACGGCCACAGCACAAACCTTACCCAGTGCTTGTTTGTCTGCTACTGATTCGCTAGTGCCGAACACCGATGTGCTGCTTGTTCGCCGGGTAACGGACGACACACAATACCTGCGTGATGAAACCGCAACTGTAACCGGGTCCGCGACCTTCGATGCGGCAAGAGTGTATCTCAGGCTCGAGGACTATAACGTTTCAACCACGCTGGAGACCGGTAATAATGTGGGTACCGCCGGCAGCATGCCGTTGTCAGTGTGGCCATACCGGGCGCAGCTGCTATTTGTGCGGGACTGGTCAGTGACTGTTGGCGATGGCGTACCTGCATTATGCCGCAAAGAAATGAGCGGTGGTGTTATGGGGCCAACTACCTGCCTGGTGGAAGGAGTGGAAAACCTGCAGGTGGAGTTTGGTATTGACACGGATGATGATTACATCCCTGACCAGTACCTGGACGCGCCGAACCAGGCGCAGTTGAGTCTCGCAATGTCTGCGCGGATATTTATCTTAATGCGTTCGACCAACGCCCTGGCTGGATATACCAACGACAAAGCTTACAACCTCGGTTCAACCCCAGTAGCGGCGCAAAACGATGGCCTGTACCGCCGGGTTTATCAGACTTCGACCCTTTTGAGAAATTCGGAGGCATTGGGGATATGAATACGCAGACATCGTACAAGCGGCAGCAAGGATTGGTTCTCATAGTATCGTTATTGTTGCTGCTGGCGATGGCCTTGCTGGCGATGGCGGTTTCGCAAACCAACCTGCAGCAGTTACAGATGTCAGGTAATGACCAGGCAAAAGCGGAGTCAATGCAGCATGGGCTGGCCATAGTAGACTCTATTATCTCGGACAAGAACAATACCGCGGTTGTTGGTGATGTAGGCTTTCGCTTGTGTGATATTGGTCTTTCCTCCGGTTGCGACGACTATTTAATCAATGTTGATCCTGCGGTGTTGGATGCAGACGCCACTATTGAGTATTACGTCGAACGTGTTGGCCCGGAACTCACCAGTGCACCATTTCTGGATGAGGAAAATGCAGGCAGCGCGGCGGCGTTTTCGGTCGCGCGCCAGGAAATTGTCGTCGAATACGACCGGAGTTCCGCTGGCCTGGGGAAAGTGCGATTGGCTCAGGGACTGCTCAGGCTGATACCCAAAACAGTGCAGTAACGGAGATACAGATATGAAACGTTCAATTGGCAAATGGTTAGGAATCTTTACCGTTTCTGGGCTGATCAGCATGCCGGTAGTGTTGGCAGATGATACTGAAATCTATCTCGGTATAAATGTCGATGAACGGATTAGGCCAATGGTGATGTTGACCATGGACCTCCGGGCCAATCTGGGCAGTACTGTTTGTTCGAATGTGGCGACCGACGCCTGCTTGAACACCCTGGCGCCAGAAGACGCCAACGGCAATCGCGACCGTCGACTCTATGAAGCCCTGGACCTGTTGACCTACGATCCAACTGGACTCATTGCAGAAACTGGTGCGGACGGTTACCCGGACTATGACCAAGCGGCTACTGAAGCCGGCTTGTTGGCCGAATGGAGCGGTATGAACGCAACGCTCTTCGACATTATCCGGGCTGCGTTTCAGGTGGTGCTGACCGAGCCGGCTATTCTTTCCGGGGATATGTTGCTCGGGATGATGATCACGCACGACGACAATACCAACAAATGCGACGGCGGACCGAATGCTATTCCTCCCGGCAATACCGCCGGTTGCAGTACGGGAGCCTACGTACTCAAGGGCTTCTTCAATCCTGCCAAACTTGATGCCGCCAGCGGCCTGCCGATACTTGACGCCCTGGGTTATCCGGAGCCTTCTGATGATTTGCAGGATATGTTCAGTCGACTGGCGGCTATCCCCGCTCCCAGCAGAGGCACATACGTCAACCCCTATCAGCTCAAGGAAATGTACTTTGAGTTTTACCGCTATATTCTGGGCGGCGACATGTACAGTGGCTGGCTGGGCTATGAGGACTTTGGCAGTGATATGCTCAATCTCAATGTCGGAGAGGCCGGGAGTTCACCGCTGGTTGATGATGACAAAGAATATCTACTCGCCCCGGATCCGGATACCTTCACAGGCAGCAAGCCCGATTACCACTACATATCCCCGTTTGAAAACCCCGGAGACTGGGCTTGTTCGTCTCTTTATATGGTAAACACCGCTTCCGGTGAGTACGAGAGTGGCCGGGATACTCAGGCGGACATCGCGATGCAGGCTTCGACCGCTAGCGGTGGTCTTGCCTTGGGAGCCAATCCAGATGCAGTAGATATCATCGCAGCGATGGCCGACACGGATCTGGCAAGTGCCGATCTGGGCGTGGACATCGAGGGTGACCAGTTCGTCAAGTCCTACTTTATCGTTGATGGACCAACCAGGCAGGAGAACCTCTGGGCCGTCGCCGGTAAAACGGATGTTGCTCTGGACCTGGGCAATCCAAGTGAGTTGATTGACCAATTATCCGATTTGCTGGGGGGAATTATCAGCGAAAGCTCCTCTCTCGTATCAGCCTCTGTTCCAGCCAACGTGTACAATCGTGCAGAGACTCTCGATAATTTGTTCCTGGCGATATTTCAGGCGGAAAAAGGGCCGCGCTGGCCAGGTAACATCAAGAAACTGAAAATCGTTGCCGTTCCTGAGTACGATACCGATGCCGAAGGTAATCAGGTGCTCGTCTCTTTGCGTACCGAAATCCAGGATGTGGATGGCGACCGCGCTTTTTCTGCAGAGGATGGCCGTATTGAACATTCAGCCCTGACTTACTGGACAGATCCCACCGGTAGTGATGTAACACCGGCTAATTGTGTGGACGGTCAATCCCCGCTGGAAGCCGAGGAGATATGCGAGAAGGATGGCAGGTCTGTGGAGCGCGGGGGAGCCGGACAGCAGATACCTGGCTTTTTGACGGATGTAAACTGTGTCGGGCCGGGTGCGCTCAATTCTGATACCTGCGCTAGAAAGTTGTATACCGAAAGCCCGACAGCGGCTAATAGTGTAATCCCGTTTAATTTCGATAGCACGACGGCGGACCTGCTAAAGACCTATCTTGATCAGGAGACGCCCGGTGATGCTGACGAGGCTGAGGAAGTTATCGGTTGGGCGCGAGGGCTTTATGACCGGGCCATAGACGGTAGCCGTATTCCTACCCAGCGCTGGATGATGGGGGATGCCATCCATTCGAAGCCCCTGGCCATCAACTACGGTGATACCGATGGCGCGGGTAGTTATGATCGTGAAAATCCCAATATCCACCTGTTCTTCGGCACCAATGACGGCTGGTTTCGCTCGATCAAGAATACCAATGCGGATGCTAATGGCTCTCAATCCGGCAAGGAAGCATGGGCGTTTATGCCGTTGGAGGTCATGCACAAACAACAGGTATTATCCAAGGATAATCAGCTGAAGAATGAGGACTTTCACCCCTACGGGGTTGACGGGCGCCCCGTTGCTTTGGTGATTGACACTGACTCTGACAGCAATGTGGAAGCGAATGACGGGGATAAAGTGTATGTGTATTTTGGCTTGCGTCGTGGCGGCAGTGCCTATTACGCGCTGGATGTGACCGACCCCACCAGCGCACCTTCCATGTTGTGGAAGATTACCAGCGCTGATCCAGGGTTTTCTGAATTGGGCTTAACATTCTCGACTCCTCAGGTGGCCAAGGTGAATTTTGATGGCAGCCAGAGGAACGTGCTGGTCTTTACTGCAGGCTACCATGGAGGATGGGATGCAACCGGAGCTACTCGAATTGGCAAGGACAATTTGCTAGAGCTGTCCACACCCACCCTGGACTCTGCAGCGATTGGGGGGGGCGTTGGTACGGCCATATATGTTGTAGATGCTGTGACCGGAGAGTTACTGTGGAAAGCCACGCACGGTGCGTCTTCCGGGCTTGCCCAGGCAGTGGGTGCGAACACTCCCGGAATTTATACCCATACGGACATGGATTACAGCATTCCATCAGACATCACTGTAGTCGATACCAACCAGAATGGGGTTATCGATCGAGGTTATGTCGGTGATGTTGGTGGGAATGTATGGCGAATCGATTTCCCCGAGCACAGTACGGGCGATAGTCGTGATAGCTGGCAAGTTAGTCGTTTGGCTGCTCTGGGTTCGAACAATTCCCCGACAATTATACGGTTTTTCCACGCGCCGGATGTCGTGTTTGCCAGAGACCAACAGAATACTGGCACCGTCGATTCTCCTCTGCTGGCTAAACGAGACTATGTGGGTGTCGTGATAGGTTCAGGAAATCGGGCCTATCCCAAATCTGATATGGCGAATATCAATTACATGTACTACATCAAAGATCCGATCCCGCATTTTGACGCTTTGGCGCTTGCCGCTTGGACTCCTATCAGTGCGCCGGGTAATCCGACCGCAGTGGCCAGTGGTGGGGTGCTGGATATTACGGATTGTGCCGGTGGCGACGAAGCTGCCTGTGGCTTTAACGATGAATTTACCAAGATAACCAATCTTACCAATGGCTGGGCCCTTAAGCTTGAGGAAGACGGTGAAAAGTCTTTATCGACACCCATTACTATTCAGGGAACTACCTATTTCACAACCTATTTGCCAGATGGAACGAGCGTCCAGGAAAGTTGTGCTCCTGCTCTGGGGACAGGTAGGCTATATGCCTTGAAGATAATGGATGCTACTCCGGCATTGGAATTAAGTGACGATATCAACGCTGTCGATAAGGTACAGCGTTATACTGATCTTGAGGTGCCGGGAATTCCCCCCGAACCTCCATTTATTACTCCTCCGCCTTACGATCACGATAACAATCCTGATACTCCTCCTTTATATGCCGACGACGAGGGTGCACTGGTGACTCCGGGTGGTGATATTCTCAGTATCAACGGTCGATTCATATGGAAGTCGTACTGGCGTGAGATAGGAGTGGATCGGTAATGAAAGTATCCAAGGGAGGGGTCGTCGGAACTGCGATAATGAAGCCAATGCCCCGGGTTGCCGGCTTTTCATTAATTGAAATGATGATAGTGTTGGTTGTGGCGGGAATACTCTTTTATGTCGCATTGCCCGCCTACCAGAACTCGGTGTTAAAAAGTAATCGGAATATTGCTCGGGGGACCTTGATGGATGTGGCTTCCAGAGAAGAGCAGCATTTTATCAATAATAAGGCTTATACGGATGCGTTAACTGCGCTGGGGTTACCGGCAAACTACTATCTGGACCGAAATGGCGATCAGTCAATCGCCGGGGATGCTATTTATATAGTGACACTGAGTACGGTTGGGGGAGGATATTCGATTACCGCGGCGCCACAGAACAAGCAGGTCAAGGACACGCGTTGTGGCTCTCTGACCTTGAATAACCTGGGCGTTAAGGGCGAAACCGGGACACTGGATCCTGAGGATTGTTGGTAGTCAGAATTGCTGCAGGATTCTGTTGGCGTGTTAAACACGCATCAGCCCAATGGAGTTAATGGCCTATTCAATGCGTCTGGACGCTGAATTTAATGAAAGTGGCAAGCGTGTGATCGTTATCAGCGATGGTACTGCAGCAGTGTTGTTGAGAGTAAGCTTAAGCGGATAATCAGTCTTCCAGTTCCAGCTTCTTCAGCCGGTAGCGCAAGCTGCGAAAGCTAATCCCCAGCAGCTTCGCCGTCGCCGTCTTGTTCCAGCGCTCCTGCTCCAGTGCCTTGCTGAGGATCTGTTTCTCGATGTCCTCAAGGTAGCCTTCCAGGTCGCCGTAGGCTTCCTCCACCGACCAGGTCTGGGTGCCTTCCTGGTCTGACTTGCGGGTGCGCGTTTGCGGACTGCGCGGGGACATTTGCGAGAATTGCAGGTCTCCCGCGCTGATGGTGCCGCCATCCGACAGGGCCAGGGAGCGTTCCAGGATGTTCTCCAGTTCGCGCACGTTCCCCGGGAAGGTATACTCCGCCAGCGCTTCCAGGGCGGAATCGTCCAGCTTCACGCCCTGTTCCCCGTGTTCACGGGAAATCCGCCTGATCAGTGCCGTGGCCAGCAGCGGCAGATCCTCGGCGCGCTCCCGCAGGCTGGGCACCTTTAGGTCGATCACATTGATCCGGTAGAACAGGTCGTTGCGGAACCGGCCGGCGTCGACCTCTGCCGCCAGATCCTTGTGGGTAGCGCTCAGCAGCCGCACGTCGGTGGGGATCTCCGCACTGCCGCCAACCGGCCGCACGGCTTTTTCCTGTATAGCCCGCAACAGCTTGACCTGCATGGCCAGCGGCAGGTCCGCCACCTCGTCCAGGAACAGGGTGCCGCCTGCCGCGGCCTGGAACAGCCCCGGCTTGTCGCTGGTGGCGCCGGTGAAGCTGCCCTTCACATGGCCGAAGAGTTCGCTTTCCATCAGGTCTGGGGGTATGGCGCCGCAGTTCACGGCGATAAAGTTGCCCGCCGCCCGGGGGCCGTTATTGTGAATGAGTCGTGCTACCACTTCCTTGCCGCTGCCCGACTCGCCGCGGATATGCACTGGCGCCTGGCTGCGGGCCAGTTTGGTTATCTGCTTGCGCAGCAGTTGGACTGACGGGGCGTTGCCGATCAGGTCCTGGTCCACGGCCTGGTTCAGGGGCGCGGTATCGCCGCCCAGTTGCAGTGCGCTGCTGACCAGGTTGCGCAGGGTTTCCAGCTCTATGGGCTTGCTGATGAAATCGAAGGCGCCCGCCTTGAGGGCGGTGATCGCGGTTTCCACGCTACCGTGGGCGGTAATCATGGCCACCGGGATGTGGGCGTGGTCCTGCTGGATGAATTCCACCAGGCTGATGCCGTTGCCATCGGGCAGTTTCATGTCGGTCAGGCACAGGTCGGGAGATACCTCGGTCACCATGTCGCGTGCCTCGCCCAGTGTCGCGGCGCTGAAGGTATCCAGACCCATGCGGCTGAGAGTGATATCCAGCAGTTCGCGGATATCCGGTTCGTCGTCAACAATCAGTACGCGCTGGGCGGTCATTTACAGGGCTCGTTGGTTAACTGAAATTCGGAAGCAGCTCTCACCCCTGTCCGTCGGGCGGTAGCTGAGGCTCGCGTTGTTGATTTCACACAATTCCTTGCACAGGTACAAGCCCATGCCGCTACCCTCGGCGACGGTGGTAAAAAAGGGTTCAAACAGTTTTGCCTGGTCTGAACGGGGGACGCCGGTGCCTTTATCAATGACATCGATATTCGCCTGGTGAGCGATAAAGTCCAGCGCGACCTGGATGCGGGCGGTTTCCCGGCCCGTGGCCCTGCCGCTGTGACGCAGGGCGTTGTCCAGCAGGTTGGTCATCACCCGCTCGAGATTTTCGGGGTCGAATTCGATCAGCAGGTCCTGGTATTGGCAGTCCACGGTGATGTCGGCTGGCTGGCTCAGTCCCTGCAGGTAGTTCGTGACATGATTCGTCGTCCAGTCCTGCAGGTTGATGAACTCCGGTTTGGGCGGTTCACGCCGGGAAATCTGCATCACGCTCTCGACTATCTGGTTGACCCGGCCGCAGTGGCTCTCGATGATTTCCGCCATACGCTTGTCGCCTGCTTCCAGGGTATCCGACTCCTGCAGTAGCTGGGCGGCGTGGCTGATAGCCCCCAGCGGGTTGCGAATTTCGTGGGCGATGGAGGCGGTCAGTCGTCCCAGCGAGGTGAGTTTCAGCGATTGTGCGTACTGGGTGACCGGCGTGTAGTCCTCGACGAACACCAGCGCGTCGCGGGTGCTGCTGGGTTGCAACTCGCGGAAGCGGGCGATAACCGGGGGCGCATCCTCCGACACCCGGAACGGGGTGGCCTTGTGATGGCCGCTGTCTTTCCAGTGCTGGTACTGGTAGGCCAATTCGGGGCAGTAGTCTGCCAGTTGTCGCCCCTGTTCCATGATTACCGGGCGTTCGGGCACCAGCAGGGTGGAGGCGGACTTGTTCATGACCCGCACCGTGCCATCGCCGTCCACGAGCAGGATTCCGGTATCCATATGCTGGACTATTTGCTCGTTGAGGCGCTGCAGGTCATAGAGATCGCTGGCGCGATTGCGCGCCAGTTCTTCCGCCCGGCCCAGCCGCTGGGCTACAATTTGCACCATCAGTGAGACCACGAAAATAAGAGCGCCGAGCAGGCCCGCGGGGAACAGGTCGGGAAATTCGCGCACCCCGGCCCAGATCAGCCACACCGTGTCGCCCAGCAGCGCCAGCGCGCTGAGGGCGGCGACGAGCGTCGCCAGGGTGCGATTGCTCACCAGTACCGCGCTGGCCGCCACGGTGATAATCAGCAACACCGGCAGCCCGCTGATCACACCGCCGCTGGCGTGGGACATGAGAATAATGCTGATGATGTCTAGCACGAATACGATCAGCATCATGCGCTGGTTCAGTCGCTTCGACAGGAAGCCCACCAGCGGCACGCTGGTGGCCAGGTGCAGGAGCGCCACAGAGACATAGAGTGCCGGGTGCAGTACGCCGACCAGTTGGCGGGTATTGGGGCTGACCAGCATGATCAACAGCACCAGTGACAACAGCGAGCGATAGGCCACGTAAATACGGAACAGGGCCTGGTTCTGCTGGCCGGAGGTGGCGGCGGGCCTGGTGAGGATCGCTGGTCGGTTCACGCTGGCGTTCTGCCTGTTATCTCTTTCCCTGTAATCCGGCTAGTGTATCAGGCATGGGGCAATTCAGACTGGCTTAAAGTGCCGGTTTTGCGGAAAATAGCGCCCCGTTCTTCCCTTCCAAGCATTGAGCAGTGATATGGCAAGCCTGAATATACTCATGGCCCAGATAAATACCCTCGTCGGTGACTTTGACGGCAATACCCAGCGCGTTCTTGACACCGTGGCCCGGGCGGTAAACAGGCATGAGCGGGCCGTGGTGGTTTTTCCAGAGCTCACTCTCAGCGGTTACCCGCCGGAAGACCTGCTGCTGCGGCCCAGTATCGCCCTGCGGGTGCAACAGTCGCTGGACCGGCTGTGTGCCGAGCTGCCGGCAAGCGCCTGGGTGGTGCTGGGTTACCCACGCCGGGATGGCAATGCCCTGTACAACGTGGCTGGGGTGATTCATGGCAACGAACTGGTGGCGGAGTACCGCAAGCATAGCCTGCCCAACTACGAGGTGTTCGATGAAAAGCGCTATTTTACGGCGGGCTCGGATCCCTGCGTGGTGGACGTTGATGGTGTGCAGGTGGGGCTCAGTATTTGCGAGGACATCTGGGAAATCGAACCTACCGCCGATGCCGCCGAAGCGGGGGCGGAGATATTGCTGAACATCAATTCGTCGCCCTATCACCGCGGCAAGCGCGACGAGCGCTGGAAGCTGGTGACAGAGCGGGCCCGCCAGGCGGCCTTTCCTATTGTTTATGTGAACCAGGTCGGCGGTCAGGACGAACTGGTCTTTGACGGCGGTTCTTTTGCGGTCACCGCCGACGGCAAGGTTGCCGCTGCCGCTCCCGGTTTCGAGGAGGGGGAGTACTGGCTGGACTACGATGGTGCCAACGAGAGCGAGCCCTTCAGCGGGCTTGCGCCATGCGAGCCGCCGGATGAAATAGAAGCGATCTGGAAGGCGCTGGTGCTGGGTGTGCGTGATTACGTCAACAAAAACCGCTTCAAGGGTGTGGTGCTCGGCCTGTCCGGGGGCGTGGATTCCGCGCTGACCCTGGCGGTGGCGGTGGATGCCCTGGGGCCGGAGCGGGTGGAGGCAGTAATGATGCCATTCCGCTATACCTCACAAATGAGCGTGGAGGATGCCGCCGAGCAGTCCGAAACCATGGGCGTGAGCCACAAGGTGATCTCCATCGAACCCATTTACGAGGCGTTCATGGCCAGCCTGGCCGAGGAATTTGCCGGCACCGCTGCTGACACCACCGAGGAGAACCTCCAGGCCCGCTGCCGGGGGGTGCTGTTGATGTCTATCTCCAACAAGAAGGGCTACCTGGTGCTGACTACCGGCAACAAGAGCGAAATGGCGGTTGGCTACTCCACCCTGTACGGCGACATGGCCGGTGGCTTTGATGTGCTCAAGGACTGCCCCAAGACGCTGGTGTTCGACCTTTGCCGCTACCGCAACACCCTGGGTCCCTGCATCCCGCAGCGGGTCATCGACCGTCCCCCCTCGGCGGAACTGGCCCCCGACCAGAAAGACGAGGACAGTCTGCCGCCCTACGAGGTGCTCGACCAGATACTGGAGATGTATGTGGAACGGGACATGAGCGCCGAGGCGATTATTGCGGCGGGAATGGATCGGGATCAGGTGCAGCGGGTGCTGCGGCTGGTGGATGTGAACGAATACAAGCGCCGCCAGGCCCCCATCGGCGTGCGCATTACCCGCCGTGGCTTCGGCCGCGACCGGCGCTACCCGATTACCTCAGGATGGCGGATCGGGGAGTAATTACAGCTTCGGTCGATTATCAAACTGCGGCGGTGTTGGCGGGAAGAACAGCCCGAAAGTCGCCTTGTTAATCCAGTTGCGCTGCAGGCCGTCCAGCGTATACACGCTCTTGAAGTTGCCGTTCTTGTCGATGTTCGGGTGGTCCGGATAGTTCAGGACGAGGATGTCGATGGTGTCCTGGGCCAGGTCATCCAGCCCCAGCAGGATGTAACCCTGGGCCATCACCGCCAGTCCGTCGGCCACCGCCGGGGTGCGCTGGAAGTTCTCCACCACATAGCGGCCGCGATTGGTAGCCGCCATGTAGGCGCCGCGGCGGAAGTAGTAGTTGGCTACCAGGATCTCGTGTCGGGCCAGCAGGTTGCGCAGGTGCACCATGCGTGCCCGGGCATCGGGCGCGTAGGGACTCTCGGGATAGCGCGACACCAGCTGGTTGAACTCAGCGAAAGCTTCCTTGGCCTGGCTGACGTCCCGCTCGGACTCATCGGTGGGCAGGAACCGGGCAAACAGATCCTCGTTGCTGGTGTAAGCGGCCAGGCCTTTCATGTAGTAGGCGTAGTCCACGTTGGGGTGGGCCGGGTGCAGGCGGATAAAGCGATCTGCGGCTTCCACGGCAGCCTCGCGCTCGTAGCCGTTGTAGTGGGCGTAGATGATTTCCAGCTGGGCCTGCTCGGCATACTTGCCGAAGGGGTAGCGCGACTCCAACAGCTGCAGGCTGCGCACCGCCAGGTCCCAGTTGCTGGACCTGAGGTAGCGCTGGGCTTCCTCGTAGATCTGTTGCTCGCCGGTATCGGCGGCGATGTCGGGCAATTCGTCATTGCCGGCGCAACCCACGATAGCGAGGCTGAGCAGGAAAACCAGGGCGTACTTCAAAATTATCTCACCAGTGTTGACCAGGTCGGCGTGCTAAGATGCACGCCAGCGCTTGAGGCGGCTATTTAACCACAGCCGGCAGGGCGCATAAACAGGAAAAGTGATGAGTGCAAGGATACAGCTGAAGGCCACCGTGCCCCCGGAATTGGACAACGACCGCCTGGACCAGGTGGCGGCCAAACTGTTCCCGGAGTATTCCCGTTCCCGGCTGCAGGGCTGGATCAAGCAGGGCGACCTGCTGGTGGATGGCGGCCAGCTGCGGCCCCGGGACAAGGTCCACCAGGGCGCCGAACTGAGCATAGACACCGAGCCCCAACAGGCGGTGGGCTGGCAGCCCCAGGGCCTGGAACTGGACATTATCCACGAGGATGAGCACATCCTGGTGCTGAACAAGCCCGCCGGGCTGGTGGTGCACCCTGCCGCCGGCCACGCCGATGGTACATTGGTCAATGCGCTGCTGGCCCATTGCCCGGAGATGGCGCAGCTGCCCCGTGGCGGCATCGTCCACCGCCTGGATATGGACACCTCCGGTATTATGGTTGCCGCCAAAAGCCTGCTGGCCCACCAGGACCTGGTGGCCCAGCTGCAGGCGCGCAGCGTCAAGCGTGAATACCTGGCGGTCTGTATAGGGGTGATGACGGGCGGTGGCACCGTTGACGAAGCTATCGGCCGCCACCCCAAACAACGCAAGAAAATGGCCGTGTTGGCGGTGGGCGGCAAGCCGGCCATCACCCACTACCGGGTGATTCGGCGCTTTGGCCACCACACCCGGATTGCGGTCAAGCTGGAAACCGGTCGCACCCACCAGATCCGGGTGCATATGGCTCACAAGCACTATCCACTGGTGGGCGACCCAACCTACGGCGGCAGGCCCAAAATCCCCAAAGGGGCTTCTGACGAGCTTATCGCCGCCCTGCGCGGCTTCCCGCGCCAGGCCCTGCACGCCCGGGCACTGGGTCTGTACCATCCCGAGTCCGGCGAGGAAATGCAGTTCGAGTGTCCGCTGCCCGATGATATACAGGCGCTGCTGGCCGTGCTGGAACGGGAAGACCCGGTGATCAACGATGACGCCAGCCTTTATTGAACCCGGCTGGCACCTGCCGGGGGTGACTGCGCTGGCCACCACCCGGGCCGGCGGCAGCAGCGCCGCGCCCTTTGCCAGTTTCAACCTCGGGGACCATGTGGGTGACGATGCCCGCGCGGTAGCGGCCAATCGCCGTGCCTTGCTGGCCGCGCTGCCCGCGGGTTCGGTGATCCAATGGTTGCAGCAGGTACACGGCAAGCGGGTGGTCAGGGCCGGGGAGGGCGATTGCCCTGAGGCGGGCTGTCCCGAGGCCGATGCCTGCTGGAGCGACCAGCCGGGCATGGCCTGCGCGGTGATGACGGCGGACTGTCTGCCGGTCCTGCTCGCCGCGGAAGACGGCCAGGTGGTGGCCGCCGCCCACGCGGGCTGGCGCGGCCTGCTCGCCGGGGTACTGGAAGCGACGGTGGCCGCCATGGGTGTGGATCCGATGCGCCTGCTGGCCTGGCTGGGCCCGGCCATTGGCCCCGCGGCCTTTGCAGTGGGGCCGGAGGTGCGAGAGGCCTTCGTCGAGCGGGACCCGGTAGGCAGCGCCTTTATGCCAGCGGCGCAACCGGGAAAGTACCTGGCCAATCTCTACCAGCTGGCCCGCTATCGCCTGGCCCAGGCGGGCGTGAATCGTATCCATGGCGGCGACCGCTGTACCTACTCCGAGGCGGACCAGTTCTTTTCCTACCGCCGGGACGGCAAAACCGGGCGTATGGCCGCGGTAATTGTGGTTAATCCCCAGTAGCGCTCATCCCCGCCTCGAAAAGCCGTCATCCCGGGCCCGAAAACCCGTCATCCCCGGGGGGGATGATGTGTCTGGCGTGTGCAGGGGGTGTCATAGGGGGTCTTGAATTCCCCGATATTGGCCTCATATAACTCCCCACAAGTGAAATATGGCCAAACCGGGCCCCTACCGGCAGGCAAGGAGCAAACAAGACATGCGAATGGACAAACTGACCAACCAGCTGCAATCCGCACTGGCTGACGCCCAGTCACTGGCACTGGGCAAGGACCACAATTTTATTGAGCCGGTGCACCTGCTGGGCGCCTTGCTGGAACAACGGGCCGGTTCTGCCCGACCCCTGCTGCAAAAGGCCGGGGCTGACCTGAACAACCTGCGCGCTGAGGTGCAGGGTGCTATCGACGCCCTGCCCACGGTAAGCGGCACCGAAGGTGACGTGCACGTCTCCCAGGACCTCGGTCGCATACTCAACGTGACCGACAAGCTCGCCCAGCAGGGCGGGGATACCTATATTTCCAGTGAACTGGTGTTGCTGGCCATGCTGGAAAGCAAAAACAGGGCCGGTGAGCTGCTCAAGCAGTGCGGCGTGACTCCTGCCGCCCTGAAAACCGCCATCGACGAGGTGCGCGGCGGCGAGGCGGTGAACAACCCGGAAGCGGAGGAATCCCGCCAGGCGCTGGAGAAGTACACCATCGACCTTACCGAGCGCGCCGAGCAGGGCAAGCTGGACCCGGTGATCGGCCGTGATGACGAGATCCGCCGCACCATCCAGGTCTTGCAGCGCCGCACCAAGAACAACCCGGTACTGATCGGTGAACCCGGCGTGGGTAAAACCGCCATCATCGAGGGGCTGGCCCAGAGGGTGATTAACGGCGAGGTACCCGAGGGGCTGAAGGACAAGCGCATTCTCTCCCTGGACCTGGGCTCCCTGCTGGCCGGTGCCAAGTTCCGCGGCGAATTCGAGGAACGCCTGAAAGCAGTGCTCAATGAGCTGTCCAAGGAAGAGGGTAGAGTAATCCTGTTCATCGATGAGTTGCACACCATGGTCGGCGCCGGTAAGGCCGAGGGCTCCATGGACGCGGGTAATATGCTCAAGCCCGCCCTGGCCCGTGGCGAGCTGCACTGCGTCGGTGCCACTACCCTGGACGAGTACCGCAAGTATGTGGAGAAGGACGCGGCGCTGGAGCGCCGCTTCCAGAAGGTACTGGTAGACGAACCCAACGAGGAAGACACCATTGCCATCCTCCGGGGCCTGAAAGAGCGCTACGAGGTGCACCACGGTGTGGACATTACCGACAGCGCGATTATCGCGGCGGCCAAGCTGTCCCAGCGCTACATTACCGACCGCCAGCTGCCGGACAAGGCCATCGACCTGGTGGACGAGGCCGCCAGCCGTATTCGCATGGAAATCGACTCCAAGCCCGAGGCCATGGACAAACTGGAGCGCCGGCTGATCCAGCTCAAGATCGAGCGCGAGGCGGTGAAAAAGGACGAGTCCGCCACGGAACAGGTCAAGCGGCTGGACGAGCAGATCAAGAAAGTTGAACGCGAGTTCTCCGACCTCGAGGAAATCTGGAAGGCGGAGAAAGCGTCCCTGCAGGGCAGTGCCCAGGTCAAGAGCGAGCTGGAACAGGTCAAGCTGGAACTGGAAGCGGCCCGCCGCGCGGGTGATCTTACCCTGATGTCGGAACTGCAGTACGGGCGTCTGCCGGAGCTGGAAAAGCAGCTCGAGCAGGCCCAGGAAGCGGAAACCGCCGAGCGCACCCTGCTGCGCAACAAGGTGACCGAGGAAGAGGTGGCCGAAGTGGTTTCCCGCTGGACCGGTATTCCTATTTCCAAGATGCTGGAGGGCGATCGCGAGAAACTGCTGCGCATGGAAGATTCCCTGCACGGCCGGGTGGTCGGCCAGGACGAGGCCGTGGTGGCGGTATCCAACGCGGTGCGCCGTTCGCGCGCCGGACTGTCGGACCCCAACCGCCCCAACGGCTCCTTCCTGTTCCTCGGCCCCACCGGCGTCGGTAAAACCGAGCTGTGCAAGGCGCTGGCCGAGTTCCTGTTCGATTCCGAGCAGGCCATGGTGCGCATCGATATGTCCGAGTTCATGGAGAAGCACTCCGTGGCCCGGCTGATCGGGGCGCCCCCCGGCTATGTTGGTTATGAGGAGGGCGGTTACCTGACCGAGGCCGTGCGCCGTCGTCCCTACTCGCTGCTGCTGCTGGACGAAGTCGAAAAGGCCCACCCGGATGTGTTCAACATCCTGCTGCAGGTGCTGGAGGACGGTCGCCTGACCGACGGCCAGGGTCGTACCGTCGACTTCCGTAACACGGTGATCGTAATGACCTCCAACCTGGGCTCCCACCTGATCCAGGAAATGGCCGGTGAGGAGAACTACGACAAGATGAAGGCCGCGGTGATGGAGGTGGTCGGCAGCCACTTCCGCCCGGAGTTCATCAACCGCGTTGACGAGTCAGTGGTGTTCCACCCGCTGCAACAGAGCCAGATCCGCGGCATCGCCGACATCCAGCTGCGCGGCCTGCAGGCCCGCCTGGCGGAACGCGAGCTGAGCCTGGAACTGTCAGAAGGGTTCATGGAGCACCTGACCGAAGCCGGCTTCGACCCGGTGTACGGTGCAAGGCCGCTCAAGCGGGCGATCCAGCAGGAACTGGAGAACCCCCTGGCCCAGCGGATTCTGGCGGGGGAATTCAGTGCAGGGCAGATGATATCGGTGTCACTGGACGAAAACGGTGTCGTTTTCTCTTGCAACTGATCGCGAGAGTCTTTCAAGGGGAGGGTACGGCGAGCTGGTCATGGGCAGTGAGTTGCAATTGCAGCTTCTGCCTTGGCGATCTCCGTCTCTCGCTCTTCATTGGAGAGAAAGCGAAATTGTCCCTCCTCATCGCGTAATCTGATTCTCGGTGCACTAGTCAGTGTTTCGAGATTTTCTGTAGCTCGTTTACAGTATTCAGGGTTTTTGACGGTATTTTTTTCTTGTACTTGTTGCTGTTCAAATTCATTGCCCACCCGTGGTGTCGCTTCAGCCGGTACGGCACCTTCCTCTGCGGCGACGACGCGTTTCAGTCCAGAGCCGGTAGTGATCACCTCGTAGTCAATTCCCTTGGGTGGCGGCCGGTCGCTGTGTACGGGGTTGCCTCTCTCATTCAGCCAGCGATAGTGGGTTGTACCTGCGATAACTTCGCTGGAGAGAGGTGCCAGGTAGAGCAACGTGGCTATGAACAAGGTGCTTGATTGTAATCGGGGCATTTTATCGTCTCCGCTGGAGTGACTAGGGGCAGTATCTCTCGATGATTGTCAAGTTTGTCTCGCGCTGGGCGGCACGCTCATCATCGGTGATATACCGCATTTCTCCATTTTCATCTGCCATGCGAATGCGAGGTGCCCGGTCAATCAGCTCAAGGTTCTTGCGGGCATTTTCACAGTACTCGGGGTTCTCTTCGTAAACCGTTTTTGAGGTCTCCGGGGGTGGGGCTGGTTTAGGCCGCGGCTTCGCCACCACCGGTTCCGGTGCCGGCTCCCCCTCGACTCTCCTCACCACACTGGAGTCGGTAGCGATGGCCTCATACTCGGTGCCTGTGGGCGGCGGCCGGTCACTCATCACTATGTTGCCCTCGCTGTCTTTCCAGCGGTAGAGGGTGGCATCCGCTACCACATTCATACTGGCCACGAGTAGTCCGGCGACCATGGCCACTGCCCCTGCTATGCGCTTGCTCAAACCCTAACTCCCTAATTTTTATAGGAATGCTCAGTATAAAAGTAAACCACCCATGGCAATACGGCAATCTTGTAAAATGTGCTGAAAGCCATAGCAGGCCCCGCGACTGTTGACTTTACGCCGGTTTCTGCCAAGATTGCAGCCGTCTTGCAAATGGCAACGGCTAACGTCGAGTACCCTCGGCCTCTGGTCCACTGGTTTGATCCGATTATTCATTCCAGCTGTTTGTGAGTCCCGTATTCAATCTGGGCCGCACCGGCCAGGTTGAGGGCCAGACACTGCGCTACCCCGCAGGGCGACCGATACACGGGTTCGTGATCGATTAATCCCTGGTGGAGCGTCCCTCCCGGGGGCGGATTGCGACGTGTATCGAGCTCGACGAAGGGGGTGGCGTGGCCAGCCGAGTACCGGTCCCAGGTATTCGCTCTCGCAACGACCACACATACTGAAGAATCGCACCGGCGAGGGTTACGCGTCGGGCGCTTTAGGAGAAATGCTGTGGAATTGTTATCCGGCGGTGAAATGATCGCCCGCGCACTGGAAGACGAGGGCGTTGAGTACGTTTTCGGTTATCCCGGGGGCGCGGTACTACACATATATGACGCCCTGTTCAAGGACTGTAAGGTGCCCCACATCCTGGTGCGCCACGAGCAGGCGGCTACCCATGCGGCGGATGCCTACGCTCGCGCCACCGGCAAGCCCGGCGTGGTACTGGTGACCTCAGGCCCCGGCGCCACCAACGCCATTACCGGTATTGCCACCGCCTACATGGATTCCATTCCCATGGTGGTGTTCTCCGGCCAGGTACAGAGTCACCTGATCGGTGAGGACGCCTTCCAGGAGACCGACATGATCGGCATCTCCCGCCCCATCGTGAAGCACAGCTTCATGGTGAAGAGTGCCGAGGACATCCCGGCGACAATCAAGAAAGCCTTCCATATTGCCGCCACTGGCCGCCCCGGTCCGGTGGTCATCGATATACCCAAGGACATTACCCGCCCGGACGAGAAGTTTGAGTACCACTACCCGGAGTCGGTGAAGATGCGTTCCTACGCCCCGGCCCAGCGTGGCCACACCGGCCAGATCAAGAAAGCCGCCCGCATGTTGCTGGCCGCCAAGCGTCCGGTCATCTACGCCGGCGGCGGCGTCATCCAGGGAGAGGGCAGCGATCTGTTGACCCGCCTGGCCCAGGACCTCAATTACCCGGTGACCAATACCCTGATGGGCCTCGGCGCCTATCCGGGGTCGGACCGGCAGTTCCTGGGCATGCTCGGCATGCACGGTTTTTACGAGGCCAACATGGCCATGCACCACGCCGATGTCATCCTGGCGGTAGGGGCGCGCTTCGACGACCGGGTGACCAACACGGTGAGCAAGTTCTGCCCGGGAGCCAAGATTATCCACATCGATGTGGACCCGGCGTCTATCTCCAAGACGGTGCGGGCTGATATCCCCATCGTGGGTCCGGTGCAGTCGGTGCTCACGGAAATGCTGGCGCAGATAGAGCAGATCCGGGAAAAGGACGGCGACCTGCCCGACGCGGGCGCAGTGGAGCGCTGGTGGAAGCAGATCGATGAATGGCGCGCCTCCCACGGCCTGCTGACCGGTCGTCGCTACCGCGAGAGCGACATGATAATGCCCCAGCAGGTGATCGAGAGCCTGTACCGGGCCACCGATGGCGATGCTTACGTCACCTCTGATGTGGGCCAGCACCAGATGTTCGCTGCCCAGTATTACCGTTTCGACAAGCCGCGCCGCTGGATCAATTCCGGCGGCCTGGGCACCATGGGCTTCGGCCTGCCCGCGGCCATCGGCGTGAAGCTGGCCTTCCCCGATGCCGACGTGGCCTGTGTCACCGGCGAGGGCAGTATCCAGATGAACATCCAGGAGCTGTCTACCGCGACCCACTACAAGACACCGGTAAAAATCATCAACCTGCGCAACAACTACCTGGGCATGGTGAAGCAGTGGCAGGATATGCAGTATGAAAGCCGCTACTCCCAGGTGACCTACGCCGATTCCCTGCCGGACTTCGTCAAGCTGATGGAGGCCTACGGGCACGTGGGCATGCAGGTGACCAAGCTTGAGGACCTGGACGCCGCCATGGAGGAGGCCTTTGCCCTGAAGGACCGCACGGTGTTTGTGGATGTGCTTATCGACCGTATGGAGCATGTATACCCCATGCATATCGCCCCCAACGGCTCGATGAAAGACATGTGGCTTTCCAAGAACGAGAGGACCTGATGATGAGACGCATACTATCGATGCTCATGGAAAACGAGCCCGGTGCGCTGTCACGGGTGGTAGGCCTGTTTGCCCAGCGCGGCTATAACATTGAAACCCTCAACGTGGCGGCGACCGACGACCCGACCCTGTCGCGCCTGACCCTCACCACCATCGGCGATGACCTGCACATCGAGCAGGTCACCAAGCAGCTCAACAAGCTGGTGGATGTGGTGAAGGTGGTCGACCTGTCCGAGGGCGCCCACGTGGAGCGCGACCTGATGCTGATCAAGGTGCGCGCCACCGGTATCGCCAGGGACGAGGTCAAGCGCACCACCGATATCTTCCGCGGCCAGATCGTGGATGTAGGGCCGAACGTGTACACCATCCAACTGGTAGGCACTTCCGACAAGCTGGATTCCTTCGTCGCCGCCATGACTGACGTGGATATCCTGGAAGTGGTGCGCTCCGGTGTGGCGGGGATCTCTCGTGGGGAGAAGGTCCTGAGTTTGTAGCTACCACCGGGTCATCCCGGCGCACGCCGGGATCCATTCCCGGGAACTGGTCACATCGACGGAATGGATTCCGGCTTACCCCAGGGCACCTTCTCTTGCGCCTGCGGCGCAATTCACATTGTACCCCAGGGCACCTTCTCTTGCGCCTGCGGCGTAATTCACCTTGTACCCCAGGGCACCTTCTCTTGCGCCTGCGGCGCAATTCACCTTGTTCGCCGGAATGACGGCAGCACAAAAAAGGGGCCCACAACAGGCCCCTTCTTCATTTCCGCACAGCGATCAAACAATCTTCTTCATCGCCGTCATATAACCCCGCAGTTCCTCGCCGATAATCTCAACCGGGTGGTTGCGAATGGCGCGATTGACGGCAATCAGTTCGACGTTGTCGACGCCGTTGTCGCCGCCAATGCCCCTGCCGATCACGTCGGTGTCGATCTTGGCCATGAAATCCTGCAGCAGCGGGCGGCAGGCGTGGTCGAACAGGTAGCAGCCGTACTCGGCGGTGTCGGAGATCACCACATTCATCTCATACAGCTTCTTGCGGGCGATGGTATTGGCGATCAGCGGCGTCTCATGCAGGGACTCGTAGTAAGCCGACTCTTCCTTGATGCCCGCCTGCACCATGACCTCAAAGGCCAGCTCGACGCCTGCCTTGCACATGGCAATCAGCAGGATGCCGTGGTCGTAGTATTCCTGCTCGGGAATGTCCTGGTCGGTGTTTTCGGCATTCTCGAACGCGGTTTCCTGGGTGGCGGCGCGCCACTTCAGCAGGTTGGCGTCGTCATTGGCCCAGTCTGCCATCATGGTGCTGGAGAACTCGCCGGACATGATGTCGTCCTGGTGCTTCTCGTAGAGGGGACGCATGATGTCTTTCAGTTCCTCTGCCAGGTGGAAGGCACGCACCTTGGCCGGGTTGGACAGGCGGTCCATCATGTTGGTGATACCGCCGTGCTTGAGGCCTTCGGTGACGGTCTCCCAGCCGTACTGGATCAGCTTGGAGGCATAGCCGGGTTCGATGCCCTTTTCCACCATTTTGTCGAAGGACAGGATCGCTCCGGTTTGCAGCATGCCGCAAAGAATAGTCTGTTCGCCCATCAGGTCGGACTTCACCTCGGCGATGGGGGAGGACTCCAGCACGCCGGCGCGGTCGCCACCGGTACCCGATGCCAGGGCCTTGGCGATATCCATGCCTTCACCCTTCGGATCGTTCTCACGGTGCACAGCAATCAGGGTGGGAACGCCAAAGCCGCGCTTGTATTCTTCCCGTACCTCGGTGCCCGGGCACTTGGGGCACATCATGACCACGGTGATGTCCTTGCGGATCTGCATGCCTTCTTCCACCAGGTTGAAGCCGTGGGCGTAATCCAGGCAGGCGCCTTCCTTCATCAGCGGCATGACCGCATTGACCACGCTGGTGTGCTGCTTGTCGGGGGTGAGGTTCATCACTACATCGGCGCTGGGAATGAGCTCCTCGTAAGTGCCCACGGTAAAACCGTTCTCGCTGGCGTTTTTCCACGACTGGCGCTGCTCGACAATGGCGCTTTCCCGCAGAGCGTAAGCAACGTCGAGGCCGGAATCACGCAGGTTCAGGCCCTGGTTCAGGCCCTGGGCGCCGCAGCCGACAATGACGATTTTTTTGCCCTTGAGGTAGTTGCAGCCGTCGGCGAATTCGCTGCGATGCATAAAGCGGCACTTGCCCAGCTCTTCCAGCTGCAGGCGCAGGGGGAGGGTGTTGAAGTAGTTCTGGCCCATTTGATGGATCTCCAGGGTTTGTTGATTGAGGTGGTGAACAATACGGTAATAAAGCACTTGCGTAAAACGCTATTAAGTAGATACAGTGTTGCCTTTAGAGCAACAGGGGCGAGCCATGGACACGCGGGCGCTGGCCGTTTTTCTCTCGGTCGCGGAGACCCTGAATTTTAGTCGCAGCGGGCAAAACCTCCACATGAGCGTGTCGGCGGTCAGCCGCACCGTGGCCCGGCTGGAGCAGGAAGTGGGCCAACCCCTGTTTGAGCGGGACCGGCGCCGGGTCAATCTCACTCGCGCCGGGCGCGAGTTTCGTGAGTATGCCCGGCGCTCACTGGCCGAGTGGCAGCAACTGCAGCGCAAACTGGGTCGTGATGGCGAGCTGGCTGGCGAGGTCAGCCTCTATTGCTCGGTGACGGCCAGTCACACATTGCTGGCGCCGATACTGGCCGCCCTGCGCGGTACCTATCCCTCGCTGGAACTGATGATGCACACCGGCGACCAGGCAGACGGCATTGGCCGGGTGCTGGAAGGACAGGATGACCTGGCGGTCACCATCCGTCCGCTGAATTTGCCCTCGCGGCTCGATTACCTGCCGCTGGTGGAATCGCCCCTGCAGTTTTGCATGCCGGCATCTGACTGCCAGGCCCGTGAGCGGGTGCTGGCAGGCCAGGCCGCGGGTGCGGTCGACTGGGAAGACCTGCCGTTGATTGTGCCGGAGCGCGGGACGACCAAGGAACTGCTGGACGACTGGTTGCGGGAGCGCGGCGTCCGCCCGCAGATCTATGCCCAGGTCGCGGGTCATGAGGCGATCGTGGCCATGGTGAGTCTGGGACTTGGCATTGGCATTGCTCCACAGCTGGTGATCGAATCCAGCGGCCTGGGCAGCGGTGTGGACACTGTGCCGGTGACAGAGGGTCTGCCGTCGCTCTCCATCGGATTGGCTGCGCTGCGACAGCGGCTCGCCAGCCCGCTGGTGCGGGCGCTTTGGGAGGTGGCCGGGCAGACCTACCCGGTCCCTGTTTGATACACTAAGCACTTTACTACTGGCGAGACAGTAACGATGGACGAGCAGGAAGCGAACAAGCCGGACACCGAGACCCCGGACGCTGAGAAGCCAACAGTCCCTCCCGGCGTTTCCGCACCGCTGGACATCCTGGTAGACGAGCACGAAGAGGAAGTATCCGAGAATGGCGAGTCCGTGCGCCGCCAGGGTATTTTCCTGCTGCCTAACCTGTTCACCACCGGCGGCCTGTTCGCCGGTTTTTATGCGGTGATCGCCGCCCTGCGCGGTGACTTTGACGCCGCACCAATTGCCATTCTCGCCGCCCTGGTGCTGGACGGGCTGGACGGGCGTATCGCTCGCATGACCAATACCCAGAGCAAGTTCGGCGCCGAGTACGACAGCCTGGCGGACATGGTGTCGTTCGGCGTGGCGCCAGCGCTGGTGATGTTCAGCTTCGCCCTGGGAGAGCTGGGCAAGTTTGGCTGGAGCGCCGCGTTTATCTATGTCGCCTGCGCCGCTCTCCGGCTAGCCCGTTTCAACACCCAGATCGATACCGCCGACAAGAACTTCTTCACTGGCCTGGCCAGCCCCTCGGCGGCCTGCGTGATTGTCAGTGCTGTCTGGGTATGCAGCGACATGGGCCTGGTCGGCGCCGACCTGCCGGGGGAGGTGGCGGTGCTGCTGGCCTGCCTTACCGCTATCATCGGGATCCTGATGATCGCCAACTTCCCCTACAACAGTTTCAAGGGCATCGATTTCCACGGGCGGGTGCCTTTCGTGGTGATGATCATTATCGTGCTGATCTTTGGCCTGGTAACGCTCGACCCGCCGCTGATCCTGCTGATTGCCTCCCTGGCCTACGCGGTATCCGGTCCAGTCAACATGGTGCTGGGCCGGCGTAAAAAGGCCCGGGGCTGACCCGGGCTCACGACGTCGGCCAGCGCTGCATACCGCGTGCTGGTCAAGCCTCGTAGTGGCAATCGGCGACGAAGTTTTTCACCCGGTTTTGGCGTTTGCTGTTGCGTCCCGGGCGGCTGCCCGTGTATAGTCCGCGCCGCTTTGATGCGTTACGGAGGCAGGCCTGAAACGGCCGTTTCAGGCTAAAAAACAGGCAGCTATCCAGCCCCTGTAAAAAACCTGAAATATTTTTCCAAAAGCCCTTGCGGGGCAGGAAACGATCCGTATAATGCGCATCCTCGGTTGGGGGGAGCCCTTCACCGAAAACTCAAAACCCTGGCGGTTTGAGTGTTGCTTAACAAGAAGACGAAGACAGATGTGTGGGCACTTGTTGGGATAGTTGATCACGACTATTCAGACACAACAAGTGACCATTGATTCATAGTTTTATGGAACATTGATTTCGAATTGTGTCTGAGCCGAGATTTTGGATGTTGAAGCGGGGTTAACCGCGTAAACATCTCCTCTTGTCCCTGGTGGCAGAGGTAAAAGATTGAACTGAAGA
>NZ_QRAN01000014.1 GCF_003457605.1 Seongchinamella sediminis
TCGAACGAATTCTGGTAGCATTTTGTCACGGCGGAATTTCTTGTTGGTATGGCTTCGACACCCTTATTTTCAAGATCTTTCCGTCGTTTTACTATCCCCTTCGTGAATTTTTCAGGCTAGCTCTTCCAACGAGTCTTTAGACCGAATGAAAAGCTTCGCCATATTTTCGGATTGAAAAACGCCTATCACCTCTCGAAAGCCTGCCGATATTTCGTGCATGGCTGCGATCCGCGATTGCCTTGTTTGGGCTCGAATTTGGATGCCGAGATATAGCAGTGAAACTACGACTGCCGTGGCTCCGATAATTTCTCCGAGTGCGCCTGCGGCTTCCCAATCCATTGTATAAATGTCCAATTATCTATAAGCACCGGCGTACGCGTGATCGACAGAGGAGCTCTAGCTCAATATCAGCTAGGGGCGAAAGCGGACGGATCTCCGTAACGGAATCTGTTGATCTAGCTGATACTGCTCGCCCCTATCTGTTATAACTATAAGTTTTAGAGTCCGCGTTGGCAGCTAACGATTACAATTGATAAAGGTTCACGGCATCACAGTTTTCCTGCAGGCCCTGGGCGCCGGGCTGCTCGTCGGTGCAGCGGCACTGGTAGTGGCGCTGTTGTGGCCAATAGCCGATCCGCCATGGCTGGCACACTCGGGGCCGGTAGCGCTGGTGGATGTAACGATCATCGATGTGGAGCACGGCGAGTCATTGGCGGGACAAACCGTGGTGTTGCGCGATGGTCACATCGAGCGTGTCGGACCGGCCTCGGCTGAGGCGTTGCCTGCAGGGGTTCGTATTCTGGATGCGCGGGGACAGTTCCTGATCCCTGGCCTGTGGGACATGCACACCCACTCGATCAAGCGTTCGCCACAGTTCCACCATGCACTGTATATCGCCAACGGCGTGACCAGTGTGCGCGACATGTCCGGTTGCCTCTCCGAAGACGACTCCTACTGGGCCTGCCCGCACGATCGCCGCCGCTGGACCAATGAAGCGGTGCAGGGGCAACGTGTCTCGCCGCGCTACCCGCTGCAGAGCAGCTACCAGACCAACGGCGGCAACGAAGTGCCTGAGGGCCTGCCGGCATTCTTCCGCCTGGAGAGCCTGGAACACGCCGAAGAGTTGGCAGCATTCTATCGAGGCCAGGGAGTGGACTTCATCAAAACTTACAGCGAACTCGCACCACAGCAGTTCGCCTGGATCGCCCGGAGTGCGCGTGAGCAAGGGCTGGGCATCGCCGGCCATCGTCCGGTTAAGGTCTCCCTGGAAACAGCGCTCGCAATGGGGCAACGCTCCTTTGAGCATGGCCGGCTGTTTCTGTTCGAGTGCTTCGGCGGCGCGCAGGCCTTCCGCAGCGCTCCCGACCCACTCGCAGCCTACAATGCCACTTTAAGGCTGCGACTGCTGACTGAGCGTGACGAAGCCGCCTGTGCGCAACACATGCGCAATATGGCCGAAGCCGGCGCCTGGTGGGTGCCGACACTCACGACCTTGCGCATGGCCGTGACCGCCGCCCAGCCGGCCGCACACCAGGACCCGCGCCTCGCAGACATACCCTGGCTGCGGCGTAAGCTGCTGTGGGGACCGGACGCACGCCGCGCCGCCGCCGAACCGCTGGCGAATGACGGGCGCAGCATTCACGCGCACTTGTTCGACCTCGCCTCGCGGGACGTGGGCGAGGCTCATGCGGCCGGCGTGCGTATCCTAACGGGCACCGACACAAGCGACACCCTGGTGTTCCCCGGCTCCAGCCTGCACGGCGAACTGCAAATGTTCGTTGATGCCGGGCTAACTCCGGCGCAGGCGCTCCGCGCCGCCACCATCGCAGCGGCGGAGTTTGCCGGCGCGCAAACCACGCACGGTACCATTGCCCCGGGCAAGGTTGCGGATCTGGTGCTTTTGGAGGCCAATCCCCTGGCCGACATCGCCAATACAAGGCGGATCGCCGGGGTATTTATCGCCGGCCACCACCACGATGCGCGGTCACTGCAGGCGCTGCGGCAGTTCGCGCGCGCGCAGGCCTCAAGCGTGAGGGCCAATCTGCGGCTGTTGTGGGATATGTTGGCCAGCCCGTTGATGCGACGCCAACTGGCCGACTGAGAGGCCAGGCGTTCTTATGTCGGGATATAGCGCGATCGACTTTAACGGCCTGTCAGCTGGTCTCGTCAGTCGTTTTCATATGAATAAAGTACACGGTCGTGCCGACACCGGCCAGAAACAACACGAACGATGTAATGCCGGCAAATACCGGCGCAGCCACGGCAACGTCGCGGGCGGCTAGAATAGTGACTAACAGGGCGTTGTTTTCTGCCAGGTAGATACTTAAGGCTGTCACGGCCAACGAGGCCAGCAGATATAACAGGGTCACCAGCCACCGCATCAATCCTGTGAGGAGATTCCTGCCGGCGAAGACAGCCACAATCGTAGCAAAGGTGATGGTAAGCCAGGTTTGGAACTGGATTACCATGGCTTCTTCGTTGATCCGAATCAGTTCCAGAATTTCTGCGAGGGTAAGTTCTTCCATCAGTCACCCGACAAGCGGTTAGTGTGTGCCGAACACGCATGGCACTAACAAGTGCAATGGGCTTGGCGTTCGTTGCTTTCAGCATGTTACAGCAAGAGTTTACATTAGTTCCTATTTGCAGGTGGGTGCCAGTGCCGGAGAAAAACATGGGCGTCCAGTAACATGCTTCAGCCTGGCAGGTAAATCCGCCATTAGCGATAGCGGCCCTTGGTCTACCAGGATTGAAACCGTTGTAGGTGGCTAAAGCGCAGAACGGCCTCGTTAATTGCGGTGGCTGATGTCGTCGTGGTCCAGGGCTGTTCGGTAAGTACCGATAGAAGTTAGGGCCAAAAAAAGGCCCGCTGATTTAGCGGGCCTGTTCAGTCCATGCGCTGGCGCGTATCAAACCCGCTCCACCACCGTGGTGATCCCCTGTCCAAGGCCGATACACATGGTGGACACGCCCAGGGTCAGGTCGCGGTCTTCCATGATGTTCAGCAGGGAGCCGGTGATGCGGGTGCCGGAGCAGCCGAAGGGGTGGCCGAGGGCGATTGCGCCGCCGTGAACGTTGACCTTCTCGTCCATCTTGTCCAGCAGGTCCAGGTCCTTGAGCACCGGCAGTGCCTGGGCGGCGAAGGCCTCGTTGAGCTCTACCATGTCGATATCGTCCATGGTCAGGCCCAGCTTTTTCAGCGCCTTCTGGGTGGAGGGCACCGGGCCGTAACCCATGATCGAGGGATCCACGCCGGCCAGCGCCATGCCTTTCACCCGGGCGATGGGAGTCAAGCCCAGGGCCTGCGCCTTCTCGGCGGACATCATCAACATGGCGGAGGCGCCGTCGGATATCTGCGAGGACTGGCCCGGGGTGACGGTGCCGCCCTGGGGGTTGAAGGAGGGCTTGAGCTGGGCCAGCCCTTCCAGGGTGGTGTCGGGGCGAATGGTCTCGTCGACGCGAACGCTGATCAGGGCGCCATTCTCGTCGTGGCCATCGATGGGCACGATTTCCCGGTCGAACTTGCCGTCCACGGCGGCCTTGTGGGCCAGCTGGTGGGAGCGCAGGCCCATCTTGTCCTGGTCCTCGCGGCTGACGCCGTGCAGGATCGCCAGCATTTCCGCGGTCATGCCCATCATGCCCGCCGCCTTGGCCACCGAGCGGCCCATGCGCGGGTTGGGGTCGACGTTGGCCGGGTCCATCATCGGCAGGTGACCCAGGTGCTCGACGCCACCGACCAGGTAAACGTCACCGACGCCGGCCATGATATTGGCGGCGGCGGTCTGCAGGGCGCTCATGGACGAGCCGCACAGGCGGTTGACGGTCTGCGCCGGGATGTCGTGGGGCAGCTCGGCGTTGAGCACGATCATGCGCGCCAGGTTCATGCCCTGCTCACCGCGCTGGATTACGCAGCCCCAGATCAAATCGTCGATCTCGGTGGGGTCCAGCGCCTCATTGCGGCCCAGCATGGCCTTGATGATTTGTGCAGACAGGTCGTCAGCGCGTACATTGCGGAAGCAACCGTTCTTGGAACGCCCCATGGCTGAGCGGGCGTAATCTACGATCACTGCGTCTCTTGGATTCAAACTCACAGTATTTCTCCTTTGTCAGCCCGTTGCTTAATAGTAGCGTTCGCCGTTGGCGAGCATTTCGTTCATGCGGTCGGTCAGCTCGTAGGCCTTGCCCAGGTGGGCGAACTTTTCCGAGGCTTCCTTGATAGCCGCCAAACCGATGGTGTCCATCCAGCGGAAGACGCCGCCGCGGAAGGGCGGGAAGCCGACGCCGTAGAGCAGGGCGAGGTCCGCTTCCGCCGGGGTTTCGACAATGCCTTCTTCCACGCAGCGGGCCAGCTCGATAGCCATGGGCAGCATCATACGCATGACGATGTCGTCCTTGTCGAACTCGGCGCGCTCGCCGACCACGTCGGCGATCATCCCGTACACGTCCTCGTTGACGGTCTTTTGCGGCTTGCCGCGCTTGTCGGCCACGTACTCGTAGAAGCCCTTGCCGTTTTTCTGGCCGTAGCGCTCCAGCTCGAACATCACCTCGGTGGCGCTCTTGAAGTTAGGCTTCATCCGGTCGGGGAAACCCTCGGCCATGACGTTGGCGGCGTGCACGCCGGTGTCGATGCCGACCACGTCCATCAGGTAGGCAGGGCCCATGGGCCAGCCCCAGCGCTCCATCACCTTGTCCACGGCCTGGAAGTCGGCGCCGTCGCGCAACAGCATGTTGAAGCCGCCAAAGTAGGGGAACAGCACCCGGTTGACCAGGAAGCCGGGGCAGTCGTTAACCACTACCGCTTTCTTGCCCATCTTGTTGGCGTAGGCCACGGTGCGGGCAACGGCGGTATCGGAGGTCTTCTCGCCGCGAATCACTTCCACCAGCGGCATGGCGTGCACCGGGTTGAAGAAATGCATGCCGCAGAAGTTTTCCGGGCGCTCCAGCGCCTCCGCCAGGTAGCTGATAGAAATAGTGGAGGTGTTGGAGGCCAGCACGGCATCCTTGTCGATCTGCTTCTCGGTCTCTGCCAGTACCGCGTGCTTGACCTTGGGATTCTCGACCACGGCTTCCACCACGATGTCGACCTCGTCGAAACCGCCATAGCTCAGGGTGGGGTCGATGCTGTTGAGGATCTCGCCCATCTGGACGGCAGTCATACGGCCGCGATCCACGCGCTTGGCCAGCAGCTTGTTGGCTTCCGACAGGCCCAGGTCCAGGCCTGCCTGGTTGATGTCCTTCATCTTGATGGGGGTGCCCTTGTAGGCGCTCTGATAGGCGATGCCGCCACCCATGATGCCAGCGCCCAGCACCGCCGCCCGTTCGATGCGCTTGTCGGCCTTTTTCTCCCAGCCCTTGGCTTTCTTGCCCAGCAACTGGTCGTTGAGGAATACTCCCACCAGTGCCGCGGCCACGGGACCGGTGGCCAGCTCGGCGAAGGCCTCGGCTTCCACCTCCAGCGCCTCTTCCAGGCCCATCTTGTGCGCCTGCTCGATTACCTCGACCACTTTCACCGGCGCCGGGTAGTTCTTGCCGGCCTGCTGGGCCACCATCGACTTGACGGTGAAGAAGGTCATCAGCGCCTCGGTGTCATTCAGCGGCAGCGGGCCGTGCTTGCGTGCGCGGCGTTCGGCGTAATCCAGCTTGCCGTCGATGGCCCCCTGCAGGGTGGCCAGGGTCACCGCGCGCAGCTCCTCGGCGCTGGCGACCGCGTCGATGGCGCCGGCTTTCAGGGCGTCGGCGGGGCGTTTTTCGGCCCCTGTCGCCATCCACATCACCGCCTCATCGACGCCGATAATGCGCGGCAGGCGCACGGTGCCGCCCCAGCCGGGCAGGATGCCCAGCTTGGTCTCGGGCAGGCCGACCTTGGCGGTTTCGCTCATGACCCGGAAGTCACAGGCCAGGCAGACTTCGAGGCCGCCACCCATGGCGAAGCCGTTGATAGCGACGGCACTGGGGTAGGGCAGGCTGGCGATGCGGTTGAAGTTCTTGTTGTTGGCGCCGGTGAATGGCTTGATCTCGTCCTTGCTGGCGCCGAACAGGCTGACGAATTCGGTAATGTCGGCACCGACAATGAACACTGGCTTGCCGCTGGTGACCAGCAGGCCCTTGATGCCGCTCTCTGCCTCCAGGGCGTCGAGGCCAGCGGTCAGGCTGGTTACAGTGGCGTTGTCGAACTTGTTGACTGATTCGCCCTGCAGGTCGAAGTTCAGCTCGGCGATGTCGCCGTCCAGGCGTTTGATCGTGAGCTGGTCACTCTGGTAGATCATATCGATGTCCTGTCTCAGGTGGGTGGGGGTGTTGTGCGGGCATTGAGTGTAGTCAAAGCTTCGGCTGGAGGCCATCACTGTAGTAGATGGCCGCTATCAGTGCCGCCTATCAGCCCGTTCAGGGGCCGAAGTTTACAGCGATTACATTTGGGAATCCAGCCCCCGGCAATAACCATCATTCCGGCTGATGACACACCGCCTCTATGCTATTGCCGTCGGGGGAGATCAGGGGCTTTATTTTTGCGCGAAGCAGAATATATTGTAAGAAAACTGTGTGGGGGCTGCCATGGTGCAATTGGAACCGGTGTTTGAGTCTCCAAGGCCCGGGCTCGCGGGCACGGCGCTGCTGTTCGGCCTGCTGCTCATCGCCATGGCGGTGACGGCGGGCTTGCTGCTGGCGGTGGAGGATCCCCTGCGGCTCAAGCAACTGATTGAAGACAGCGGCCCGGTGCAACTGGCGGGCCAGACCGCCATATTCGCCGCCTTCGCCATGGCCTGCCTGTTTGCGCTGATTGACAGCCGGCGCAGCACCGACTACCTCTACCTGAGCTACCTGCTGATGTTTTATGCCCTGCGGGAAGCCGATTGCCACTACCAAGTGTCGGCGCACGCCAAGGCCACCCAGTTCAAGCGCTTTTTCAGCCATGAGCTGATTCCGCTGTATACCAAGCTGTTCCTGGCGGCGATCGTGCTGTTGTTCCTGGTGGTGATGTACCGCTACCTGCGCAAGCAGCGGCCGGTGTTTATTGCCGCCCTCAGGGCGCGGCTGCCCTGGGCCCTGTTCGTTCTGGCCTGGGGCGGGGTATTTTTCCTGTCGCAACTGGTGGACCAGGTGCCGGTGTTCCACAACCTGACTGGCCAGGTGTTCGAGGAGATACTTGAGTCCAGCGCCGAGATACTGGTGTTGGTAGCGATGATTGTGTTCCGGCTGCAGGTGCGGGGGACAGCCGCCGCAGCGCCGGCTCCCGCGGACACGGTCAGGGGCTGATCAACAGGGTTGGCAGCCCCAGGCAATGGCTGTTCAGGGTGCTGACCCGGGTGCCCGGTTTGCGCCCCTGCCGCAGGGGAGAGTGTTGTACACCCGCCTTGGCAAGGGCGGCCAGGGTCTGGTCAATATCGTGGCAGAGGTAGGTAATGCCCCAGAAAGAGTCCCGGGCCGGCGGTTTCTCCAGATTGTGGATGACTTCGAGCGTCATTTTCCCGTGGCGGAAGAACAGCATGCGGCCGCCCCACTCGGGCACCTCCTGGTCCAGCGCCAGTCGCAGCCCCAGTTGCTCGCGGAACAGTTCGATACAGGCCTCGGCGTCCGCCGACTGCAGGACCAGGTGATCCACCGCGTAGATGCCGGTGGCGGATTCGGGTTCGCAGTAGCGGGGATCGCGGTTATTGGCCCTGAGCAGCGGTATTTTCCGTGGTCCACCGGCCAGCGGCGCTGATGTTCCCGGGGCCATGGCGGGGTCCAGCAGGGCCAGTGCGGCAATGCGCGGGGCAGCGATATCGTCAACCTGCTGCAACTGGACGTTGACGTTCGCCAGGGCAAAGCCGTCAGTGCCGGCTGCGGGCAACAGCGTCGAGTAGTCGGCCATCGCGGCTTCCAGGTCTGGCACCTGGGTGAGAATATGATCGAATGCGGGATACATGGAAGAAGCGGGTGAAAACCCCGGGGTGACAGCGGCAGCTCGGGTCGCAACCCGATGCCGGTACCCCGCGGATGATCAGTGGATTATGCGGTCGGCCTGCAGGTCGCCAGCGCAGTCCACGCCAGTGTCCGCAGTGGCCACGTCCTGTTGCTGGACGTAATTGCGCAGGCGGTTGACCACGCTGGTCATCACGTCAATGGTCTGGCTGATCTGGTCCAGGGCCATGAGGATGGTCTCGGTTTCCGTGGGTTTGTTATTTGACATTCGTGCTTCCTCGACTGTCGTTGCGTTGACGTTCACCCTGCCGGTTGTGGTGCCATCCAGCCGCCCCTCGTACCGCAGGGGCGGCCGGCTGGTCTTGGTTTCGCGCAGGCCGGCCAGCCGGCCCTAGTCCCAGCTCAGGGCGCCGCCTGTCTGGTACTCGATAACCCGCGTTTCAAAAAAGTTCTTCTCCTTGCGCAGGTCCATGATTTCACTCATCCACGGAAACGGGTTCTGCGCGCCGGCAAACTGCTCCGGCAGACCCAGCTGCGACAGGCGCCGGTTGGCGATGAAGTGCAGGTACTCTTCCATGGTGGCCGCATTCATACCCAGCACCCCCCGGGGCATGGTGTCGCGGGCGTACTGGATTTCCAGTTCCGTGCCCTCCAGGATCATCTGGATCACCTCCTGCTTGAAGGCATCGGTCCACAGGCCGGGGTTCTCCAGCTTGATCTGGTTGATCACATCAATACCGAAGTTCAGGTGCATGGACTCGTCACGGAGAATGTACTGGAACTGCTCCGCCACGCCGGTCATCTTGTTGCGACGGCCCATGGAGAGTATCTGGGTGAAGCCGCAGTAGAAGAAGATGCCCTCGGTCACCGCGTAAAAACCGATCAGGTTGCGCAGCAGTTCCTGGTCCGCTTCCGGGGTGCCGGTGGTAAAGCTGGGGTCCGACAGGCTGTGGGTGTGGCTCAGGCTCCAGGCGGCTTTGGCGGCAACCGACGGCACTTCCCGGTACATATTGAAGATCTCGCCCTCATCCATGCCCAGCGACTCGATGCAGTACTGGTAGGCGTGGGTGTGGATGGCTTCCTCGAAAGCCTGGCGCAGCAGGTACTGGCGGCACTCCGGGTTGGTGATCAAGCGGTAGATGGCCAGCACCAGGTTGTTGGCTACCAGCGAGTCGGCGGTGGAGAAATAGCCCAGCGAACGCATCACGATGCGGCGCTCGTCCCCGGTCAGGCCGTCGGCGCTCTTCCAGGTCGCCACGTCGGCGGTCATGTTGATTTCCTGCGGCATCCAGTGGTTGGCGCAGCCGTCCAGGTACTTCTGCCAGGCCCAGTCGTACTTGAAGGGCACCAGCTGGTTGAGGTCGGCGCGGCAGTTGATCATTGCCTTCTCGTCCACCGACACCCGGGCAGCGCCCATTTCCAGTTCTTCCAGACCCGGCGCCACATCGAGGTTCTGTACCGCCGCGGCTGCCCTGGCTACCGCATCAGTGTGCGCAACCGCCGGTTCTGCTGCCGGTGCCGCTGCCGGCTCTTTTTCTGGCGCTGTCGCCACCGACCCTGGTGGCGTGTTCATTTCGGCTACCAGCGGCTGCGCTGCAGCCGGCTGGGGCGCGGCCGCGGCGGCTGCGCTGTCTTCCTTGTGGTAGTCATCCCAACTCAACATCTATTGCTGTCCCCTGGCTTTGGTTTCTGTTGTGATCCAGTGATTCATGGTTCGTCGCTTACTGGCAGGCCTCGCAGTCCGGGTCGTCCAGCGAGCAGGCCGCCGGCACCGGCGCGGGCGCTGCGGCGGCGGATGACACGGCGTTCAGGGCGCCGGTATCGATGGTGGACTTCTCGGTGCCGGTGGCCGCCAGCGAGCGCAGGTAGTAAGTGGTTTTCAGGCCGTTGTACCAGGCCATGCGGTAGGTGATATCCAGTTTCTTGCCACTGGCGTTGTTGATGTACAGGTTCAGCGACTGGGCCTGGTCGATCCACTTCTGCCGGCGACTGGCGGCGTCCACCAGCCAGCGCGGCTCCACCTCGAAGGCGGTGGCGTAAATCGCCTTGATGTCCGCCGGAATCCTGTCTATGGCCTGCACCGAGCCGTCGTAGTACTTGAGGTCATTGACCATGACGCGGTCCCAGAGTCCCCGCTGCTTCAGGTCATTGACCAGGTAGGGGTTGACCACGGTGAACTCCCCCGACAGGTTCGATTTCACGTACAGGTTCTGGTAGGTGGGCTCGATGGACTGGGACACCCCGGTGATGTTGGCAATGGTCGCCGTGGGCGCAATCGCCATCACGTTGGAGTTGCGCATGCCGTTCTGCTGCACCCTGTGGCGTAGGGCCGGCCAGTCCAGGGTCTGGCTCTGGTCAACCTGGATGTAATCGGCGCCGCGCTCGTCGATCAGCTGCTGCAGCGAGTCGATGGGGAACACACCCTTGCTCCACAGTGAGCCCTGGTAGCTGGCGTAGGCGCCGCGTTCAGCGGCCAGTTCGCTGGAGGCTTCAATGGCAAAATAGCTGATCGCTTCCATCGACCGGTCGGCAAAGCTGACCGCCTGTTCCGAGCCGTAGGCCAGGTGCTGCTTGTACAGGGCGTCCTGGAAGCCCATCAGGCCCAGGCCGACCGGGCGGTGCAGCAGGTTGGAGTTCTTCGCCTGGGGCACCGAGTAGTAGTTGATGTCGATGACGTTGTCGAGCATGCGCACCGCTGTGCGCACGGTCTGGCGCAGTTTCTCCAGGTTGAGGCCGTTCTCATCGATGTGGCGGGGCAGGTTGACACTGCCCAGGTTGCACACCGCGATCTCGTCCTTGCTGGTGTTGAGGGTGATCTCGGTGCACAGGTTGGAGGAGTGCACCACGCCCACGTGTTGCTGCGGCGAGCGCAGGTTGCAGGGGTCCTTGAAGGTCATCCAGGGATGGCCGGTCTCGAACAGCATGCCCAGCATCTTGCGCCACAGGTTCTCGGCCTTGACAGTCTTGAACAGGCGGATCTCGCCGGCGGCGGCCATGGCCTCGTACTGGGCGTAGCGCTCCTCGAAAGCGCGGCCGTAGAGGTCGTGCAGGTCGGGCACGTCGCTGGGCGAGAACAGGGTCCAGTCCTCGCCGTTGAACACCCGCTTCATAAACAGGTCGGGAATCCAGTTGGCGGTGTTCATGTCGTGGGTGCGGCGGCGATCGTCGCCGGTGTTCTTGCGCAGCTCGACGAATTCCTCGATATCCAGGTGCCAGGTTTCCAGGTAGGCGCAAACCGCCCCCTTGCGCTTGCCGCCCTGGTTGACCGCCACCGCGGTGTCGTTGACAACCTTGAGGAAAGGCACGATTCCCTGGCTCTTGCCGTTGGTACCCTTGATATAGGCGCCCAGGGCGCGCACCGGGGTCCAGTCGTTACCCAGGCCGCCGGCGAACTTGGACAGCATGGCGTTGTCCTGGATGGCGCCATAAATGCCGTGCAGGTCATCGGGCACTGTGGTCAGGTAGCAGGATGACAGCTGCGGGCGCAGGGTGCCGGCATTGAACAGGGTGGGGGTGGAACTCATGTAGTCGAAGGACGACAGCAGCTGGTAAAACTCGATCGCGCGCTCGTTCTTCTGCGGTTCCGCCACCGCCAGGCCCATGGCCACCCGCATGAAGAAGATTTGCGGCAGCTCGAAGCGGGTTTCCCGGGAGTGGATGAAGTAGCGGTCGTACAGGGTTTGCAGGCCCAGGTAGGTGAACTGCAGGTCGCGCTCGGGCAGCAGGGCGCGGCCCAGCATGTCCAGGTCGTAGGTGGCCAGCTCCGGCGCCAGCAGTTCCAGTTCGATGCCGCGGGCGATGTAGGCGGGCAGGGCGCGGGTGTAGAGCTGGGCCATGTCGGCCTGGGTGGCATCGTCTGCCACCTGGAGGAAGGACAGGGCCTCGGCGCGCAGGTTGTCGCACAGCAGCCGGGCGGCGACGTAGGAGTAGTTGGGTTCCTGCTCGATCATGGTGCGGGCGGTGATCACCAGCGAGGTGGCCAGTTCCCTGGCGGTCACGCCGTCGTAGAGGTTCTTCAGCGCTTCATCGAGAATGTCCGACTCGCTGACATCCGCCAGTTCGGCGCAGGCTTCGCTGACCACGGTGTGCAGTCGCTCGAGGTCCAGGGGCAGCCGGCTGCCGTCGGGCTGGACCACGGTGATGGCACTGGCCGCGTCCTGGGTCTCCTGCGACAGGGAGGCTTTCGCGGCCCGCTTGCGGGACTGTTCTTCGCGGTAGATCACATAGTCGCGGGCGATCTTGTGCTCGCCGGCCCGCATCAGCGACAGTTCCACCTGATCCTGGATGTCTTCGATGTGGATGGTACCGCCTGAGGGCATGCGCCGCTGGAAGGTGGCGATGACCTGCTCGGTCAGTTTGGCCACGGTTTCATGGATCCGGCTGGACGCCGCGGCTGTGCCGCCTTCCACGGCCAGGAAGGCCTTGGTAATGGCGACGGAAATCTTGCTCCCCTCAAAGGGCACCACGGTGCCGTTGCGCTTGATCACACGCAGTTGGCCGGGGGCGGTGGCGGCGATTCCGCCACTGGCGGTCGCGCTTGCCTGTCCCACAGTTGCAGTGCCGGCGCTGGGGCCGCTGGGGTTGGTCTCTGTTTGCATGCTGTCTCCGAAAAGTACGGCCTGGGGCCTTATTGTTGTGGGTACCACATACACGCTGTCGCCTGGTTCCAGCACCGGGCTGGTGGCGGGCGCGGGAAGCCTGCCCGGCGCAGCGCGCCGCCCCGGAGGGCGGTGATCTCCCCTACGCTTCTCACGTCCGCTCCACTTGTGGCCAGACCCCTGGTCGAGGGTCCGGCGCGAACGTGGTCTCCTGATCCTGGCCAGCGGCCTGTTTCCGTGGCTCCCACAATTGTGCACTTGGGTAACAGCGGCGTTACAACCGGCTGCTGCCTGGTTAATTTTTGCTCGCCGTGAACCCTATATATTGGGGTTTGTCGCTGGTATGGATACAAGATAATGCGGGCTTGCCGGGTTTGCAAGGCACCAGCCTGGGTTTATTCTGTGGATAAGTTGTTGATAGGGTGATAGGTCGGTGTCCACTATCGCCAGAGGCCAGCGAGGCCGTCGCGGGGGCGGTAGGCGAGGGCGCTAGGATTAAATTTTTATATGGGGCAGTGGTTTATATTCCCCAAGGTTATTTAATCTTTTGCCCGCCCACACCGGGGGGCAATTGCCGGGAAACAGCCGCAGCAGCGGCGGCCGTTCCGGCAGTGGCGCGGCTAGCCGGCGGCCAGCAGCAGGGTCTCCATCAGTGCTTTCTGGGCGTGCAGGCGGTTTTCGGCCTCGTCCCAGATCACGGTGTCGGCCGCATCCATGAGTTCGGCGCTGATCTCCTCGCCGCGATGGGCGGGCAGGCAGTGCATGTACAGGGCGTCGGCGTCCGCATGGCTCATCAGTTCGGCGTTGATCTGGTAGCCGCTGAAGGCGGTTTCGCGGGCCTGCTGCTCCGCTTCCTGGCCCATGGAGGCCCAGACATCGGTGACCACGAGATTGGCCCCCGCAGCCGCCGCCAGCGGGTCGCGGACAATACTCACCCGGTCGCGGTTGGCCGTCAGCAGGTCGGGCGATGGGTCGTAGCCCTCGGGGCAGGCAATCCGCAGTTCAAAGTCAAACTGACGGGCGGCGTTGATGTAGCTCTGGGCCATGTTGTTGCCGTCCCCGACCCAGGTCACGACCTTGCCGGCGATACTACCGCGATGCTCGACGTAGGTCTGCATGTCGGCCAGCAGCTGGCAGGGGTGGTAATCGTCGGTGAGGGCATTGATCACCGGCACCGAGGAGTGGGCGGCGAAGGTTTCGACGATGTCGTGACCGAAGGTGCGGATCATCACGATGTCCACCATCGATGAGATGACCCTGGCGCTGTCCTCGATGGGCTCACCGCGTCCCAGCTGGGTGTCGTTCGGCGACAGGAACATGGCGTGCCCGCCCAGCTGGGTCATTCCCGCCTCGAAGGAAACCCGGGTACGGGTGGAGGACTTGGCGAAGATCATGCCCAGCACCTTGCCCGGGAAGCTGCGCTGGTCCGTCCCCGCGCGGTGTTCCGCTTTCATTGCTATCGCCCGCGCGATGATTGCGTTCAGTTCCGCCGGACTGAAGTCCAGCAGGGTCAGGAAGTGCCGGGTAGAGGCCATGTCTATCTCTCTTGCAAAATGTTGTCGCGGGCCTACAGGTCGCCAATCAGCCTGGCGACGCCCGTGGCCAGTTCGGTCGCCTGCGATTCGTTGATGACCAGCGGCGGCAGCAGGCGGATGGTGTTGCCGGCGGTGACATTGATCAGCAGTCCCGCGTCCAACGCGCGCTGCACCAGTTCCGGGCAGTCGCGATCGAGCTGGAAACCCAGCATCAGGCCGCGTCCGCGGCTCGCCACCAGGGGGCCGGAGTCGCCGACCTGGGTCTCGATGGTCGTCCGGATCAGCTTGCCCATTTGCGCCGCATGCCCGAGCAGTTGCTGCGCCTCGATGGCGTCGATGACCGCCAGCGCCGCCGCGCAGACCAGCGGATTGCCGCCGTAGGTGGAGCCGTGATGGCCGGGGCCGAACACCGTCGCGGCCTCACCCCTGGCCATGCAGGCGCCGATGGGGACGCCGTTGCCCAGGCCCTTGGCGGTGGTAAGCACATCGGGGCTGAAGTTCATGTCCTGGTAGGCGAACCAGTTGCCGGTGCGGCCATTGCCGGTCTGGACTTCGTCCAGCATCATCAGCCAGCCCTGCTCATCGCAGATGGCGCGCACCGCCTGGAGATAGCCGGGGTCGAGTTCATTGACCCCGCCCTCGCCCTGGATGGGCTCGGCGAGGAAGGCGACCACGTCCGGGTTGTTGGCGGCGATGTGATGAATGGCCTCAATATCATTGCCGGGGGCGCGCACAAAGCCGCTGACCAGGGGCTCGAAACCGGCCTGTATCTTGCGGTTGCCGGTGGCGCTGAGGGTGGCCAGGGTACGGCCGTGGAAAGCGCCCTCGAGGACGATGATTGCCGGTTTTTCCACGCCGCGGCTGTGGCCATAGAGGCGGGCGAGCTTGATCGCCGCCTCATTGGCCTCGGCGCCGGAGTTGCCGAAAAAGCACTTTTCCATGCCGGTGACGCCCGCCAGGCGCTCGGCAAGCTGTTCCTGCGGGCCAATGCCGTAGAGGTTGGAAGCGTGCACCAGCTTGTCGGCCTGGTCGCGAATGGCCGCAGTGACACCGGGGTGGGCGTGGCCCAGGCCGGTGACCGCGATGCCGGATAGCCCGTCCAGGTAGCGTCGGCCCTCAGTGTCGAAGAGGTACACACCCTCACCGTGACTGAAAGTGACTGGTAACCTGGCGTAGGTAGGCATCAGGGCCGACATTTTTCATTCTCCGTATAAACGCAAAAAGGCAGCGGGAGCTGCCTCGGGACCGGCAACTATAGACCGGCGCCGGGCTGATGTAAATCACCTGCAAACCCCGTGGGTATTTTGTGGTCAGAATAAGGTAGAATGCGCGGCCTTGAGACCGGCGTTCGCGCCACTAAGTAATACAGGAGTTGGCATGGATATTATTGACACAATCAAAGAGCAGATAGAGGGCAACCCCATTCTTCTTTACATGAAGGGGTCCCCCAATCAACCCCAGTGCGGCTTTTCCGCCCGCACGGTGCAGGCAGTGATGCAGTGCGGCGAGCGTTTCGCCTACGTGGATATTCTCGCCAACCCCGAGATTCGCGCCAACCTGCCCAAGTACGCCAACTGGCCGACCTTTCCCCAATTGTGGGTGGACGGCGAGCTGATCGGTGGCTGCGATATCGTCACCGAGATGGCGGAGTCCGGCGAGCTGCAGACCCTGATCAAGGAGACTGCCGCGGCGCAGGCTGCGGAGTAAGGTCTCGCCTGGTACCCCCGCAGCTCCGAGCCTGGGAGTTCCATCCCAGACACGCCACGAGTACGTCCCTGTAGGCTCGGCTTCCCGGACCGCCGGCCGGGCCATCCATGGCCGCAGACGGTCTGGGATGGAACTCCCAGCCCCAGCGCCGCTGCCATCGGTGGCTCCAACGAAGCTTGAATCCATTCAGGGGTAGCGCCAGGCCAGGCTTCCCGAAGCCATGGAGTGGACGTCCACAGGTTCAGATCCACTCTCATTTAGAAAGCCGAATACCGTCAGCATGCGCATGTGAGCGCTGGCGGGCCGGGGTTACCGTCCCGGGACGTCTGAGGCCATGGATGGCCGAAGCCGAGCGCACATGGATGTGCTTGTAGCGTGCCCGGGACGGTAAACCCGGGTCGCCAGTGCGGCGGTCGAAGTATTGATTGTTTTCACGTCCTCGAAATGACGTGCAGTCGTTGTTGAAGAGGGAAGCGGGTTTAGGAAACCGCGTAGAAGAGCTGTTCGTCGGCCTCGGTGAGGTCGTTGAGGGACTCGCGGACAATATCCCGGGCCATAATGCCGCACTTACCGCACTGGCTGGCGACGCCGAGGGAGGCGTGGACCTCGCGCAGGGAACTGGCGCCTTCCTGCACCGCGGCGCGGATCTGGGTGTCGGTGATTCCTTTGCAGAGGCAGACGTACATGGCGGCGTACCCGGGTTTTGTTGCGTTAGGGTTAAAGTTAATGCAAACGAGAATGATTGTCAACAAGATTAATCATTAAAAGAGTGCCTGCGCGACCCGCAGTCAGTCGCGGTAGCGGCCTCGGGTCGCGGCTGATAGCCACTGGCTATTTGGCTCATGGCGACAATCAAATTGGCTCTCCGCCCCGGCCTGTGTATCATGCCGTGCCGAGTAGGGGCGCAATGCCCCCCATCATGTGACGCAAACAATGGAGTAAGACCTTATGGGCGTATTAGTTGGAAAACCTGCACCTGATTTCGACGTGGCAGCGGTACTGGGTACCGGCGAGATTGTCGATTCCTACAAGCGTTCCGAGGCCATGGCTGGCAAGTACGGCCTGATCTTCTTTTATCCGCTGGACTTCACCTTCGTATGCCCGTCGGAACTGATTGCCCTGGATCACCGTATGGACAAGTTCCGTGAGCTGGGCGTGGAAGTGGTGGCCGTGTCCATCGACTCCCAGTTCACCCACAACGCCTGGCGTAACACCGATATCAAGGACGGCGGTATCGGTCAGGTGACCTACACCATGGCTGCCGACGTGGCGCACGACATCTGCCGCGCCTACGACGTGGAAGCGGACGGCGGTGTGGCATTCCGCGGTGCGTTCCTGATCGACAAGGAAGGCGTGGTGCGCTCCCAGCTGGTCAACGACCTGCCGCTGGGCCGGAATATCGACGAGCTGATCCGCCTGGTAGAGGCCCTGCAGTTCCACGAGGAGCACGGAGAAGTGTGCCCCGCGGGCTGGAACAAGGGCGACAAGGGTATGGACGCATCCCCCGACGGCGTTGCGGCCTACCTGTCGGAGAATGCCGAGGGCCTGTAAGCGGCGCTCAAACGGTAGCGAACAACGCGGGCCCCGGCCCGCGTTTTTTGTGTCTGCAACCGGCAATATCCCCCGGTTTTCCTGGCTGGGGATGCGCGCGCGCTTCGGGTATACTGCCCGGCCCTTTTTCAATGCACAGATTGTCGAGAATGGACGTAGAGCAGTACATGGCTGATTTGGGCCGCCGGGCCCGCGCCGCCTCGCGCGAGGTTGCGGCATCCTCTACCCGCGCCCGCAACGGTGCCCTGCTGGCTGCCCGGGACGCCCTGGACGGCGCGCGGGCAGAGCTGGCCAGGGCCAACGCGGCGGACCTTGAGCGCGGTGCCGCCAATGGCCTGGATGCCTCGCTGATGGACCGGCTGGAGCTGACGGCGGCGCGCATCGATACCATGCTCGAGGGATTGACCCAGGTGGCGTCCCTGCCCGACCCGGTGGGCAGCATCTTCGATATGAACACCATGCCCAGCGGTATCCAGGTGGGGCGTATGCGGGTACCCCTGGGGGTGATCGGCATTATTTACGAGTCGCGGCCCAATGTAACCGTGGAGGCGGCCAGCCTGTGCCTCAAATCCGGAAATGCCACCATCCTGCGGGGCGGCAGCGAGGCCCTGGAGTCCAATATGGCCATTGCCCGCTACCTCAACCAGGGGCTGGCGCAGGCGGGGCTGCCGGCGGCAGCGATACAGGTGGTGGAGACCCGCGACCGGGCTGCGGTGGGCCGGCTCATCACCATGCCGGAGTACGTCGATGTGATCGTGCCCCGGGGCGGCAAGAGCCTGATCGAGCGCATCAGCAGCGACGCCCGGGTGCCGGTGATCAAGCACCTGGACGGCACCTGTCACGTCTTTATCGACGAGGGCGCCGACGAGAGCATGGCCGAGGCCATTGCGGTCAATGCCAAGACCCAGCGTTACGGCACCTGCAATACCATGGAAACGCTGCTGGTGCACCGGGCCATGGCCGGCGCCATGCTGCCGCGCCTGGCCCAGGCCTTTGTGGCCGCCGGGGTGGAACTGCGCGGCTGTGAGCGCACCCTGGCCATTGTGCCCGCGGCAATCCCGGCCACCGAGCAGGACTGGTACGAGGAGTACCTCGGGCCGATTCTCGCGGTGCGGGTGGTCGATGATCTGGACGCCGCCATGGACCACATCAGCCGCTACAGCTCCCAGCACACCGAGAGTATTGTGACCCGCGACCACGGCCGGGCGATGCGTTTCCTGCGCGAGGTGGATTCCAGTTCGGTCATGGTCAATGCCTCCACCCGCTTCGCCGACGGTTTCGAATATGGCCTGGGCGCTGAAATCGGCATCTCCACCGACAAGTTGCATGCCCGCGGACCGGTTGGCCTGGAGGGGCTGACCTCGGTGAAATACGTGGTGCTGGGCGAGGGGCAGGTTCGCTCTTGAGTCAGTCCCTCACCCCGGTCGGGGTCTTTGGCGGCACATTCAACCCGGTGCACTACGGCCACCTGCGCTCGGCGCTGGAGCTCTGCGAGTTGCTGGAGCTGGATCGCCTCGGGCTGATGCCCTGCGCCCAGCCGCCCCACCGGGAGGCTCCGGACTGCAGCGCCGAGCAGCGCGCGGCCATGGTCGAGCTGGCGGTGCAGGATGAACCCCGCCTGTGCTGCGATCGGCGCGAACTGGCTCGCGAGGGCGTCTCCTATACGGTGCTCAGCCTGGAGGAATTGCGCGCCGAACTCGGCCCGGGTTGCAGCCTGGCACTGGTGCTGGGTTGTGACGCGCTGTTGAACATTGATAGCTGGTATCGCTGGCAGGAATTACTGGAGCTTGCCCATATTGTGGTGATTGCCCGTCCCGGCTGGCACTTTCCGGATTCCGGGGTCGTTGCCGACTGGCTGGCAGCGCACCGCAGTGACGACCGCACGGTGCTGCGCCAGCGCAGCCACGGGCACATACTGGTTGAGGAGCTGCGCCCGCTGGCGATCTCCTCCACCGAGATCCGCGACCTGCTCAGGGCAGGACGGTCACCCCGGTACCTGCTGCCGGGCCTCGTATTGGACTATATTGAAAGAGGACAACTTTACCGATGAGGAATGGCGCACCCATGAACAGCCATCAGCGCGATGCAAGCTGAGCAGTTAAAAGCACTGGTCGTAGAAGCCCTGGATGATCTCAAGGCCGTTAACACGGTTACCCTGGACGTCACCGGGCTTACCGACGTGATGGATTACCTGGTGGTAACCAGTGGCACCTCCAACCGGCATGTAAAGTCGCTGGCCGATAATGTTTGCATGGAGGCCAAGAAGCGGGGGCAGCGGGCCCTCGGCGTGGAGGGCGAGGATGCCGGTGAGTGGGTGCTGGTGGATTTTGGCGACGTGGTGGTTCACGTCATGCTGCCGGCGACCCGCGACTTCTACGATCTCGAGCGCCTGTGGACGGCACACCCCAAGCCTGATGCCGACTGATGCGCATCAGCATCGTCACCATCGGCACCAGAATGCCCGCCTGGGTCAGCCAGGGCGTGGCGGAGTACAGCAAGCGCATGCCGCGGGAACTGCGGGTGGAGTGGAAGGAGTTGCCCCTTGCCGCCCGGGGCAAGGGCAGTAACGCCGGCCAGCTGAAGGAGCGCGAGGGTGAGCAAATCCTCAAGGCCATTCCGGCCACTGACCGGGTGATTGCCCTGGACGTTGGCGGCAAGCCGGTTTCCACCGAGGGCCTCGCGGGGCAGCTGTCCGACTGGCAGATGTCCGGCGACAATTACAGTCTGTTGATTGGCGGCCCCGATGGTTTGTCCGCGGCCTGTCTGGCCCGGGCCGAGCGCAGCTGGTCCCTCTCGGCGCTGACCCTGCCTCATCCGCTGGTGCGGATTTTATTGGCCGAACAGCTTTATCGGGCTTGGACAATTACCGTCAATCACCCGTATCATCGCGAGTAGATTTTCTACCTCCGAAAAGCCAGGCCAAGCGGTTACATGCCCCAACACATCGCCCTGAAGGATCCTCACCGGGAGTCCCGGATATACAGTGCGAGAACCGTGGCTGCCGTGCTTGTGGTGCTGGCCCTGCTGGGCGTGATTCTGGCCCGCTACCACAGCCTGCAAATCACCGAATACGAGGTCTACCGTACCCAGTCGGAGAGCAACCGGGTAAAGCTCCAGCCGCTGCCTCCCAAGCGTGGCCTGATCTATGACCGCAATGGCGTGCTGCTGGCGGATAACCGGCCCAGCTTCAGCCTCTCGGTGATCAAGGAGCGGGTGCCTGACCTGGATGCTACCGTGGCGCAATTGCAGGCGCTGGTCCCGATCTCCACCAATCAGCTGGAGAAGTTTCAGGAGCGGCTGCAGCGCCGGCGCCCCTACGAAGCCGTGCCCCTGCGCTTTCGCCTGACCGAGGAGGAGCGTGCAGTACTGGCGGTAAACCGCTATCGACTGCCCGGGGTGGTGGTGGAGGCCCAGCTGTTGCGGCACTACCCCCACGGCGAACTGTTCTCGCACGCCCTGGGCTACGTTGGCCGTATCAACGAGAGGGAGGCCTTCGAGCTCGATGAGACCGACTATCGGGGCACCTTCCACATCGGCAAGGTCGGGGTGGAGAAGTATTACGAGGACCAGCTTCACGGCTCGGTCGGTTACCAGAATGTCGAAACCAACGCCCACGGGCGGGTGTTGCGGGTCCTGGAGCGTCACTTGCCAGTCCCCGGCGACGACCTCACCCTGCACCTGGACATAGAGGTACAGAAGGCCGCCTACGAGGCACTGGGCGAGCAGCGTGGGGCGGTGGTCGCCATCGATCCTTTGACCGGCGGAGTGCTGGCCCTGGTCTCGACGCCGGGCTTTGACAGCAACCTGTTTGTCAACGGCATCAGCAGCAAGGATTACAGTGCCCTGCGTGACTCTCCGGATGTGCCACTGTTCAACCGGGCGGTCCAGGGGCAGTATCCGCCGGGGTCGACCATCAAGCCGATGATGGGCATGGCGGGCCTGGAGTCCGGACTGGTGACGCCGGAAACCACGGTGCCGGATCCCGGCTGGTACCGCCTGCCCGGCGATTCCCACCGCTACCGGGACTGGATATTGCGCATCCGCGGGACCGGGCACGCGCCGGAGGTGGCGCTTAAAATGGCCATCGCAGAATCCTGTGATACCTACTTCTACGACCTGGGCAGGCGCCTGACCATCGATCGAATGGCCGAGTACCTGGCGCCTTTTGGCCTGGGGGACCGCACCGGTGTCGATACCACCAACGAGCGCCGGGGCGTGCTGCCCTCCACGGACTGGAAACGGGGTGCGCTTAACCAGCCCTGGTACCCGGGGGAGACCATCAGCGCCAGTATTGGCCAGGGCTACATGCTGACCACCCCGATGCAACTGGCGGCGGCCACCAGCGTGCTGGCGAGTCGGGGCGAACGGCGGATACCGCGCCTGGTCAAATCGGTTAACGGCGAGCCGGTGGCGGCACCGGTGCTTGAGCCCATGCAGGCCAGTGACGAAAACTGGGATGCGGTGGTTGAAGGCATGCTGGAGGTGATCCACGGCAAACGGGGTACGGCCAAGGCCCTGGCCAAGGGCATTCGCTACCAGATGGCGGGCAAGACCGGCACCGCCCAGGTGATCGGCATCGCCCAGAACGCGGTTTACAAGGAAGACGAGGTGGACGAGAGACACCGTCACCACGGCCTGTTCATCGCCTTTGCGCCGGCCGAGGCGCCGACCATAGCCGTCGCTATTATCGTCGAAAATGGCGGTGGCAGCTCCGCCGCCTCGCCCATTGCCCGCCGGGTGATCGACACCTGGCTTTACGGCAGCAGCGACTTCGAGGATCCCGCCTGATGGGTGACTACGTTCGCCAGATGCCCCACCAGGGCAGCGCCGACCTGGCCCGTCCACCCAGTGCCGCCAGCCGGATGCATATCGATGTCCCGCTGCTGCTGTTGCTGTTGGCGCTGACTGCCTACGGTCTGTTCGTGCTGTACAGCGCCTCCGGCCAGAGTATGGACGCGGTGATTCGCCAGGGTCGCTACTTTGTCGTCGCTTACCTGGTAATGATTCTCGGCGCGCAGGTCAGCCTGCAGCGCTATACCCGCTGGGCGCCGTGGCTTTACCTGGTCGGCGTTGGCACCCTGGTGGCGGTGATGTTTTTCGGCGTTGGCGCCAAGGGCGCCCAGCGCTGGCTGCAGGTGGGCGGCTTTCGCTTCCAGCCCTCGGAAATCATGAAGCTGGTGGTGCCCATGGCGGTGGCCTGGTACCTGGCCGACCGCATACTGCCGCCGCGGTTCAAGTATGTCTGTGTTGCCCTGGTGCTGGTGGCGCTACCCGCGGGGCTGATCCTGCAGCAGCCGGACCTTGGTACGTCCCTGCTGATCGCGGCCAGTGGCCTGTTTGTGCTGTTCATGGCGGGTATTGGCTGGCGCTATATCTGGGGGGCCGTGCTGTTGGGTATTGCCTCGGCCTGGCCAGCGTGGATGTTCGTCCTCAAGGACTACCAGAAACAGCGCATTCTGACCATGCTCAATCCCGAGAGCGATAAACTGGGCGCGGGCTGGAATATTATCCAGTCCAAGACCGCCATCGGCTCCGGCGGCTGGGAGGGCAAGGGCTGGTTGTCCGGCACCCAGTCCCAGCTCGATTTCCTGCCGGAAAGCCATACCGACTTCATTATCGCGGTGCTGGCGGAAGAGTTCGGCCTGCGCGGGGTGCTGGTGCTGCTGGCCCTGTACCTGTTGATACTGATGCGCGGTTTCTGGATCGGGGTCCAGGCGCAGAGCAGCTTCGGGCGGATGATGGCGGGCAGCCTGACCCTGACTTTTTTCGTTTACATCTTTGTTAACATGGGCATGGTAGCGGGGCTGCTGCCGGTGGTGGGCGTGCCCCTGCCGCTGGTCAGCGCCGGCGGAACCTCCGTGGTCACCCTCATGGCCGGTTTTGGCATACTCATGGCGGTCAGTACTGAAAAACGCATGGTGGTCCACTAATGCCCACCCTGCAAAACCTGAAAGAGCGTTTAATATGCATAAATTCCTGAGTCGGTCCCTGCTTGCCTGCACCTGCCTGTGGTCTGCCATCTCCTGCGCCGAAGACCAGAATTACCTGGCCAATCCGGCGGCGGTGGTGGTTATGGATGAACTGGTCAGCGAGGAAGGCTTCGACCGGCAATCGCTGGAGGCTATTTTTGCCGCTGCCTATCGCCAGCAGTCCATCCTCGACGCCATGTCGCGGCCGGCGGAGAAAACCAAGGCCTGGTACGAGTACCGCGAGATATTTATTAACGACAAGCGCATTGACCAGGGCGTTGACTTCTACCGCGAGCACCGGGACACGCTGGAGCGGGCCGAGCGGGAGACGGGGGTGCCGGCGGCAATCATTGTGGCCATCATCGGTGTGGAGACCTACTACGGGCGCATTGCCGGTAGCTATCGGGTGATCGACGCGCTAACCACGCTGGCCTTCGATTACCCGCGGCGCTCCGAATTCTTCACCGGGGAATTGAAGCACTACCTCATCCTGACCCGCGACCAGGGCATGGACCCGCTGGCGCTGAAAGGCTCCTATGCCGGCGCCATGGGCTACGGCCAGTTCATGCCCAGTAGTTACCGGAGTTACGCGATCGACTTTGACAGCGACGACAAAGCGGACATCTGGAACAATCCGGTGGACGCGATCGGCAGTGTCGCCAACTATTTCAAGGCCCATGGCTGGACACCGGGGGCCGAGGTTGTCGTTGCCGCCCGGACAGCGGGAGAAGTCCCGGAGGAAATGATGAGTCGCGGTCGCCAGCTCAAGCCACGCTTCACGGTGGCCGAGTTTGCAGCCGCCGGGCTGGTGCCCGTTAGCGATGCCGACCCCGCCGCCGAGGCCATTGGTATTGAATTCGAGCTCGCCGATGGCATGGAATACTGGTTGGGCCTGCACAACTTTTACGTCATTACCCGCTATAACCACAGTGCCATGTACGCCATGAGCGTCTACCAGCTGAGCCAGCATATTGCCGCGGGGGTCGCGGAGTGATGCTGCGTTTGCTGGCACTGTTGTCGCTCGCGGGGGTGGTCCTCCTGCATGGCTGCTCCTCGCCCAAAGGCAAGAACGGCGATGCCTACCAGGCAAGCCGCTATTCCCAGGCGCAGGACACTGCCCCGCTGCGGCACATAGGCCCGGACGCAGTGCAGGACGCCGTTCCCAGGGCGGATCCCATTCTCGCCGTGGGTAACAAGAGCCCCTACACAGTCAACGGGGTGAGCTATGAGATTCTCGAGGATTACCGCAATTACCGGGAGCGGGGCACCGCCTCCTGGTACGGCAGCAAGTTCCACGGCCACGAAACCTCCAACGGTGAAATCTTCGACCTGTACGCCGCTTCCGCCGCCCACAAGACCCTGCCCATACCCAGCTATGCCCGGGTGACGAACCTGGCCAATGGTCGCAGTGTCGTGGTGCGGGTGAATGACCGCGGCCCGTTCCACGGCGATCGCCTTATCGATCTGTCGTACGGTGCGGCGGTAAAACTGGGGTATATGGAGCATGGCACCGCCGAGGTGGAGGTCGAGGTGCTGAACATTGCCGGTGTTGACGACCGGCGCGACGCGCCGGGCACCCACTACCGATTCCTGCAACTGGGCGCGTTTGGCGCCGAGTCCTCGGCCCGCAGGCTGCAGGGTGAATTGCAGGCCTTCCTGCAGGTGCCGGTTTCCGTGTCCCAGGTCGATGCCAGCGGCACACTGCTGTACCGTGTCCGGGTGGGGCCGGTCGCCAGCGCCGACCAACTGGCCCTGGTGCAGCAGCAGCTGCGCGACGGCGGCTACCCGGCGGGACAGCCGTTGCCCTGACCTCCGCCGGGCCCGCCGGGCGGGCCGCCAGCTTCCTGTTGGCAGGCGCATGCGTTACCATTCCCCGCGTATTCAGCAACACTTCCACGGTCCCATTCCTATGATTCGATATCCCCTGGTCCTGCTTCTGGCGCTATTCACCCTCGCTGCCCAGGCTGTCTCCATTGTGCCTTCGCCCCCGCAACTGGGCGCCAAGGCCTATCTCCTGGTAGACGCCGAGAGCGGCGCGGTGCTCGCCGAGCACAATGCCGATATGCCCCTGCCACCGGCGAGCCTGACCAAAATGATGACCAGCTACGTCCTGGCTACCGAAATTAACGAGGGCAGGGTGGCCGACGCAGATATGGTGGCCATCAGCGAGAACGCCTGGTCCCAGAACCCGATCTTTGCCGGCTCATCACTGATGTGGATCGAGCCGGGCAAAGACGTCAGCATCGAGGATCTGCAGCGGGGCATTATCATTTCTTCCGGTAACGACGCCACGGTGGCGGTGGCCGAGCATCTGGCGGGCAGCGAGGCGGTATTCGCTGAAATGATGAACAGTCACGCCGAGAAGCTGGGTATGGTTGACACCTATTATGTAAATTCCCATGGCCTGCCCCATCCCGATCACGTCACCACCGCCCGCGACCTGGCGACCCTGGCCCGGGCAATGATCAAGGACCACCCCGAGCAGTACGCGATCTACAAGGAGCGCGAGTTCACCTACAACGGTATCACCCAGTACAACCGCAACAGCCTGCTGGCGGAAGACCCCACCGTGGACGGGCTCAAGACCGGCCATACCCAGGAGGCGGGGTATTGCCTGGTGGCCTCGGCAGAACGCCGGGACATGCGCCTGATTTCGGTGGTGATGGGCACCCGCTCAACCAGCGCGCGCAAGAATGACACCCGCAGCCTGCTGAACTACGGCTTCCGCTTCTTCGAAACCAGCACCGTCTTCGAAGCGGGCCAGGAACTGGAAAAACCCCGCATCTGGAAGGGGCAGGAAGACTACCTGCCCGTGGGCATCCTCGAGGACACCGTACTGACCCTGCCCCGGGGCAAGAAAGCGCATCTCGCCACCAGCGTGGAACTCAAGCCCAATATCGAGGCACCGGTGGCCGTGGGCGATGAACTCGGCACGGTGGTATTGAGCCTTGACGGGGAGACGGTATACCGGGGTCCGGTGTTGGCGCTGGCGGCGGTAGAGCCCGGCGGCTTTTTCGCCCGCCTGTGGGATATGCTGCTGATGTGGATCGCCAGCCTGTTCACCGTCAGTTGAGGGAGCCCGCCATGAGTGAACAGGAACCACCCAGGATAGAATTTCCCTGCGATTACCCGATCAAGGTGCTGGGCCGCAGGAGTGACGAGTTTCGCGGCATTATCCTCGAGGTATTCGAGCGCCATGCGCCGGGCTTTGACCAGCAGACGATTACCGTGAAGGACAGCGCCAAGGGCACCTTTACCTCCCTGACCATTACCATTACCGCGACCGGCAAGGAACAGCTGGAGGCCCTGCACCAGGACCTGCTGGCCACCGGTCATGTGCAAATGGTGATCTAGCGGTGCCCTGGTGACTGCAGTTGTCCGCAGGCTGGGGCTGGCCGAGTACCAGCCGGTGCTGGATGCCATGCGCGAATTCACCGACCAGCGCGATGAGAACACGGCCGATGAGCTGTGGCTGCTGCAGCATCCCCGGGTTTTTACCCAGGGCCAGGCAGGCAAGGCCGAGCATGTGCTGGCCCCCGGCGACATCCCGGTCATCCAGGTGGACCGCGGCGGCCAGGTAACCTACCACGGCCCCGGCCAGTGGGTGATATACCTGCTGGTGGATCTCAAGCGCCGCGGGCTGGGGGTGCGGGCGCTGGTCACCCTGATTGAGACCGCCATTGTGCGTCTGCTCGCCGAGTACGACATCGATGCGGCCCCCCGGGCAGACGCGCCGGGGGTCTATGTCGACGGTGACAAGATCGCGTCCCTCGGACTGCGGGTGCGGCGTGGCTGCAGCTATCACGGCCTGTCGCTCAATGTGGATATGGATCTGGAACCCTTCGGCCGGATCAACCCCTGTGGTCACGCGGGCCTGCAGGTTACCTCCATGGCCCGGCTGCTGGCCGGCCAGGATATCGCGCTGGACCCGGTGGGGGAGCGCCTGCTGGAAATTCTTGAGGAGGCCCTTGGCTAGCGCTTTACCGGGCGTTTCTGCAGTTTGCGCTGCAGGGTGCGCCGGTGCATGCCCAGGGCCCGCGCCGTGGCCGAGATATTGCCGCTGTTGTCATTGAGCACGCGCTGGATGTGCTCCCACTCCAGCCGCTCCACGGAAATCGGCTCCGCCGGTATCTCGGCCTCTGCGCCCTCGTTGCGCTCCTCGAAGGCCGCCAGCACCTCGTCGATGCTTGCCGGTTTGCACAGGTAGTTGCAGGCCCCGGATTTGGTTGCCTCCACCGCGGTGGCGATGCTGGAGTAGCCGGTCAGGACCACCAGTTTTGCCCCGGGGGCGGCGGCCAGCAACCGGGGTAACACCACCAGCCCGGATACCTCGGGCATGTTCAGGTCCAGCACGATGTAATCCGGCTGGAACCCGTCGCAGGCCGCTTCCGCTGCTGCGGCGCTGTGACAGCAGCAGACCTGGAAGTCGCGGCGCGCCAGGCCTCGCTGCATGACCGCAGTAAAGGTCTGGTCATCGTCGACCAGCAGAATTCGCTTACTCATGACGGTCCTCGAACAATGGCAGGTAGAGCGTCGCAATCGCACCCTGGTCCGGGGCGTTGCGCAGTTCGATGCGGCCACCGAAGCGCTCGACAGTGGCATGGCTCAGCAGCAGGCCGATTCCGAGCCCGGTGAGACTGGCGCGTATCGTCGGCTTGCCGATATCCGTCAGCAGCTCTGGTGCAATGCCGCTGCCCCAGTCCCTGATACAGATCTTCGCTTCCCGGTCACTCCAGTCATAACGGGCTTCGATCCGGGACGAGCCGGCATCGGCGGCGTTGTTGAGCAGGTTTTCCAGCGCCTGGGCCAGGGTCGGGTCCTGGTTGACCGGCGGAGCCTGGCCCTTGTCGGGGCCGATAACCTGGTAACTGACGCCGGGGCGGCGCACCGCCCAGCGCTCGACCGTGGTGGTGACGAAGCTGTCGAGGGCGGCCGGACTGCTGCGGCCTGCACTGCCGTGTTCGGCGGTGCGGCTGAGCCTGCCGAGGGTTTTCCGGCATTCGCCGATTTGCTGCTGTAACAGTCGGCAGTCCTCCCGGGTCTGTGCTGGCAAGGCCTCATCTGCCAGCATTTCGTCCACCAGCACGGTCATGGTCGACAGCGGCGTACCCAGTTCGTGAGCGGTGCCCGCGGCCAGGCTGGCCACCGCCATTATCTGGTCGCTGCGCAGCCGCTGTTCCCGTTGCGCCACTGCCCGGCTTTCCTGCAGACGCAGCTGAGCCCCCATGCGCACCACGAAATAGGTGATTAGCCCGGCGCTGAAAAGGAAGTTGAACCACATGCCCAGGATGTGCACATTGGCGCTGCTGTCGTGATGCATGCCGGCGTGGGGAGTGAACAGCTGGAAGGGCCGGTAATAGTACAGCAGCAGGCTGTAGGCGCCGAGGGAGGCCCCCGCCACCAGCCAGGTATAGCGCCAGGGCAGGACGGCGGCGGAGATGACCAGGGGCACGATGTAATAGGAAATGAAAGGGTTGTTGGCGCCGCCGGTAAAGTACATCAGCGCCGACCAGATCAGCACGTCCAGCAGCAGCTGGGCGAGGAACTCGCCGTCGGAGACCGGCCACGGCTGGTGGGTGCGCCAGAAACTGGCCACGGTCAACAGGCCCAGGGCGGCCAGGCTCACGGTCATGCCCAGCAGGTCCTCGGTGGTGCCGTTGACCAGCAACACATAGCACAGTACGCCGATCTGCCCGAGCAGGGCGATTGAGCGAATGATCAGCAGGCTGCGCAGGTTCTCCATGGCGGGAGAGTGTTTTTCGGGAATTGTCCTGTTCACCCGGGTGATTATACGGTGGTGGTCCTGGCGATTGCAGGGGCATAATGCCGCAGGCGGCATTTCGGCGACGGACCGATAGGCGTATAATCCGCGCTTTTTCACCGGAATCCCCCCATGTCAGAGCCTGGCTCATCACTTACCAACGCCATTGCCGCGCGCCGTACCTTTGCGATTATCTCGCACCCCGATGCGGGCAAGACCACGATCACCGAGAAACTGTTGCTGCTGGGGCAGGCGATCCAGGTGGCGGGCACGGTCAAGGGCAAGAAGGGACCCCACGCCACCTCGGACTGGATGAGCATGGAGCAGGAAAGGGGGATCTCGGTGACGTCGTCGGTGATGCAGTTTCCCTACCGGGAGCGCACGGTCAACCTGCTGGACACGCCGGGGCACGAGGATTTTTCCGAGGACACCTATCGCACCCTGACCGCGGTGGATTCGGCGCTGATGGTGATAGACGGCGCCAAGGGGGTGGAGGACCGGACCATCAAGCTGATGAACGTCTGCCGCCTGCGCGATACCCCGATCTTCAGTTTCGTCAACAAGATGGACCGTGATATCCGCGACCCCATCGAGCTGCTGGACGAAATCGAGGAGGTCCTGGACATCCAGGGTGCGCCGATCAACTGGCCCATCGGCATGGGGCAGTTCTTCAAGGGCGTATATAACCTGTATACGGACACCATTCACTGTTACACCCCGGGGCAGGGCGCGGTACTGGCGGACGACAAGCGCATCCAGGGCCTGGACAGCCCGGAGGCGCGAGCGCTGCTGGGTGACGAGTATGACGACTTCCTGGAAGAAGTGGAACTGGTGCGCGGCGCCAGCCACCCCTTTGACCTGGAGCAGTTTCTGGCCGGCAGGCTCAGCCCGGTGTTCTTTGGCACTGCGCTGGGCAATTTCGGGGTGCGGGAAATGCTCGATGATTTTGTCCAGTGGGCGCCGGCGCCCCTGGACCGGGAGACCACCAGCCGCCGGGTGCCGGCGATGGACGGCACGTTCAGCGGTTTCGTGTTCAAGATCCAGGCCAATATGGACCCCCGGCACCGGGACCGCATTGCCTTCATGCGCGTGTGTTCCGGCCGCTACACCAAGGGCATGAAGATGCGCCACGTGCGCCTGGGCAAGGATGTGAAAATAGCCGATGCGGTGACCTTCAAGGCCGGCGAGCGGGTGCTGGTGGAAGCCGCGGTTTCCGGCGATATCATCGGTCTGCACAACCACGGCACGATCCAGATTGGCGACACCTTCACCGAGGGGGAGGAGCTGCAGTTTACCGGCATCCCGCACTTTGCCCCGGAGCTGTTTCGCCGGATACGGCTGGCCGACCCGATGAAGTCCAAGCAGCTGCAGAAGGGCTTGCAGCAGTTGTCGGAGGAGGGCTCCACCCAGGTATTCGCGCCCATCACTTCTTCCGACCTGATTGTCGGTGCGGTCGGCCAGCTGCAGTTCGACGTGGTCGCCTACCGGCTCAAGGATGAATACAAGGTCGAGGCGATTTACCAACCGGTGAACGTCTATACCGCCCGCTGGGTTCACTGCGATGACGGGCGCAAACTGGAGGAGTTTCGCAAGAAGGCTGCCGAACACCTGTCAGTGGACGGCGGCGGCCACCTGACTTACCTGGCGCCGACGCGGGTCAACCTGGCGCTGATGGAAGAACGCTGGCCGGATCTGGAGTTCCGGGCCACGCGCGAGCACTAGCAGGTCGTCAGTAGTCGCTGTTGACGTCGGAAAGCTGCTCGTTGAGGGTCAGGAAGTCCCAGAGGATGCCAAGGCCGAACAGCCCGGCGCTGAACATGTAGATGATGCCTGTAATCCACTTGCCCATATACATGCGGTGTATGCCCAGCCAGCCGAGAAAGGTGAGCAGTATCCAGGTCAGGTCATAATCAATGGGGCCGGGGATAAAGCGCCGGTCTGCGTCCCGGGCCATGCCGGGAATCAGCAGCAGATCGATAATCCAGCCAACAAACAGCAGGCCCAGGGTGAAAAACCAGATCACGCCGGAAATCTGCCTGCCATAGTAAAATCGGTGCGCGCCAATAAAGCCGAAGATCCACAGCAGGTAGCCCATGAAAACGGAGTGGGTGGGTTGTTCCCGGTTCATGTTTCTCTCCCTCGGTGTTTTGCTCTATAGTTTGCGCTTGCGAGGCAGTTTGCAAGGGCGCTTGTGGGGCGGCCAGTCGCTATACTGATCTGGATCATGGCCCGCACATGGCAACAGGATAATCTGTGACCGCGAAACTGCACAACACGATTTAAAGGAGCAATAATGTCTGTAGAACATCACGATCTGCATCATGAATTTCCCGAGCTGGATGCGCGTATTCACGAGCTGAAGTTGAACGACAGCCATTTCCGGCGCCTGTTTGAGGAGTACCATGAGCTGACCCGCAGCATCGAGAAAATGGAGGACGAGGTCACCCCGGTGGCAACCCGCATCGAGGAGGAGGCCAAGGTTCGGCGGGTCAAATTGAAGGATGAGCTCTACCGCATGCTCACGGCGGCATGATGGCTTCCACGTCTCAGGAACAACTGAAGGCTGAACTGGAGCGGCGCCGCGCCGATATGCAGGCGCGGTTGCACAGCATCAAGCGCGATGTAACCCAGGAGCACTCCGGCGATTCCGCGGAACAGGCCCAGGAGCGGGAAAACGACGAGGTGGTCGATGCCATTGGCAACGAAACCCGCCAGTCACTGCGCGCAATCCAGGTGGCCCTGGATAAAATCGCCGATGGCACCTATGGCGAGTGTGAAAGGTGCGGCGGCGAGATCGGCGATGGCCGGTTACAGGCTATCCCGGAAGCGGTGCTTTGCGTCAGGTGTGCCGACTGACCACCAATGCCAGGCCCGGCCGAGGGGTTGGGCCTGACTGACTAACCCTCATCTTTGTTACCCTGCCGCGCGGTTCGCGCACCACTTTAGCGACTCCCATTGGCATGCATTTGCCGCCCTTGAGTGGGCAATCATGAATAAGGCTCATGTTTTTTGTTCATTGAATCCCGTTTTTGCATAGTGGCTCCGTCTCCTCCTCGCTACCGCCCGCCCCGCGGGGGCCGCAATGTGCAGCATTCACAATGGCTTTCGTCGGCGCACAGGCGTATAGTCCCGCCCCGTCGCGAGCCGCTGGGGCGTTAACGCACTGCCCGCAAAATAATGCCCGTTCCCGGTTGACAGGGTAGGGGGCGGTCATTAGAATTCGCGTTCCTTTTTTCGGGGGGTTCCCTTGCGGGCCTCTGGTTTTTTATTTGATTGGAGTTAGGTCAGGTGCAGAATCAACGTATTCGTATTCGCCTCAAGGCTTTTGACCACAAGCTGATCGACATGTCGACTCAGGAAATTGTGGAAACTGCGCGCCGTACCGGTGCCCAGGTGAAAGGCCCTATTCCCCTTCCCACCCGGAAGGAAAAGTATACCGTGCTGGTTTCCCCGCACGTTAACAAGGACGCACGTGACCAGTACGAAATTCGTACACACAAGCGTCTGTTGGACATCGTGGAGCCTACAGAAAAGACTGTAGACGCCCTGATGAAACTGGACCTGGCAGCAGGTGTAGAAGTACAGATTAGTCTTGGTTAACTACAATTCGTAGCAAGACCTGCCCGGGGCAGAGGGTCCCGGGTGTGTAATGCCCACTTACTCACACGGTAATTGGGCGGCCATAGAGGGTATAGCCCCGTACACTGAGAGGTTAGCAAAATGGCTATTGGCTTAGTCGGCCGTAAGTCCGGTATGACTCGTGTTTTTACCGAGGACGGCGCATCCATTCCAGTAACCGTAGTGGAGATTTCTCCAAACCGCGTTACTCAAATCAAAGAGCTCGAAACCGACGGTTATAGAGCAGTTCAGGTCACAGCGGGAAACCGTAAGGCCTCTAAAGTGAGTAAATCAGAAGCGGGACACTTCGCGAAAGCGGGTGTCGAGGCAGGTAACGCCCTGCTGGAGTTCCGTCTGGACGCAGCGGATGAAGCACCCGAAGTTGGCTCCGAGCTGACTGTGGAGCGTTTCGAGGTCGGCCAGATTGTCGATGTTACTGGCAAGTCCAAGGGTAAAGGTTTCCAGGGCGGTGTTAAGCGCTGGAACTTCTCCATGCAGGACGCCACGCACGGTAACTCCATCTCTCACCGTGCTCCTGGATCCATTGGCCAGTGTCAAACTCCGGGCCGGGTGTTCAAGGGCAAGAAGATGGCCGGTCACATGGGTGCCGCACAGGTAACGACCCAGGGTCTGGAAATTGTTCGTGTAGATGCCGAGCGCAACTTGCTGCTCATCAAGGGTGCCGTACCTGGTGCCCCCGGTGGTGACGTCATCGTGCGTCCTACCATCAAGGCATAAGGTTAGGGGGTCTCTAACGTGGAACTGAATGTAGTAAAGCCGGGCAATGCCGACGCGGGAAAGGTTTCCGTATCTGACGTTGCTTTCGCTAAAGAATACAACGAAGACCTGGTGCACCAGGTTGTGACTGCCTACATGGCAGGTGCCCGCCAGGGTACGCGCGCCCAGAAGAACCGCTCCGCGGTATCCGGTGGCGGCAAGAAGCCCTGGCGCCAGAAGGGTACCGGTCGCGCCCGTGCGGGAACCATCCGGTCCCCCATCTGGCGTTCCGGTGGCGTGACCTTCGCGGCCCAGCCGCAGGATCACTCCCAGAAAGTGAACCGCAAGATGTATCGTGCGGCGCTGCGCACCATCATGTCCGAGCTGGCTCGCCAGGATCGCCTGGTGGTGGTTGAGAGCCTGGAGGTCGAGCAGCCCAAGACCAGGCTGCTGGTGGAGCAGCTGGGTGGTTACGGAGTGGACAACGCGTTGATCGTTGCCACTGAGGTAAATGAAAACCTCTACCTGGCGTCCCGCAACCTGCACAAGGTTGACGTTCGCGATGTAGATGGTGTTGATCCCGTCAGCCTGATCGCCCACGACAAGGTGATCGTTACCGTTGACGCGGTCAAGAAGTTTGAGGAGATGCTGGGATGAACCAGGAGCGCGTATTTCAGGTGCTGGTAGGCCCGCACGTTTCCGAAAAAGCGGCTGTAGTTGCTGACCAGAGCAACCAGTTCGTGTTCAAGGTGGCAATAGACGCCACCAAGTCGGAGATCAAGAAGTCCGTTGAGCAGCTGTTCAAGGTCAAGGTCGACAAGGTCAGCACCCTCAAGGTTAAAGGCAAGGTGAAGCGCAACCGCTTTGGTTACAGCGCCAAGCCGACCTGGAAAAAAGCATATGTACGACTGGAGCAGGGTCAGGACATCGACTTTGCGTCAGTCGAGTAAGGAGTCGGATCGCAATGGCAATTTTGAAGAGTAAGCCCACTTCACCCGGTCGTCGTCACGTCGTCCGCGTTGTCAGTGAGGATCTGCACAAGGGTGCACCGCACAAGCCCCTGCTGGAAAAGCAGAGCCGCAACGGTGGCCGCAACAACAACGGTCGAATCACTACCCGTCATGTGGGTGGTGGGCACAAGCAGCACTACCGTGTTATCGACTTCAAGCGCACCAAGGACGGCATTCCCGCCAAGGTAGAGCGCATTGAATACGATCCGAACCGCACCGCGCACATCGCGCTGCTGCTGTTCGCCGACGGCGAGCGCCGCTACATCATCGCGCCCAAGGGCGTGAAGGCCGGAGACGTGCTGCAGTCAGGCTCCAGTGCCCCGATCAAGATCGGCAACTGCCTGCCGCTGCGCAACATCCCGGTAGGTACCGTGGTGCACGGCATTGAGCTCAAGCCTGGCAAGGGAGCGCAGATGGCCCGCTCCGCCGGTGCCTCGGTTCAGCTGGTGGCTCGTGAGGGTCGTTACGCCACCCTGCGCTTGCGCTCCGGTGAAACGCGCAAGGTGCTGGCAGACTGCCGCGCTACCCTGGGCGAAGTGTCGAACTCCGAGCACAGCCTGCGCAAGCTGGGTAAGGCCGGTGCTGCACGCTGGCGCGGTGTTCGCCCGACAGTTCGTGGTGTCGCCATGAACCCGGTTGACCACCCCCATGGTGGTGGTGAAGGCCGTACTTCCGGTGGCCGTCACCCGGTGAGCCCCTGGGGTACGCCCACCAAGGGTTACAAGACCCGCAAGAACAAGCGTACCGACAGCTTGATTGTGCGCCGTCGTGGTAAGAAATAACGGTCGTTGACTAGAGATTAGAGGAAGAGATTGTGCCGCGTTCACTGAAGAAAGGTCCTTTTATAGACCTGCACCTGATGAAGAAGGTTGAAACCGCGCTGGAAAGCAACGATCGTCGCCCGATCAAGACCTGGTCGCGCCGTTCAATGGTTTCACCGGACATGGTTGGCCTGACTATTGCCGTGCATAACGGCCGGCAGCACGTGCCTGTGCTGATCAACGAAGATATGGTCGGCCACAAGCTGGGCGAATTTGCGGTTACCCGCACATTCAAGGGCCACATCGTAGATAAAAAGGCGAAGCGCTAGGCGCTGCGTAGAGAGGTTTAGGAAATGGAAGTTGCAGCAAGACTGAAAGGCGCGCGTATCTCTGCGCAGAAAGCCCGGCTGGTCGCTGACCAGGTCCGCGGCAAGCCTGTAGAGGAAGCGCTTAGCCTGCTGGAATTCAGCAACAAGAAAGCGGCGCACATCGTCAAGAAGGTTCTTGACTCTGCGATCGCGAATGCTGAGAACAACGAAGGTGCGGATGTGGACGAACTGAAAGTTTCCACTGTCTTTGTTGATGAAGGTATGACCATGAAGCGCCTGCGTCCCCGTGCAAAGGGCCGCGCAGACCGCATTTTGAAGCGTAGCTGTCACATCACTGTGAAAGTTGCAGACGGCGAAGGCTAAGGAATCAGGAGACGACCACATGGGTCAGAAAGTAAACCCCATCGGCATCCGCCTCGGTATTGTTAAAGACCATAACTCTATCTGGTACGCCGACAGCAAAAACTACTCCAAGCAGTTGATTACTGACCTGGAGGTGCGCGAGTACATCGAGAAGGCGCTGGAAAATGCCTCCGTGAGCCGCGTTGTAATCGAGCGTCCGGCGCAGACAGCCCGTATTACCATCCACACTGCCCGCCCCGGTATTGTGATTGGCAAGAAGGGCGAAGACGTCGATGCGCTGCGCAAGGAGCTCACCAGGCGTATGGGTGTGCCCGTGCACATCAACATCGAGGAGATCCGCAAGCCGGATCTGGACGCCAAGCTGGTTGCGCAGAACGTTGCCCAGCAGCTCGAGCGTCGGGTGATGTTCCGCCGCGCCATGAAGCGCGTGGTGCAGAACGCCATGCGCCAGGGCGCAGAGGGGATCAAGATCCAGGTTGGTGGTCGTCTGGGCGGCGCTGAAATTGCCCGTTCTGAATGGTACCGCGAAGGTCGTGTGCCTCTGCACACCCTGCGTGCGGACATCGATTACGCCACCTATGAGGCCGCAACTACCTACGGCATCATCGGCGTGAAGGTTTGGATTTTCAAAGGTGAGGTTATCGGCGGTGAAGAGGCTGCCGAGTCTCCCAAGAAGACAGCAACTAATTAAGGGTTACGCAGATGCTTCAACCAAAGCGTACAAAATTTCGCAAGACTCAGAAGGGCCGCAACCGCGGCCTGGCCCATCGCGGCAGCAAGGTGAGCTTTGGCGAATTCGGACTGAAAGCGACAGGCCGTGGCCGCGTTACCGCGCGCCAGATTGAGGCGGCTCGTCGTGCCATGACCCGCCACATCAAGCGTGGCGGAAAGATCTGGATCCGTGTCTTCCCGGACAAGCCCATTACAGGCAAGCCGCTGGAAGTACGTCAGGGTAAAGGTAAAGGTAACGTTGAGTACTGGGTAGCCCAGGTTCAGCCCGGCAAGGTGCTTTATGAAGTGCAGGGCGTATCTGAGGAGCTGGCGCGGGAAGCGTTTGAGCTGGCCGCCGCCAAAATTCCCGTTGCTACAACATTTGTTAAACGGTCGGTGATGTGATGAAAGCAAGCGAATTGCGTGATAAGTCCGCTGAGGACCTGAACAAGCAGCTGCTCACCCTGCGTGAAGAGCAGTTCAAGCTGCGCATGCAGAAGTCCACTGGTCAGCTGGGGCAGTCTCACCTGCTCAAGCAGAACCAGCGTGACATCGCACGCGTGAAGACTGTACTTACTGAAAAGGCAGGTAACTAAGTATGTCAGCTGCAGAAAAGCGTACACGTCTGGCAACCGGCAGGGTTGTCAGCAACAAGATGGACAAGACCATTACTGTACTGGTTGAGCGTCGGGTCAAGCACCCGGTGTACGGCAAGTACATCACTCGTTCATCCAAAATCCACGCGCATGACGAGAGCAACCAGTGTGGCATCGGCGACACAGTAACAGTTGCAGAGACTCGCCCCATTTCCAAGAGCAAGACCTGGAAGTTGGTAGAAGTTGTAGAGAGCGCCGCGCAGGTTTAAACAGGCCTTCGGGTAGTGGTTAGAGTTTTTGCGGCCGCGGTGGTCGCAGTTTGGAGTAAGAGATGATTCAGACACAGTCGTATTTGGAAGTCGCAGATAACAGCGGCGCCCGTCGTGTGATGTGCATCAAGGTACTGGGTGGTTCCAAGCGTCGCTACGCGCGCGTTGGCGATCTCATCAAGGTTACCGTGAAAGAAGCCATCCCTCGCGGCAAGGTGAAGAAAGGCCAGGTAATGACTGCTGTTGTGGTTCGGACAAAGAAGGGTGTTCGCCGAGGCGACGGGTCCCTGATCAAGTTTGACGACAACGCTGCAGTACTGCTGAACGCCCAGGAAGCACCGATCGGCACCCGTATCTTTGGCCCGGTAACCCGTGAGCTGCGCGGCGAAAAATTCATGAAGATTATTTCTCTGGCCCCTGAAGTTATCTAAGGTCGAGGAGAGGAAAGAAAATGTTGAAGATCAAGCGCGACGACGAAGTGATTATCCTCGCCGGTAAGGACAAGGGTAAACGCGGTAAGGTTCGCAAGGTACTGGATAACGGCAAGGTGATCGTTGCCGGTATCAACATGATGAAAAAGCACACCAAGCCCAACCCGCAGGCGGGTGTGGCCGGCGGTATCGTGGAGAGAGAAGCGCCCATCCAGGTTTCCAACGTGGCGATCTTCAATCCCGCAACAGGCAAAGGCGATCGAGTGGGCTTCAAGGTGGAAGGCGACTCTAAGGTTCGTATCTTTAAATCCAGTGGCGAGGCAATCGGCTGAACCGGTCGGGTTAACAGGTAATAGACATGGCAACGTTGAAAGAAAAGTACACGAGCGAAATCGCTCCCCGGCTGAAAGAAGAGCTGGGTCTGGACAATGTGATGGAAGTTCCCCGCATCACCAAAATTACCCTGAACATGGGTGTGGGTGAAGCGCTTGGCGACAAGAAGGTCCTTGAGGCCGCGGTTGCCGACATGGAAAAGATCTCCGGCCAGAAGGTTGTAGTAACCAAGGCGCGCAAGTCCATTGCGGGCTTCAAGGTGCGTGAAGGCTGGCCGATCGGCTGCAAGGTAACGCTGCGCTCCGAGCGCATGTACGAATTCCTGGAGCGCCTGATCAGCATAGCGATTCCCCGTATTCGTGACTTCCGCGGCATCAGCCCCAAGTCATTTGACGGCCGCGGCAACTTCGCGATGGGCGTTAATGAACAGATCATTTTCCCGGAAATCGACTACGACAAGGTGGACGCACTGCGCGGTATGGATATCACCATTACCACCACTGCTCGTACGGATGATGAAGGTCGTGCCCTGCTGCGCGCTTTCAACTTCCCCCTGAAAGGTTAAGAGGCTTTATACATGGCTAAGAAATCTATGATTGCGCGTGAACAAAAGCGTGCACGTATGGTAGCTAAGTACGCTCAGAAGCGCGCTGCACTGAAGGCGATTATCGCTGACGTGAACGCCTCCGACGAAGAGAAGTGGGATGCGCAGGTTGCGCTGCAAAAGCTGCCTCGTGACGCCAACCCGGTTCGCCAGCAGCGCCGCTGCCAGGTCACCGGTCGTCCCCACGCGGTATATCGTAAGTTTGGCCTGTGCCGTAACAAGCTGCGTGAAGCAGCGATGCGCGGTGATGTGCCCGGCCTGGTTAAAGCCAGCTGGTAACGGAGAACTATTGAAATGAGCATGCAAGATCCGCTGTCAGATATGCTGACCCGTATTCGCAACGCCCAGATGGCTGGCAAGACCGGTGTAGAAATGCCCGGGTCCAAGCTGAAGGCCGCTGTTGCAAATGTGCTGAAGGAAGAAGGCTACATCGCTGACTTCAACGCAACCAACGATGGTGGCAAGCCCCGGCTTGCGATCGAACTGAAATACTACCAGGGCAAGCCGGTTATCGCCGAGATTGACCGCATCAGCCGCCCCGGCCTGCGTAACTACGCCGGCAAGGACGAGATGCCCTCCGTGCGCGGTGGCCTGGGTGTAGCGATCATCTCCACCTCCAAGGGTGTGATGACTGATCGCGCTGCACGCGCTGCCGGTGTTGGCGGCGAAGTGCTCTGCACAGTTTTCTAAACTAATTGATTTGAAGAGCATTCGAAATGTCTAGAGTCGCAAATAATCCGGTACAACTGCCCAGCGGTGTAGAGATCAAGCTTAACGGCAGTGATCTTACCGTCAAAGGCAGCAAAGGTACGCTGGAGCTGTCATTGGTAGACGGCGTACAGGTGAACCAGGATGACAACGTCTTGACCTTCGCTTACGAGTCCGACAAGTCCAAGGCAATGGCCGGGACCACGCGCGCACTGGTAAACAACATGGTCAAGGGCGTCAGCGAAGGCTGGGAGAAAAAGCTGGTTCTCAACGGTGTTGGTTACCGTGCCAAGGCTTCCGGTAACACCGTCAACCTGACCGTAGGTCTTTCCCACCCGGTAGATTACCAGCTGCCTGAGGGTGTTTCCGCGGAAACTCCCAGCCAGACCGAAATAGTGGTCAGGGGAATCGACAAGCAGGCCGTTGGCCAGGCAGCTGCCGAGATTCGCAGCTACCGACCACCGGAGCCGTACAAGGGTAAGGGTATTCGTTACGCTGACGAATATGTCCGTCGTAAAGAAGCCAAGAAGAAGTAGTAGGTACTAGACATGAGTGCAAAGAATGATTCAAGGCTGCGTCGCGCCCGTCGCGCTCGCGCCCGTATGCGCACCCAGGGCGTAAACCGCCTCAGCGTGCACCGTACTCCCCGGCACATCTATGCCCAGGTAATTGCACCGGAAGGTGACAAGGTGCTGGCGAGTGCTTCTACCCTGGACGCGGACCTGCGTAAAGGCGCAACAGGTAATGTCGATGCAGCCGCGGCCGTGGGCAAGCTGGTTGCCGAGCGCGCCAGGGCCGCTGGCATTGAGACGGTTGCCTTCGATCGTGCGGGTTACAAGTATCACGGACGGGTCAAGGCCCTGGCCGACGCCGCCCGTGAAAGTGGACTGGAATTCTAAGGTAACAAGATATGGCTTTTAACGAGCAGAAGAAGCAGCAGCAGACCGAAGGCGATCTCCAGGAGAAGCTGGTACAGGTCAACCGTGTCGCCAAAGTGGTTAAAGGTGGCCGTATCTTCGGGTTTACCGCGCTGACTGTGGTCGGTGACGGCAACGGCAAGGTAGGTTTCGGTCGCGGCAAGGCCCGTGAGGTTCCGGTTGCTATCCAGAAGGCTATGGAAGCGGCGCGCCGCAACATGATCCAGGTTGAGCTGAATGACGGCACTATCCAGTACCCGGTGAAGGCCTCCCACGGCGCATCCAAGGTTTACATGCAGCCCGCCTCCGAAGGTACCGGTGTGATTGCCGGTGGTGCGATGCGCGCCGTGCTGGAAATTGCCGGTGTTCACAACGTGCTGGCCAAGTGCTACGGCTCCACCAACCCGGTGAACGTGGTACGCGCAACTTTCAACGGCCTGCGTGATATGTCGGCTCCCGAAGACGTGGCTGCCAAGCGCGGCAAGTCCGTCGAAGAAATTTTGAACTAAGTATTGGGTTGATTAGCCATGGCTAAAGCAATGATCAAGGTTACCCAGGTCAAGAGCACCAACGGTCGCCTCAAGAACCACAAGGCGTGCGTTGCCGGCCTCGGTCTGCGTCGTATTGGTCACACCGTGGAAGTGGAGGACACTCCTTCCGTCCGCGGCATGATCAACAAAGTTAACTACCTGGTACGGGTTGAGGACTGAGTAATGTCTGATGTAATGCGACTGAACACCCTGAGCTCCGCTCCGGGTGCCAGGAAAAACAGCAAGCGCGTTGGCCGTGGTATCGGCTCCGGCGTGGGCAAGACCGCTGGTCGCGGTCACAAGGGCCAGAAGTCTCGTTCCGGCGGCACTGTACGTCCGGGCTTTGAGGGTGGCCAGATGCCACTGCAGAAGCGTCTGCCCAAGTACGGCTTCACTTCGCGTATGGCCCGTACTACCGCGCAGGTTCGCCTTTCCGAGCTCAATGCAGTGGAAGTCGATGTTGTCGACCTGGATGCGCTCAAAGCAGCCGATCTGGTCAAGGGCAATGTCACTCGCGCCCGGGTGTTTCTCTCCGGTGAACTGGGTAAAGCGCTGACCATCAAGGGAATCGCGGTAACCAAGGGTGCCCGCGAAGCTATTGAGAAGGCCGGCGGAAAAGTCGAGGAATAAATGGCTCAAGGACAGCTGCCCTCAGTAAACAAGGCAGGCATGGGCGAGCTTTTTGCTCGCCTTCGTTTTGTTTTACTGGCAATTATTGTGTACAGGATCGGGACCCATATCCCGGTCCCGGGAATTGACCCCAACCAGCTGGCAGCATTGTTCAACCAGAACCAGGGCACCATTCTGGGTCTGGCCAACATGTTCTCCGGCGGCGCCCTGGAGCGGATGAGTATCCTGGCGCTGGGTATCATGCCTTACATCTCTGCATCGATCATCATGCAGCTGATGGCGGCGGTGACGCCACAGCTGGAACAGCTGAAAAAAGAGGGCGAGTCTGGCCGCCGTAAAATCAGCCAGTACACGCGCTACCTGACGGTAGTGCTGGCTATTATCCAGGCCACTGGTATGACCGTGGGTATGGCCAACCAGGGTATGAGTTACGACACATCACTGCTGTTTTACGTGATTGCCATTACTTCCCTGGTTACCGGCGCAGTCTTCATGATGTGGCTGGGAGAGCAGATTACAGAAAAGGGTGTAGGCAACGGTATTTCACTGTTGATCTTCGCCGGTATTGTCGCCGGTCTGCCGTCGGCAATCGGCCAGTCGCTGGAGCAGGCGCGTCAGGGTGAACTCAATATCCTGATCCTGCTGTTCATCCTGGCCCTGGCGATCGCGGTGATCTACATGATTGTGTTCATCGAACGCGGCCAGCGCCGCATTACGGTGAACTATGCCAAGCGGCAACAGGGCCGCAAGATGTACCAGGCGCAGAGCTCGCACCTGCCCCTGAAAGTGAACATGGCGGGTGTAATCCCGGCTATTTTCGCCAGTAGCATCCTGCTGTTCCCGGCGTCCATAGCCCAGTGGTTCGGCTCCTCCGGGGGCGCTGACTGGCTGCAGGACCTGGCCGTGGCTATTGGCCCCGGACAGCCGTTGAACATCCTGCTGTTTACTGTGTTTGTGGTGTTTTTCTGCTTCTTCTATACGGCGTTGATGTTCAACCCGCAGGAAGTGGCTGACAACCTGAAGCGTTCCGGCGCGTTTGTGCCCGGCATACGCCCGGGCCAGCAGACTGCCAACTATATCGATGGCGTGCTGACCCGGTTGACGGTATTCGGTTCGGCGTATATCGCGCTGGTCTGCCTGATGCCCCAGTTCCTGGTGGTGATGTGGAACGTGCCCTTTTACCTGGGCGGTACCTCACTGCTGATTGTGGTTGTTGTGGTAATGGATTTTATGGCCCAGGTGCAAAGCCACCTGATGTCTCACCAGTATGATTCGGTGATGAAGAAGGCCAACCTGAAGAATTATGGTGGTGCCGGGCGCGTACGCTAAGCGCCCTTAACCGAAACGGAGAAGTAAAGATGAAAGTACGTGCATCAGTAAAGAAGATCTGCCGCAACTGCAAGGTTGTGCGTCGTAACGGCGTTGTGCGGGTAATCTGCAACACAGATCCGCGTCACAAGCAGCGTCAGGGTTAAGTCCTGCGCACGGTTGATTTTTTGTAACGATATCGCTAGAATGCTGCGCCTTTCGCGCCCGACCCGCTGATTTTTCCGTATTTTCGAGTGAAATCAGGGGCTTGCGCCAAATCGCCCATTAAGCGAAAGACATTTTTGGAGAAAGTTGGATGGCTCGTATTGCCGGCGTCAACATACCCGATAACAAGCATGCTGTTATCTCACTGACATACATCTACGGTGTGGGTCGCACTACTGCGAAGCAGCTGTGCGCCGCTACCGGTGTTGAGGAAAGCGCCAGGATTGGTGACCTTTCCGAAGAGCAGATGGACGCCCTGCGTGGCAAAGTCGCCGAGATGAGCGTTGAAGGTGACCTCCGTCGTGAAGTCTCCATGAACATCAAGCGCCTGATGGACCTGGGCTGCAACCGTGGCCTGCGTCACCGCCGTGGCCTGCCGCTGCGCGGTCAGCGCACCAAGACCAATGCGCGCACCCGCAAGGGACCGCGTAAGCCGATTCGCAAGTAAGGGCAAGACCGAAGTCCCCCCTCAGCGAATTCTTTTTAGTGTAGCTGCACCTAAGTGCAGTGTTGATATTAAAGTAGGAAGTACGATATGGCCAAGCCAGGTGCCAAAGGCACTCGCAAGAAAATCACAAAGACTGTCGTGGACGGAATCGCCCACGTACATGCATCTTTCAACAACACCATCATCACCATTACCGATCGCCAGGGCAACACCCTGAGTTGGGCCACCGCTGGTGGTTCCGGTTTCCGCGGTTCTCGTAAGAGCACCCCGTTCGCAGCCCAGGTTGCTGCAGAGCGTGCCGGAGAAGCCGCCAAGGAATATGGTCTGAAGAATCTCGACGTGCAGGTCAAGGGCCCCGGACCGGGTCGCGAATCTGCTGTTCGCGCGCTGAACGCTTGTGGTTACAAGATCAGCAACATCACTGACGTCACGCCGATTCCCCACAACGGCTGCCGTCCGCCCAAGAAACGTCGCGTGTAACACCACGACAAGCGCTTAGAGGAAGAAATAGACATGGCTCGATATATTGGACCCAAGTGCAAGCTCTCCCGTCGTGAAGGAACCGACCTGTTCCTGAAGAGCGGTGTGCGCGCACTGGAAAGCAAGTGTAAAGCAGAAGCAATCCCCGGCCAGCACGGCGCCCGTCGCGGCCGCCTGTCCGACTTCGGGGTACAGTTGCGTGAGAAGCAAAAGGTGCGCCGTATTTATGGCGTGCTGGAGAAGCAGTTCCGCAACTACTACAAAAAAGCGGCCCGCCAGAAGGGGCCCACTGGCGAGAACCTCCTGCAGTTGCTGGAATCCCGCCTGGATAACGTGGTTTACCGCATGGGCTTCGGCTCAACCCGCTCGGAAGCGCGGCAGCTGGTTGCCCACAAGGCAATCCTGGTGAACGGTGAAGTAGTGAATATTGCCTCCTATCAGGTGCAAGCAGGTGACGTCGTGTCCCTGCGTGAAAAGGCCAAGAAGCAGCTGCGTGTGCAGTCTGCCCTGGCCCTGGCAGCCCAGCGCGGCGAGCCCGAGTGGATTGAAGTAAACACGGACAAACTCGAAGGTACCTTCAAGTCCGTCCCCGATCGCCAGGATCTCTCCTCCGAGATCAACGAAAACCTGATCGTCGAACTTTACTCCAAGTAATCCACCGAAGGATCAACCTAAAAGGTGCCCCGAATGCAGAGTGCAGTGAACGAATTTTTGACCCCGCGCGTGATCAATGTTGATGAGAAGAACAGCACACGCGCCCAGGTAACCCTGGAACCCCTGGAGCGTGGCTTTGGCCACACCCTGGGCAATGCCTTGCGTCGCATCCTGCTGTCTTCCATGCCCGGTTGTGCCATCACCGAGGTGGAAATTGACGGCGTATTGCATGAATACAGTGCAATCGAAGGCGTGCAGGAAGATGTGATCGAGATCCTGCTGAACCTCAAGGGCGTTGCCCTGGTAATGAACGGCAAGGAAGAGGCCGAGCTGACCCTGAGCAAAAAGGGTGCCGGTGCGGTTACCGCCGCCGATATCCAGGTTGACCACGATATCGAGATCCGTAACCCGGATCACGTCATCTGTCACCTGAATGGCGCGTCCGAAATCAACATGAAGTTGACCGTTGCCCGCGGCCGCGGCTACTCGCCCGCTGATTCCCGGGTGAACCCGGAAGAGGAAACCCGCTCTATCGGCCGTCTGCAGCTGGACGCCACATTCTCCCCGGTACACCGCGTGTCCTACGTGGTCGACTCTGCCCGTGTGGAGCAGCGTACCGACCTGGACAAGCTGATTCTGGACCTGGAGACCAACGGCACCATCGACCCGGAAGAGGCGATCCGTCGGGCCGCGACCATTCTGCAGCAGCAGCTGGCCGTGTTCGTCGACCTGGAAAGTGAATCCGAGTCCGAGTCTGTAGAGGAAGAGGACGAGGTGGATCCGATTCTGCTGCGTCCGGTTGACGACCTGGAGCTGACCGTTCGCTCCGCCAACTGCCTCAAGGCCGAAAATATTTACTACATCGGTGACCTGGTACAGCGTACCGAGGTGGAGCTGCTGAAAACCCCGAACCTGGGTAAGAAGTCTCTCACCGAGATCAAGGACGTGCTGGCGTCACGCGGTCTGTCCCTGGGCATGCGCCTGGACAACTGGCCGCCTGCCAGCCTGAAAAACGACGACCGGGTGCTTAGCGCCTGAGCCGCCCGGTCAACCAGATAGCAGTGCTGAGATAGCACCCTTAAACATAGGATTGGAAAAATGCGTCATCGTCACAGTGGACGTCAGCTGAACCGCAACAGTTCTCACCGCAAGGCCATGTTCCGTAACATGACCATCTCCCTGGTTGAGCACGAGTTGATCAAGACAACCCTGCCCAAGGCAAAAGAGCTGCGCAGCTATGCTGAGCCGCTGATTACCCTGGCCAAGAAAGACAGCGTCGCCAATCGTCGCCTGGCTTTCGACCGCACCCGCAGCAAGGAAGCGGTCGGCAAGCTGTTCAACGAGCTGGGCCCGCGCTACCAGGATCGCCCCGGTGGCTATATCCGCATTCTCAAGTGTGGCTACCGCGCCGGCGACAAGGCCCCCATGGCCTATGTCGAGCTGGTGGATCGTCCCCAGATCGAATCCTTCGACGACGAGGATTGAGTCCCCGGGGTGAGTGACGCTGAAAAGCCGGGCTGGTCCCGGCTTTTTTGTGTCCGCGCTGCAGGGATGTGCGACCGGGCGCAAGGCCCGGTCGCGGCTGATTTAATCTTGCAGCGCCGGTGATCAATCGTCCGGCAGCAGCACGCCGCCATCGAGCACATGCACCACACCGTTACAGGCGAATATATCGGTCTGCAGGATGGATACATCGTTAATGAAGGCGGTGCTGCCGTCGAGGGACGGGAAGGTGAAATCGCGGTTGAGCATGCGGATCCTGCGGGAGTCCAGCACATCTGCCTCGTCGCGCTCACCGGGGGCGATATGGTACTTGAGAATCACGCCCAGCGTGTCCTCGTCCAGGGCTGAAACCAGGTCCAGACCGTCAGCCTCGTCGTCCTCCAGCACCGCTCTTGCCGCTGTATCAAAGGCGCCATTGGTGGGTGCGAATACGGTCAGGTTGCGGTTGCCGTCCAGAAAGCCGACCAGGCCTGCTTTCGCGGCCGCCGCGACGAGTGTGCTGAAATTCGGATTGCCTGCCGCAATGTCCTTGATCGATACCGCGTCAGGTGCTTTGCAGTTACCCGCGTAGGCCGCGGAACCCATGCTCATGGCGGCCGCCAGTGCCAGTACTTTTTTCATCGTCTTATCCTCGGTGCGTAAGTTTGGGAGCCCAGTGCCGCCGGGTGGGGCGGCACTGCAAAGGCTATTGTCGTTACGCGTTGAGAGGCGGGGCCAGATTCAGCCGGCAGGCGGATTGCCGTCCAGCGCCCTGGTCAATTCCCGGACAAAGATCAGGCCGCCTTCTTCCGGCTGCGCTTGAGGAGCGGCGCGAGGAACTTGCCAGTGAATGAGCCCTTGGCCCTGGCGACGTCTTCCGGGGTGCCGGTGGCGATGATCTGGCCACCGCCGGAGCCGCCCTCCGGCCCCAGGTCCACAATCCAGTCGGCCGTCTTGATGACATCGAGGTTGTGCTCGATGATGACTACCGTGTTGCCGTGGTCGCGCAGCCGGTGCAGCACTTCCAGCAGCTGCTTGATGTCCTCAAAGTGCAGGCCGGTGGTCGGCTCGTCGAGAATGTACAGGGTATTACCGGTATCCCGCTTGGACAGCTCCCGCGACAGCTTGACCCGCTGGGCCTCGCCGCCGGACAGCGTGGTGGCGGCCTGGCCGAGGCGAATATAGGAAAGCCCCACATCCATCAGGGTTTGCAGTTTACGGGCGATGGCGGGCACGGGCTCAAAGAAGGCCAGGGCATCCTCCACCGTCATTTCCAGCACCTCGTGAATATTTTTGCCCTTATAGCGGATTTCCAGGGTTTCCCGGTTGTAGCGCATGCCCTTGCAGATATCGCAGGGCACGTAGATATCGGGCAGGAAGTGCATTTCCACCTTGGTGACGCCGTCACCCTGGCAGGCCTCGCAGCGACCACCCTTGACGTTGAAGCTGAAGCGTCCCGGTTTGTAGCCCCGTGAGCGGGCCTCCTGGGTGCCGGCAAACAGCTCCCGTACCGGGGTGAAGATCCCGGTGTAGGTGGCCGGGTTGGAGCGCGGCGTACGGCCAATGGGGCTCTGGTCAATATCGATGCATTTGTCGATGTGGTCCATGCCCCTGATGCTGTCGTGGGGTGCCGCCGTCAGGGTGGTGGCGCCGTTGAGCGCGGTGGCCGCCAGGGGGTACAGGGTGCCGTTGATCAGGGTCGACTTGCCCGAGCCCGAGACGCCGGTAACACAGGTAAGCAGGCCCACGGGAATTGCCAGGCCGATGCTCTGGAGGTTGTTGCCGCAGGCGCCAGACAGCACCAGCTGTTTCTTCTTGTCCACCGGCGTGCGCTTTGCTGGCACCTCGATCTTCCTGCGTCCGGCAAGGTAGTCGCCGGTCAGGGACTGTTCATTGGCGATGATGTCCTGCATCGCACCCTGCGCCACCACCTGGCCGCCGTGCACCCCGGCCCCCGGACCGATGTCGATGATGTGGTCGGCGCTGCGGATGGCGTCCTCGTCGTGCTCCACCACCAGCACCGTGTTGCCCAGGTCCCGGAGGTGGGTCAGGGTGCGCAGCAGGCGCTCGTTGTCGCGCTGGTGCAGGCCGATAGAGGGCTCGTCGAGAATGTACATCACCCCCACCAGGCCGGCGCCGATCTGCGAGGCGAGGCGGATGCGCTGGGCCTCACCGCCGGACAGGGTCTCGGCGCTGCGGTTGAGGCTGAGGTAATTGAGGCCAACGTCGACCAGGAAGCGGTAGCGGGCGCGCAGTTCCTTGAGGATCTTGTCGGCGATCTCGCCCTTGCGGCCGCTGAGCGCTATCTCGTTGAAGTAAGTCTCCGCATCGCCAACGGACATATCGGTAATCGAGGGCAGGGTGCGCCCGTCGACAAAGACATGGCGGGCGTCCCGGCGCAGGCGGGTGCCCTCGCAGTCCGGGCAGGGCTGGGTGGCGAGGAACCTGGCCAGGTCCTCGCGTACCGACTGTGAGTCAGTGTCGCGATAGCGCCGTTCCATATTGGGAATGATTCCCTCGAAGGGATGGGTGCGCTTGAACACATCGCCGCGGTCGTTGATGTAGGAGAAGGCGATCTCCTGCTTGCCGCTGCCGTGGAGGATGATCTTCTGGTGTTTCTTGCTCAGCTTTTCAAAGGGCGTGTCGATATCGAAACCGTAGTGCTCGGCCAGGGAATTGAGCATGTGAAAGTAGTAGACGTTGCGGCGGTCCCAGCCGCGGATGGCGCCCGCGGCGAGGCTGGACTCAGGGTGCATGACGATGCGCCCGGCGTCGAAGTACTGTTTAACGCCCAGGCCGTCGCAGCTGCCGCAGGCCCCGGCCGGGTTGTTGAAGGAGAACAGGCGTGGTTCCAACTCGTCGATACTGTGGCCGCACTCCGGGCAGGCGAATCGGGCGGAGAAGGCAATGTCCTCACCATCGCCGTCCATCCAGGAAATCGAGGCCAGGCCGTCGGTGAGAGCCAGCGCGGTTTCGAAGGACTCTGCCAGCCGCAGGCCGAGGTCCTCGCGAACCTTGAAGCGATCGACCACCACTTCAATACGGTGCTTGCGGTTCTTCTCCAGTTCCGGGACATCATCCAGGTCGGTGACGAGCCCGTCGACGCGGGCGCGGACGAAACCGGCGGCGCGCAACTCCTCGAACACATGCAGGTGCTCGCCCTTGCGGTCCCGCACGACCGGCGCCAGCAGCATCAGCTTACTGCCTTCGGGCAGGGCCAGCACGGTGTCGACCATCTGGCTGATGGTCTGCGCCTGCAGGTCGAGGCCGTGATCCGGGCAGCGGGGGTCTCCTACCCGGGCGAACAGCAGGCGCAGGTAGTCATAGATCTCGGTAATCGTGCCCACGGTGGAACGGGGGTTGTGGGAGGTGGATTTCTGCTCGATGGAAATCGCCGGAGACAGGCCCTCGATATGGTCCATATCGGGTTTTTCCATCATTGACAGGAACTGCCGGGCGTAGGTCGAGAGGGATTCCACGTAGCGCCGCTGGCCCTCGGCATAGAGCGTGTCGAACGCCAGCGAGGATTTGCCGGAGCCGGAGAGCCCGGTAATGATCACCAGCTTGTCGCGGGGGATGTCCAGGTCGATGTTTTTAAGGTTGTGGGTGCGCGCACCGCGCACTTGGATGGTGTCCATTGCCAGTCAATTACCGCAGAAAAATCAGAACAGGAAAGTATATGCTGTCATTGTTACGGCTTGCAAAGGGAAACAGACCTGCCGATCAGCACGCCGCCTTGGCCCGCAGCTTTCCCGCCAACGGGGCAGCGTGTTCGCCGGGCCGGAAACTGGTATCATGCGGCGCAAACTTCGAGAACCCTTTTCCACGTGATAACCGAACACCCCATGACCCCGCTGGAGCGGCGCAGCGTCAGCTCTCTCGCTCTGTTGTACTGCTTCCGCATGCTCGGCCTGTTTATGGTGCTGCCATTGCTGGCCCTGTACGCAGTGGATTTGCCCGGGGCGGACCCCTTGACCATCGGTCTCGCACTGGGCGTCTATGGGCTGTCGCAGGCGCTGCTGCAGATTCCCCTGGGCTGGCTGTCGGACCAGGTGGGGCGCAAGCCGGTCATTATCGGTGGCTTGCTGGTGTTTGCCCTGGGCAGCGTGATTGCCGCCCTGGCTGACTCGATCTATGGGGTGGTGGCCGGGCGTGCACTGCAGGGCGCAGGCGCCATCGCCAGCACGGTAATGGCCCTGGTCGCGGACCTCACCCGCGAGGAACAGCGCACCAAGGCCATGGCCCTGGTGGGAATGAGTATCGGCCTGTCCTTCGCCATCGCCCTGGTGCTGGGTCCGGCGGTGGCTGCCGCCGGCGGCCTCGGGGCCGTGTTCTGGTTTACCGCGCTGCTCGCCGTGGCCGGCATTGCGATCGTGTTGTTCCTGGTTCCTGTCCCCCCGCGTGGCCTGCGTCACGATGACGTGGGCGCGCGCAGCGGCCTGTTCCTGCGCAGCCTGCGGGATGCGGGCCTGCTGCGGCTTAATTTTGCGGTGTTCAGCCTGCACTTTATCCTGATGGCCCTGTTCCTGGTGGTCCCCGGCCTGCTGCTGGAGGTCGCCGGCCTGGATCGGGACAGCCACTGGATCGTCTACCTGCCGGCACTGGCGCTGTCGATCGCCGGCATGGTGCCGATGATGGTGCTGGCGGAGCGCAAGGGGCGCCTGCGGGAAATGTTCCTGCTCGGTATCGCCCTGCTGATGCTGGCCATGGCAATCATGTCTGTCGCGGCGCTGCCGGTGTTGGTTTACCTGGGAATGTGGCTGTTTTTCGTCGGTTTCAATTATCTCGAAGCGACCCTGCCGTCACTGGTCAGCAAGTCTGTTTTCCAGGGCGGGAAGGGCACCGCATTGGGCATTTTTTCCACCTGCCAGTTTTTCGGCGCATTCGCCGGGGGCACGCTGGGCGGCTGGCTGGTTAAAACTGGCGGCAACAGCGCCCTGGTCATATGCTGCCTCGGTCTGGCCCTGGTCTGGCTGCTGGTGTTCCTGCCATCCCGTTCGGTGGCGACCGGGGCCGCTGCCACCACCGGGGAGTAGCCGGTGAATCCGGCCGCTGCGCTCAGCCTGTGGATGGAGCAGGCTGACCCGGGACCGCTGCTCGCCCCACTCGACGGCGACACCCGTGCCGACGTGGTCATCGCCGGCGGCGGCTATACCGGCCTGTGGACGGCCTATTACCTCAAAACCCTGGCGCCGGCGCTGGAGGTCTGCGTGCTGGAGGCACAGCGCTGTGGCTTTGGCGCCTCCGGGCGCAATGGTGGCTGGATGATGGCCGCCCTGGAAGGGGAGACCCGGCTGCTGGCTGCCCTGGACGGGGAGCGACGGGGCCGGGTCAGGGCCCTGATCCACAGCATCCTGCCCGAGGTCGAAAGCGTGCTCGCGCAGCAGGGCATTGATTGTGACTATCATCGCGGCGGTGGTATCTATGCGGCCGCCCGCTATCCCGAGCAACTCGCCCTGCAGCGTGCATTGCTCGATGACTACCGGGCGGCGGGATTTGGCGATTCTGACGTCCACTGGCTGAGCGCTGCGGAACTGGGCGCCCGGCTGCGCATTGCCGATCCGCTGGGCGGGATTTACATCCCGCATATTGCCCGTATCCAGCCGGCCAGGCTGGTGCTCGGCCTGGTTCAATGCCTGCGCCAGCTGGGTGTCCGGATATACGAGCAGTCGCCGGTAATAGGCCTCGCACCCGGCCGTATGGTGACGGCAAGGGGGGCGGTGAAGGCGCCGACCAGACTGCTGGCGCTGGAGGGCTACAGCGCCAGCCTGCCCGCCGTACGGGGGCGGGTGCTGGCGATACAGAGCCGGATCGTTGCCACCGAGCCGCTGGATGACGCCCTCTGGGATGACCTCGGCCTGGCGGGGCGCGAGGTGTTCTGTGACGCCAGCCCCCTGATCACCTATGGCCAGCGCAGTGCCGATAACCGCATGGTGTTCGGCGCCCGCGGCAGCTACCGCTTTGGCGGGGCTCCGCAGAGTGAATTCGGGGGCCGGGAACAGGAGTTCGGCGAGGTGAGGCGACTGCTGCAGGCCTGCTTCCCGCAGCTGGCGGCGGTCCCTGTCAGTCATTGCTGGGGCGGTACCCTGGGTGTTCCCCGCAGCGGTATCGCCCACGCGGTGTACGACCCGGTAACGGGCCTGGGCACCGCCGGGGGCTATTTTGGCGAGGGCGTGGGCGCCGCCAACCTCATGGCCCGTACCCTGGCGGACCAGGTGCTGGGCCGGGATACCGAACTGGCGCAGGCGCCCTGGGCCTTCTCCGGCGTTATCGAACGCAAGCTCAGGCGCTGGGAGCCGGAGCCGCTGCGCTGGCTGGGCTACCGGGCCATCGATACGATCCGCAGGCTGGAGGAAAGGCTGTACCAGCGCCAGGCGCCCGGCTGGCAGCGGCGCCCGGTGCAGGGTGCCAGCCGCTGGCTGGACCGGCGAATGACCTGAGCAGCCGGATGGCCGCATCGGATGCAAATCGGTCGCTGGCGCTGTCGCAATTCAACAGTGGGATTGCTATAGTCCTGCATTCACTGAAAACAGCTTTTTGAGATTTCAATCGAGGTAATGTATGGCTTCACGCGGCGTCAACAAGGTGATCCTGGTCGGTAACCTGGGCAATGACCCGGAAACCCGCTTCATGCCCAGTGGTGGTGCCGTGACCAACGCCAGCATCGCCACCTCGGAAACCTGGAAGGACAAGCAGACCGGGGAGCCGAAAGAGCGCACCGAGTGGCACCGGGTGGTGTTTTTCAACCGCCTTGGCGAGATCGCGGGTGAGTACCTGAAGAAGGGCTCAAAGGTCTACGTTGAGGGCTCATTGCGAACCCGCAAGTGGCAGGATCAGTCCGGTCAGGACCGCTACACCACAGAAATCGTTGCCAGTGAAATGCAAATGCTCGACAGTCGCGGTGCAGGCCAGGGTGGCGGCGACTACGGCGGTGGTGGCGGCTACAGCCAGCAGGCTCCGGCACAGGGTGGCGCGGCGCCGGCGCAGAGAGCCCCCCAGGCGGCGCCGGCCCAGGATTTCAATGACTTCGACGACGATATCCCGTTCTGAGGAATAGTCCCGGATAAACCGCAGCAAAGGCCGCTGAATCAGCGGCCTTTTCCGTTGTGGGCCTGGCGGGGCTGAGTCGGCTACCCGCCGCTGCCTGGGCCGCGGATGCACCCGGTGCAGGATTCTCCCGTGCAATCTCGGCAAAAATTGCCTGTCCAGCGCCCCCGGGGTGGAACAGTTGTGATACCTTTCCTGTTTCTTCTGGCAGTGACAGAACCCGGCGCGTGCGCGTACTCATTCTTGGATCAGACAGCCCCCTGGGGCGGGCCCTTACTGACTACATGGAAGCCCTTGGCCGCCATGAGCTGGTGTGCCTGTCGCGGGCTGCCTCGCGCTGGAAAAGTGAGCGCCAGGCCAAAAAGGCGGTGCGCCGTGCCAAGGCGGATGCGGTGGTGGATATCCGGGTAGAGGCGGTGGCCGACAGTGGCCAGGATATCGTCGACCTGGACCTGAAGCGCTGCCAGTGGGTCGCCAAGTCCTGCCTGCGCGATGATGCCTGCTACCTGTTTATTTCCAGTTCCCGGGTATTCAGCGGGGAACTCGATCGCCCCTATCATGAGGAAGATGCCCCCGACAGCAGGGAGGAGAGCGGTGTCCTGCTGGCCGCCGCCGAAGCGGTAGTGCGGCAGTATTGTGAGCGCCACCTGGTGCTCAGGTTGGGGCCTGTGTTCGCCAATGAAGGTGCCAACCTGGTCACCCGGATGCTGGGGGAAATGATCAGCGGCCAGAACCTGGTGCTGGACAACAACCTGCGCGGCTGTCCTGTGGCCTCTGTCGACGGTGCCAGGGTAATATCCGCTTTGCTGGACCAGATCAGTGCCGGTGCCGAGCTGTGGGGTACCTACCACTATTGCAGCTCGGAGACCGCCACCCATTACCAGTTCGCCGAGGCCATTCTCGCCGCGGCCTCCCAGTTTTCTGAATTCAGCCCCTCGGCGGTTGAACTGGAGCCCATGGACCCGGAGGCGCCCAGTCTCAACCGGGCGCTGGAATGCAGCAAGATCCGCAATACTTTCGCCGTGAAACAGTTGCCCTGGCGCAATGTTATCGGCGACCAGGTGAAGTGGTATTTTGAGCACCAAGAGTAAGGAGCAAGCTATGGCCAAGGCCAGCGACACCAGCCCACAGCCACTCTCAGTGGCGGTACTGACGGTTTCCGACACCCGCAATGAAAACGATGATACCTCCGGCCACTATCTGGTGGAGGCGCTGGCGGCAGCGGGCCACCGCCGGGGCGACAAGGCGATTGTGGTGGATGACATCTACCAGATCCGGGCGGTGCTGTCGCGCTGGATTGCCGATCCGGCCATCGACGCGGTGCTGGTGACCGGAGGCACCGGCTTCTCCGGCCGGGATTCAACGCCGGAAGCGGTGCGGCCCTTGTTCGACAAGGACATTGACGGTTTTGGTGAAGTATTCCGGGCCCTTTCCCACCAGGAAATTGGCTCCTCCACCATCCAGTCCCGGGCGCTGGCGGGCTTCGCCAACAACACGGTGATTTTCTGTATGCCGGGCTCCACCGGTGCCTGCAAGACGGCGTGGAACGGTATTATTCGTGAACAACTGGACAGCAGCCACCGCCCCTGCAACTTCGTCGGCGTGCTCAAGGTGCGGGGCGATTAAACGTGGCGCCACTGATGCCGGTTGACGCGGCGCTGGAACAGATACTGGCAACGGTTGACTCCACCCCCAACACGGAAAATATAGCCCTTATCGATGCGCTGGGCAGGGTGCTCGCCCAGTCGGTGGTAGCGTCGATTGACGTGCCCGGCGAAGACAACAGCGCAATGGACGGTTATGCCCTGCGCGCCGCCGATGCGCCGGGCCCCTTACCGGTGAGCCAGCGTATTGCCGCGGGCGCAACAGGTACGGCACTGGCGCCGGGCACTGCTGCCAGGATATTCACCGGCGCTCCCGTGCCCCCGGGTGCAGATGCCATCGTGATGCAGGAAAACTGCAGCGAGCGCGCCGGCGGGGTCGAGATCCAGGGTGAGGTGCGCCCGGGGCAGAATATCCGCCCCCGGGGCCAGGATATCCGCACCGGGGAGGTGGTGTTGCAGGCGGGACGCCGGTTGCGCCCGCAGGATCTGGGTTTGCTGGCCTCGCTGGGTTGCGCCCAGGTGCTGGTATACCGCCCGCTGGTGGTGGCGGTAATGTCTACCGGCGATGAACTGGTCGAGCCCGGCGGGGGGCAACTCGCGCCGGGACAGTTGTATAACTCCAACCGTTTTACCCTCGCCGGCCTGTTGACCAGGCTGGGAATGGCCGTGCTCGACCTCGGGATCATTCCCGATGATCCCGCCGCCACCGGGGAGGCCCTGACCCGTGCCGCAGGCGAGGCGGATTGTATTGTCACTTCCGGCGGTGTCTCCGTGGGCGAGGAGGATCACGTCAAGGCCCAGGTGGAGAAGCTGGGCCGGCTCGACCTGTGGAAACTGGCGATCAAGCCCGGTAAACCGCTGGCTTTTGGGGCCGTTGCGGACACCCCGTTTATCGGCCTGCCCGGTAACCCGACCTCGGTGTTTGTCACCTTCTGTCTGCTGGCCAGGCCCTTCCTGCTCAGGTTGCAGGGGGCACGGGGAGAGGCATTGCCCGAATTCCGCGCGAAGGCGGCATTTTCAGTGCCGCGCCCGGGAGTTCGCCGTGATCACCTGCGGGTCAGCCTGGAACAAACCCCCGCTGGCCTGCTCGCCAGGCCGTTTGGCAACCAGAGTTCCGGTGTGCTGAGTTCGGTAAGCCACAGTGGCGCGCTGGCGGTAGTGCCCGCCGGCACCGTGATCAGTGAAGGTGACGAGGTACAGGTGTTGCCGCTGGATCTGCTGGCCTAGCGCCGCGGGAGCGGGGCCGCTCCCGGTCGGGATCAATCTGCCAGTTTCTGGAACACCAGTGACGCGTTGGTGCCGCCGAATCCAAAGCTGTTGGACATAACCCGCTGCAGGTCGACGTTATCCTGGCGCTGGCGGGCAATGGGCAGCCCCTCCGCCTCCGGGTCCAGGTTCTCGATATTGGCGGATTCGGCGATAAAGTTGTTTTGCTGCATTAACAGGGAGTAAATGGCCTCCTGCACACCCGCGGCGCCCAGTGAATGGCCGGACAGTGACTTGGTGGAACCGACCACCGGGATTTTGCCGCGCCCTGCATAGGCCTCCCGGACCGCTTTCAGTTCCTGGATGTCTCCGGCAGGCGTTGAAGTGCCGTGGGCGTTGATGTAATCAATCTCACCCTGGACTGTGGCCAGGGCCTGCTGCATACAGCGCACGGCGCCCTCGCCGGAGGGGGCGACCATGTCGTGTCCGTCGGAGGTGGCACCGTAGCCCACCAGTTCCGCATAAATTTTCGCGCCCCGGGCCCGGGCGTGTTCCAGTTCTTCCAGTACCAGCATGCCGCCGCCACCGGCGATGACGAAGCCATCGCGATCCGCGTCGTAGGCCCGCGATGCCCGTTCCGGGGTGTCGTTGTACTTGGTGGACAGGGCGCCCATGGCGTCGAACAGGCTGGAGAGGGTCCAGTGCAGTTCTTCGCCGCCGCCGGCGAATACAATGTCCTGCTTGTCCAGCTGGATTTGCTCCATGGCGTTGCCGATGCAGTGGGCGCTGGTGGAGCAGGCGGACGAAATGGAATAGTTGACGCCCTTGATCTTGAACGGTGTCGCCAGGCAGGCGGAGACGGTGCTGCCCATGGTCTGGGTAACGCGGTAGGGGCCGACCCGGCGCAGCCCGCGCTCGCGCAGGATGTCTGCCGCCTCGGTCTGGCTGGCCGAGGAGGCGCCACCGGAGCCGGCGATAATGCCGGTGCGGACATTGGACACGTCACTGTCTTCCAGGCCGGCGTCGGCGATGGCCTGTGACATCGAGATGTAGGCGAAAGCGGCGGCGTCGCCCATGAATCGCAGCTGCTTGCGATCGATCAGGGCCGCGGTGTCGATGTCCGGGCTGCCGGCAATGTGGGAACGCATCCCCATGTCAATCTGTTCCTGGCGGGTGCTGATGCCGGATTTGCACTCGTAGAGAGAGCGGGTGACTTCCTCGGCGCTGTTGCCCAGGCAGGAAACAATGCCCAGGCCGGTGACAACTACTCTTCTGCTCATGGGTTTAGAAGGACTCCGTTGAGGTGAAAAGGCCAACGCGGAGGTCGGTCGCTGTATAGATTTCACGGCCATCGACCGAGACACTGCCATCGGCAATGCCCATGACCAGTTTGCGCTCGATGACCCGCTTCATATTAATGTTATAGACCACTTTGCTGGCGCTGGGCAGGATTTGTCCGGTGAACTTGACCTCGCCGCAGCCCAGGGCGCGACCGCGGCCCGGGTTGCCGCGCCAGCCGAGGAAGAAGCCCAGCAGCTGCCACATGGCGTCCAGGCCCAGACAGCCGGGCATTACCGGGTCCGAGGGGAAGTGGCAATCAAAGAACCAGAGATCGGGGTGGATATCCAGCTCGGCGATAATTTCACCCTTGCCGAAAGCGCCACCCTCGGAGCTGATGTGGGTTATACGGTCGAGCATCAGCATGTTGTCTACGGGAAGGCGGGCGTTACCCTCGCCAAACAGTTCGCCGTGACCACAGGCTACCAGCTCTTCCCTGGTATATGCGCTTTGTCCTGTCATGATTAATCCGTGTTGTCGGCCGGTGCCGGAGGAGCGTGCAGTGAGCGTGCCCATTCTAATGACTGGGGGCCACAAGTCCAGCACTGTAACAGCCGTTACCGGGGGGCGGTAACTGGTCAACAGGGGGCGTGTCAGATAAGATGTTTTCCCTGACAGCTTGCCTGTGCTGTCAACAGGCAGCCCCGTTCCGGCGGGCCAAGAGCAGCTCAACGCAGGAATAGCCATGTTAACTCCCGTTCTTCTATCCGGCGGCGTGGGCAGCCGGCTCTGGCCAGTGTCACGCGAGGCCCACCCGAAACAGTTCCAGCCCCTGGCCGGCGAGTTGTCCATGCTGCAGGAAACGCTCCAGCGCACCAGCGGGCTGGACGAGTCGGCGCCGGTGGTGGTCTGTAACGAGGAGCACCGCTTCATGGTTGCCGAGCAGCTGCGGCAGGTGAATCTCGATGCCAGCGCGCTCATCCTGGAACCGGCGGGGCGCAATACCGCCCCCGCGGTTGCCCTGGCGGCGCTGTATACGGCCGCCGAGGAACCACAATCGCTGTTGCTGGTCCTGCCCGCCGATCACCTCATCCAGGACGTGGCGGCGTTTGTTGCCGCCGTGGGCAAGGCAGTGCCCATGGCGCAGCAGGGCCGGCTGATGACCTTTGGCGTGGTACCCACCAGTCCTGAAACCGGCTATGGCTACATCAAGTGTGGTGAGTCACTTGCGGCGGACCTGTTCGACCTGGAGCGTTTTGTCGAGAAACCCGACGCCGCTACCGCCAGTGAGTATCTCGCCAGCGGCAACTACCTGTGGAACAGCGGGATGTTCCTGATCAGCGCCGCCGCCTACCTGGACGAACTGGGCAAGCACGCCCCGGAAATACTGGCGAGCTGCCGCGCCGCCATGGAGGCCGCCAACCGGGACATGGATTTTATTCGCCCCGACCCGGCGCTGTTCGACAGCTGCCCTGCGGACAGCATCGATTACGCGGTAATGGAACATACCGACCGCGGCGGTGTGGTATCGCTGGATTGCGGCTGGAGTGATGTCGGTGCCTGGTCCGCCCTGTGGGATGTCGCTGAACACGATGCACAGGGCAACGTCAGCCGCGGTGACGTCATTCTCGATAACTGCAGCGACAGCTACTTTTACAGCGATTCGCGGCTGCTGGCGGCCACCGGTGTCGACGGCCTGGTAGTGGTTGAAACGGCAGACGCGGTGCTGGTCGCAGACCGGGACAAGGTCCAGGACGTAAAGCGCATTGTCAATCGACTCAAGCAACAGGAGCGGCCGGAGGTGTCCCTGCACCGGCGGGTATACCGCCCCTGGGGATCCTACGAATCCCTGGTTACGGCAGACCGGTTTCAGGTAAAGCGCATCATCGTCGCCCCGGGCCAGCGGCTGTCGCTGCAAATGCACCACCACCGGGCCGAGCACTGGATCGTGGTCAGCGGCACGGCGGAAGTGACCTGTGACGACAAGGTCTTCATGCTGGCCGAGGACGAGTCAACCTATATTCCCCTGGGTACCCGGCATCGCCTGGCAAACCCCGGTCGCATTCCGCTGGAGTTGATTGAAGTGCAGTCTGGTACCTATCTCGGCGAGGACGATATTGTAAGATTTGATGACGAGTATGGACGCCAGGGCTAGGCGCGCCAGAAGGAGACCCCTATGATCAAGAAGTGCCTGTTCCCGGTTGCCGGGTATGGAACCCGCTTTCTCCCCGCTACCAAGAGCATGCCGAAAGAAATGCTGCCCGTGGTCAACAAGCCGCTGGTGCAGTACGGCGTCGAAGAAGCGATAGAGGCGGGTATGACCACCTGCGCCTTTGTCACCGGCCGGGGCAAGCGTGCCATTGCCGACCACTTTGACATCAGTTACGAGCTGGAACACCAGATTTCCGGCACCGGCAAGGAAGCCTATCTGGAAAGTATTCGCAACGTACTCGACAAGGGCATCTTTACCATGGTGCGCCAGCGGGAAATGAAGGGGCTTGGCCACGCGATTCTTACCGGGCGCTCGCTGGTCGGCAACGAACCCTTTGGCGTGCTGCTCTCGGACGACCTCTGCCTTAACGCCGGCGGCGTGGGCGTACTGGCGCAAATGGCTGAACTGTACAACCAGTTCCGCTGCTCCATTGTCGCGATACAGGAAGTGCCCATGGAAGAGGTGCACAAGTACGGCGTGATTGCCGGCGAAAGCCTCAAGGACGGCATTTACCGGGTCGATGACATGGTGGAGAAACCCGACCAGAAGGACGCCCCCTCCAACCTGGCGATTATCGGCCGCTATATCCTCACTCCCGACATCTTCGAGATCATCGAAGAGACGGAGCCTGGCGCCAACGGTGAGATTCAGCTGACCGATGCCCTGCAGATCCAGGCCAGGCGCGGGTGTGTCATGGCCTACAAATTCAAGGGCCGGCGTTTTGACTGCGGCAGCGTGCCGGGCTTTGTCGAGGCCACCAATCACGTTTACGAGAATTACTACGCCAGGGACTGAAACTGATGGCGCTGAAAAAAATTACCTGCTTCAAGGCCTACGATGTCCGCGGCCGGGTGCCTGACCAGCTCAACGAGGAGGTAGCCCGCCGTATCGGCCGGGCCTATGCCGAGGTCATCAGGCCGGGCAAGGTCGTGGTAGGCCATGATATCCGCCTTTCCAGTGAGGCTATCAAGGCGGCACTGACGGCGGGGCTGCTGGAGCAGGGCGTCGATGTCTACGACATCGGCCTGTGCGGCACCGAGGAGATCTACTTCGCCACGTCTCATGCCGGCATGGGTGGAGGCATCGCTGTCACCGCCAGCCATAACCCGAAAGACTACAACGGCATGAAATTTGTGCGCGAGGAATCGCGACCGGTGTCGGCGGATACCGGGCTCAAGGACATTCAGGCCCTTGCGGAGCGGGATGTGTTCACCCCGGCCGGGGTGGCGGGCACTCTGCATCCCCTGGACACCGACCAGGCCTACGTGGAACACCTGCTGTCCTATGTCGACGTGGCGGCGTTGAAACCGCTGAAAATCGTGGTCGATGCCGGCAACGGCGGTGCCGGCAGGGTTATCGATTTGCTGGAACCGCACCTGCCTTTCGAGTTTGTAAAACTGCACCACGAACCCGATGGCCACTTCCCCAACGGCGTTCCCAACCCGCTGTTGCCGGAAAACCGCGCCGCCGCCATCGACGCGGTGCGCAAGCACGGTGCCGACCTCGGTCTTGGCTGGGACGGGGATTTCGACCGCTGCTTCTTTTACGATGAGCGCGGTACGTTCATCGAGGGTTATTACCTGGTGGGTTTGCTGGCGGAAGCGGCCCTGCAGCGGGAACCGGGCGCCCGCATAGTTCACGACCCGCGCCTGACCTGGAACACCGTGGAGATGGTAGAGGCCGCGGGCGGGGTTCCGGTTCTCACCAAATGCGGCCATGCCTTTATCAAGGAGCGGATGCGCAGCGAAAACGCTGTCTACGGCGGCGAGATGAGCGCCCACCACTACTTCCGCGACTTCGCCTATTGCGACAGCGGCATGATTCCCTGGCTGCTGGTCACCGGTCTGGTATCCGCCGCCGGCAAGCCCCTGTCCACGCTCGTTGCCGAGCGCGTGGCGGCCTACCCCTGCTCCGGTGAGATCAACCGCAGTGTGGAGGATGCCGCCGCGGTGCTGGCGAAAGCGGAGGCCGCCTATGCGGATCAGGGCAGCGTGGACCATACCGACGGGGTCAGCGTCGACTGCGGCCAGTGGCGTTTCAACCTGCGTATGTCCAATACGGAACCGGTGGTGCGGCTGAATGTGGAGAGCCGCGGGGATGCGGCGCTGATGCGGGCGAAGACCGACGAGTTACTGGCGCTGATTGAGGCTTGAAGGCTTACCTGAACGAGTGCTTCGGGTTTCGAATGCCGGGTATTGGATGTCGCACCTTGACTGCCGGATCGGGGTCCCGGGTTTTCGATTACGGGACCGTCAAAAAGCGCACATCCATGTACAGACTCGGCTGCGCACGTCCTGTGCGCAGACGCCCCGAAATCGAAAACCCGGCACCCCGATCCTCGTTCAGTGGACTTTAGCGCTATCTTTTAGTGCGCTTTCGTCGTAGGCGACGGGCCGACGTTCCGGTATTCAATCGCTTTTAAATCTGGAATCGGGCACATAGATTGCACTGTCAGTACCAAACAGACCTGTATCTTCGCCAGCGCGAGGATGACGAGCCAAATGGTACCACCCACCGAGGCTCGGGGTTCCGGAAGTTCAATTGCGGGGCGTCCGAGGGCATGGATGCCCGAGGCCGAGCCTGGCATGGACGCCGCTTGTTGGCGGTCCCGAAATTGAACTTCCGGGACTCCGAGCCGTCAGTCAAGATGCGGGCTTGTCAGGAGGCTACTGCACCTCGGCCCATTCTTTAATCAAGCGCTCAGTCGCCGGATCCATCTCCGCATCCGAGTCATGACCGGAAAGCAAACCCAGAATCTGCCCCCCGATCTCCTTGCCCAGCTCAACCCCCCACTGGTCGAAGGAATTAATCCCCCACAGCACCCCACTGACATAAGTACGGTGCTCATAGAGCGCGATCAACGCCCCCAGCGTTGCCGGGGTCAGGGCCGCCATGGTGATGACGCTGTTGGGGCGGTTGCCGGGCATCGCCAGGTGGGGTGCCAGTTCATCTGCGCGCTGTGCATCCATGCCGCGGGACAGCAGGGATTCGCGGGCCTGTGCCACACTGCGGCCCACCATCATGGTGCGGCTCTGGGCCAGGCAGTTGGCCACCAGCCGCCGGTGTTGTTCGCTCATCCCGGTGTGGGTGGTCAGGGGCAGGATGAAGTCCGCCGGGCACAGTTCCGTGCCCTGGTGCAGTAACTGGTGGAAGGAGTGCTGGCCCATGGTGCCGGCGGAGCCCCACAGGACCGGCCCGGTGCGGTAGTCCAGCGGCTTTCCGTCCCTGCTGACCCGCTTACCGTTGCTTTCCATGGTCAGTTGCTGCAGAAAGTCGGGCAGTCTCTGCAGGTTGTTATCGTAAGGCAGAACCACATGGTTGCCAGCGCCGAAAAAGTTGACGTACCAGGCTTCCAGCAGGCCCATGACTACCGGCATGTTGGCTGCCAGCGGCGCCGAGCCGAAGTGTTCATCCATCGCGGCGGCGCCAGCGAGGAAGGCCTGGAAGTTGTCCCAGCCCACAGCGATGGCGCAGGACAGCCCCACGGCGGACCATACCGAGTAGCGGCCACCGACCCAGTCCCACATGGGCAGGCAATTGCCCGGGGAAATACCGAACTCCGCCGCCGCTTCCAGATTGCTGGTTACCGCCAGGAAATGTTTATCCAGGTCTTCATCCCGGGCGCCGGCGGTTTTCATCCACTGGCGGGCGGCGAGACTGTTGGTCAGGGTCTCCTCGGTCCGGAAGGACTTGGAACAGACAACGAACAGGGTGGAAGCCGGCTCCAGTTCCAGTAATGTGTCCTGCAGGTCCGCCGGGTCGACATTGGCCACGTAATGACAGCTGACGTTGCCCTGGTAGGGGCGCAGGGCTTCGGTGACCAGGCGCGGCCCGAGGTCCGAGCCGCCGATGCCGATATTGACCACGTCGGTGATGGGGCGGCCGGAAAAACCGGCGTGCTGGCCCGCGTTCAGGCGCTCGCTCCACTGGCGCATGGTATCGCGGGCCTTACAGACTTCCGTGAACCTGTCGCCGAGACCGCCAGCGCTGCCAGCGCGTAACAGGGTATGCAGGGCGGGGCGGTTCTCGGTGTTGTTGACCTCCGCGCCAGCGAGCAGGCCGGCGATGGCGGTCTCCATTTTCGCCTCGACGGCCAGTTGCAGCAGTGCCTGCAGCGCCGTTCGGTCCAGCAGGTGCTTGCTGTAGTCCAGCTGCAGGCCGGCGGCGGCCAGGGTGAAATCGGTCGCCCGCCGCGGATCCTCGGCCAACAGGGCGCTAACGGATGCGGTGTGCATTGTGGTGGCGAGTGTTCGGGTTTCCTCGTGGGAGGGCAGTTGCGAAAACAGAGGAGTGGCAGCCATTGCCGGTATCCTTTTGGGTCACTGCGGTGAGTCAGTGTTTGCCGCACGCTGTGATTGTAGTGGTATGCGCGCGTGCTGTGGGTTGCCTCAGGGCTCTGGCAGTATATGAACTGTCGCTGGCGGGTGCAAACGCCAGCGACGGCGGGTCAGTGATTGCGGTTGATGGATAGCGCGGTAATCGCCTGCAGGGCGCTGCGGGCGGCGCTGTCGTCCAGGGAATGGAGTTCCGCCAGCGCCAGGTCGTGGTAGTGGCGGGCCTGTTGCCGGGTGTAATCAATGGCGCCGCAGCGCTGAACCGCTGCCAGCACCTGGGTAATATCGTCAGCGGTCTTTTCGGTGATGGCCCTGTTGACGACTGCCTGCTCCTCGCTGCTGCCGTGTTGCAGGGTGTAAATCAGGGGCAGGGTGGGTTTGCCCTCGGTGAGATCGTCGCCGACGTTCTTGCCCATGGCGGCCGGATCGCCCTCATAGTCCAGGACATCATCGATCATCTGGAACGCGATACCCAGGTTGAGGCCGAAACGGCGCATGGCCTGGCGGGTGTCCTCATCGGCACCGCAGAGGGTGGCGGCGCCGTAGCAGCCGGCGGCAAACAGGATGGCGGTCTTGCGGGTGATGACATCCAGGTACTGTTGTTCCGTGGTCCCGGCGTTGCCCGCCCGCACCAGTTGCAGTACCTCGCCCTCTGCAATGGTGTTGGTGGTGTCGGCCATGTAGCGCAGGATTTCGCTATCCGCCAGCTGTACCATCAACTGGAAGGCCCGGGTGTAGAGAAAGTCGCCCACCAGCACCGAGGGAGCGTTGCCGAATTCGGCGTTGGCGGTGGGTCGGCCGCGGCGCAGGGTGGAGATGTCCACCACGTCGTCATGCAGCAGGGTAGCGGTGTGGATGAACTCGATCACTGCCGCGAACGTGATTTGCGGCCCCTCACAGCGGCGCAGGGCCGCGGCTGTCAGCAGCACCAGCAGCGGACGCAGGCGCTTGCCGCCGGCATCGACAATGTAGTGGCCGATGTTTTCCACCATGTCCACATCCGACTGGAGTTGTTCGATAATAAGCTGGTTGACCTGCTCGAACTCGGCGGCGACGGCGGAACGTATTTCTTGCATAGGGAGGACAGTCGTTAAGTGCTCGCGCATGCTAGGGGTACTGCAGTTGCGCTGTCAAGGTCGGCCGGCTGGCGGAGTGTCGCAAGCCCTTGTTTTCAGTTGAAAATAAACCTTGCTGCAGGGGGTGGTTTTCAGTAAAATCGCCGCCCTCTGACCCCTGCTGCATCAGCTGCAGGCGGTTACAAGTATTTATTTAACTGTTTGTGCCTGGCTCTGCCCCCTTGATTTACAAGGGATTTTCCCAAAAGCGAGCAGGCTAACTGAACGGAGTGAAACATGTACGCAGTAATCGAAGCCGGTGGCAAGCAGCACCGCGTGATTGAGGGTGAAACCCTAAAGCTGGAAAAAATTGAAGCCGCCACTGGTGAAACCGTCGAATTCGACAAGGTTCTGCTGGTTGGCAGCGGTGAAGACGTCAAGATTGGCAAGCCGGTTGTCGACGGTTCCAGGGTCACTGCTGAGGTGGTAGGCCACGGCCGCCACAAAAAAGTAAAGATTGTTAAATTTAACCGCCGTAAGCACCATCGGAAAGAAACTGGCCACCGCCAGTGGTTCACCGAAGTGAAAATTACCGGTATCTCGGCGTAAAGGAGGATTTGGATAATGGCTCATAAGAAAGCTGGTGGTAGTACTCGTAACGGACGCGATTCCGAGAGTAAACGCCTTGGTGTAAAGCGTTTCGGTGGCCAGGAAGTCCTGGCAGGCAATATCCTCGTGCGCCAGCGTGGCACCAAATTCCACGCGGGTGAGAACGTGGGTATGGGCAAGGACCACACCCTGTTCGCCCTGTCCAACGGCAAGGTTGAATTCGTGACCCGCGGCCCCAGGAGCCGCAAGTACGTTCAGGTGGTGAGCGCCTGATCGCGCTGCTCGCGATTAAGACCAAAAAGCCTCGTCAATTGACGGGGCTTTTTTTTATATAATGATTTCAGGATGTCGGGCAGACTCCGGAGGCGGGGCGCAGTGTAATTCCGGAAACAAGGCAGAGAAAGATGAAATTCGTAGATGAAGCAAGTATCACCGTATACGCCGGCAAGGGCGGCAACGGCTGCCTGAGTTTCCGGCGGGAAAAATACATCGCCAAGGGCGGCCCCGATGGCGGCGACGGCGGTGATGGCGGCAGCGTTATTCTGGAAGGCGACGACAATCTCAATACCATGGTCGACTACCGCTTTGTCCGCAGTTACCGGGCCGAGAGCGGTGAGGCCGGTAAAGGCAAGAACTGCACCGGCAAGAAAGGTGAGGACCTGGTGCTCAAGGTGCCGGTGGGCACCACCGTGCTGGACGAGGACACCGGAGAGATTCTCGGTGATATCCAGTCCTGCGGACAGCGGCTCAAGGTCGCCCAGGGCGGTTACCACGGCCTGGGCAATACCCGCTTCAAGTCCAGTACCAACCGCGCGCCGCGGCAAACCACGCCCGGTACCGAGGGCGAAGTGCGCTCGCTCAAGCTGGAACTGAAAGTGCTGGCGGATGTCGGCCTGCTGGGCTTGCCCAACGCCGGCAAGTCGACCCTGATCCGCGCAGTGTCAGCGGCCAAACCGAAAGTGGCGGACTATCCCTTTACCACCCTGGTGCCCAACCTGGGGGTGGTCAAGGTGGAGCCCCACCGCAGTTTCGTGATTGCCGATATTCCCGGGCTGATCGAGGGCGCCTCGGAAGGCGCGGGCCTGGGCATACGCTTCCTCAAACACCTGACCCGCAACCGGATTCTCCTGCATATTATCGACATGGCGCCCTATGACGGTGTCGAGCCCGCCGATGCAGCACTGGCAATTGCCGGCGAGCTGGGGCGGTTCAGCCCGACACTGGCCGGGCGGGAACGCTGGCTGGTACTGAACAAGACTGACCTGGTGGATGCGCAGACCCTGGCACGGCGGCGGGCCGCCGTGCTCGAGGCGCTTGACTGGCAGGGCCCGGTCTATGAGATTTCTGCCATCCGGGGGCAGGGCACAGACGCTCTCTGCGGTGATCTGATGACTTACCTGGAGGAACTGCGCGAGCGGGAAGCGGCGGACCCGGAACTGGCCGAGGTCGATGTTCGCCTGCAGCAGCAGATGCAGGAAGAGGCCCGCCAGCGCATTGCCGAGTTGCGGGCCTCGCGCCGGCGCGGTCCCGAGGTCGAGAAGGATGACGACGACTGGGACGATGATGACTATGACGTGGATGTAGAGTACGTGCCCTGACATGAGTGACAGATCGGAAATCGCCGCCAGCCGCCGCTGGGTGGTGAAAGTCGGCAGCGCGCTGCTGACCAATGATGGCCGCGGCCTCGACGACGACATGATCCGCGGCCTGGTGGCCCAGCTTGCGGCGCTGCGCCAGCGCGGCTGTGAGGTGGTGCTGGTTTCCAGCGGCGCGGTTGCCGCCGGGGTCGTGCGCCTGGGTATGTCCGCCAGGCCCCACCTGTTGCACGAACTGCAGGCGGCGGCTGCCGCCGGTCAGTCGGTACTGGTGCAGAGCTATGAGAACGCATTCCGGGAGCGCGGCATTGTGTCCGCCCAGGTCCTGCTGGGGCACGACGACGTTATCGCCCGCGACCGCTACCTCAACGCCCGGGGAACCCTCAACACCCTGTTGCGGCTGGGCGTGGTACCGGTGGTGAACGAAAATGACACGGTGGTGACCGAGGAAATCCGCTTTGGTGACAACGATACCCTGGGCGCCCTGGTGGCCAACCTGATCGATGCCGATGCCCTGTTACTGTTGACCGATCAGCAGGGGCTCTATGAGGAGGACCCACGCCAGAATCCCGCTGCCCAGCTGGTGCGCAGCGCTGAGGTCAACGCCCCGGAACTGGACGCCATGGCGGGCGAGGGCGGTGCCCTGGGGCGCGGTGGTATGGTCACCAAGTTGCGCGCGGCACGCCTGGCGGCGCGCTCGGGCACGGAAACGGTGATCGCCAGCGGCCGGGTGGCCGACGTGGTCGCCGAGGTCACCTCTGGCGCCGATATCGGCACCTGGCTGCGTACCGGCAAGCAGCCCCAGAATGCCCGCAAGCAGTGGCTGGCGAGCATGGTCCAGATCCAGGGCAGCCTGGAGCTGGATGCCGGTGCGGTGAAAGTATTGCGGGAGTCAGGTCGCAGCCTGTTGCCGGTAGGTGTGCGCGGCGTGCATGGGCATTTTGCCCGTGGCGACATGGTATCCTGCCGCGATGGTGAAGGCCGGGAAATCGCCCGCGGGCTGGTCAATTACAGCGCCGCGGAAACCCGGCGCATTATGGGTTCAGCCTCGGCCGATATCGAGCAGATTCTTGGTTACGCCGGTGATGAGGAACTGGTGCACCGGGACAACCTGGTCCTGGTGTAGTCTGCGCTCCCGGCTTCAGCTCAGCCAGCGCCCGAGGGGCGTTTTCACCCACAGCAAATTCATCAGCTTTTTCATCCCCTCGGCGCTTTTGGCGCTGTAGGGATAGCCATTCTGCAGCTTGCCGCTGAAGCGATCGATGACGATGGGCATTTCGTGGCAGTAGCCGCGCAGGCCTTTCTTGCCGTTCACCTGGCCCACCCCGGAATGTTTCCTGCCGCCGAAGGGGGCAGCGGGAATGCCGTAGCTGAGTGCCATGTCATTGACCGAGCAGGCGCCGGTATCGATGGCGGCCGCCAGGGCATAGCCCTTGTTCTTGTCCCGGGTCCAGACATTGCCATTGAGGCCGAACTCGGAGTCATTGGCCAGCTGCAGGGCTTCCTCTTCTGACTGGACCTTCTGGATGCAGAGGATGGGGCCAAAGGTCTCCAGCCGCATGATGTCCATGCTGTTGTTTACGTCTGTCATCACCGTGGGTTCGTAGTACAGCCCTGGCAGGTCAGGGTTGCGGCGGCCGCCCATGAGAACAGTGGCGCCCCTGGCGCGGGCGTCTTCCACATGGGCCTCGATGATGGCCATCTGCTTGTCCCAGAACACCGCGCCGATATCCTCATCCCAGCCGTACTCGGGGCCCTGGCGCAGGCCCTTGCCTTTGTCCAGCACCAGTTGCAGGAACTCGTCGTATACCGATTCCACCACGTAAATGCGCTCTGTTCCGCAACAGTAGTGGCCGGTATTCATGCAGGATCCTACCCAGGCGCCGTCGGCGGCCCGGTCCAGGTCGGCATCGGCGCAGACGATCATGGCGTCATTCCCGCCCAGTTCCAGGGTGCAGGGAATCAGCTGCTCGGCGCAGGCCACGGCCACAGACCTGCCGGTGGCGACGCTGCCGGTAAACGACACCTTGTCGACACCGCCGCGGACAATGGCTGCGCCCGTCTCGCCGTCGCCCAGCAGTACCTGCAGCACACCTTCCGGCAGTCCTGCCTGGAGGAAGATGTCCTCTGCCAGCTTGCCTGAATAGGGGGTGACTTCCGAGCCCTTGGCCACTACCGTGTTGCCCGCCAGCAGCGCCTGGCAGGCCTGGTTCATCAGCAGTACAAAAGGACCGTTCCAGGGGGTGATAAGGCCGACCACGCCCAGCGGTTTGTAGACAATGCGCAACTGCTTCATCAGGCCCAGCAGGCCATGTACCTTGCGCTTGCGCGGTGCCAGGAACTTCTCCGCGTTCCTGGCGTAATAGCAGAGCTGGTCGGCCACCGAGAAGATTTCCATGCTCATGGCGTCGGTGCGCGCCTTGCCGGTTTCCCGCACCACTGTGTCGATGATCTCGTCCTGGCGGGCAAGCAGGATTTTCAAGGCCCGGTCGACAATGGCGGCGCGCGCTTTCATGCTGGTGTTGGCCCAGGCCGGCTGGGCCTGGCGGGCCTTGCGGATCGCGGCGGCAACGTCCTCGGTACTGGCGCAGATCAGTTCACCAATGGGTTCCAGGGTCACCGGGCTGCGCAGCTGCAGGTGGCGGCGTGAATCGCTGGACGCTATGGGTTCGTAAAGCGACATGACTTGCTCCGTCGGTGAATGCCAGAGCACTCAAACTAATGGTCATTAGCCTGCGGGTCAATGGTCGTTTCCGGCATCCACCAGTGACCAAAGCAGTCATTGTTCACAGGCTTTTCTGGGCGCCGACGGCCCGAATGTGAAATAATTGGCGGTTTGGTTGTCCCCGGTTCCGGCCCCTTATGCACGCGTCATCCACGCTCACCCTGATCGCCTATTGCCTCGCTATTGCCGGATTCTCGCTGGTAGGCGGGCTGCTACCCAACTGGGTGAAGATGACCCACACCCGGACCCAGCTGGTGATGAGCCTGGTCTCGGGGCTGATGCTGGGCGTGGCTTTTTACCACCTGCTGCCACACAGCATAGCCATGGCGGGCAGCGCCGGGGCCGTAGACAGCGCAGTCTGGTGGCTGATGATCGGCCTGATTACCATGCTGCTGCTATTGCGTATGTTCCACTTTCACCAGCACGATTTCAGCTCGGAAGAGCATCGGCACCACGATCATCATCTTCCCCACGAGCACCCGCATGCGGCCCACAGGCTGAGCTGGATTGGTATCGCCCTGGGGCTGGCGCTGCACACGCTGATCGACGGGGTCGCCCTTGGCGCGGTGATGCTGGGGGAGAGCGCTTCCGGTTCCGGCGCCGCCATGGCGGGAGTCGGTGTGTTCCTCGCTATTCTGTTGCACAAACCGCTGGACGCCATGTCCATCACCACCATTATGGAAGCCGGCGGCTGGAATCGCAGTGCCCGCACGCTCACCAACCTGCTGTTCGCCCTGATGTGTCCGCTGGGTGCGCTGCTGTTTTACTTCGGCGTCGACCTCTTCGCCGCGTCCCGCGATGTGGTTGTCGCTGCCTCGCTGGCATTTTCCGCCGGCGCCTTTATTTGTATCGCCCTGTCCGATCTGCTGCCCGAGGTCCACTTTCACAGCCACGATCGCGGCAAATTGACCCTGGCCTTCCTGCTCGGTATTGTCATTGCCTACGGCATCGGCCTGGTGGAACCAGCCGGCGTTCATCACGGTTGAGGAGGCCGGGCAGGCATGGCTGCAGTCAAACGAATCATTTATCCGCCGATGTGGCTGGCGCTGGGGATCATCGCCCAGTTCGTATGCAACGAATATTACCCGGGCAACCGTTTCACCAGTGCCGGCGGGCAAATGGCGGGTAGCCTGGTGCTGTTACTGGGTCTGGTCCTGCTGGTGCTGGCGGGGGGGCTGTTCAAACGGGCCGATACCGACCTGATACCGTTCCGGGAAGTTCGCGCGCTGGTTACCACCGGGGTGTATCGCTACAGTCGCAACCCCATGTACCTGGGCATGGCCCTGGTGTTGCTGGGCTGCGCCGTGCTGCTCGGTGTTGCCACTGCCTTTGCGGTACCGTTGGTTTTCATGGTCATTATCCAGTACCGCTTTATCCTGCCGGAAGAGCAGCTGTTGCGGGACACATTTCCCGAGGATTTCCCCGCCTATTGCCGGCGGGTCAGGCGCTGGATCTAGGGCCTGCCGAGAAAGGCCTCGGCCTCCGCCACTCCACCCAGGTTGGTGACCTTGGTGTAGCCCCGGTGCAGCAGGCGTTCACGGGCGATTTCGGCGCGGCGACCACTGCCGCAATAGAGGTAGATGGGCCGGTCCCTGTCCTCTGTCAGTTTGACGATGCCCGCCTCGATACCGTCGTAGGGAATCAGCACTGCGTCCTCCACGTGCCCCGCCTGGTATTCCGCCGGTGAACGGGTGTCGATGATAAGCGCGTTTGCTTCCGGCTGGGCCCATGACAGGGTGCCGCCGAGGGCAAGCACCAGCGTCAGTAGCAGTTGTGGGAAATGAGTCATGATGATTTTCCTCTGGTAGTCGATGCCGTACGCATTATCAGCTAGAGCCGCCTGCTTGCTTGTGCTATACATTAATACCGAGTTGTTACAAATGCCAAGGATACCCCATCATGATACGTCTGCTGCTAGCTGTTACAGTCGCCACCGTGTTCGCCCTGCCTGCCCAGGCCGGGGATGAAGAGCTTTGCCTGGATTGCCACGAGCCCGCCGAGGACTGGGAGGGGATGAGCGCCGACGAAATTCTGGCAACGGCCAGCGATACTTCTATCAAGCGCCACGCGGACAACGCTGAATTCAGCGAGGAGCAGTTAAAGGCCATTATTGCCACCCTGCTGGCTGAATAACCGCGCCGGTTTTTCCAGCCAGCCCCTGAGGTTTTCCGCCGCCAGCTGGGCCAGGGCTTCGATGTGTTCGCTGCTGCTGTTGAGGCAGGGAATGTAGCCGAAGCTCTCACCGCCCGCAGCCATGAAATAGCCCCGGTTCTCCACCCCGATCTCCTCGATGGTTTCCAGGCAGTCGGCGCTGAAGCCCGGGCAGATGACCTGTACCGATTTAACGCCTTCGGCGGGCAGGGCCTTGAGGGTCTCGTCCGTGTAGGGCTGTAGCCATTCTTCCCGGCCGAAGCGGGACTGGAAACAGGTGGTGTACTGGTCTTCTTCCAGTCCCAGCAGTTCCGCCACCAGACGCGTGGTTTTCAGGCACTGGCAGTGGTAGGGGTCACCCTGATCGAGATAGCGTTTGGGCTCGCCGTGATAGGAGAACACCAGCTTGTCGGCGCCGCCGTGTTCGGCGCGATAATTCTGGATGCTGGCCGCCAGCGCCGCGATGTAGCCCGGGTGATCACAATAGTGACCGACGAAACGCAGCTGCGGCAGCCAGCGGCGGCGGCTGAAGTCCGCGGCCAGGGCGTCGAAGGTGGAGCCGGTCGTGGGGCCGGAGTACTGGGGGTACAGCGGCATCACCAGCAGCTTGCGCACCCCGCGGTCGAACATGGACTGCAGCACGCTGTCGATGGAGGGCTCGCCGTAGCGCATGGCGAAGTCCACCAGGATGTCATCGCCGTAAATGTTTTCCAGGGCCTGCGCCAGCTGGTTGGCCTGCTCGCGGGTATGCACCAGCAGGGGTGAGCCCTGCTCTGTCCACACCGTGGCGTAGGCTTTGGCGGAGCGCCGTGGGCGCAGATTGAGAATTATCCCGTTGAGAATGAACCACCACAGCAGGCGGGGCACTTCCACGACCCGTGGGTCGGAGAGGAATTGCTTGAGGTAGGGGCGCAGGGCCTTGCTCGTGGGCGCCGCCGGCGTCCCGAGATTGGTGATCAGTACCCCAACCCGGGCGGGCTGCTGGTGGTCGAAGTTGTCAGTGCCGGTGTATTTCATGGGAGGCCAATATACGTAGATCTACGCATCTGGCCAAGCATTGGATGGGCTTTTGCCGAGATTCCGTAAACCCGCCGCCCGGCGGGTTTACGGGCTAACAGTGCCTAACGGGGATTGTGCACCACTGAGACGTCGGCATTGCGGCCGCTGCCGTGGCAGACGCTGCATTCCTCGACCACCTGGCCACTGTCGAGAGCCGCCTGGGTGGTGGCGAAGTTGCCGCCGTTGGAGCTCATGTGAGACATGGCCACCTGGTCATCGTGACAGCTGGCGCACACTGCCGCGGTGGGCGTGACGACGGTGTCATCGCTCGGGTCGGCGCGGTCGGCACCGGTATCCACGGTAACGCCGAGTACACCGTCCGCCAGTGGCAGGGTGTAGCCGGAGTCGGTGTGACAGGTGGTGCAGTTGCTGAGATCGCCGGGATAGTGCACCAGATCCTCGTTATACCGGTGGGTGGTGAAGCCGCCAAAGCCGACGATTTCAAGGGCATTTTCACGTATCGCTGCCGCGTGGATACCGTGGACCATGGTCTTGAAGTCGATGGATTCCTCGTCCTTGCCGTCGGTGGGCGGATCCATGGCAATTTCACGTCTGCGCTTGTCGGTATTGCGGGGGTTGTGGCAGGTCACGCAACCATCGATATCATCGGTGCGGTTGCCACCGTGCAGGGACAGTGTGCCGTGGCAGGCCAGGCAGTTATCCAATTCGACACGGGTGCGCCGGGCCACGGGGACGCCATCGGCCTCGTTGATAGAGAAGAATGCGTGTGCATTGGTCATCGGGATGGTCTCGGCGCCTTCCTCTTCATCGTCTACATCAAGGACCGGATGACCCTCGATAGTCGCCGCGCCTGAGCCACTGGCCGGGATGCCAGGTGCCGCGCTGCCATCGGGGACTGCCACCGGCATGGTTGCCGAATAGCTGCCGTCACCGTTGTCGACAAAGCTGGCGATGTCCTGGGTCTGTACCTGGCTGGCGTTATCGCCCTGGTTGCCGATGTTATTGTAGTCGTCAGTATCCCAGGCAACGCCAACGGCCAGGCGCGCACCGGGGCCGGTGAAGGCGGGATCATTCTTGATGTCCCAGTTCTCGCCAGTGTCCGGGTTACTGATCTTGAAGGTGACCACGGGCTGTTCACCGGGCATGGTGCTGTCGACCGCGAGTACCTCGGCTTTGAAGCTTTCACTGGCCTCTGCAACAAGCATGCGGTGGCTGTCGGCAATGCTGCCGGCAAAGCCGCTGCTGGAATGGCAGCTGGCGCAGTTCGCCTCTTCCTGCCCGGCAATATGGCCCTGTGCGCGCTCACCATCGTGGCAACTGCCGCAGGCGGCGGCGGACGGGTACTCGGCCCAGTTGTCGCCCTGGGCAGTCAGCACCAGGTCATCGCGGCCTGCACCGGTGGCGCTGCCCGCGTGACAGTTAACACAGTTGCGGATGTCCTGGGGATAGTGGAGCATGGAGTAGTCGTGCTTGCTGCCGCGGAAACCGATAATGTAGTAATCCTCGCCGGCGCCGACACTGGGCAGATTGGCCCCCGAGTGCAACTTGTGGATCATGACTTTCATGTCCACGGTGTTGGTACTGTGGGCGTCGGTGGAGCCGGCGTTGTGACAGGTCACACAGTACTGCACTTCCTGACGGTTGCCGCCGTGGATGGCCAGCGGGTCGTGACAGTTGTTGCAGTTGGCGGTAGCGGCGATATCCATGTTGAATACGCCGCTGGCACCGGGGTTTGCCGGGATCCAGTCATACACCGGGTTGGCCGTGGTGTTTGGGTTGCCGTCAAACTGGATCACCACGCGATGGGTCCGGTCGGCTTCATAGCTCAGGTCCAGCCCTTCCTCTTCCGCCTGGGCGAGGATGTCCTCGGGGATATCGCTGAGGCTCATGCCGAAGGTGTAGCTGTAGGTGCCATCCTCGTTGTTGACGAAATTATCCTCTTCGCGTTCGTAGGTTGCCTGTAGTCGGTCCTCGGTGCCAACGTCGGTCACCCCCCAGTTATCCGGGGGCTCGATGTCGTTAACGTAGGACTGCCAGGTACCCGTCATGCTGCCGAGTTCACTGGCCTGCAGCTTGGCGATGGTAAAGCGAACATTGCCAGGCTCCAGATCGGTGATGGCGGTGCCGTTGCCGTCAGTGAGTTGGAACTCGACAGTCGCGACGTTGTTGTCATCCAGGGTGACGCTGGTGATGGTCGCCAACAGTTCCCCGGCTTCCGTATAGGGGACGGGTGTGGGATCAGGAATGATCGGCGGGGGCGGTGTTACCGGGCCATTGCCGGGCGGTGGTCCGGGGTCAACGCCGGCGGCGCGATCACCGCCGCCACCACCACCGCAGGCGACCAGCAGGCCGAGTGTGGCCGCCATCATCCAGTTGCGTGTCAATGTTCCCATGGCTCTACTCCCGCCTCTAAGGGCCAAGTTGGTGTTACTGCCAGCTGTATACGGCCGATACACCCACGTAGTGAATATTTTCGTTGGGGTTGCGTGCCCCGAATGTCAGTACCTTGTCGATGCTGTTCGCCTGCACGCCCTCCAGGGCCCAGTCGTCCGAGCTGTACCGGTAGTACTGGTAGTCCAGTTTGAACGACAGGTCCTGGCGCATATGCCAGGTGCCGCTGGCGACAAAGTGGTGCAGGGTGGTGTCCACCGTCGGCAGGTCTTCCGGGGCCAGGTCAGCGGCACCGTAGGTTCTGAATTCCTGGTCACTTTCGGTGTCGACGAAGCTGTAGTCCGCTTCCAGCTCCAGGTCCTCCGACAGCTGCCACAGCAGGTTGGCGCCGATGGTGACGCTGCTGTCGGTGATGTCGGTGCGCCAGTCGCGGTCAGGATCGCTGGCCTGGGGCAGGGGCGTATAGACGGCAAACGCATCTTTTTCCCCGCCTCCGCGGAACGCGCGCCCCATCTGCTCTGATTCAAAACGGTCGTAGCCGCCGTACAGGGTCGCGGATACGTGCTGAGTCGGATTGTAGCTGGCGCTCAGGTGATAGCGCTCCCAGTAGGCGTAGCGCAGGCCGGTGTAGGTCTTGTCGTAGTCGTCGTTGCGGACCAGCAGGCTGAGGTTGAGGTTCCACTCCTGTGCCGGCAGCCAGCTGAGGTCGAGCTTGCCCTGTTCCTGTTCCCGGTTGGCGAGGTGATACTGGCTCAGTTCCGGGTGGTTGATATAACGCTGGTTGTCCGGGGTGGCGTTGATCAGTTCGACGTCCAGCAGGGCGTAGTAACGCTGGTCCCATTGGTAGGTGTCGGCGGCACGGTTGCCATAGAGCAGTTCCGCGCGGGCGGTGAAATTGTTCCAGGGCTGGATGCGGTAGCCCAGGGTAAAGCGGTCTTCCTCGGTTTCCTCTACCGCCGCGTTTTCCCGCTCGATCTGTTCGTAGGCATATTCCAGCTGCAGGCGGCTGCGTTTGGGCAGCCGGTAACTGGCTTCTATCCCCGTGGTCTGGGAGAGGTAATGGTGCGAGGTGTTATAGACGGCGAGCGCCTGCTCCGGCTGGCGGCTGCCATCACCGCGAATATAGCGATAGCCGTCCCGGGGGTTGTCGTAATCCCGCTCCCGGCCGCGGAAATAAATATCGACATCCAGCTTGCGCAGCGGTCGCAGCCAGAGTTTGGCATTGACGGTGCCGGTCTGCGCCTCGCCGTCGAAAGAATCGCGCGGCAGCGGCTGGCTCAGGCTGGCCGCCGGATTGATGCTGTAGTCGAGGTAGTCCTGGTCCTGTTCGGTGACGGCGTAACTGCCATCAAACTGGAAGCGGGCGCTGGGGGTGATGATGTACTGCCCGGTGATCCGGCCGCGCAGCTGCTCGTTGTCAGGTGCCTGGCCCAGACCCCCGGCGCTATCCGGGTAACGTGAGCTGTACGGGTTTTGCCAGACCAGAATGTCATCCTCGTTGTTAAAACCCGAGTACTCGATGCGGCCCTCGATGTTGAGTTTGCCACTGCCATAGGCGAGGCCGAGGTCAAACTCGGTGGTGCGGTAGTCTACCGGTCGCGGTAACAGCGCCGCATCGCCGGAGGACGCGTCCACGTACATGGCGCCGGCGGTATCGCTGGTGCCCTGCTTTTCCTCGTAGGACAGATTGCCGTCCAGTCGCCAGCTGTCGTTGAGCCTGAGCTCGACACCGGCGAACAGCTTGTCTCGTTCGAGTTCGCGATCAAACTGGTGCAGGCTGGCCTGCAACTGGCTGAAGTCGCCTGTGGTGGAGCCGGTCACCCAGTTGTCGGGCAGGCGCAGGGGCGCGCCGGAACCGCGGAACGGGGTCTCGCCACTGTTATTACGGATCTGTATCTGGGAATCGAAGCCGAGGCTAAACTGCAACTTGCTGTTGTTGCTCCAGCTCACCCTGCCTTCCCGTGTATCCAGGCCCAGGTCTGACATGGAGACCCGCCACTGGCTGTTACTGTTGCTGAAACCCTGCCAATGCAGGTTGCCAATCAGCACGGCGCCATCGTCCGACAGGCCGTTGTACTGGCCGAACATGAAGTTGTCGTCGGCGGTGTAGCCCAGGCCCAGCTCAAGACCGTTACCGTGGCCGGCTATCCGGTAGCCCTGGCTCAGGTTCACCACCAGGGGCGCATAGTCGGCCTCCGGCTGCGCCGTTTTATCCTCGTCCTGGGCCACGGCGCCATGGGCCAGCAGCACCAGGGCGCTGGCAGCGGTGAGCCGGAACGGCAGGTGTCTGCGATGCGTCATCGTGTCAGCCTCGCTCCCGACGGGTGGTTGGAACCGTGGACCTGGGAGTGGCAGTTCAGGCAGTTCTTGCCAACCAGGTTGCGGTTGCTGCCGCCGCCGGGCAAACCCTCGGCCCCATAGGGCAGGCTGGGGTGGAACGCGGCGGAGTGGCACTGCTGGCAGAGGGCGGGCCCCCGGGATGTCAGCAGGCGGTCGTTCACCGAGCCGTGGGGGTTGTGGCAGGTGGAGCAGTCCTCGGTGACCGGTTCGTGCTCCCACAGCAATGGCCCACGCATCTCCTGGTGGCAGCTGTAGCAGTTCTCGTTGAGGGTGACCTGATGCAGGTCGGCCTCGGTCGCGCTGCCATGGGGGTTGTGGCAGTCGGTGCAGGCTGTTTTGCCCTCGGCAATGGGATGCCTGGAGGGCAGCTTCATCTGCGCCCGCTGGCGGCTGTGGCAGGTCAGGCACTGGTCGCCGGCCAGTTCCGTGCTCATGGCCGGGTCGTGGCGGGTGTGGGAAGTATGGCAATCGGCGCAGGCCAGGTTTTCCTGCTCGTGCTCGCTGCCGAGCCACAATAACTGCTTGTCTGCCGTATGGCAGTCCTGGCAGGCGCCGTTGCGGGCTTCCAGGTCGGAAAGCCAGGTCGGGCCGAAACTCACATCCGGTGGATTGCGGCGGCCCCGGCGATCGTGGGCCTCGGAGGCGCCATGGCAGGCGGTGCAGGCGGCCGCTCCGCCACCCAGCAGGTTGCCATGGACACTGCTGAACACATCGTGAACCGGTATGTCAGCGTCTGCGGTATGGCAGTCGAGGCAGCCCGGGCCTTCGTCGGCCCACGCCAATACTGCCAGCAGTGTACTGCAAGCAACCACAACTGCCCGAATCCATCGCGTATTCATCGGCACCATTACTCGGCTGTGAAGTCTGTATCGTCGCCGCCAAAACTCAGGGTCAGCGGCAGCGACACCCAGTGTTTCGCGCCCGGGTTTTGTTTGCCGCCAAGGGCAACACCCAGGGTGTACTTCTCGCTCTTATTAAAATTCAAACCACTTTCAGTATCGTCCAGCCTGCGGGTGAACGCCACGGTGCGACGAGCACCGTCTGATGAAGTGTTGATTTCGATCAACTTTGATGCCTGCCAGGGGGTGTCCGCCAGCAGCGTGGCGGTATCCAGTTTTCCGGATTGCAGGTTCAGCCGCCAGATTTCGGCGAATTTGCCTTCGGCCTGCAATTGGGCAAGTTCCTCGCTGCTGCGCACAATCGCCGGCTGGCCGATTTGCTGCCTTTGCGCCCGGGATACTCCCAGGTACTTCTGGCTGACTCTGCCCCGGTCACGGCTCATCCCCGCCATGTCGTTATGACAGGCAGCAAAGCATCCACCGCGGGCGAAGGCATCATTACTGCGATCGCCCCACATGATGGAGAGTTGCTGGTCATCGCTGCTGGCCTGCCAACTGACGCTCACCTGCAGGGCGTTATCGGTGACGGCGAAGGCCAGCGCAATATTGCGTGCTGCGGGATCAATGCTCCCGTCTGCAAGAATCTCACCCATGGCGGCCTCATCGCCCCGGTGGCATTGCAGGCAATTGGCGCCCTGGCGCAGGGGCTGGGAGCCGGGGTGCTGGTGCAGCAGCCAGTCGCTGTCGGTCATCCCCGGGTAGAACAGGGTCACGTCTGCTGATGGCGCAGGCTCCGGGTGCATGGGCGGGGCGGAATCCGCGGGCGCGTGGGCAATGCCCTGGTGACAGTCCAGGCAGGTGCGCTCCGGGTTGTTCATTACCTTGTGGTAGCTCTTGGCCTTGGCCGAGACGCGCTTGCTGCCGGCCATGCGCTCCAGGTCATGGCAATACAGGCAGCCTGCGGAACCGTTGCTGAGCATCTGTGCCTGGGCGTCTTCGTGGTTGTGCGGGTTGTGGCACTCGGTACAGGGCGGGTTGCGCTTCTTGCGCCGTTCCATGCCGTGGATGCCCTGTTTCTGTGCCTTGTGACAGGTTTCGCAGACGGCGCCCTGGGAGCTGGCGACCTGGACCTTGTCTTCCGCGGTGTGGATGTCGTGGCAGGTGATACAGGTGATGTTGTTGTGCATGTGCAGGGCGTGGCGCCAGCTGCGGGCGGCGTCCTGCTCATGACAGCCCAGGCAGGGCTTGTCCTGGTCGCCGGCGCTGGAACTCCAGCGGGGTCCGAAACTGACTTCCGGTGAATTTCGCCGCGGAGCGCGCAGGTGGTCGGCGCTGGTGCCGTGGCATTCGATGCAGCCCTGGCGGTCATCCCCCGCTTCCAGCGCAGTGCCGTGGGCGCCGGCCAGTACCAGGTGTACCGGCGAATCCTCGCCGTAGTCGTGGCATTCCAGGCAGGCCTGGGAACCCGTTTCCTCGGCTGTGGCGGCAGCGGCCCCCAGGCCAAGCAACAGCAGGGCCAGTCCGGCGATAACGGTATTTCGCATGATCGAGTCTCTCCTGCCGGGTGGTGTCGCCGGCGCCGTGGTCAGATCGAGTTGTCGGGGTGAGCAACGCCCGCGTGACAGTCGATACAGGTCTTGCGATTGGCGGCAAGCGCGCGATGGAAACGCTGGGCCTTGGACGTCTGGATCACCGAGAGCATCCGTTGGGCGTCGTGGCAATTGCGGCATTCCTGGGAATCGTTGGCCTTGAGCCGGTTGATTTCCCGCTCCTTCATGGCCGGTGCGTGGGCCTGGTACTTCTCGGGGGTATCGATAATGCCGGTTATGGAGCCCCACACTTCCCGCGCCGCTTCGACCTTGCGCACCATTTTGGGGAAGAACTCCCGGGGAACGTGGCAGTCGGAACAGCCGGCGCTGACCCCGCTGGCGTTATTGAAGTGGCTGGTTTTCTGTAATTGTGCCAGCGGGATTTCCATTTCATGGCAGCTGGTGCAGAACTTGTCGGTGCTGGTCGCGTGCAGGGTGGCCTCGAAAGTGAGCAGCCCGGCAGCGCCGATCACGACGCCTGCGGCCAGCAGCAGGAGAGTCTTCCTGTTCCCCATTATTGATCCCATTCCCTAGTTGGTGTGGGGTTATTCTGAATCAGGCCCGCGGAAAAATCCAGCGTATCAGGCCATCAGGGTGTCGGCGATGAGACCCAGCAGGAACAGGGAAGTGAACTGTCGGGTGTGTCTGAACGCGAACGCGGAAAACCATAGCGGCCAGATGCCGGGCGGGTAATCGCCCGGCGCAGCCGCTGGTTTGGCCTGGCGGTATACCCGCAGCAGCGCGGGCAACCTGGGCACGTTGGCCAGCACGATTAATAGCGGCCAGCCGAAGCTGCCGCCCGCAACCAGTGCCAGGCACAGCAGGTACTGGGCCGTTATCATCACCAGCACACTGTGGCGCGACAGCTTTTCCCCGAGTATGACGGGCAGGGTATTCACGCCCTTGCCCCGGTCGGCCTCGAGCTTGTCGGTATGCTTGCCGAACAATACGGTGGTCGGGCCCAGGGCAAAGACCAGGCTGAGCCAGGTCACGTCCCAGCTCCACTGCCCGGCCAGCACGTAGTAGCTGCCTCCCACCATCAGCGGGCCCCAGACCAGCAGTACCGCCGGCTCCCCCATGCCGTAATACTTCAGCGGCCAGGTGTAGAAGAGCACGAAAAAAGCGCCGGCCAGCATCAGGTCCAGGGTCAGGCCGCTGCGCTGGTAAATCAGCCAGCCGCCCAGCGCCATGGCAATGCCGGCGGTCACCCCGAGATAGCGCCAGAACTCGCCCTCGTTCATCAGACCGTCTTCCAGCACGTGCACGCCGTACTGGTTGCGGTAGTAGTTGTCCTTGTCTATGCCCCGGCGCGAGTCGGTGTAATCGTTGAGCAGGTTGTTGGTGGCGTGCGCGAACATCAGGCCGATCACGGTTGCCAGCCACAGGTCCCACTGGAACAGACCTGCCCGCCAGGCCATCAGCCCGCCGAGGGCGGCGGCGGTAAAAGTCATGAACAATACCGAGGCGCGGCAGGCAATCAGCCAGCGGGCCACCGGGTCCAGTGCCTGCCATTCGTGCTGGGACAGTTTTGGCATCTGGTGCAGGGCCCGGCCCCACATTTTCACATCGATCATTTTTTCGCCGCTTTGCTCTGCTCTGGTTGGGATAAGCCGATTAGCCGACTAGATTAACCGATTTTCCCGGAATGTCAGGTAGCAGTAAGAAAAATGCGGCGGCACACATTGCCGGATTGTAATCCTCTGCTAGGCTTTCCACAGTACCAGTATGCTGTTGGCGGGCAAGTGTGTCCGCACAAATATCCGGGGACAACAACTGAACGTGAAACTGCTACGTATTGGATTCATTCTCGCCGCACTGGGTGTCGGCGCAGTCGCCAGCTGGGCCGTGATCGATACCGCGTTCCACGCCACCGGCGATTACGAATTCTGCACCAGCTGCCATGCCTATGAGCCCATTGCCCGCGCCTACCGGGAAGATGTTCACGGCGGCAACAATCCGCAGGGTGTCCGCGCGGCCTGTAACGACTGCCACCTGCCCCACGACAACTCCCTGCACTACTTCCTGGTCAAGGCCAAGCACGGGATCAAGGACCCGCTGCTGGAGCTGATCAAGGACCCGCACGAAGTGGACTGGCACGCCATTCGCGAGCGCCGCGAGGAATTTGTCTACGATTCCGCCTGCCTGGAGTGCCACAAGTACCTCGAGACCGCCACGGAAGGTAACCGCAGGGCCTTTCGTTCCCATCGCCGCTATTTCGGTGACCCGGACGACTACAACTGCGTGGAGTGCCACGAGCACGTGGGGCACAACCGCCTTGGATACCACCTGGAATCATTGGGATGGGAGAAACCACAAGACGAGGCGCAATAGAGAGGCGCAATAAAAAAGCGGCAGCCCGGACTGCCGCTGGCTGATACCGCTAGCAGTAAGCTCACCCTCCCTACCACGAAATTATTGACCTGTCGCACTGTACGGACCGTGAAGCAGTCCGGTAGTATCCGCTGCGCATAATAAGTCACTTGCTGTTACAGGAGGATGCCGATGAAGTTGTGGCACTGTGCTGGCGCGCGCTCCTTGCGCCCGCTGTGGGCACTGGAAGAAATGGGCCTGGAATACGAGTTGGAGATTGTGCCGTTTCCGCCGCGGGTGTTGCAGAAAGACTACCTCGAGGTGAATTCCCTGGGCACCGTGCCGTACTTCGTCGATGGCGATACCCAGATGACCGAATCCTCCGCCATTTGCCAGTACCTGGTGGACCGCTACCAGCAATATGATTTAGGCCTCAGTCCGCAGCACCCGGAATACGGCGCGTACCTTAACTGGCTGCATCACGCGGACGCCACGCTGACATTTCCGCAGACGATATCCATGCGTTACTACTATCTCGAGCCCACGCCGGAAAAGCAGGCCGTGGCCGACGATTACGCCAGGTGGTTTGTCGCCCGCCTGCGGCGCCTGGACGAGCACCTGCTGGAACATGAGTACCTGGTGGACAAGCGCTTTACCATCGCCGATATCGCCATCGGCTATGCCCTGTATCTGTCCCGGGCTCTGCAGCTGGATGAACACATCAAGCCCCAGACTCGCGCCTACCTGGAGCGGGTGACAGCGCGCCCGGCTTTTGCCCGGGCCGATGCCATGGGTGAGCCGCTGCAACTACCCGAGCGCGGCTAGGGCCGTGACGACAGTGACTGCAGTCGCCGGAGGCTGTTAATGGCAAAGAAACGAAACAAGACTTTTCCGACCCGGGCGCTGGGGCGCAGCCTGACCGTGTCCATGGCGGGGCTGCGCGCCGGCGGTGCCCTGGCAATGGATTCTGCCGTGTCGAAGGTGATGGGGCGCGGCGATGATGATTCCCAGTCGGATTTTGCCCGCCGGGAAGCCCAGCGATTCACCGCGGAGCTGGGGCGGCTCAAGGGCACCTACGTCAAGATCGGCCAGATGCTGGCCCTGTTCGGCGAGCATTTCCTGCCGCCGGTGCTGGTCGAGGCGCTGCGCGACCTGTCGGACCAGACCGAAGCCCTGCACTGGGATGCGCTGGAATCTTTTGTTCGCGACTCCCTCGGCGACCGTTTCGACGAGCTGGAAATAGACCCGGAGGCAGTGGCTGCCGCGTCCCTGGCGCAGGTGCACCTGGCGAAGGTCAGCGCCAGCGGCGAGTGGATTTGCCTCAAGATCCAGTATCCTGGCCTGGCGGAGATGATAGACAGCGACTTTGACGCCGTGGTCAAAATGCTGGTGCTGGCACGCTGGGTTAAATCCGGACGTGACCTGGACAACTGGATGCAGTCATTGCGCAGCCACCTGCACAACGAGATCGATTACCAGCGGGAGGCCGAGCTGACCGAGCGGATGGCGGCACTGGTGGCCGGGCTGGAGCTGGAGGGCGTGCACTACCATGTGCCCGAACTGCGCCGGCGCTACTGCACCGGTGACATCCTGGCCATGGAGTTTATCGAAGGCTTTACGGTGGCGGATCCGGATGTGGCCGCCCTGTCCCAGGAGCGCCGGAATGCCCTCGCCAAGGCCATGCTGGAGCTGTTCTTCTACGAGCTCTATGACTGGGGCCTGCTGCAGACCGACCCCAATTTTGGCAACTACCTGTTGCGCCTGGATGACCGGCGCAAGAAAACCGCGGATGATGAACTGGCGCTGCTGGACTTTGGCTCGGTGCTGGATTGTTCCGAGGAGTTTCTCTACCACCTGCGGGAGACCATCGCCGCCAGCCAGCAGCGCGATGTGCCGCGTATCATCGATGGCCTGGTGGGGCTTGGCTGCCTGCAGCCCGGGGTGAGCGACGAGGGGCGGCAGATGTTCGCCGATTTCTGCCTGCACCTGCTGGAACCGCTGCGCCCGGTGGAGCAACTGCCTGCCGAGTACCTCAACGACCAGGGTGAATACTGCTGGGGCCGCTCGCGGCTGATGCGGCGGGCAGGCAAACAGGCGGCCGCCTCGGCGGCCAGCCGGCACTTTACCCCGCCATCCCGCGATTTTGCACTGATCGCCCGCAAGCTAACCGGCGTATTCAACTTTATCGCGGCTCTGGATGCCCAGTTCAATGCCTGCGATATGATCGAGGCCCATATCGCGGCCTGGCAGGAGCGGGAGCAGCGTGGCAAAAGGAAATAAACCGGACGACAAGCACAAGGCAATCCCCACCTCCCGGGTAGGGCGGTTTGCCCGTGTCGCCCGCATGGCCAGCGGTGTCGCCGGCGGTATGCTGGCGGAGGGCACCCGGCAGATCCGCGCCGGCAAGCGGCCCAGGGCCCGGGACATGCTGCTCACCCCCGCCAATGCCCGCCGGGTCGCCGACCAGCTGGCCACCATGCGCGGTGCGGCGATGAAGGTGGGCCAGATCCTGTCCATGGACACGGGGGACTTCCTGCCCCGTGAACTGGCGGACATTCTCGCCCGGTTGCGCGCCGATGCCCGCTACATGCCCCCGGGGCAGCTGGACCGCGTGATGTCCGAGGCCTACGGCGACGACTGGGAAGTCCAGTTCTATGGTTTTCAGCACAGGCCCCTGGCGGCGGCCTCCATTGGCCAGGTGCACCAGGCCCTGTCACCGGATGGTCGGGAAATCGTTCTCAAGGTGCAGTACCCCGGGGTCGCCGGCAGCATCGATGCCGATGTGGACAATATCGCCTCGCTGTTGCGAATGTCGGGGCTGCTGCCGCCGGAGATGGACATCCAGCCCCTGCTGGACGACGCCAAGGCGCAGCTGCATGACGAGGCCGACTACAACAAGGAGGCGGAGTTCCTGGCGGCATTCGGTGATCTCCTGGCCGGCGACGATCGCTTCCTTGTGCCCGAGGTGCTGCCCGACCTCACTCGCAAGACGGTGCTGGTGATGACCTACGTTGCTGGCCAGCCGATCGAGACCATTGCCGAGCTGCCCCAGGCAGAGCGCGACGCAGTGATGAGCGCCCTGGTCGAGCTGATGTTCCGCGAACTGTTCGAACTGCGAATGGTGCAGACCGACCCCAATTTCGCCAATTACCAGTACGACCCTGACAGCGGCAAAATCATCCTGCTGGACTTTGGCGCCACCCGCCGTTTCAAGGCCGCATTCGTCAACAGTTACCGCAGCCTGGCGAAGGCAGCGATAGCCGGCAACCGCAAGCGGATGGTCGCCGCCGCAGAACGTGTCGGTTACGCCATGGGCGACGAGGACAGTGAATACCGGGAGCTGGTGCTGGAGCTGTTCCTGATGGCCATGGAGCCACTGCAAACTGATGAGCCCTATGACTTCGCCCGCTCCGACATGACCCGGCGGATGTCAGCGCGGGCCGAGGAAGTTACCGGTTTCCGCGATTTCTGGCAGGCGCCCCCCACTGATGCGGTCTACTTTCACCGCAAACTGGGGGGGATGTTCATGCTGGCCAGCCGGCTGCGAGCCCGGGTCAACGTGCACCGCCTGATCAGCCAGTTCCTGTAAACCTCAGCCGACGGTCGCGGCGTACAGTTCGTCGAAAGATTCCTGCAGGCACTGGGCGTAAAATTCCGGGTCCGGCATCATGTCGCGGCAGGCAGTGAACGACAGAACCACGGAGCCCTTCTTGTCCTGCACCGAACTGTAGACAATCTGGAACAGGCCGACATTGGGCAACAGGGGGCCGAGGCTGATCGAGTCCACCAGCTCGGCGCCACACAGGTACAACTGGTGAGGCGTTCCCGGTACATTGGTGACAATGGTGTTGAACATCACGCTGGCCTCGGACAGGCCGGTGGCAGCGGCCGTGCGTATCGCCAGCGACAGTACGTTGCCAGGCAGGACATCGGTGAGGTCAACGGCAAACCGCGGGCCGAGTGCCTCGGCGTAGGCTTTTGCCGACAGGGATTCCTCGTGAATGGCGGCCAGGCGTTCCGCGGGGTCCTCCAGGTCTGAACGCAGACTGACATTCATGAAGCCCACCATGTTGCCGCCCGCGGCCCGGTCTTCCGGCGAGCGGACGTCGATGGGACAGCCGGTAACCAGCGATTCCTCCGGCAATTCGTCCTTGTCCATGAGGTACTTGCGCATCGCCCCCGAGACGATGGTCAGCATGGTGTCGTTGACGGTGGCGCCGGGGCAGGAATTCTTGATCGCGCGGATGGCTTCAAAATCGAACTTGCGCGCGTCCACCACCCGATGGCGGGATATCTTGCCCTGAAAACGGGTGGCCTGCTTGTCCTCGAGAAAGTGTATGCTGCCCGCCTTGCGCCCTTTCCTGACGCGCATGACCGCGGGCACAGACTCCTTGATGAAATCCAGGGCCTGGCCCGGCTTGCGCCAGGCGTCGAGGTAGGCGCGGCCCAGCATGCGCGCCTTCGATGGCCGTTCGACGATCCATGCCGGCGGGTTGCCGCGATCCGTGGTTTCCGGTGTCAGGTCGTGGACGATATTCATGAACTGGGTGCCGGTAGCGCCGTCCATGGCGCAATGGTGTACTTTCACAAGCACACCGAAACAGCCAGGGGGATAGCCCTCGACGTTATTGAGCCCCTCGATTACGTACATTTCCCACATCGGCTTGTCCCGGCGCAGGGGTACCGAGTGGATGCGCGCGGCGAGTATGCACAACTGGCGCCAGTCACCGGGTTTTGGCAGGGCGATATGGCGCACGTGGTACTCGAGGTCGAAGTCGGGGTCCTCAACCCAGTAGGGGCGCCCGAGATTGCCCGGCACGAAGGCCAGCTTGCGGCGGAAAATGGGCGACAGGTGCAGCCGCCGCTCCAGCATGGCCAGAATCTGCTTGAAACGGACCTTGCCACCGGGCGCGGTGGACTGGTCATAGATGCTGACGCCGCCGATGTGCTGGGGAAGCCCATCGATCTCCGCATGGAGAAACATCGCATCCTGGCCGGACAGTTGTTGCATTGTTATTACCTCCTGGATCAGACACGGGCAGGATTACCCGAAACAGCTACGAGGTCAATTGACGACCGGTACGTTCAGCCGCACCAGTGTCGGTGGATCGTCGCGGTGCGCGGGCCTGGCAGGCTGCAGGCCGACCACACAGGTCAGCGCAAGTCCGGCGCCAGGGAGCCTCGTGGGGCACCCAGGTGGCAATAAAAAATTGTTGACAACGTTGTCGGAGGGTTTTAGTGTGGATTGCGACAACGTTGTCAAAGCAACGGCAACACAACGATAACAGCGCAACCGTCGAAGAGGGATTACCGTGACGACTATAAATTCAAGTATTCGCAAGCTAAGCGGTAACCGGACCGCCTACCTGCACAGTTCTCTTGCCGTCCTGGCGCTGACCGGCGCCGTGGGTGCATTGCAGGTCCAGGCCCAGGACGGGCCGGTCATGGAAGAAGTGGTGGTAACCGGTATTCGCGCCAGCCTCGAGGAGTCACTGGAAACCAAGCGTTACGCTGACTCCGTGGTCGATGCCATTAACGCCCAGGATATCGGCAAGTTCCCCGATAAGAACGTGGCCGACTCCCTGTCGCGCATCACCGGCGTCTCGGTAACCCGCGGTTTCGGTGAAGGCGAAAAAATTGCCGTGCGCGGCACCTCGCCCGACCAGAACCGCACATTGCTCAACGGCGCTGCAGTGGCCTCCGCCGACTGGTTTGTGCTCGACAACCCCTCGCGCGCTTTCAATTACACCCTGCTGCCATCGACTATTGTGTCTTCGCTGGAAGTGTACAAGTCGCCCCAGGCGGATATCCAGGAGGGCTCGCTGGGCGGTACCGTGATGCTGCGCACCCGTCGACCGCTGGATATGGCGGCCAACAGCGGCGTGGTCCAGGTCCAGGGCATGTACTCGGAAAACTCCGGGGAGTGGGATCCCAATCTCTCGGCACTGTATTCATGGAAAAACGAGGCGGAAACCCTGGGCTTCAATGTCTCCCTGACCAAGCAGGACAGGACCCTGGTGCGTGATGGCACCGAGGTGCTGGGCTTTGAAAACCAGGACTTTGGCGCTGGCCCCGTGTGGACCCCGCGGGCCATCGGTGATGCCTACTTCCAGCAGGAGCGTGAGCGTGAGACCGCGCTGCTGACCGGCCAGTGGCGACCCAGCGACGCCGGCGAGCTCACCCTCACCTACCTCAACTCCGACCTCGATGCCGACAACACCAACTACAATCGCTACGAGTGGTTTAACGGCCAGGCTGGGGGCGGGAACATCGATCCCGCCTCTGCCCGCCTGGTTGGCAGCGGTGTGGTCGCCGGCGAGGTGGCCAATAACTACGCTGAATATTATGTCATCGACCGCAGCTCCTACAGTGAGACCGAGTCCCTGGACCTGCAGTACAGCCACAATTTCGAGCACTGGTCCATGGACCTGCGCGTCGGCCAGACCGAAGCGGAAGGCGGCACCGAGAATGACCGCCAGTACGGTTTCGACCGTTTCCTTGAAGGTTCCACCTTCAATGGCCTGAGCCACACCCCGTTGTATGAGGGGCAGGTAGAAAGCACCGAGCAGTTGCTGACCCGCGGCCTGGGCTGGATGATGGAAAACCAGCGCATCATGGATGACGAAGAAACCTACGCCACCGCAGATTTCTATATCCCGGTCGAGCTTGGTGTGTTCAACGGCATCAAGACCGGTGTCAGCTATCGCGACCACGATAAGGGCCAGTACCAGGAAGGCACCCGCTTCCACTGGCTGACCGATGACATGCACTCCGATGACGCCACCAGCTACGGCGGCGGTTCCGATACCTCCGGCTGGAATCGCTGGCTCTACGGTAAGCTGAATGCCGGTACCCTGGCGGACTACGCAGTCAACGAATCCGGCGCTCCCTACCCGCTGATGAACCTGGGCAGGGCGGCATCGGTGATTTTCCCGGCGGAGGCCTACGCCAATGCCGCCACCATCCTGTTCCTGCCTGAGACCTGGGATGTCAACGAGGAGATTCTCGCCGCCTACGGCCAGATGGACTTCGAGGGTGATGGCTTCCGCGGTAACCTCGGCGTGCGCGTGGTGCAGACCGATGTCGCCTCCACCGGTTACAACTGGGACGGCGACTGGCTCGCCGCCAGTATCGATCAACTCGGCGGTTACCAGCTGCTGGTCGATGCCCTCGACCCTCGCGGTGAGTTCAACGTGCGCCAGGAAACGGTAGACCACGATTACACCGAGGTGCTGCCCAACCTGAACGTGGCCTTCGACCTCAACGATGAGATGGTCATGAGGTTCTCGGCGGCGAAAGTGATGGCGCGCCCGGACTTTATCACCATCGCCAACCAGGAATCCGCCAATACCGATACCCGTACCGGTACCCGCGGTAATCCCCAACTGGACCCGGAAACCGCCAACCAGTTCGACCTGGCCTACGAGTGGTATTTCCAGGACCAGGCGCTGCTCGCCCTGACCTACTTCAACAAGGACATCAGCGACACGGTGATTTCCAGCACCTCCACCGAGCGTCGCTTTGACGAGAAGCAGGGCCAGTTCGTCGACGTGCTGTTCGTGCAGCCGGTAAATGGCAAGGGTGCTGAGGTTCAGGGCCTGGAAGTCAGCTACCAGCAGAATTTCGGCAACTTCGGCGTGATTGCCAACTACACCTACACCGATGCCGACAGCAAGGACGAGCGCGACCCGGTGAACAACCCGGGCTCCGGCCTGGTGCGCGGTACCTCCGAGCACATGGCGAACCTGAGCGGCTTTTACGAGAGCGACTGGCTCAGCGCCCGCCTGTCCTACAACTACCGCACCGAGTGGTACGATGGCCTGTCTGAATTCGGCAGCGAAATGTATATCAATGACTACGGTCAGCTGGACGCCAACGTCACTGTCACCGTTTATGACAGCTGGGACATCGTTCTGGAGGGCATCAACATCACCGGTGAAGAGCTTGAGCAGTATCACATCGATAGCGGACGCAGCGCGCGCCGCTATGACAACGGCGCCCGTTACGTGGTGGGTGTCAACTACCGGTTCTGATTGTGTGTCGGGCGTTGCGGTGACGCCCTTTGCAAGTGGGTGAGGAGCTTGCTCTGAATCCCGTTGAAGGTCGATATGTGAGGGTAAACTTGCGTATCGGCCTTTTTTTATGATCCTTTTATAGCGCAATGGACAACGTGGCAATGGATGGGACGGTACTCGCGCCTCTGGACTGGCTGCTCATAGCAGCCTTCCTGGGTTTCTCCCTGCTGGTGGGCTTCCTGGTGAAGGACCAGGCCAGCGAAGGCGGGGTGGAAGGCTTCTTTACCGCCGGCAGGAAGATGAAATGGTGGCTGCTGGGCACCTCGATCGTGGCCACCACCTTCGCCTCGGATACGCCGCTGGCGATTACCGGCTGGATTGCCCGCTACGGTATTGCCGGCAACTGGTTCTGGTGGGGCGGCGTGCTGGGCTCGGTGGCCATGACCGTGTTCTTCGCCCGCAAGTGGCGTAGCTCCGGTGTGGTGACCGATGTCGAACTCACCGAGTTGCGCTATGGCGGGCCGGCGGCGGCCATGCTGCGCTCGGTAAAGGCCTTTATCAACGCCACCCTGGTGAACTGCATCATTCTCGGCTGGGTGTTCGCCGGCATGTCCAAGATATCCGAGTCCTTCATGGACTGGCAGTGGCTGCTCGGCCCCGATGTCTATAGCTGGCTGCTATCGGTTTACCCCCAGGCGCTGTTGTTCGGCAGTTTCGATAACACCCTGACCATTGCCCTGCTGGTGGCGGTGACCCTGGCCTATTCGGCCCTGGGCGGCATGCGCGCGGTCATTATCACCGACCTGGTGCAGTTCGCCCTGGCCATGGTGATGTCGATAACCCTGACCGTGCTGGCGGTTGCCCACCTGGGCGGCCTGGAGTCCATGTGGCAGGGGCTGGCCGAGCTGTACCCCGCCGACGGGTCGGCCACCGATATGGCGGGTAAGGCCTACCTCAGCCACGAACGAATAGCGGCCTTTGCCCCCGAGTTTGGTGAGGGGGTGGTCGGCTCGCTCGGTATTCCCTTTACCGCCTTCGTCCTCACCCTGGGGGTGATGTGGTGGAGCAGCGGCACGGTAGACGGCTCGGGATTCATGGCCCAGCGCCTGTATACCGCCAGCGACGGCGGCGAGGCGGAGAAGGGCGCGCTGTGGTACAGCTTCGCCAACTTCATGCTGCGCTCCTGGCCCTGGGCGATTGCCGGTGTTGCGGCGCTGGTCATTTTCCCGCGGGCGGATGTGGATCTGGCCGCCCGGGAGTTCACCGAGTGCCTGCACCATGAGCAGGCCTGCACGCTGCAGATGCGCCAGTGCCTGGACAACCGCTACCGCTGCGAAATACCCGAGTATGCGCTGCTCTATCGCGACCAGGGGAGCCTGGAAGAGGACGGCCTGGCGGCGCTGCCGACTGCCAGCGGCGACGACAGCTACCAGCAGGTACCGGTGTTCCGCGAGGACCGCGAGCGCGGCTACCCGGCGATGATCAGGGAGCTGCTGCCCGCGGGCCTGATGGGGCTGATGCTGGCCTCGCTGATGGCCGCCTTCATGTCCACCGTGTCCACCCATATTAATTGGGGGGCCTCCTACCTGGCCAATGATTTCTACGCGCGCTTTATCAACCCGCGCGCTTCCGAGGTCCAGCTGACCCGGGTCAGTCGTCTGGCGACGCTGTTGATCGCCCTGATGGCGGTGGTGGTGGCCAGCACCATCGACAACATCGGCTCCATGTGGGAATTGTATGGCGGCATGATGGCCGGCCTGGGCCTGCCACACCTGATGCGCTGGCTGTGGTGGCGCGCCAACGCCTGGACCGAAATCGCCGGCATGCTCACCGGCTTTGCCCTGGCCCTGGCCAATTACGTGGCTGGCCAGCAGGGCTGGCACCCGCCGGGACAGATGTCCATCTTTCCCCTCGCCATGGCCGACCACGCGATTCACGTGATCTGCTGGATATCCCTGTTCGCGGCGCTGGCGTCGGTTGTAGCCACCCTGCTGACTGCCCCCGCGGACCCGGAACTGTTGCGGGAATTTGTCCGCCGCACCCGGCCCATGGGCTTCTGGGGAGATTACAGCCAGGGCGGTTTCGAGCCCGAACGCAACTTTGCGGAGTCACTGCTGTACTTCGCGCTGGCAGGCATCTCGATCTACGCGGGGATGTTCGGCATCGGCTATGCCCTGCGCCTGGAGACCGGCATGGGTCTGGGCCTGATCGCCCTCAGCCTGCTGAGCCTGGTAGTCGTGGTGCGGGGGATGGGGCGCATTGATCGCGCCGGGTGAGGTGGCGCGGAGAGTGCTGCAGCCTGTGTGTGTACAGCGCAGTTAATCAACAGCAAGACCACTCTGGCTGATTGCTGGCCGCCAACCATGGCTGGCACGAGGTCGATGCCCGCTGTACTGGCGCACCTATCTGTGGCGACACCTGTTAGGCCTATTGAGCTTGACAGCCGTACGGGTGAGCGTAGGCCTCAGTTTGAATAACGGGGTGTGCTATGTGGCTGGGTGAGCCGCGTGTAATGGCTTGTAATTGCTCTCCTGAAACCTGTCCCCGAGCATAGTCATCGCTAATCTATTTATAAGGCGATATCATCAATGGGACTTCGATTCGGTATTTCCTTGCTTGCACTCGTTGCGGGCTTCGCGTCTCTCGAGGCTGGCTCCCAGCCAACCGTGATCTCTCCAGCCGATGTGGCGAGGCTACATCAGTATTCCACGGTATCCGATAATTTTGTCGGTAATCCTGCCTACGATTTCGAGCGTCCGATAGAGCTCCTGGTACGCATTAATCACCTCCATACTCCGGATGGCGGCTATGGGCAAATCGTCTTTACGGTGGAACAACTGGGCGAGGGCACGGAAGGGATGTGGCTCGATCCAGAGCAACAGTACATAGCAACCCTTCAGGTGTCGACCAAGGTAAAAGCCAGAGGCCTTCTCAAAAAGGACTTCTCAAACAGTGCACCGGCAGTGTTGCTTGGCTGGCCTGCCACCGATTGGAACCAGACCAACAGCCGATTCCTTGTGGATGAATTGGTCCTCCCCAATAAAAACCAGCGACTGGTATTCCACAGCGAACACCCGTCAATGAAAAAGCACCCCAAAGCAGCCGGCTTCGAGCGCTAACCCACCAACTGCTACACCATTTGTTCTTGATGGAGCCACTTCATGTCGCGCTTGTCCGCTCTTGCCCCCATTGCTGTTCTGTTCATTAGCCTGTCTGGGCTTGCCGCAACACCCCCGCCTCTCAGTAACCCGAATGTGGCGCCTGAACCCGCCGAGGGCGTCGCATACTACGGCTCGCTTGACGGCCAGGCTACCGTGAGCGCCGCTGGTAACGCGGCCTATACCATACCGGTTGAATTGCCGCCGGGTCGACGTGGCCTGACGCCGTCGCTGGCGATCCATTACAACGTAACCGTTCATTCCGGGACGTCATTTCCTGACACCTGATCCCCGGGTACATTTCTCCTCAAACACAGGAGAACCCCGATGATCGAACCCACCAAAGCCGCAGCCGTTCCGTCTCCACAACAGTCCAGGCCAAAGAAACGCATCAACCGCTCCCGGCGCCAGTGGCAGTCACTGCTTGATGATTTCCATCGCAGTGGGCTCACCAAGGTGGCCTTCTGCAAACAGCGTGGCGTGGCCACCAGCAGCCTGAACCGCTGGCAGCGGGTGCTTGAAAAGCCTGAGGGCGGCGATTTCGTTGATGTCACCGAGCCGCTTTCCCGTGCCCCGGCTGCGCCCGCTTCTGGCTGTGATCCTGAGAATGCCTGGCAGGTAGAACTGGCACTGGGTAACGATATCGTGCTGAGAATACGCACGGCCTGATGTTCTTCCCCGAATCCCAGGTTCGTATCTGGCTGTATACGCAGCCCACCGATATGCGCAAATCGTACAATGGCCTCAGTGCCCTGGTGAAGAACCAGCTGAAGGACAACCCCCTCAGCGGCGAGCTGTTCGTCTTCGTCAACCGGCGCCAGAACCAGATGAAGATTCTGTACTTCGACCGCTCCGGCTACTGCATCTGGTCGAAGCGTCTGGAGCAGGGCCAGTTTGTTGTGCGCAATGCTCCCAGCGGCAAGAAGGCACTGAACTGGACCCAGCTGAAGCTGCTGCTCGACGGCATCGAAATCAAAAAATCGCGCCAGTACAAACGATATTCCCACCCCATATAAGGCGAGCTGGGGTAAACTACAGGCCATGTCGCCCGCCGCCTCCAGCCCTGCCAATACCACCGATTCCGCGGCTTTGGTGCAGGCTTTAGCTGCGGAAAACGCCCAGCTGAAGCGCCAGCTCGCCTGGTTCAAGGAGCAGCTGTTTGGCAGCAAATCCGAGAAGCGGGTCATCGACAACCCGGAACAGCCCCTGCTCACCGGCCTAATGGGTGAGCCGGTCAAACCCCTGCCGCCAGGTGAGAAGCAAAAAATCACCTACGAGCGCGGCAAAGCCAAAAAGAACCGGGACGAGGACTGTGTCACCGATAGCGGCCTGCGCTTCAGCCCCGAGGTGCCTGTCAAGACGATTACCCTTGATGCCCCGGAGCTCAGCGGCCCCGATGCGGACCAGTACGAGATCATTGGCTACAAGACCAGCCACCGGCTGGCCCAGCATTACAGCGCCTATGAGGTCTTGCGCTTCCAGCGGCCGGTGCTGAAGCGCAAGGACTCCGGCACGGTCAGCACCACCCCGGCCGCCTTCAATGTGCTGGACAACAGCATCGCCGATGTCAGCTTCCTGGTGGGCATGCTGATCGACAAGTTCCTGTACCACCTGCCGTTGTACCGTCAGCACCAGCGTTTAACCCAAAGTGGCGTTGACCTGAGCCGGGGCACACTGACCAATCTGTGCAAGCGCAGTATCGAATTACTGCGCCCCATCGCCGAGGCCCAACTGGCCCACATCCTGCAGAGCCGGGTGTTATCGATGGATGAAACCCCGATCAAGGCCGGGCCCACCAAGAACAGGAAAGGCAAAGGGGTAATGAAACAGGGTTGGTTCTGGCCCCTGATGGGGGATCAGCGCGAGATCAGCTTTACCTACTCATCGGGTCGGGGCAGAGCCCATATCGAGAGCATCCTGGAGAACCTGTTCACCGGCACTCTGGTTAGCGACGGCTACGCGGCGTACAGCAGCTACGCGGCGAGAAATGAACAGATTACCCACGCCAATTGCTGGGTACACGGCCGGCGCAAGTTTGTCGAAGCTGAGGATGATGAGCCTGAGCTGGTGAAACAAGTGCTCGACAGCATCGGCCATCTGTATCAGGTAGAAACCCGGATCAGGGACGCCAAACTGGCAGGCGAGAAAAAGCGCAGCTTCCGTCTGGAACACAGCAAGCCGGTGGTTGATCAGCTGTTTGCCTGGTTTGACCAGCAGCGGCAGCGGTCTGAGTTGCTGCCCAGCAGCCCCTTCTCCAAGGCCATTGCCTACATGCAGAACCGGGAGTATGCCCTGCGGGTGTTCCTGGAGGACCCGGCGGTGCCGATGGACAACAACCACACGGAGCGCGCCCTGCGGGTGGTACCCATGGGTAGGAAAAACTGGATGTTCTGCTGGACGGAACTGGGTGCGGAGCACGTGGGGATCATCCAGAGCCTGATCGTGACGTGCAAACTGCAGGGCATTGACCCGGCCACCTACCTGGTGGATGTGCTCCAGCGTGTTGCCATCCATCCGGCAAGCAAGGTCGAGGAACTGACACCACGTCTCTGGAAGGACCTGTTTGCCGACAACCCTCTACGTTCGGACCTGACCCATGAGCATTGATATCGACAGCCTGTCCTACGACGAGTTGCTGGCGCTGAACGACCGCATCATCTCCCGCCTGAAACACCTGGATGCGGCGGACACTATCGATGCCATGATGAAGCTGACGCTGGGTAGCAAGGTGTGCTTCGACTCCGGTAAACACGGGATGCAGGTGGGCACCCTGATCAAGTTCAACCAGAAGACGGTGAGTGTGCTGACGGAAGACGGTCGTCGCTGGAAGGTATCGCCGCAGTTCCTGTCGTCAGTCATCGACGAGGCTGGCAGCGCGACGAACGTCATCGATATCCAGAAAAAGAAATAGCCCGGGCTACAGGCTGTCAACTACTGCTCGGAATGAGCGGTTACATTACAACAGCAATGTGCAAAATGGCATGCTGGGAGCAGGCTGGTTCCTGAGTGGCATGAGTAAAATCAACCGCTGCCCCCAGACCCTGGCACAGGAAGGGGTGTCACGCCCGGTACGGTATGACGCGCAGGATGTTTACTGTATGGACGGGCATAAGCTGTTTGCGGTTTCGGGATCCTATGGCGCTAGTGGCACCCAATATCGCACCGAGATTGACCAATTCTCAAATATCCGATCGGAGGGCGCGGGAACAGCAGGTCCTCTCAAGTTTACGGTTAAAACCAAAGATGGCCTGGTCATGGAGTACGGTCACACCTCGAATTCCCGCGTAGAGGGTGAGGGCAGCAGCGTGGTTCGCACTTGGGCACTTAACAAAGTCTCTGACACCGTCGGCAACGCCTACCATCTTTCCTATGTGGAAGACAATGCAAATGGTCGGCACTACATTGACAAGATAACCTACAATGCCTCGGTGTCCATCACCAGCGGCTCAACCGGTAATTACGTACACTGGGGCGCGACTGATACCGAGGTCAAGTTTGTTTATGGCAGTCGAAACGATAATGTGACTCAATTTGAGGCGGGATCCAGGATACAGCGCAACCCGGTCAAACTGACCAATATCCACACAAAGGTGAATGGCACCATTGTGTCGGACTACCGCCTGACGTATGAGCAGGTGGGTGCCGACAAGCGACCCAGGATCACCCAGATGAAGCGGTGTGACTCCGCAGGTACGTGCCAGGCTCCCATCGACCTGGAGTGGTGGCACGATGGAACGACCACGTTCACGACGGCCAACCGCTCTGTGCCGCACTTCGCAGCGAACTCCACAACGTATGGGAGCCATGCCGCGACGATCGGATACGACTATAATGTACCACGCTGGCATGATATGGATGGCGACGGGATTCCCGAATATGTGCACGCCGTCCCCAACTCAAATGGCAGCTATCCGGCCAGCAATCTGTCCTTAAAGGTACGCACATACACCGGAACCAACAGTTTCACAACCAGTACCTGGAACACCGCCCTTGGAGGACACCCGAAAGATTTTCACTGGGTAGATATTGATGGAAATGGCACGACTGATCTCGTAAAAGTTAAAGTCGGTGCCGGCACGATGGAGGCGGCACTCTCCACAGGTAGCGGTTTCACTAGCGGATCATCATACGATACATTTTCTTACCAGGCAGCGAATGACTACAGCCTTGCCGATATGAACGGCGATGGGCTGATTGATTTGGTGAAGTACTTCTTTACCACAATACCTGAACCGGGGTGTCCATATATCAACACGACATGGGAGTCCTTTATGTGCGATCGTATACGAACGCATATAAGGACCACGGTTCACATCAACAAAGGGAATGGCGCTGGGTACGGGAATGGCGGTGGATATCACTATCAGACCGAATGGCTGTCCAATCAGACCGCCAGGACACATGCACTATTCGATGTCACGGGAGATGGGCTTAAGGATTTAATCGTTAATGATCGATACGTTTACGTGAATGATGGAGCCAGGTTTGAGACACCCCGGCGGGACTTTGGCGCGACACCAGGTGGTTACGTTCCAGTAGTCTATGCAGATATTGACGGCGATGGCGTATTAGACCGTAAAGTACTTAGAATCGATGGTTCATGCTGTGACGTTCAGCGAAATACCGGAACAGCTTTCCTTCATTGGTCATCGTCTGACGTTTTCCCAACAAATACGATAGACGACAACCGCGTATGGGATAAAAGTTTGAGAACTGCTCCAGGTAGACTCGTACGATCAACCGGTCCACTGTACGGTACGCCTCCCGTTCCAACTCACTCGAGCACGATGGATGTCGGATTAGCAAGAAATGGGGATGGCGCCACATATGTTGAAGACATTATCATTGATAGCGACGCTCACCTGGGCTCCTTCATGCAGTGGATAGATCTCAATGGCGATGGGCTTAAGGACTTAAGCATTGCAAACAATTCGCAATGTAAAAAGTCAGCTGTTGGTCAGGCACAGAACGGTATTTTCGCGTATAGCTACCAAGACTATTACTACTGTGAAACCAGTACCCACACGCTGCTCACTCAGAACGGTAAACCCGTCAGCCTGCTCAAGAAGATCACGCAAGGTCAAGGATTGGAAACTGTATTCACCTACAAACCGCTGACCAATAGCAGCGTTTATACCAAAGGCAGTTTGGCGAGTTTTCCCGACTTCGACATTCAGGACGCCACCCACGTGGTGTCACGGATGACCCAGTCCAACGGAATCGGTGGTGTTAGCACTGTTAGCACGGTGGACTACACCTATGAGGGCCTGGTGCGGAATGTCCAGGGCCGTGGCGACATGGGGTTTGCAAAAATCATCTCCAGGAACCTGACGAAAGGCATCAAAACCGTCTCAGAGTACGCCCAGCAATTCCCCTATACCAGTCAACCCCTGAAAATCGAGGTGTTCAGAGCCAGTGACAACCGATTATTGGAGAGCACCCAGATTGACTACCTGGTTAGGAACACAGCGATATCGGCAACCAGGTTCCCCTATGTCAGTAGTCGTGTGGAAAAACGCTACGCACTAAATGATGGCCGCCTGCTGTCGACAAGTTCCACCACCAACAGCGCTGTCGATGCTTACGGCAATATTGGTAATACGACAACGATACTGGAGGACCATGAAACTACTTCAACAATTCAGCAGCAGAAGCTGAGCACCTTCACTGTAGACCCCAGTTGGGCAACCTGGCGGGTAGGGCAGGTTAGCTCAGTGACAACGAAAGCCTGGTTGAACGGCGTCAACGACCCGGGCAAGGATCGCCAGGTGGATTACACCTACGATACGACGACCGGGTTCCTGCTGACGGAGACCCGGGAACCTGGCAAGGGTGCCGGTATCGAGCTGACCAAAACCCTGGCTCACGACGCGGTAGGCAATGTGATCTCCGAAACCCTATCGAGTCCGGGCTCAGCGTCACGAACCAGTACCATAGCTTACGATGGCGACCACCGCTTCCCGGCGACCCTGACCAACCCGCTGGGCCATACCGTTGACCAGACCTGGGATGCGGCTTTCGGCAACAAACTGTCCGAGATCGACGTCAATGGCCTTACCACGACATGGAGCTACAATAGTTTCGGGCAGCTTGAGAGCGAAACGCGCCCCGACGGCACCACGACCCAGACCGACCTGTACACCTGCACCTCGGTGGCATGCAGTAACCTCGGCGCAACGTCCTATGTCGAAACACAGGCCTCAGGGCAATCCACGGTGCGTACCTACTATGACGTGTTGGGCCGCCAGGTCCGCATGCGTACACAGGCGCTTGACGGTACCCGCGTCAACCAGGATACCGAGTATGACGCCCAGGGGCGGGCGTTCCGGTCTTCAGAGCCCTACTTTGATGGGGGGGCAGTTACCTGGAACACCAGCACCTACGATTTTCTGGACAGGGTAACGGCCTTCAGCGGGGCCGATCCGGTGGCTTCCAGTACCACCAGTTACGATGGATTCACGGTCTCCGTGACGGATTCTGCCAGCCGCACGGAAACCCGCACACTGAATGCGCTGGGACAGGTAATCGAAGTCCAGGACAAGGCGGGCACCGACACGACCTTCCTGTATGACGCGGTGGGTAATAGCGTCCAGGTCAATAACGCCGTGGGCCTGGGCCAGGCCAGCAGCGTGAGCTATAGCTATGACCGCCTGGGTAACCTGCTGACCCAGAACGACCCCGATCACGGCCTCTATACCTACACCTACGACGCGTTTGGCAACAAACTGACGGAGGCTTCGCCCAAGTTGGCCGCGACAGGCCGCAGTATTAGCTACCAGTATGATCTGCTCAACAGGATGATCAGCCGAACCGAGCCTGAGGGCACCACTACCTGGACCTATGACAGTAGCACAGGCGGTAATCTGGGGGTCGGCAAGCTGGCCAGTGAGTCCATGACCGGTTTCAGTCGTAGTTATGATTATGCCGCGGGCAATTACGGGCGCTTGACAGATACCGATACCACCATAGGAACGGCTGTTTACAGCGTCGCCTACAGCTACGACGGTTTTGGTCGCGTTGCCACCGAGACCTATCCGGCCAGTGTCGCGGAACCCGGTGGCTTGGTGGTGGAATACGAGTACAGTCCGGTGGGAATGCTGGAAGCCGTGCAGAGCCCGGGCGGTGGGACCGTGTACTATCAACTGCTGGATACCGACGCCGCCGGGCGAGTGACTTCGGAGTGGCTGGGCGACGGTTCAACAGTCACCCAGGCGTATGCAGGCCAGTCCAGCCGCATCACCTCCCAGCACAGCGCTATCGGCGTGACGACCCTGCAGGAGTTTGCCTATACCTACGACGGGTCGGGCAACATGCTAAGTCGCAGTGATGTGCGCCAGAGTCTCACAGAGGCCTTTACCTTCGACAATCTGGACCGGATGACCAGTGCGCAAGTGGGCAGCCACCCCATTGTCAACTATGACTTTGATGCGATGGGGTCGATGACCGAGAAGTCAGATATCGGCAACCCTTACCTCTATAACGCCACACCACAGCATGCGGTGAGTGAGATCCTGTCCGGCGGGTCCTCGATCCATACCTTCGGGTACGACGCCAACGGAAACATGGATGTGGTGGACGGGTCGCCCATGATCACCTGGTCGAGCTACAACAAGCCGACCCAGATCAGCTCAGGCGGCATCACCTACGCGTTCGACTACGGCACTGACCGCAAACGCTACCAGAAAACCCGTAATGGCGTAGCCACCCACTACGTGGGCGGCAGTTTCGAAGCCACCGACAGTGCGGGCCAGGGTGCGGACCACTTCCGCCACTATATCCGCGCCAATGGTAAAGTGGTGATGATCCGAGAAGATGACAATGGCACGGTATCAGAGCGCTATGTCCATCGAGATCACCTGGGTAGTGTTACAGCGCTTACTGACGATCTGGGTTCAGTGGTTGAACGGTTCAGTTACGATGCCTGGGGTATGCGCCGCAGAGCGGTGGACTGGGTGTCGGGTGCGACTTCAACGAATGAAATTCGGGGCTACACGGGTCATGAGCATCTGGATGATGTGGGGATTATTCACATGAATGGGCGCATCTACTCCCCAAGCCTGGGTAGGATGCTGAATCCTGACCCCGTTGTCGGTGAGCCCGAAAACGGCCGGAACTACAATCGCTACACATATGTATTCAACAATCCGCTTAAGTACACAGATCCTAGTGGATTCGATAAGTCTAAATCGAAAATCGTTTGTGCGGACAGTTGCGTTAGTAGTTCGGGAGCGGGTGCTGGTCTCGGCATGGAATATGTTCATGTGGTTGCAAGAGATCTGTCTGGTGGAGGCGTTACAGGCAACACTGCTGCGATGTCTTCTGCGATATATGGTCAGGAGGGTTCGCCAGTTGGTGTCACAGGAGATCGGGTTGATATATCAGGTGAGGCATCGCCAGAAACAGATCCCGTGGGTGGAGAAGGTTCGTTTGATTGCTCCCAGGATTCTGGAACTGCCTGCATCACAATTAGAGTAAAGCAGCGTGACACGTATAAGCTGTTTATCCGTGCGCTGAATAGGCTGGCAGATGTTAGTCAAATTGGGGCTGCGGCTGCCGCCACGGTTTGTAGGCAGTGCAGATTCCCTGTATCAGCCGGCGCTTTTATGCTAGGTGTTTCGGTCGCTACTGATGCTATGCAACAAGACACAGATGCGGCCCTAAAGGACGCTATTTCTGGTGGCTTGCCAATGGCTGTCGCTGCTGCTGGAAGCAAAATCCCATACTTTAAGTATCTGCCAGAACCTATTCAAGAACAGATTATTAGTGGAATTACCACTGGATATGGTATTGCGGCACTCTCCATTGAAATCTCTAAAGAGGCCAGCCGTGGAAAAGACTAGCTTTAGTAGATCGTTGTCGTATTTCGCCGCATCCATCGTATGGGCATTCTCTTTAATTTTGCTTCACATTAAGTCTTCTGGCGAATATCCAGCCTCCAGGATGATATATCTCGCTATCGCTTTAGCCTACCTGGTCGCGATATTGCGTGGGTATCTAATGCGTGAGCCATTCTATATTTACATCAAAAAGTTGCAGCATCCAGAAAATAGGACAGAAAGGTCGGTTTGGTTTCTTTTGGCCCTCCTTTTCCTCACCTGGATAGTTTTGACTTGGTAAAACACATAGGACTTCCACCCCAATCTAATCCAATGTGGTCCTCCGATTGAAGTTGTAGCGTAAGGCCTTAAACCTGCAGGCGTGTTCCAACAAGAGAGGAGTCAAGGATGACCCTGCCACGCCGATCCGGTGGCTTCACGGTCTCCGTGACGGATTCAGCCAGCCGCACAGAAACCCGCACTCTGAACGCGCTGGGACAGGTGATTGAAGTCCAGATATGCCGTAACACCATCCGCACAGTAGCCACTTGGATCCGTGTATTTAAGTGGGTTATTAAAGACATAGGTATAGCGATTGTAATTCTGTCCATTTTCCGGTGCTTGGGTAACAGGATCTGGACTCAGCATGCGCCCCAAACTCGGACTATAAACCCGCCCATTCATGTGAATGATACCCACATCATCCAATGGAAGCCTGTAAACCCCCTATGGTAGTCCTTGCATAGATAGTAGATACGACTACCTACAGGCCTATTAGACCCGCGTAAGCCATGTTGCGAGCCTACGTGAGTCTGTCGGGCTGCAGTTCCTGCCTTTTGTGCACGATCGCCAACACATGTACCTCGTCGGCCCGTAACTCTTACAGGATACGGTAGGAGTACATGTGCAGTTCACGGATGTCTTCGTCGCTGATCTCTGGCACTATTTTGCCGATGCGCGGTAACTCAGATAGGGGCAGGGTCTTATCGACAATAGCGCGCGTAACTTGTTTGGCGTAGTGCCGGGAATCGGCGGCAATGAAATCGTGGATGTGACGTAAGTCGGCCTTTGCGTGGTCAGACCACGTTACCACTGCTCGATCTCATGCTTGATATCCTCTACAGCCGTGACACGGCCCTGTGTCACATCCTCCTGGCCCTTGCGTACTTTGTCCAACACATAAAGCCGGTACATGATTTCATCCATGTCAGCGGTGTCCGGTAACTGGTTGATGATATTCAGAGCATCCTGTTTAGCGGCTTGCATGGTCGATTCCTGATAATGACGCTTGGCGAATGATGGCATGATTGCGAGAGTGAAGCCAAATCTGCCTCCAGGGTAGATTCAGGAGAACCAGTAGGAAAAAGCCTTCAAGGACAGCAACTACCAAAGGCGCGGGTCAGGCGTAAGAGCTCACTTGTACCGGATCCAGCCCCCGTGGCCTGACCCCGCGGCGGCGCAGGTAGTCCAGCTGGCGCTCCACCCGGGCGCGAAACCCGGGCCAGTCATCGCCTTTTCCGTGCCAGCCCCATTCTGCGGTGGCCAGCAGCCGCGGGAACAGCATGTACTCCAGCTGTTTCCGGCTGGCCAGCAGTTCGCCCCAGAGATTGGCCTGCACGCCCATGGCATTGGCAACGCCGGCGGGGAAGGGTGATTGCCGGTAGCAGGCCTCGAGGTCTGCGCTGCCTGCCCAGTGCAGGCCGGGTTCTCGCGGGTCATCGCTCCAGGCCGTGTCCAGGTAGGCGCGTGGCGCCGGGCAACTGATGACCGGGTAGCCCGCTGCCGCCAGCCGGCGCACGGCCTCGTCGCCGGTCCAGGCGCAGATCGGCGTATTTCGCTTTAGCCTGTTACCCTGCACGGCCTCTTCCCAGCCCACCAGGGTTTTGCCCCGGGCGGCGAGGAAGGCCTGCGCGTGATGCAGCAGGTGGCCCTGCAGGTCACGCGCGTCCCGGTAGCCCTCGCGCTGCATCAGCTGGCGGCAGGCCTCGGAGCCCAGCCACACCCCCTCCGGCACTTCATCGGCGCCGAGGTGTACATACTGGCCGGGAAACAGTTCGCAGACTTCGGCCAGCACCGTATCGAGGAATTCATAGGTGCCGGGCAGGCCCGGATTCAGCACGTTGTCATCGAAGAACTGCACCGAACAGTAGCGGGAGCTGTCGCCGGGGTCGCGCAGCAGGTCGGGCAGGGCCTCGATACAGGCCCGGCAGTGCCCGGGTATATCGATTTCCGGTACCACGCTAATACCCCGGGCCGCGGCGTATTCCACTACCAGGGCGACATCCTCACGGCTGTAGTAGCCACCGTAGCGCAGCGGTCCGCTGCCCAGCTGTGGCGGCAGTACTTCGCCGTGGCCGCGCCAGGCGCCGATCTCCCGCAGCTGCGGGTAGGCGGCGATATCCAGGCGCCAGGCCTCGTCATCGGTCAGGTGCCAGTGGAAGTGGTTGAGCTTGTACAGCGCCATCCAGTCCAGCAGGTCGAACAGTGTGTCCAGGTCGTGGAAGTGGCGGGCACAGTCCAGCATCAGCGCCCGGTAGCGATAGTGGGGCCGGTCCTCTAGCTGCAGGCAGGGCAGGGCGGGCTTGCCGTTCTGCGTTTCCCGTAGCTGCAGCAGGCTGGCGGCGGCGCGGCAGAAGCCGGCGCTGGTGGCCGCCTGCAGCAGGATGCGCTCGTCGCTGATCGCCAGCCGGTAGGCTTCCCGGGCCAGGGTCGCGTCCAGCGCACACACCAGGGTCCCGTGCTCGCTGCTGCTGGCCGCAGGCCAGCTCTGGTCCAGCATGAACTGCAGCCAGTCCAGTGCGGGCAGGGCCTCGGCAACGGCGTCGATCACCGGCGCCACAGGCCAGGGGCGCGAGCCGCTGGCGGCGGATACCGATTGGGCGGCGGGCAACAGGCCGGGCCGGGCTGTCTGCGGCTGGCTGGCATTGGTGTGTACCGGTGTTACCGCCGGGCGCAGCGGTAAATCGTGCCCCTGCAGCTGCACCTCGTAAACCGCCTCGCCAGAACTGAGGAAGTAACCGCCGGGCAGGTCGCTCAGTCGTTGCAGCAGACCGGGCGGCCCGATGAGCTGCAGGCAGCAGTGCTCTCCCGGCAGCAGCGGGGCGGGGTCATCGGGAGCCAGGCAGAGGTGGCTTCCGGTGCGGGTCATTACCGTAGCCGTCCCCGCGTGAACGTCCCGTTGCAGGTCAAGGTGCAGACGCCACTGATGTAATGCCGTGTCCAGGCTGTTCTCCAGGCGCAATGCCAGCCTGCTCTGCTGCTGTTCTTCGGCATAGGACAGGCGCAGCCCGAGGGCCTTGTGGCTGTGGATTGACAACGTTGACATGCTCTCGTATTGTTCGAGAGACAACGTTGTCATAGATACCGGGAAATTGCAATGCGAGAACGCGCATTTACTCAACAAGAGGGCGGCCGGCAGTCATCGCCCGCTGCCTGCGGCCCGCTGTTCCTGGGAATCGATGGCGGCGGCAGCAAGTGCAAAGCGCGGCTGGTGGATGCCAGCGGCGCGTTGCTGGCGGTGGCCGTGGCCGGGCCGGCCAATGCCTTCCAGGACCAGGCGGGCGCCCGGGAGGCGATGTTGGCTTCGGCGCGCCAGGCCCTGGCCACCGCGGGCCTGGCGCCGGAACTGCTGGGCCAGCTGCGGGTGGGCGCGGGGCTGGCGGGCGTCAATATTCCTCGGGTCGCCGGGGAGATGCGCCAGTGGCAGCACCCGTTTGCCGCCCTCTACCTGGAAACCGACATCCATATTGCCTGCCTGGGGGCCCACGGCGGCGCCGATGGCGGCATTATCGTTGCTGGCACTGGCTCCGTCGGCTACAGCTATGCCGGCGGCAGGGGCAGCAGCGTCGGTGGTCATGGCTTCCCCGCCGGGGACCACGGCAGCGGCGCCTGGCTGGGCCTGCGCGCCCTGCAAAGCGCCCTGCTGGCGCTTGACCAGCTGGGCCCGGAAACCGGGCTGCTCGATGCCATTGAGCGCCAGCTGGGCGCGACGGGGACAGGCCTGGTGGACAGCATGGCCGGGGCCCGGCCCCGGGAATACGGCGCGCTGGCCCCGCTGGTACTGGAGTGTGCCGATGCCGGGGATGCGGTCGCCGTGGCGATCGTAGCGGAGGGGGCGGACTACCTCACCCGGCTGGGACGCCGCCTACTGGACGACGGCGCCCCAGCGCTGGCCATGCTCGGCGGCCTGGCGCCGCGCCTGCTGCCCTGGCTGGCGGCGGATGTGCGCGAGCGTGTGCTGGCGCCGGTGGCCGAGGCCGATGTCGGCGCGGTGCAGTTGGCCATGTCCGCCGGGGCGGATGCCGCTCAGGCCTGACCCTGCAGCCGGGCCAGCAGGGCCTGGTTCTGCGCCTCGATGTGCTTGAAAAACGCGGGATCGCTGAGCCCGCTGGCGGCCTCCTCGTCGACGATGACCACGGTGGCCGGGTGCATTTGCAGGGCGGAAGCCGGGCACCAGGCGGATACCGGTCCCTCGACCATGGCGCGGATAGCCCTGGCCTTGCTGCTCCCGGTGGCCAGCAATACCACCAGCCGCGCTTCCATGATGGTGCCGATGCCCATGGTGATGGACAGCTGCGGCTGGAATTCACCCGCACTGAAAAACCGGGCGTTGTCGGCGATGGTCTCGCGGGTGAGGGTCTTGACCCGGGTCCGCGAGCTCAGGCAGGAGGTGGGCTCGTTAAAACCGATATGACCGTTGCGGCCAATGCCGAGTAGCTGAATGTCGATGCCGCCGGCGTCCTCGATGGCGGCCTCATACTCCCGGCAGGCGACCAGCGGGTTGGCGGCGTCTCCCGGCGGCACCCGGGTATTGTCCGGGTCGATGTCGATATGCTCGAAGAACTCCCGGTTCATGAAGTGGCGGTAGCTCTGCGGGTGCTCCGGCGCCAGGTCCATGTACTCGTCGAGGTTGAAGGTTTTCACCCGGGCAAAACTGATCTCGCCGCGCTGGTTGCTGGCAATCAGCTCCCGGTACAGGCTCAGGGGCGTGGAGCCGGTGGCCAGGCCGAACACCGAGTCGGGTTTCTTGGCCAGTTGTTCGCGGAAAATGTCGGCGCCGTAGCTTGCGACCTGGGTGGCATCATCGAGGATGACTACTTTCATGCTGCTTCCTTTGCCCCTAATCTATCTAGTGCCCGTCCATAAACGGGCGTTTTTCGATTTTCGTTGTTTTGCACGTTGAACTTATGCTCATTTGCACTTCCTCTTCCAGGATTACGGCTTCAACTGCGGCCCTGATCCCCGGTATGTTCGTTTTCGACGGTCGGACTTCCCGCAGAACCTCTTTATTCCGCTATCCGACGCTGTCTTTACCCGCTCTGATAGCTATGTCGAATTCAGTCGTGCCATCCGCACCAGGTTGTAACTAACGATTGACGACCAGACATCAGCCATAAATCCCTGCAAGCCTCGCCACAGGCTACGTTTCAACCCATAGGCCCGCTTCAGTTCTGAGGTGTTCGATTCAATGCCCGCCCGGAAGTTACATAGCTGCTTGTAAAGTTTCTGCGAGCTGGTCATCGCGTCAATAGTCAGCCCCTTCTTTTTCTGGAAGGCGACTTCACCCACACCCAGGGCCTTCGCTTCTTTCAGATTGGCCGTGCTGGCATAACCACCGTCCGCCGCTATACAACCGGGCAGCTGTCCATATATGGCTACCTGCCGCTGGATCATCGGCAGGTAGCGCTCTGTATCGCACGGGTTACCTGATTCAATCGTCGCATCCAGAACCAGACCTTCTCTACCCGTTGTCAGATTAATCTTGTGCCCGTACTGGATGTCTCGACTACCCTTCACAATAATATCCGTGTGCGGCTCATGCAGGCTGACAACCTTCTCGGTGGCCGGTACCGATTCACCCTTCAACACACGCCGCCGGGTTTGGCGAATGACCCGGCGCAGCAATCGGCGATAGTGCTTCACACGGTCAATCCACTGCCCATAAGCGGGTCCCCGGAATCGGTAGAGCTGTACGTGCCAAAGCGCATCGCTGCTCTCTTTCATCACTTGCTCGGCATAGGCCAAAAGGTCTTTATACAAAGGCTCTTTCTTTGCCATGCCCCTTGTATAAAAGACCTGCCGGGCAAGGCTTTTGGCCGGTTTCCGACGATCAGTAAAGTCAATTCCGGGCACCTTCAGTTTCTTCTTCGCGTTCACCATCAGCCGAGTCAATATCCTGATGCCATCATTCAATAAACTGCTGTCGGAGGGCTCATGAATGTTCGTTGCCACCACGGTGCTGTCTACCCGGACTTGATTGCAACATTCCACGCCATCGGTCAGCGCCTGGCCAACAATCGCCTGATTAATGCGTTCCCATGTCCGGGGTTTGATGCGACTGATGTTGCCCTGTAGGCCCGACTTTTTTGGTACCACTCCTTGAGGTAGGCGCGCAAAGCTTCGAAAACTGCCACTGTCTTCAAGGTAAAATACCAACTCCTTGTAGCTCAATTGCCGGACCTGCTTCAGTATCGCACAGCGCAGCACGCTCTCCACGGGAAGCCCGGTTCGACCGGTGGGCTGTGTAGACTCAGCGGACAGGTCGGCTTCCACCCAGCTGAGTAACTCCTCGCAGCCATCCAGAATGCCGGACATCATGGCCAGTTGGTTACCGATCTCGTGTTTTGCGTAGTGATCAAATATACTTGCCTGAGCGTTGCGGGTTTCTCGCATCGTTATCCCTCGTTGCTTTGGTGCTTTGAGTTTCGTCGCTTAAAAGCATACCAAGGTCTCGAGGGATTTTTTATGCGCCTGTGAATAAATTCCTTTAATATCAGATCATTAGAGTTTCCGGATGCGCACTATCTAGATAGCGTGCTGTTGGTGCTCGCCGGCGACCCAGGTATGGCTGACCTGGTAGTCGTTGTCGAAGGCAAACAGGTCGGCGCGGTAGCCCGCAGCCAGTCGTCCCAGTTGCCCCTCGAGCCCGAGGAATTGCGCCGGGTAACGGGACGCCATGCGCAGGCATTCTTCCAGGGCGAGACCGGCGTCCAGGTGGGCGATGCGCACCGCGTCGAACAGGGCGATGGCGCTGCCGGCGAGATTGCCCTCGGCGTTGACCAGGCGGCCAGCGTCGACCTTGATGCATTCGCCGTAAATTTCAATGCTGTCCGGGCCACCCACCGTGGACATGGCATCGCTGACCAGCAGCAGTTTACCGGGGCCCTTGGCCCGGTGGGCGATGCGGATGGCGGCGGGATCAACGTGGTGGCCGTCGGCGATAATGCCCGCCCAGGTGTCGGTATTGTCCAGTGCCGCGCCCACTGTACCCGGGGCGCGGCCCTGCAGCGGGCTCATGGCATTGAACAGGTGGGTAAATCCGCGCAGGCCTTCGGCGATGGCGGCGCTGATCTGCTGGTAGCTGGCATCGGTGTGGCCGGCGCAGACCAGCAGGCCTGCCTGGCTGAGCTTGCGCACCACCCCCGGACCGGCGTGTTCCGGCGCCAGGGTAATCATGGTGGGGAAGTCGCCCAGGCTGGTCAGCCAGTCGATGTCGCTGGGCGCCGGCGGCCGGATCATCGTCGCCTTGTGGGTGCCCCGGCGGTTTGGGGCGAAATGCGGCCCTTCCAGGTGCAACCCCAGCACTCCGGACTCGCCCGCTGCCCGTGCTGCGGCGATGGCGGATGCGGCCCGGCGCTGTACCTCGGGGGTGTCGCTGATCACCGTGGGCATGATGCCGGTGGTACCGTAGCGCCGGTGGGCGTTGGCGATGGTGGCGACACCTTCGGCGCTGGGCTGGTTGTTGAACATGACACCCCCGCCGCCGTTGACCTGGATGTCGATCAAGCCGGGGGCGAGGTTGAGACCCGCAAGTTCATGGCGCTGGATATCGGCGGCAAGTTCCGCCCGCGGCAGCACCGCGACAATCTGCTCCCTATCGATCAGCAGGGCGTGATCGTCGAGCCAGTTGTCGCCGTCAAACAGCCGGCGGGGGCAGATAGCGGAAACTAGAGCGGGGCCGGGCATGTGGAATCCCTGATGACCAGCTCGGGCTTGAATTCCAGGCTGGCGCCTGGTGGCTCGTCACTGCCGTGGCGAGCGGCGCGTATGCTTTCGATCAATACCCGCGCAGCGGCGGCGGCAATCTCGCTGTTGGGCTGGTGGGCGGTGGTCAGTTTGGGCCAGGTCTGGCGGGAAAACGGGCTGTCCTCGAAGCCCACGATAGAGAGTTGCTGCGGCACAGCGACCTGCCTGATGCGCGCGGCGAACAGTGCACCGGCGGCGATTTCGTCGTTACAGGCAAAGATCGCGCTGGGAGTGCTGTCCAGGCCCAGCAGGCGTGAGGTCCGTTCGGAACCGGAATCGAAGTTGTAGGAGCCGGGCAGGATCAACTCGTCGCGGCGGGGCAGTCCGGCGTCGGCCAGGGCAGCCAGGTAACCCTTGAGGCGCTGTTCACTGGAGGAGTCGTGCTCCTCATGGCCCCCGAGGAAGGCGATGTCCCGGTGGCCCAGTTCTACCAGGTAGCGGGTAATGTCGTAGGCGGCATGGTAGTCGTCAATCAACACGCGGGGCCCCTTGCCCTCGCTGTCGCCGCCGCCGGACAGGATTCGCACATGGCTCATGCCCCGGGACTCCAGGGCTTCGATCAGCCGTGCTGACTCGGAGAAGGGCGGGGTGAGCACCAGCCCCGCCACGTGGCCATTGCTGACCAGTTGGCGCAGCTCATCGACATAGTTGCCATCGCCGGAGTCGGTGGGGTGGATCAGCAATTCGAAGCCCTGGCGTTTACATTCCTCAAGTATGCCGTGCTGCATCTCGATCACGTAGTGGCTGTTGGGGTTGTCGTAAATAAAGGCGATAAAACTGGCGGCGCCGCGCAGCTGGCGGGCGGACAGGTTGGGTTGGTAATTCAGTTCCTCGATAGCGGCCCACACTTTGGCCTGCAGGTCCTCGCCCACCGAGGGCTCGCGGTTGATTACCCGGGACACGGTCTTGAAGGACACGCCGGCGAGCTTCGCCACATCCTTGATCGTCGCTTTCATCTGTTCATTGAGTCCTTGTCCACCGTCACGGGGTGTGCCAGTCTTGCGCTTATCCTAGCGCCTTATCGATGCTATGACAACGTTGTCAATACTTCCTTGATGGCGAGCAGGTAAATACAGAGATGCCGCCGCCCTTACAGGACGGCGGCAGATGGAGCCGGGGACAGCGGCGCCGCCTCGGCCTGTTCCCGGCTAATCTTCAGCACCAGCGGTACCAGCACCAGCCCCATCAGCGGGGTGAAAATCACCACCAGTCCCAGCAGGGTAGGCTGCACCCCATGACGGTCCAGCGCCATGCCGAGTATCGGGCCGGTGACAATAAATGTCGACCGCACGCCCAGGCTCACCAGTGAATTGACCGTGGCGCGGAATTCACCCGGCACCCGCCGGTTCAGGGCCTCGTAAAACAGGGTCATGGAAAGCCCGCGCGAGACCTGGATGGCGAAGCCGAACATCACCCCCAGCCAGCCGCCGCCGAATGCCATGCCCAGCAGGCCGACCAGCGGCAGGACAGCGATCAGCACCAGCAGCTGGCGGTAGCCCAGCAGGCGTTCCAGCGCTTCACTGTAGCGGGCCGACAGGCTCACGGTGAGGGCAAAGGCCGCCCAGATGTAGCCGAAGGAGGCCAGTGGTATGCCCTGGATCTCCCAGTATTTCTGGTAAATCCAGAATACATACACCGCCAGCAGGCCGAACACCGCGATGGCAAAGGCGGTCCAGAACACCACCGGTTTGCCGAACAGCAGCAGATCGACAATCCTGCGGGCGTTGGCACCGTGGCCGCCGGTGGACGCTTCAGCCCCCGCAGGGCGGGGCGCCTCCACCAGCAGCAGAGCCAGCAACAGCGGCGCAAAGCCGGTGAAGGCCTGCAGCATGACCACGCTGTCCATGGACCACAGGAGCAACAGGCTGGCGGCGATGCCGGCGGCACCGGAGGCCGCCGCCTCCACGGCGATGAGCCGGCTTAGCGACTTGCTGGCACCGGCGCCGCCGCCGAGACCCCGCTCCTGCAGGTAGACCTCGGTGTCGTACAGCAAGGCCAGGTCGGCGCCGGAGATCAGGCTGAAGCCGATGCCGAGAATAAACTCGTAGATCAGGAAGTCGACGAAGCTGTCCGCCCACAGCAGGGAGAAAAAGCCCAGGGCGTTGAGCGCGGAGCCTACCAGTATGGCGTTGCGCCGGCCCCACAGGTCGGCAATATAGCCGGAGGGTACCTCGCACAGGGCGATGGTCAGCGCGAACAGCGCCTGGGTCTGCATGACTTCACTCATGCTCAAGCCATAGCCCTGCAGCAGCGGCACGAAGACAGGCACAACAACCATAAAGCCGGTGAAGAAGCCCAGCAGGTAAATTGCCTTGATATTATTTTCCAGTGACCTTTTCACGGTACTCACCCCTACGCCGTGAGAATCCCGGACCGGAAACATTTTTACGATGGGAATAAAAAAGGCCTCCGGAATCTGGGTTCTCGGAGGCCTTTTTCTAAATCTTGATTACGTCAAGTGCTTCCTCAAACCACCCCTGCTGCTGACAGGCAGACAGGCGCCACGGTATACATACCGTCTCGCTTGCTCATTGCTGTCTGGATGAAGGTGGTCATGGATATTGCTCTTGCTTTAGTAGCGGTTGTTACCGCCAAGAATAAAAATGCACAGTGTGCTTACAGGCACCGTGTCTATACTGCTCCTGTAGTTGATCGCGGTCAATGGACGTGTCGCGAACTGTGAAAAAATTCACAGTCAAACAAGCCGACAATAACACCAGGGGAAGCCCATGAAGTCAGATATCGAGATCGCCCGCGAGGCGCGCATGCGCCCGATTGCCGACATAGCCGGGGAACTGGCTATTCCGTCGGAGCAACTGATTCCCTACGGGCACAGCAAGGCCAAGGTCAAGCTGCAATACCTGGAGAGTCTGGAGGACAGGCCCAACGGCAAGTTGGTACTGGTCACCGCCACCAGCCCGACACCGGCAGGGGAGGGCAAGACCACCACCAGCATCGGCCTGGCCGACGCCCTCAGGCGCAGCGGCAAAAATGCCTCGCTGTGCCTGCGCGAACCCAGCCTGGGCCCCTGCTTTGGCATGAAGGGCGGTGCCGCCGGGGGCGGTTACGCCCAGGTGGTGCCGATGGAAGACATCAATCTGCATTTCACTGGCGACATGCATGCGATCGGCGCCGCCCATAACCTGCTGTCGGCGATGATCGACAACTACATCCACTGGAGTAATGAACTGCGCATCGACCTGCGCCGTGTCACCTGGCCGCGGGTCGTCGATATCAATGATCGCAGCCTGCGGCAGATTGTCACTGGTTGTGGCGGCCCCGCCAACGGTTTCCCGATGGAGAGCGGTTTCGACATCACGGTGGCGTCCGAGGTGATGGCGATATTTTGCCTGGCCAACAACCTGGAGGACCTGCAGCAGCGCCTGGGGCGCATCGTTATTGGCCAGACCCGGGGCGAGTTAAAGCCGGTGACGGCCGAGCAAGTGGGCGCGGCCGGCGCCATGACCGTCCTGCTCAAGGACGCCATCGCCCCCAACCTGGTGCAGAGCCTGGAGAACACGCCGGCCTTTATCCACGGCGGACCCTTCGCCAATATCGCTCACGGTTGTAACTCGGTGATCGCCACCCGGGCCGCGCTCAAGTTGTCCGACTATGTGATTACCGAGGCGGGTTTCGGTGCCGACCTGGGGGCGGAAAAGTTCTTCAATATCAAATGCCGCAAATCGGGCCTGCGCCCGGACGTCGCGGTTATCGTGGTGACCGCACGGGCCCTGAAGATGCACGGCGGCGTTGCCCACAAGGACCTGGCGCAGGAGGAACTGGCGGCGGTGCAAAAGGGTTTGGAAAACCTCGGGCGGCATATCCGCAACGTCGGCCGCTTCGGTGTGCCGGTAGTGATCGCCATCAACCATTTTGTCACTGACAGCAATGCCGAAATCCAGCTGGTGAAAGACTATGTGGCGGCCCGCGGGCTGGAGGCCCATGTCTGCACACACTGGTCTGATGGCGGTGCCGGCGCCACGTCGCTGGCGGAGGCGGTGGCTACCATGGCCGACTCCGGCCGGGCCCAGTTCCACCCCCTGTATGATGATGAGTTGAGCCTGTGGGAAAAGGCCCGCACCATAGCGCGGGAGATCTACGGCGCCGAGGACCTGCAGGCGGACCAGAAGATTCGTGACCAGTTCCGGCAGTTCGAGGACGAGGGCTACGGCCACATTCCGGTGTGCATGGCCAAGACCCAATACAGTTTCTCCACCGACCCGCGGCTGATGGGTGCGCCGAGCCAGCACTCGGTGAAAGTGCGGGAGCTGAAACTGGCCGCGGGGGCGGAATTCCTGGTGGTGATCTGTGGCGATATCATGCGTATGCCGGGTTTGCCCCGGGTGCCAGCCGCCAATAGTATTTATGTTAATACCCAGGGGCAGATCGAGGGCCTGTTCTGACCCGGGCAAGCGCAACCGCCGCCCACCGCGGTGGCACAACGGGAGACAACGATGTTGACGTACCTGCCGGGCGATCCTTGCGCCCGCCGGCAAAACTGCCAGTCCCACGTGGAACCGGCGGCGATGGGTAACTGAGGTGTTGCAGCTGTCGCTGGCGGCCTTGCAGTCCGCCGCTGAAATTACCTACCGCCAGGTACTGCCGACGCCGCAGATCAACTGGCCCCTGCTGAGCGAGCGCTGCGGCTGCCAGGTCTGGGTCAAGCACGAGAACCATAACCTTACTGGTGCCTTCAAGGTACGTGGTGGCCTGGTTTATATGCATCGGCTGCGGCAGCGGGAACCGGCCTGCCCGGGGGTAATCACCGCCACCCGGGGCAACCACGGCCAGAGTGTCGCGCTGGCCGCAGGTACATGCGTTCCCACCGACAGCGCGGACACCTTTGCCGATGGTCTTGCGGTGCGCGTGCCCAACCCCGATGCGCTGGCGCTGATGCAGGGCAACATCGAGCAGATTGTCAGTGTCAGCGACGAGGAGATCAGCCAGGCCATGGCCTGGTTGTTCACCGATACCCATAATGTGGCTGAGGGAGCGGGTGCAGCCGCATTGGCCGCGCTCTATAAGCAGCGTGAACTGAACCGGGGATGCAGGGTGGGCGTTGTGTTGAGCGGTGGCAATGTGGATGCATCGCTATACGCCCGTGTATTGTCACAACAAGGAGCTTGATGATGGAAGCGGAGAACAAACGCATTGTGGTCTGTGCCGATGGCACCTGGAACGACCCCGAGGATGAGCATCCGACCAATGTGCTGCGGGTGGCCCGGGCGGTGAGTCCGGTCGCCGACGATGGCCGCAAGCAGGTAGTATTCTACGACTGGGGGGTGGGCAGTTATTACGCCACTGTGCGCGGTGGCGCCGCCGGACTCGGCATCATGAAAAATATCCAGGATGGCTACCGGTTTATTGTCCAGAACTACCACCCCGGGGATGAAATATTCCTGTTCGGCTTCAGCCGTGGCGCCTACACGGTGCGCTGTCTCTGCGGCATGCTCAACAACTGCGGTGTGGTGACCCGCCAGCACGCCGAGCGGATACCGGAAGCCTTTGATTTCTACAAGAACAGCAAGGCCAGGCCGGGCAGCCGCGAGGCCAGAGACTGGCGCCGCAAGTACAGTCACGGCCCGGACCGCGGCACGGTGGATTTTATCGGTGTCTGGGATACCGTGGGGGCCCTCGGCGTGCCCACCCGGGTGCTGGCCTTCATGGACGAACGCGACCTGTTTTTCGATCGCGATATAGGCAGCAACGTCAGGGTGGCCCGCCACGCGGTGTCCATTGATGAGCGCCGCGCCGATTTCAAGCCCACCCTCTGGGGTGACAAGTCGGCGGTGGATATTCGCCAGGTCTGGTTCGCCGGGGTGCACGCCGATGTGGGTGGCGGCTACGGGCCCGACAAGGGAGGCAAGATGCTCAGCGATATCCCGCTGGCCTGGATGGCCGGGCAGGCGACGGCTGCCGGACTGCAGCTGGAGCCGCACCTGGTACGCAAGTCGGCTCTGGATACTAGCGCCGCCAAGCACCGGTCCTACAAGAGCTACTGGAAAGTGCTGGGCCGTGAGCAGCGGGAGATTCCCGACAGCGCCATCCTCCACCGCTCGGTATTCCGGCGCTATGAGTCCGGCGAGGATCAGCCGCCGCCGCTGCGCGACTGGCTACAGCGCCGGCAGGGCGACTGGGGGCAGCTGGAAAACTGAGCCGCCTGGCAGTTGCCAGGCGCCCGGTTGAGTGGTGGTCAGAAGGTCCAGCGCACGCCCAGTCCGGCGGTATCGATGGCCTCGTCGGCGTCGAAGCGGACGTACTCGAGGTAGAGATCTATGCTGCCGAACACGTTGAGCGCCGCGCCAACGCCGTAGTAGAGGTCGGTGCCGTCCTCGTCAATGTAGCGCGAATCCACCTCCCACATCGCAGCGCCGCCACGGCCGTAGATATCCAGGATCCACAGTGGTACCGAGACAATACCGCCCACCGTCCAGATGGAGGTGTCGAAGCCGATCTTGTCGCCGCTGGGGAGCTTGTCTGATTTGAACTCACCCAGGTCCCAGTAGGCTGCGTCCACCGCCAGCCACTTGGTGAAGCGATAGCCGGCACCAAAGTTGTAGCCCACAGTTTTGTCATCGAACAGGGCTTCGAGATCGTCATCGAAGTCGATGTCGTCATCGATGCTGGTATCCAGCTGGGCGTAGTTGACGCCGCCGGCGATGAACAGGCCGGTGCCGTCGGCATGGGCCAGGCTGCTGGTGAATACGGTGGCTAAGCAGAGTGAACCGGCAATGAGAAGTTGCTTGAGCATGGTGGGTAACTCCCTGGTCATGTTGAGGTCCGTGGACCTTATTCTAGCGCTCCCCGGTCGCGACGACATAAGCAGGAACAGGTACTATTTCCGTTTACAGCGGGACATTACAGCGGCAGCTCGGTGGTTTGTTTTAACGCCTCCATGACAAAACTGGCGCTGACATCAAACAGGTCCGCCTTGATCAGCTGCTGGTAGAGGGCGTCGTAGCCCGGCATATCCCTGACCACCGCCTTGATCAGGTAGTCGACCTCGCCGCCCATGCGGTATACCTCCAGCACGCCCGGCATATTTTCCGTCACCTGCTGGAAATGTTGCGCCCAGCGCTCGTTGTGCTGGTTGGTTTTTACCGAGATGAACACCGTGAGCGGCAAATCCACGGTGGCGGGCTCCAGCAGGGTTACCCGGCCGCGGATCATGCCCTTTGCCTCCAGCTTCTGGATGCGCCGCCAGCAGGCCGACTTGGAAATGCCGGTGAGTTCCGCCAGTTCGGCGACCGAGAGGGCGGCATCCCGCTGCATGTGGCGCAGCAGGGTGCGTTCTGTGCTGTCCATAGGTACGAAACCCCGGTCTAATCTCTTAAAAAGGAACGAATGCCTCTAATAATTGCACAAGACGAGAGTAAATTCCTGTTTATGGCCAATTTTCAGAAAATCAGGAACAATGTTTCGCTCCCCATACCTTATGCTGTGGCGCTACCAACAGAGGGCATTGACGTGAACCAGCTTATCGAAACCATCCGCAACGCCGTTATCGGCAGCCGCCTGCCGCTGCGCACCCCCTTCGGCGACAAGCCGCTGGTTTATGCCGATTACACCGCCTCCGGCCGCTCGCTGGACTTTATCGAGGACTACATCCGGGAGCAGGTGCTGCCCTGGTATGCCAATACCCATACCGAAACCTCCTTTACCGGCGCCCAGACCACCGCGCTGCGGGAACAGGCTCGGCAGCAGATTCGCCGCGCGGTCAACGGCGGCGCCGGGGACAAGGTTATCTTCTGTGGCCCCGGAGCCACCGCGGCGATTAACAGACTCGTGGACATACTCAACCTGCGACTGCCGCGCGAGCTGTCGGACCGTTACGCCCTGGAGTCGCGGATAGCGCCGGCGGAGCGCCCGGTGGTGTTTATCGGCCCCTACGAGCATCACTCCAATGAGCTGCCCTGGCGGGAATCCATCGCCGACGTGGTGCCGGTTCCGCTTACCGCCTGTGGCCAGATCGACCTGCAGGTGCTGTCCGATCGCCTGGCAGAACACGCGGATCGACCGCTGCTGATTGGCAGCTTCTCTGCCGCCTCCAATGTCACCGGGGTCAGGACCGACGTGGCGGCGGTGACCCGCCTGCTCAAGCGCCACGGTGCGCTGGTCCTGTGGGACTATGCCGCCGCGGCGCCCTATGTGGGCATCGACATGCAGGGCGAGGTGCCTATTGACGCCGCCTTCATATCGCCGCACAAGTTTATCGGCGGCCCGGGTACGCCGGGGGTGCTGGTGGTCAAGCAATCGGTATTGCGCAACAGCGTGCCGGCCATTGTCGGCGGCGGCACGGTCAAGTACGTCACCCCCGAGGATCACTGTTTTATCGAGGATCACGAGCGCCGGGAGGAGGGTGGTACGCCTGCCATCGTCGAATCCATTCGCGCGGGGCTGGTGTTCAAGCTGCAACAGGAAGTGGGTAGCGATGAAATCGAACGCCGCGAACAGGATTTCCTGCAGCGAGCGCTGGCGCGCTTCCGGGCCTGCCCCGGGATCGAGATTCTCGGCAATCCCGATGCCCCGCGGCTGTCGATCATGTCTCTTCGCTTCCGGCATGGCGACAGGGACCTGCACTACGGCTTTGTGGTGTCGCTGCTCAATGATTTGTTCGGTATCCAGGTGCGCGGCGGCTGTTCCTGCGCCGGCCCCTATGGCCACAGCCTGCTCGGTATGGGCATGGACTACAGCCGCGCCGTGGAGAAACAGATCCAGCGCGGGGCAATGGTGCTGCGACCGGGCTGGGTGCGGCTGAATTTCAACTACTTCATCGATGAGGAAGAATTCGAGTACCTGCTCAGGGCGGTGGAACTGGTCGCCGAATACGGCTGGCGGATGTTGCCCTACTATGCCTTCGACGAGACGGCCGCGGTCTGGCGCTTCCAGGGCCAGGCAGCGGCGTTGGTTGCCGACCTTGATAGCTGGTCCTTCGCCGATGCCAGTGCTGACTTCGCCAGCCGACCCGGCGCGGCGCTGCCCCTGGATGGCCAGCTGGCGCAGGCGACCCATGAGCTTACCCGCAACCGCGACTCCCGGATGCGCCATGCGCTTGAACTTTCCCCCGAGTCGGAGCGCCTGCGCTGGTTCCTGCTGCCCCAGGAAGCGGCCTTGGAACTGGACCAGGAGCAGGCCAGGGCCTGCTGAGCGCGGCCGCTAGCCTGAAAAATTCACGAAGGGGATAGTAAAACGACGGAAAGATCTTGAAAATAAGGGTGTCGAAGCCATACCAACAAGAAATTCCGCCGTGACAAAATGCTACCAGAATTCGTT